>NZ_JBZCMS010000003.1:0-545727 GCF_058267595.1 Paenibacillus mobilis
TACGTGTTACTCACCCGTCCGCCGCTAAGTTAATCGGGAGCAAGCTCCCGATTAACTCCGCTCGACTTGCATGTATTAGGCACGCCGCCAGCGTTCGTCCTGAGCCAGGATCAAACTCTCCATAAAAGATGGAAGGTTCCTGCCACCCGAAGGCGGTAGGTTTTCCATTTAAAAGTGTTTGTTTAGCTCATTTTGAATCTGACGAGATCGGAGCGAATTTCAAATCGATATGGATTTGAAATTCGTCCCCAATGTATCTCATTTATTTCTCACTCGTTGTTCAGTTTTCAAAGATCAAACTTTTCATTTCGTTAACAACTTGTCGCTGTCAACTTTTATATCATACCATGTCAGAAGCAGCTTTGCAAGCTTTTTTAAAAGTTTCTTTGTTTCCATTTGATTTGGACAAACAGAAACGCTGCAAAACAGGTATCTACTAATATACCTTATTTTGCAGCGCAGGTCAATTCTAATTTATAATCTCCACAATATAGAGATTGTGGTTCTGAGCCAAATTCAAAATTTGCCCTTTTACGGATACCATAGGGCGTGTTGGATGGGTGCGATCTGTAAATACGATATCCCCGATCTCATTCGTATTCAAACGAACACGGGTGCCATTGTGAAGCTGGGTTACTCTTCCGATAAAGGTTTGGACAATGGCTGGATCCAATTTGCCAAAAGCTTCGGATTGGATTTCCTCTAATACGAGATAAGGAGACTGTGCTTTTCTATACCGTTTCTTCAGCGTCATGGCGTGGAAAATATCGGCTACCGCTACAATCTTGGCGTAGACGTGAATCTTATCGCCCGTCAGGCGCAGCGGGTAGCCGGAGCCGTCGATTTTTTCATGATGCTGAAGGGCTGCAAGGCGTACACCCTCGTTAAGTGCTGTAATATTGCGCAGCATTTGGTACCCGTAGGTCGTATGCATCCGCACTTCCTCTAATTCTTCGGTATTCAGGCTAGACGGGTTATATAAAATATCCGGATCGACCTTCGCATTCCCGATATCATGCAGCAGACCGGCCAAAGCCACTTGTACCCAGTCCTTTTGCGGAAGACCATGCCACTGGGCAAGACAATAGCAAGTTAAAGAAGATAAAATGCCGTTATGATACATGTAGTCATATTCATTCATGTTCCTCGGAATAAAAGTGAGGATATTGTAATTCTTCAGCATGCCCAAGAGGGTTTCCAACTGGCTGCGGAGATCAAACACAGGTACTTTTGAAGCCAGCACAGATTGAAAAGAGCTTTTTACCAGGTTAAGCATTCGATCGTATTCCGTTTGAAACTGATCATTGATCACCCTTCTGGTTTCGGTAGGGGCCGGCTGTGCAGCAGGAGGATTTTTAGAAATAGAGTCCTTATCCTTTGATACAGGGGGTGGAGCATTTAAGCTGGCATTCCCCTCAATGTCGACCTCCTGGATCATAAAAGCCTGAAGGACGTCCAGATCTCTGGGAAGCAGCACTTTCCCCTTCGGAAGCAGCATCCCGCCGAGCATCGTATGTACGGGACTGGCAATTCTAAATCCGGGTTTCAGATTGCTTACAGCTATAATCCCCATTTCTTCTACCCCTCACTGTCTGTCTAAAAATTAAAACGCCTAAATGAAATGCTGCCGTCCATCGCTAAAAAACGATCTCTCAACTGTCAGACTAATTATATACGCGTTTAAAGATAGGAACAATCTCCCTTTTTAAACTTTAAAAAATGAGAAAAAAGTTTATAGGAAAATAAAAAGCGGACCTTCTGACTAGAAGGCCCGCTTGGGACATTTTTCATATACCTAAAGCTTATTCTTCGTCCGAGTCTCCCGCCGGATTTTCCATCTCAGGAGCTGCGATTTCATCGGTTCCCGCCGCATCCAGAAGTTCCTCTTCCGGTGTCAGCGTTTCGCCGTCTTCTAACAATTCCTCCAAGTCCTCGTTGGACTCTTCGGTTTTATCGGTACGGCAAACGGTAGCCACGGAATCCTCGTCACGGATATTGATCAGCTTCACGCCCTGAGCATAACGTCCCATCGTGCTGATGCCCGCCATGCTAGTCCGGATCAAGGTGCCGCTGCTGGTAATGATCATCAGGTCCTCATCGTCTTTAACGACTTTGAGACCAATTACCGTACCGTTCTTTTCGGTTACGTTAATCGTTTTGATCCCTTTACCGCCACGGGTCTGCACACGGTACTCGTCAACCGGCGTACGTTTGCCGTAGCCTTTTGTCGTTACGATCAGCACATCTTGGCCCGGTACAATAACGTCCATCCCGATGACGACATCATCCGAATCCAGATTGATCCCTTTAACCCCGGTTGCGGAACGGCCCATGGAGCGTACGTCGTTCTCAAGGAAGCGGATCGACATGCCCTGAGCGGTGCCCAGGATAACCTCTTCGTTGCCGTCCGTCATTTTCACGTCGATCAGACGATCATCTTCGCGCAGGTTAATGGCGATCAGCCCGCCCTTACGAATGTTGACGTAATCCTCGAGAGGCGTCTTCTTGACGATCCCTTGCTGGGTGGCGAAGAACAGCAGTTTGTCCGTCTCCGACGGTACCACCGGAATAACGGCGTTTACCGTCTCTCCCTGTTCAATTTGAATCAGGTTGATGATCGGCGTTCCCCTTGCCGTACGGCCAAGCTCAGGAATCTCATAGGCTTTGATCCGGTAGGCCTTACCTCTGTCCGTGAAGAACATCAGGAAGTTGTGGGAGTTGGTTACGAACAGATGCTCAACAAAGTCGTTATCCTTCGTATCCATGCCTACGACGCCGCGGCCGCCGCGCTTCTGACTGCGGTAAGTGGTAACAGGCAGCCGTTTGATATAGCCGGTGTGCGTAATGGTAATGACGACCTCTTCCTGAGGAATCAGGTCTTCATCCAAAATGCTCTCTTCACCGACCGTAATTTCAGTCCGGCGCTCGTCTGCGAATTTCTCCTTAATCTCCTGCAGCTCTTGGCTGATGATGTTCAGAACAAGCGCTTCGCTGGCCAAAATCTCTTTGTATTCGGCGATTTTCTGAACCAGCTCGTTATATTCGTTCTCAATCTTGTCGCGTTCCAAACCGGTCAAGCGGCGCAGACGCATATCCAGGATGGCCTGGGCCTGCTCAAAGCTGAGCCCGAAACGGCTCATCAGTCCTTCGCGCGCTTGTTCATCCGAACTGGAGGAACGGATCAAGGCGATGACTTCGTCAATATGATCCAAGGCGATACGCAAGCCTTCAAGGATATGGGCCCTCGCCTCAGCCTTGCGAAGATCAAACTCCGTCCGCCGGCGGATGACTTCGATCTGGTGAATGATATAGTATTTCAAAACTTCGTGCAAAGTCAGGATCCGCGGCTCGTTATTTACGATCGCAAGCATGTTGATTCCAAACGTGGACTGCATGGCCGTATGTTTGTACAGGTTGTTCAGCACCACATTCGGGTTCACGTCCCGGCGAAGTTCAATCACGATACGCATACCGTTGCGGTCCGATTCATCCCGCAAATCCGTAATGCCTTCGATCCGCTTCTCTCTGACCAGCTCGGCGATCTTCTCTACCAGTCTTGCTTTAATTACCTGATAAGGGAGCTCATGGACAATAATCCGGGCTTTATTATTATTCTCTTCGATTGTGGCCTTGGCTCTCATCGTCACCGAACCGCGTCCGGTAGAGTAAGCCTGTCTAATTCCTTCACGGCCCAAAATGTAACCCGAGGTCGGGAAGTCGGGACCCTTGATATATTCCATCAGCTCCAGGGAGGTCAGCTCAGGGTTCTCAATCAAAGCTTGTACACCGTCAATAACTTCACCCAGGTTATGAGGAGGGATATTGGTCGCCATCCCTACCGCGATCCCGGAAACCCCGTTGACCAGCAGGTTAGGGTAACGAGCCGGCAAAACAACCGGTTCCTGTTCCTCACCGTCATAGTTAGGCGCAAAATCAACGGTTTCTTTATTCAGGTCGCGCAGCATTTCCATCGCAATCTTGGAGAGTCTGGCTTCCGTATACCGCATCGCTGCCGCAAAGTCGCCGTCAATCGAACCGAAGTTGCCGTGGCCGTCGATCAGCATGTTGCGCATGGAGAAATCCTGCGCCATACGGACCATCGTTTCATATACGGCAGAGTCGCCATGCGGATGGTACTTACCGATGACTTCGCCGACGATTCTGGCCGATTTCTTATACGGCTTATCCGGGGACATGCCCAGTTCCGACATCGCATACAAAATACGGCGATGCACGGGTTTAAGTCCGTCCCGGACGTCCGGCAAAGCCCGGCTGACAATGATGCTCATTGCGTAATCCATAAAGGACTCGCGCATCTCCTGACCGATATCACGATCTACAATTCGCGAGAATTTTTCTTCCGCCATGCTGTGCCTCCTTCAATTTACCAGTGTACATCTATGAGAAAAGCCGCAAAAGCAGCCCGCGGAAGCGAAATCGAAACCGTGCCTTCTGCCGTTCATTCCGATTGTCTGCGGGTACTCAAAAATGTATAAAAAGGCCGTAATCCTCTATAAACGCTAATAATTATTATATTACTTTCACAAAACAAGCACAATTAAACATTCGCCAAACGCCTTCTTTTATGGGCTCGAAAAACAAAAAAATAGGGAAATGTCCAGTCCTGCGGCTTTCCGGCATCATACACTGACCCTATATAGGTCAATCTCCTAGGATTCCTTATTTTTCAAAGAAGTTAGAAAATCACCATATCTTATAATTATATCATTGTTTGTCCCTTCTGTCCTGTTTTTCGGCGTTATAGCAATCGTTAGCGGCTTTTTCAGCCCGTTTAGAAAGGAATGAAGCAGCTTTGTCGATCCAACGCGTTTCGAGCAAATGGGAAAAAACGAAAGTATTGATGAAAAACAATTGGCTAAGCGGTTATATCCCCGAGACCCGTCCGTTTACGACGGAGCAGCTGGAGGCCATGCTCAATCTATATAACTTTGTGTTCGTTAAACCTGATAAAGGCACTTACGGAAACGGAGTTATGAGCATAGAGCGTTATCAGGAGGAGCCTTTAATCCCGGAGTCGCCATGGCTGTATAAACTTCGGTACGGGATTGAGAGCCGGATTTATAGTTCACTGAGCGAACTGAATGAACTGCTCGCAGAACGGATGAACGGGAAACTTTATTTGGTACAGCGCGGTATCCAGTTGCTGACCTACGATCGGAACAAGTTTGACCTGCGAGTCCTCGTGCAGAAGAACTTAAGAGGCGCCTGGGAAACAACGGGTTTTATCGGCCGGGTGGCCGGACAGCAAAAAATCATTACGAATCATCACAGCGGGGGCCAAATCCAGCTCATTGAAGAGCTGTTTAAGTGTTACCTCGATTCAAAAGGTCTGGCTGCGTTAATCAGGGAGCTGAGAATACTGGGGGAAAAAGTAGGCAGCCAGCTGGAGAAAAAATATCCCCGGTTAAAAGAGATCGGCCTCGACATTGCCGTAGACGCGGATTTCCGCCCTTGGCTGCTGGAGGTTAATACCCTGCCCGCCTTGTTCCCCTTCAAGCTGCTGACCGATAAAACCGTTTACGTAAAAATCCGCAAATATGCCCAGGCGTACGGACGTTTGAGCAAAAAGAAAACCTCTTAGAATAAGCCCCTAACCGTCCAACCTCTTGGTCCGATTAGAGTCATTTAGCCATTTGGCACAAAAAAAGACCAGGTACAGCCCGTACCCGGTCTTCTTGTATTCCGTTTAGATATCCAAATTTCTAACGTATTTGGCATGTTCTTGGATGAAATCGCGGCGCGGCTCTACATTGTCGCCCATCAGCTTGTCGAACAAGGCATCCGCCTGAATCGCATCGGAGATGGAGACCTGCTGCATGGTCCGGGATTCCGGATCCATGGTCGTTTCCCAAAGCTGCTCCGGATTCATCTCGCCCAGACCTTTATAGCGCTGGACGTTCAATTTCACGCCTTCGCCAAACTCGGCGATAATTTCGTCGCGCTCCTTCTCGGAGCCCGCATAACGGATAACCTTGTTCCGCTCGATCTTGAAGAGCGGCGGCTGCGCAATGTACACAAAACCCGCTTCGATAATCGGCCGCATGAAGCGGAAGAAGAAGGTCAGCAGCAGCGTACGGATGTGCGCGCCGTCGACGTCTGCATCGGTCATGATGATAACCTTATGGTAGCGGGCCTTCGAGATGTCCAGCTCTTCGCCGATCCCTGTGCCGAGCGCCGTAATGATGGCGCGGATTTCGGCATTGCCCAGGATTCGGTCGAGACGGGACTTCTCGACGTTCAGGATTTTACCGCGCAGCGGCAAAATCGCCTGGAAGTGCCGGTCGCGGCCCTGTTTGGCCGAACCGCCGGCGGAGTCGCCTTCGACGATATAAAGCTCACTGATCGACGCGTCTTTGGAGGAACAGTCGGCCAGCTTGCCCGGCAGGCTGCTTACCTCCAGCGCGCTCTTGCGGCGAGTGAGCTCGCGCGCTTTACGGGCCGCCTCGCGGGCGCGGGAGGCCTGGAGCGCTTTTTCAAGCACCCGTTTGGCCGTGGCCGGATTCTCATCCATAAATTCCTGCAGCTTCTCCGAGAATAAGGACTCTACAATCCCGCGGACTTCGCTGTTGCCGAGTTTGGTCTTCGTTTGCCCTTCGAACTGAGGCTCCGGAATTTTCACGGAAATAATCGCCGTCAAACCTTCGCGCACGTCATCGCCGGACAGGTTGGATCCGCTGTCCTTGATCGCGCTTGTTTTGCGGGCATAGTCGTTAATGATCCGGGTCAACGCGCTCTTGAAGCCGGATTCGTGGGAACCGCCCTCATGCGTGTTGATGTTGTTCGCAAAGGAGTGAATGTTCTCCGTGTAGCTATCGTTGTACTGCAGCGCGATTTCGACCGCGATCATGTCGCGGGAACCCTCTACATAGATCGGCTCCTCATTGAGAACTTCACGGTTCTGGTTCAAAAACTTAACGTATTCAATGATCCCGCCTTCGTAGTGGAAGGAGTCGGACTGGCCGGTTCGCTCGTCGTGCAGCGTAATATTGATCCCTTTGTTCAGGAAGGCCAGCTCGCGGATCCGCGTCTGCAAAGTGGTATAGTCAAAAACCGTAGTTTCGGTAAAAATTTCGGGATCCGGCTTGAACGTAGTTTTCGTACCGGTAGTTTCGCTTGTACCGATCACTCTGATGTCGTACTGCGGGGCACCGCGGTGATATTCCTGCTGATAAACTTGGCCGTCGCGTTTGATTTCAACGATGACCGATTCGGAAAGGGCGTTTACAACGGAAACCCCTACCCCGTGCAGACCGCCGGATACTTTATATCCGCCGCCGCCGAACTTGCCGCCCGCATGCAAAACCGTCATGACGACTTCCAGAGTCGATTTCTTCAGTTTCGGATGTTCACCGACCGGGATTCCCCGCCCGTTGTCAATCACGGTGACGCTGTTATCCTGATGGACGATAACATCGATCTTGTCGGCAAAACCGGCGAGCGCTTCATCGATGCTGTTATCCACGACTTCCCAGACCAAATGATGCAGCCCTTTGACGCTGGTTGAACCGATGTACATCCCCGGCCGTTTTCGTACGGCCTCCAATCCTTCCAGCACCTGTATCTGACTTTCATCATACGATTGTTGTTCGTTGATAGACATGCCTTCACCTACTTCTATAAATTAGAATGCCCCCGTCCCCAAGGACGGAGTCGCATTAAGGATCAATCCCGTTCGCGAAAAAAGAAGCGGAAAGTCCAAAAAAGACTCTTTTACAGTTCCTGATAAGTGCCGCATCTCTTCTTCAGCGTTGACGAAGAAATAGGCGAGTAATAAACCGTATGCTCGGTAACGACGATCGATTTGGCTTCTTCGTCGCTGATCTGCACCATCTTTTTAGATTCGAGCATATGGGCCACGAACTGCTTCGAAACTTTGGAAGATTTCTCGATCGATATATCAAAAATGGCTACCAGTTCCCTGGAAGATACCACTTTCTCACCGCCCAGGTGAATGTACAACTTGTCCGCCCCCGCTTCTAGGACATCACTTGTCCGTTTTGAACATGAAAAATGCTGGCGTCCTTCAGCTTGGCGGCATTGATGCTCTCCATGCCTGTAGCGGTGATGAACGTCTGCACTTTGCTCTGGAATGTTTCAATCAGTTGGGTTTGACGATAAGGATCCAGTTCGGACAACACGTCATCGAGCAGCAAAACCGGGTATTCCCCGATTTCCTGGTGAATCAGTTCGATTTCCGCCAGCTTCAGCGAAAGCGCCGTCGTCCGCTGCTGTCCCTGCGAGCCGAACACCTGCGCTTCCTTGCCGTTGATGTGAAACGCAATGTCGTCCCGGTGAGGCCCGGCCAGCGTCATGCCCCGCCTTATTTCCTGATCCTTCAATTGTGATAACTTTATCATAAATTGCTGCAATAAGACAGCTTCATCTTCCTCATCGGCATCGCCAAAGGATGGCAAATACGTCAATTCGAGGTTTTCATTCCCGTTGGTGATGCCCAAATGGATGTCTGCTGCCCAACGTTGCAGTTTTCTTATAAATTGTTTCCTTCTCTTGATGATTTTAACACCATGTTCTGCCAATTGTTCATTCCAGACCTCCAGCATGACCAGCGTTTCCGGGCCGGCCTGGTAAGCCGTCTTCAGCAGATTGTTGCGCTGTACGAGCACCTTTTGGTACTGCTGCAGGTGATAGAGATAACTCGGCATGACCTGGCCGATCTCCATATCCAAAAAACGCCTGCGAATACCCGGCGTCCCCTTAACGATTTCCAGATCCTCCGGAGCAAACATGACTACGTTCAGCGTACCTACAAAATCGCTCAGCTTCCGCTGCTCCAGGCCGTTAAGCTTGGCTTTTTTCCCTTGCGGAGACAACCTCAGCTCCAGGTTAACCGCCCCATATTTGCGTTCAATGAGCGCAGCAAGCACCGCTGCGTCCGCCTGAAAGGAGATCAGCTCCTTGTCTTTGGACGTGCGGTGCGATTTGGTCAACGCCAGCATCAGAATCGCTTCCAGCAGGTTCGTTTTGCCCTGGGCATTATTGCCGAGCAGCAGATTGACGCTGCCGAAAGCTTCCAGCTTCAGCTCTTCATAGTTGCGGTAATGTTGCAAGCTTAAATTTTTGACAAACATGCAGCGGTTCCTCCTACTCTTCAAGCATCCGGAAGGTTTTTCCCCACCGAACCGCGTTAGAGGCATTCACTCTGCAGCAACCTCAAAGGAACCCTCGCCTTCGACCTCAACCTTGTCCCCGGGATACAGCTTACGGCCGCGCCGGTTTTCCGGTTCTCCATTCACTTTTACCTGATCCTCCTGCAGCAGGGCTTTCGCCATGCCTCCGGTCGGCACGCAGTCCGACAGCTTCAGGAATTGGTCCAGCTTGATATATTCGCTGTGGATTTTAACTTGTTTCATCGTTTTCACTTATCCTTTCGGATGACTTAGTTCGTGGTCCGGTAAGGGAGGATCAGATAGAGGCTGCGGCTTTCATCCGTCGGCTTCACGATGATCGGGCTCATGGCGCCGGTAAAGCCGATATGCAGCTGCTCGCTTTCCACCACTTTCAGGACGTCCAGCATATATTTTGAGTTAAAAGAGATTTTAAGCGGATCCCCGGTAAATTCGACCACGTCCAGCTGCTCGGTTACTTTGCCGAGTTCCGAGGAGCTGGAGGAAATTTCAATCGTTCCGTCCTCAAGCGTCTGCAGTTTGACGATATTCGTTTTCTCTTCGCGGGACAGCAAATAAGCACGGTCGATTGAATCGCTTAATTTTTTTGTATCCACAACCAGTTCTGTTTTGTAGTGCGACGGAATAATCTTGGAGGTATCGGGATAAGTTCCGTCCAGGATGCGGGAGTAGAAAAGCACGCGGTCAATTTTGAACAGCACTTGGTTATCGGCCACAACGACGTCGACCATCGTGTTCTGGTCCGGAATGATTTTGCTCAGCTCGTTCAGCGTTTTGCCGGAAATGACGATGTTGCTGAACCGGATGCCTTCCGCATTGTCGATCGGAGCCGTACGGCTGGCCAAACGGTGGCGGTCGGTTGCCACAAATTTGAACAAGTTGTCGCTCAGGTTCCACAAAACCCCCGTCAAAATCGGCGTGGTTTCATGGGTGGAAATGGAGAACACGGTTTGTTTGATCATATTGCGGAGCAAATCTCCCGGCAGGGAAATGACCTGATCTTCTTCAATCGTCGGCAGAACAGGGAACTCCTCCGGATCAAGGCCCACCATTTGGATATCCGTTGAGCCGGAGCGGATGAAGGTTTGAAAACCCTCTTTGACCTCCATCTCAATTTCGGAAGAAGGCAGCTTCTTGATGATCTCGACGAAAAATTTAGCCGGAAGAACTACGCTGCCCGGACGTTCAACCTGAACGATCTGCTTGTTGTTATCTTCCTGCGGAATAAAAGCCTGAATGGAAATATCGGTATCGCTGGCCGTCAGCGTTAGTCCCTGAAAGTTCACTTCAAGTTTGATCCCCGTCAAAATCGGAATGGTTGTACGGCTGGAGATCGCTTTGGATACATGCTGGATCGATTCGTTCAGTTCATTTTTCAAAATCCGGATTTTCATAACGTCACTCCTAATCGGTTTGTTAAACTGCCGGCGGCAGCGGCTCTTCCTCTTTTTTTTTCGAAATCGGCGAAGCCGGGTTTAGGTTTTCTCTTTTTTTCGAAGCGGCCGCAAGGCTGCTGTCTTTTGAAGTTATTAATCTTTTAAAAAATAGTAGTAATAGCAGTAGGGGCACTGAATATGTGGATAAGCCCACTAACAATATAAAATCAAGCCTATCCACATGTGCATAGCTTGTGCATAGGCTTTGGAGCATTGGACGAGTTATTCAGTTGTGCATAATTCTAAGCCGTTGTATTTTTAATTTTCTCTGTGATGTTATTGACGATTTTAAACAGTTCCTGATCGTTCTTCATCTGCTGCGAAATTTTCTCGTGGGCATGGATGACCGTCGTATGGTCCCGGCCCCCGAACGCTTCCCCGATCTTAGGCAGGGAATAATCCGTCAGCTCTCTGGACAGATACATGGCAATCTGCCGCGGGAAGGCAATCGCTTTGGTCCGTTTCCGCGCCTTGAAATCCTCAAGCCTCAGGTTGTAATATTCGCCCACCTTTTGCTGGATATCCTGAATCGTGATCATTTTCGGACGGCTGGAAGGGATGATATCCTTCAGCGCTTCGGCTGCCAGGTGTGTAGTCACATCCTGGTTGATCAGCGAAGAATAAGCCACCACCCGGATCAGAGCGCCTTCGAGCTCCCGGATGTTCGTATCGATTTGATTCGCAATATACATCATGGCTTCGTTCGGGATATCCAGGTTCTCGGCACGGGCTTTTTTGCGCAAAATCGCGATCCGCGTCTCCAAATCAGGCGGCTGAATATCCGTAATCAATCCCCACTCAAACCGTGATCTGAGCCGTTCCTCCAGCGTCGGAATTTCCTTTGGCGGCCGATCACTGGAAATGATGATCTGCTTCCGTTCCTCGTGCAACGCATTAAACGTATGGAAAAATTCCTCCTGCGTCGATTCCTTGCCCGCCAAAAACTGAATATCGTCGATCAGCAGAATGTCGATGTTCCGGTATTTGTTCCGGAAGCTTTCCCCGCGGTTATCCCGAATGGCGTTGATGAACTCGTTCGTGAACTTTTCGGAGGAAATATAAACGACTTTGCTGTTTGGCGAATGCTCCAGAATATAGTGGCCGATGGCATGCATCAGATGCGTTTTGCCTAATCCTACGCCGCCATACAAAAACAGCGGGTTATAGGCGCGCGCAGGCGCTTCGGCAACGGCCAGGGAGGCGGCGTGCGCAAAACGGTTGCCCGATCCGATGACAAAGGTATCAAACGTATATTTGGGATTCAGCATATTAGAGATCGGCTCGTCCGACACCACAACCGGCTGCGTTTGAGGCTGCGGAGCGGTCTGCTCGGCTTGCTTGTTCTCTTCGATTTCAAAAGTCACATCCACCTGCTGGCCGATCACTTCGAAAATGGTGGAAGCCACAAGTTTGGTATACCGGCTCTCCAGCCATTCAACGGCAAAAGTAGTCGGCGCCGAGATCACAACGGAACGATCGGTGATCGATACGGGTTTGGTGGCTTTAAACCAGGTATCAAAGCTGGGTTTGCTCAGTTTGGTTTGGATGATGGATAGGATTTGCTGCCATAATTCAGAGGTATGGCTGTCCACAGACTGTCACTCCTTTATAACACTTACAATTGTGGCTTAAGCCATAAAATAGCTCCTTCTCGAGAGCGGAATCTCCGTTGGTTCCTGGGCCTACAGGTCAAGACGTGGCGAAGATGGAGAGTGGGAACTGCAAGAAAAAGTCGAAAAAACAGAAAAAAACAGAAATAAAGGGGAATCTTATCCCCAGTACTCGTGTTCATGAAATTAAATTGAATGAGGATAAAATGAAATTGTTCACAATTTTATCCACAGGCTGTTGATAATCTTCGAGGGTTTAAAAGATATTCACACCGAAAAGCAATCTAATCATAGCAAAAGAAGGCTTATATTTCAATGAGTCGGCGGAATTTATCCACAAATTCAATAACTTGTGCATAATAATGCTCCACACCACTACATATTGTTTATAATTTGTTTAGTTTTCGACATAAAGCGGTATTTGCCAGCAAATCTTATGCACAGTTTATGAAGAATGCCCTGAAATTGGCGATTAAAGTTATTCACTGCTGTTTTATGCTGTCGGTTGATCGGGCGGGTTTATAAGGCAAAAAATGGCTTAAATTTTCCCCGCTTCGCGGAAAAAAGAAAACCTCCAGGCTTGCACTCTACTTGTGCAAGCCTGGAGGTTTTACTATAGGGTATGAACGGTCTCGTTCTATAAATCTATAAGAGCAAAGCAGGCGCTGGAAAGCAGCTTACAGCGAGCCGTGTTTGCGCTGGAAATCTGCCAGATCGGTATATTCGTCCTCCAGTTTGCGGGATAAACGAATGAAGATCGGAAGGAGCTCCTTGTAGATCATCGCATTTTCTTTTTGCGGCACGTGCTGATGCGTTGAACCTACCATTTCAGCTACGACGCGCAGGGAATCTACGCGTCCGGTCGCATACAAACCAAGCACCACGGCGCCCAGACAGGAGCTTTCGATGCTTTCCGGCACGGTGACAGGCTGGTTAAAGATATCGGCCATCATTTGGCGCCACAGGGCTGAGCGGGCAAATCCGCCGGTGGCCATGATTTTCGTCGGCTCGGCGATTTGTTCTTCCATAGCCAGCAGCACCGTATAAAGGTTGTAAATAACGCCCTCCAGCACGGACCGTATCATGTGCTCCTTCTGATGGTGAAGAGTCAAACCAAAAAAGGAGCCGCGGGCGTTAGGATTCCAGAGCGGGGCGCGTTCCCCGGCCAGATAGGGATGGAAAAGGAGACCTTCGGAGCCCGGACGCACCCGTTCGGCTATTTTGGTTAAAACGTCGTAAGGGCTGATGCCCAGCCGTTTAGCGGTTTCGACCTCGGAAGCGGCAAATTCGTCCCGCGCCCAGCGGAAAATAACGCCGCCATTGTTGACAGGTCCGCCAATGACCCATAATTTGTCGGTCAGCGCATAGCAGAAAATCCGGCCTTTCGGATCGATGACCGGACGGTCCACCACGGTGCGGATAGCGCCGCTGGTGCCGATCGTGACGGCTACTACGCCGGGGTCAATGGCGTTGACCCCCAGATTGGACAAAACGCCGTCCGTGGCGCCGACGATAAAGGACGTATCCGGATGCAGGCCCATTTGCTCGGCGTAGACAGGGGAGAGGCCTTTCATTTCATGGGTGGTCGGCACAGGCTTGGACAGGCGGTCAGGCGTAATGCCGGCCGTCTCCAAGGCGCCCTGGTCCCAATCCAGCTTTTCAAGCTCAAACAAGCCGGTGCAGGAGGCCATCGAATAATCGATAACGTAATCGCCGAATAATTTTAGAAATACATATTCTTTTATAGAAATAAATTTTGAGGTCTGCGCGAACATTTCGGGCTGCTCGTGGCGCATCCACAGAATTTTGGTGAGCGGGGACATCGGATGGATCGGCGTGCCCGTTCTCAAATAAATCTCATGTCCGCCGAGCTCGCGCTTCAGCTTCTCGGTCCAGCCGGCGCTCCGGTTGTCGGCCCAGGTCATGCCGCGCATGAGCGGCCGTCCAGAGACGTCCATAGGGATGAGGCTGTGCATGGCGGAGCTGAAGGAAACGAACATCACCTGCTCTGGGTCAGCTGCGCTTTGAAGCATGACCTGACGAATCGTTTCCACGACGGCCGTAAGAATATGCTCCGGATCCTGCTCGGCAATATCCGCGGACGGCGTATATAAAGGATATTCCACATGAGCCGTTCCTAAAATAGAACCGTCCTGACGAAACAGGACGGATTTGGTGCTGGTGGTGCCGATATCGACACCTATCATATAAGAGGAATCTTTTTCATTTCGTGCAGTGGTTGTGTTCATGTTTAAAGCCTTCTTCCTTAATTTTTGCTGAGATGATCTGATCTTAGGTAACTTGAGTTTGTTTGGAGGTGCAAATGGGCTTATACAAAGATGCTCAAAATCAGAATAAAGATCAGGCCAATGACGGACAGCAGCGTCTCCATAACGGTCCAAGATTTCAACGTTTGCGGAACGGTCAGGTTGAAGAACTCCTTGATCATCCAGAAGCCCGCATCGTTTACATGCGACAGGACCAGGGAACCTGCGCCGGTAGCCAACACGACCAGCTCGACGCTTGCGCCAGGCGTGGCGGCAAGGACAGGGGCGACGATGCCCGCGGCGGTTGTCATCGCAACCGTTGCGGAACCGGTGGCAACGCGAATCAAAGCAGCGACCAGCCAGGCGAACAAAATAACGTTGATATGAGCGTTGGTAGCCACATGGGCAATCGCAGAGCCTACGCCGCTGTTAATCAGAACTTGTTTGAATGCGCCGCCGCCGCCGATGATCAAAATGATGGTTGCGGTAGGCGCCAAACATTCGCTTGTAAATTTAGAGATCTGCTCTTTGGTAAATCCTCTTGCGAAACCCAGTGTGAAATAGGCAAAAACAACCGAAATCAGCAGGGCGATGACTTCATTTCCGATAAATTCGCAGAAAATGGTAAAGCCGCTGGTTGCGTTTGGATCCGCAATATCGGCAATGGATCCGATCAACATCAGGATGACCGGCATCAAAATCGTCAGCAGCGTAATGCCGAAGCCTGGCAAATCGGCCGTTTTTTTCTCGGAGAGCTGCTCGGCCAAATTGGTCGGAGGTGTTGCATGGATACGTTTGCCGATATATTTGCCAAATAAAGGACCGGCGATGATAGCTGTAGGCAAACCGACAATCAGGGACAGCAAAATGGTTTTTCCAAGATCGGCCTGATAGGCGTCGATGGCGATCATAGGCGCCGGATGCGGCGGTACGAGACCATGGACCGTAGACAAACCGGCCAAAATCGGAATCCCGATTTGCAGCAGGGACATTTTCGTTTTGCGGGCAACCGTAAAGATGATAGGAATCAGCAGAATAACGCCAACCTCGAAAAAGACGGGGATCCCGACGATGAAGCCGACGATCATCATGGCCCAGTGGACTTTTTTCTCCCCGAACCGGTCGATAAGGGTGGTGGCGATCCGCTCTGCACCGCCGGATTCGGCCATCATTTTACCCAAGATAGTGCCGAGGCCGATGACGATCGCGATTGTTCCGAGCGTGCCGCCGAGTCCGCTTGTTACGGACGTTATGACGTCCGCGGCTTTCATGCCGGATACGAGACCCAGCAGCAGGGCGGAAATCAGAAGAGTTACGAATGGGTTCCATTTGAATTTGGATATCATGATGATCAGAAAGGCGATCGCGATGACCGTCCAGACCAACAAGGTGGCATCATGGCTTAAGCCAAACAAAGATTGCATAGAGGTTCCTCCTCGGAAAAAATGGTTATAACGCTTACAATTAACCGTGTTTCGGTTATTTTCCCACATTCAGGGTCCGTTTATTACGAAACAACCGGTATACTTGTATACAATTTAAAGCGCAAGAAACGCTGGGCAGCACCAACGCATCTTTAGATAGGCTCTTATATGGAAGAAGGAAGACTTCGCTGCAATGTGTTTCGGGAATCGGCAAAATATTCTTCAACTTCTTGCTGAATGAGAGCCGAATCTTTTGATATCAGTCCATTCATCAATTTGCGGTGTTTGTTTATTACTCGGGAAATATTTTCGTCGCCGCGCGAAAAAACCTCTTCCGTCGTAATCAGCATCACCGTCATCACGATATGCCGGATACTGTTCCATAGATGAAGAATCCGCGTATGGTTGGCGGTTCGGACCACGGTTTCATGAAAGGTCAGATCCTGAAAAGCAAACTCCACGATGTCGTGGTGTTTGGCGGCTAGTTCCATGCGATCGATGATTTTCTCGAGCTGGCCGACCAGCTCGCTCGTGTCCGTTTCGGCAAGGCGCTGCTGGGCAAAACTTTCAATTAAATATCGGACGTCATAAAGCTCATCCCGATCTTTGGGAAGAAGCCCGATGACGACGGCACCCATCCGCTCAAGCCGGATCAGGCCTTCGGCCGATAAGGTCCGCATGGCTTCACGGACCGGGGAACGGCTGGTGCCGAAATCGGCGGCAATCCGGTTCTCCGAAAGGACCTCTTCCGGTTTGATGGTGCCATTGATGATCTGCAGTCTCAACTCACTGGCCACGGCTTCTCCCAGCGAGGTTCCCTGCAGCCAAACAGCGGGATAACGCATGACTTTCTCTCCATTCAGTTAGAAAAATGATTTCGAATAAAGACTTTATACGATCATAACATGAATGAAGGCGCATCCATAATATGCAGGGCCAAAAATCGGCTGGGTTGGGATGGAAAAGGAATCCTCATTTCAAATATTAGGTTAATCATCTCCTCATCTGTATACTTGTATACAATATTTAAAAACTTAATAATATTTTACCCCTTGCCAACTAAGCTGTAAAGGTAAGTTGAAAGCGTATCAGTGAAGGAAAAGAACGGGAAGAAACGGGTTATTCTGAGATGTATGAGACATCTAGCCACTTACTAATAAAGATAAAGAAGGTTAAAAACGATTATCCACATGTGGACAACCGATATTTCAGTCCAGCATACTCCATTTCTGTGGATATTTATCTCCGGGTGAAAAGCAGGATTAAGTTGACTTTAGGCCTGTTTCGTGATTAAATGTAAAAAGGCTTTTTCTGCGAACACATATAAGCGGAGAAAAATACGAATCAGTTAAGGATATCCTGTGAGGGGGTGCAAATAGATGAAACCTACTTTCAAACCGAACGTGAGCAAACGCAAAAAGGTTCATGGTTTCCGTAAAAGAATGAGCACTAAAAACGGCCGTAAAGTGCTGGCTGCTCGTCGTCTTAAAGGCAGAAAAGTACTGAGTGCGTAATACGTGCGTACGTAAAGACCACTACGGTGGTCTTTTTTTCCATTAAGGCCTTTTATAAAGTATCCGGGGTCCCCGCTAAGTTTCTGATTGGCTTCGGAGCCTGGCCCCACTTTGTGGGGTTATTTTGCGTAAATAAATATAAAATCCGTGATGCCTTAATTGTCTATAACCAATGAGGGTTACAGGCAGGAAAAATACGGCGATAATAAAGGGACGGGGGGAGTTCCCTCTTTTTCCTTAATAGATGGATAGCAACAAAAAGCAAGGAGAAAAGCCGTGCATAAAAAGCTGCGTTTACGCAATCGGGCCGATTTCGGCCGTGTATATCGGAATGGAAAATCTTTTGCCAACCGACAGCTTGTCGTTTATTGGTCGCACAGACCCGAGGTGGAGAAGTTCCGCCTTGGGATATCGGTAAGCAAGAAAATCGGCAATGCCGTGGTGCGCAACCGGATGCGCAGGCTGATCAAAGAAATTGTACGGTTAAACAAGGACAAGCTGATTAGCCAGGTCGATATTATTTTTATCGTGCGAAAAGGAGCCGTAGAAATGGGCTATGCCGAGCTGGAAAAAAGCGTGCTGCACGCGTTCCGGAAAGCCGGTTTGCTCAGGGGTTCCAAATGAGGCGGGCTTGTTTTCTTTGCATGCCTGAATATGGTATGATTTATCCTGATGGAAGTGGCTAAGAGAGGGGTTATGAAGTGTCTTTATTGAAGACTAAAAAGAGCAGATGGATTCTGCTTATTCTGGCTATCGGCCTGATTGCCGTACTCGAGGGCTGCGGGAATTCGGCAGCGTCCCAGACGACGACGGAAAACCTGAGAAACGGTAACTTCTGGAATGCAAATGTAGTCTATTGGTTCTCGCTCACCTTGGACAGCTTTGCCAACTGGTTTGGGGGCGAATACGGCCTTGCCATCTTGGTGATGGTGATTATCGTTCGGACGATTATCCTGCCGCTGACGCTTAAGCAGGTTAAGAGCTCCAAAGCGATGCAGGCGCTGCAGCCTGAACTCAACAAGCTTAAAGAGAAATACAAGGATAATCCACAGCAGCAGCAGCAGGAAACGATGAAGCTCTTCCAGGAGCATAAGGTAAACCCTATGGCAGGGTGTTTCCCGCTCATTATTCAAATGCCGGTATTTATCGCGCTCTATAACTCGATTATTCATAACTCGGCAATCAGCCAGCATTCTTTCTTGTGGCTGGAGCTGGGTAAACCGGACCATCTCTTTATTCTGCCTTTGCTGGCCGCAGCAACGACATTCATTCAAACGAAAATGATGTCCAGCATGAATCCGTCCAGCGTAGCGGGACCTATGCAGTTTATGATGTTTATTTATCCGGTGCTTATTTTCTTTATGGCTTACAATTTCCCGTCAGCGCTTCCGCTGTACTGGTTCTATAGTAACCTTTATACCATTATTCAAAACTACATTTTGTATCGGAAGCCAAATACGGCTGCAGTCGCTTCCGTTTCCACTGCAACTGTGCCTAGCAAAGGCAATTCCAAAAAAGGCGGCTCTAACCTAAAAGCCGGCACTCCTAACCGGAGCGCCAAGGAGGCCAAAAAATCCAAATGAACAAAGTTGTGACGTCGGGAAAGACCATTGAAGATGCTGTGAAACAAGGATTGGCCATGCTCGGCGTAACCGAGGATCAAGTTGCCGTAACTGTATTGGAGCAGCCATCGAGAGGTTTTCTGGGTCTGATCGGAGTCAAACCCGCGAAGGTAGCTGTGACGCTGCTGAGCGAAGGACGTCCGGAACCGGAACCCCCGCAGGAGGAAAGATTGGCTGAACGGCCGGAGCCTGAATCATCCAACATTCAGGCTGCCGGACAAGCTCAGGATCCTTATGAGGCGGCGGCGTCATTTCTGCGCGAAGTTGGCGAAAGCATGGGCCTTGAGCTCAAGGTTGAAATTAAAAAGCATCGCGACGGGATGCTGCTGGCGGTATCCGGCAGCAACCTGGGCCTTTTGATCGGACGCCGGGGCCAAACGCTGGACGCGCTTCAGTATTTAGCCAACATTGTGGCTAACCGCTATTCTACTAATTTTGTACGTCTTATCGTGGATGCCGAGAACTTCCGTCAGCGTCGTAAAAAAACGCTGGAAGAGCTTGCCGAACGTTTGGCTGAACGGGTTGTTCGGACAGGCAAAGAGGTCGTGCTTGAGCCGATGCCTTCCCAGGAACGCAAAGCCATTCATGCCAAACTGCAGAATCATCCGGAAGTCAAAACGCTCAGCAAAGGCGAAGAGCCGAATAGGCGGGTTGTCATCGCACCAAGGAATAAATAAATAAACAGCTTTCTCCCAATGACGTGACGCTCCGGCTAACGTCATTGTTTTTTAGCAGGATAGGCGCTTTTTAAGTCCATGTTCCCCTAAAGGGGTTAGGAGTCTTTATTTTCTGTACCGCTTGATGTTGCCGTTCGGCCCCCGCAAACTTTATCAACCGCTGAGGTTGGAGTTTTGTGGGGTGTTTTCTATTCTGAAAGGGATGTTTATTGTTTAGCTTTGGTCATACCTGGAGGAGAGAAGAGATCAGCTCTTCAATAAATTTTTTAAGGAAATGGGGCATTCGCCATATGTTAAGCGATACGATTGCTGCGATCTCAACCGCGGTAGGAGAAGGCGGCATTGCGGTTATCCGGGTCAGCGGACCCGATGCCATACCGGAGGTTGCCAAACTGCTGCGTTCGCGCGTAAATTTAACGGAAGCCGAAACTCATACTGTTCATTACGGTTTTATCATAGATCCGGAAACGCTTGAGAAAACGGAGGAAGTGCTCGTTACCGTGATGCGGGCTCCGCGTTCTTTCACGATGGAGGATGTAGTTGAAATCAGCACCCACGGCGGAGTAATCTCCGTTAAGCGGGTGATGGATCTGCTGCTTCAGCAGCCGGGCATCCGGCTGGCCGAACCGGGCGAGTTTACGAAGCGGGCTTTCTTGAACGGACGGATTGATTTGTCCCAGGCGGAAGCGGTCATCGACCTGATTCGCTCTAAGTCAGACCGGGCTTTTTCGGTGGCTTTGAAGCAGGTGGCGGGCAACCTTTCCCGGGAAATTAAAGACATGCGGTATACACTGGTGGAAACGCTGGCTCACATTGAGGTCAATATCGACTATCCGGAACATGACGTGGAATCCATGACTACCGAATTTATTAAAGAGCGCTGCAGCAAAGTGATTGCCCAGATCGAGCGGCTGCTCAAGACGGCTAATGAAGGGAAAATTTTGCGGGAAGGCATCACTACGGCGATCGTCGGCCGTCCGAATGTCGGCAAATCCTCATTAATGAATGCTTTGACCCGTGAAAATAAAGCGATTGTCACCGATATTCCGGGAACTACGCGTGATGTGATCGAGGAATTCGTGACGATCAACAATATTCCGCTGAAGCTGCTCGATACGGCCGGGATCCGCGAAACCTTGGATGTCGTTGAAAGAATCGGTGTGGAACGCTCCAAAGCCGCAGTCGAAGAAGCGGATTTGATTCTGCTGGTGCTGAACGGGGCTGAGCCTCTGCATGAAGATGAGCTTGCTTTAATAGAAGGAATCCGTCGGCGACAGGTGTTGGTTCTGATTAACAAGACAGATTTGCCGCAGCAGCTCGATCGAAGCAAGCTGGGCGAATATTTTGAAGCAGGACAAATCGTTGAGCTGTCCGTGAAGACACGGGATGGGCTGGAGCGGCTTGAAGACGCGATCAGCGAGTTATTTTTCGGCGGGAAGCTGGAGTCCGGTGATTTGACTTACGTAAGCAACGTGCGCCATATTGCCCTGCTGAAGAAAGCCAAGCAGTCGCTGCATGACGCGTATGAGGCTTCAGACAGCGGCATACCGATCGATATTATGCAGATCGATGTAAGGCTGGCCTGGGAGCAGTTGGGCGAAGTGATCGGCGATTCGGCGCCGGACGCGCTGCTGGATCAGATTTTTTCCCAGTTCTGCCTCGGAAAATAACTGAAAATTGCAGGAAATACGTTTATCCGGCGGTTCTTCATGGTATCATGGTAGAGTCGTAAAAATTTTAGGTTTTATCACTTGTAAGAGGTTGAGGCTCATACGGGTAAGCTTTTTTAAGAGGACAGGGTGGAACTTATCCTGACGAATAT
This sequence comes from Paenibacillus mobilis, assembly GCF_058267595.1. Classification (NCBI taxonomy): domain Bacteria; kingdom Bacillati; phylum Bacillota; class Bacilli; order Caryophanales; family Paenibacillaceae; genus Paenibacillus; species Paenibacillus mobilis. Next base: position 21,540 of record NZ_JBZCMS010000003.1, read on the forward strand.
ATAGAACAAATTATTAGAGGAGGTATTGCCATGGGTTATTCAGCAGGAAACTACGACGTAATCGTCGTAGGCGCCGGTCATGCCGGTGTTGAAGCCGCTTTGGCTGCGGCACGGATGGGCTGCAGCACGCTGATGGTCACGATTAACCTGGATATGATTGCGTTTATGCCCTGCAACCCGTCGATTGGCGGCCCGGCAAAAGGCCATGTCGTGCGCGAAATTGATGCGCTGGGCGGGGAGATGGGACGCAATATCGATAAAACGTTTATTCAAATGCGGATGCTGAACACGGGGAAAGGGCCTGCCGTACACGCTTTGCGTGCGCAAGCGGACAAATTCCTGTACCAGCAAACGATGAAGGAAACGATGGAGAAGGAACCAAACCTGACGATGCGTCAGGGGATGGTGGAGAAGCTTATCGTGGAAAACGGCGAATGTGTCGGCGTAATCACGAAAACAGGCGCCGAATATCGTGCCAAATCGGTGGTTTTAACTACAGGCACTTACCTGCGCGGCAAAATCATCATGGGCGAACTGATGTACGAAAGCGGCCCGAACAATCAACAGCCTTCGGTAGGGCTTGCTCTTCATTTGAAGGAGCTGGGTTTTGATCTTGTCCGCTTTAAAACGGGAACGCCTCCGCGTGTCCACAAGGATACGATCGATTTTGCCCAAACGGAGATTCAGCCTGGGGATGAGAAGCCGAAATTCTTTTCCTATGAGACTAAAGGTTCGGATAATGAACAGCTGCCTTGCTGGTTGACTTATACTTCGCTTGAAACCCATGAGATCATCAATGAAAACCTGCACCGCGCACCTATGTTCTCCGGCGTGATTGAAGGTACAGGTCCGCGCTACTGCCCGTCCATTGAAGATAAAATCGTGCGGTTCAGCGATAAACCGAAACATCAGATTTTTCTGGAGCCGGAAGGCAAAAATACGTCGGAATATTACGTTCAAGGTTTGTCTACCAGCATGCCTGAGGACGTTCAGCTGCGTATTCTCCGTTCGATTCCGGGTTTGCAAAATGTAGAAATGATGCGTACAGGTTACGCCATTGAGTACGATGCCATGGTACCTACGCAGTTGTGGCCATCTCTGGAAACGAAACGTCTGCCTGGTTTATTTACAGCTGGTCAAATCAACGGAACCTCCGGGTACGAAGAAGCGGCGGGCCAAGGCATCATGGCCGGTATCAACGCAGCTCGCAAAGTGCAGGGAAAAGATCCGATCGTGCTGAACCGTTCCGAAGGTTACATCGGCGTTCTGATCGACGACTTGGTGACTAAAGGCACCAACGAGCCGTACCGTTTGCTGACTTCCCGTGCCGAATACCGTTTGCTGCTTCGCCATGACAATGCGGATCTGCGCTTGACGCCAATCGGCCATGAGATCGGACTGATTACGGAAGAACGGTATAACCAATTTTTGGATAAAAAAGCGAAGGTAGAAGCGGAAATCGAACGATTGCGCGCCGCGAAAGTAAAACCTTCAGAAGTGAATCCGCTGCTGGAAAGCATCGAATCCGCTCCGATCCAGGATGGCAGCAATTTGCTGACTATTTTACGCCGTCCGGAAGTCACTTATGACCTGGTTCATACCCTGAATCCGTCCGAGGTGGAATTGGATGAAGAGATGAAGGAGCAGGTTGAGATTCAAGTGAAATATGCCGGTTACATCGAAAAGCAGCTCGTTCATGTAGAACGTCTGCAAAAAATGGAAAAGAAAAAAATACCGGATCAAATCGAATACGAAGATATCCAAGGTTTGGCTATTGAAGCCCGTCAAAAGCTGGCTAAAATCCGTCCGATTTCGATCGGTCAGGCTTCCCGGATCTCCGGCGTTACGCCGGCTGATATTTCGATCCTGCTGGTTTATATGGAGCATTTTAACCGGGTAACCGCATCGAGAGAGGGGTAAGCGCCAGACATGGATCAAGTCCAAGCCCAGTTCACCGGACTGCTGAAAGAGAAGGGCATTACGCTGAACGAAGGACAGCTGGACCAGTTCGAAGGTTATTACCGCGAGTTGGTCAGCTGGAATGAGAAAATGAACTTAACCGGGATAACCGATCGGAATGAGGTATATATCAAACATTTTTACGATTCGTTATCTTTGGCTTTCTATGTGAATATGGAGGAGATCGGCTCGATCGCCGATATCGGTTCCGGGGCGGGATTTCCCGGTCTTCCACTGAAGATCGCTTTTCCGCATCTGGAGCTTACGATCGTGGATTCTTTGAATAAAAGGATTCAATTCCTGCAGCATGTGGCGAATGAGCTTAAGCTGGATAAGGTGAAGCTGGTTCACGGCCGTGCCGAAGATATTGCCCGTCAACCGGGTTTCCGCGACAGTTATGATCTAGTAACTGCACGGGCAGTTGCACGTATGGCTGTACTGAATGAGTTTTGCCTTCCTTTCACTAAAGTAGGCGGTTTGTTTGCGGCGATGAAAGGAACGGATCCGAGCGAAGAGCTGAAGGAGGCAGGCCGCAGCTTTAAGGAACTAAAAGGGAAGGTTAAACAATCCTTCCAGTTCCAGCTGCCTGTTTCGGATTCAAGCCGGCACATTATTCTTGTGGATAAACTTCAGGCCACTCCGGGGAAATATCCGCGTAAAGCGGGGACGCCTTTAAAATCTCCACTGGTCTGATAAGAAGAACTGTTCGAGTTTGCTTGATGTTCATTTTTTAGGGAAGTAAAAGTTGACGGGCCAAGGGTTTTGGAAGGGATCCGCTTTAGCTGAACTACAACAATTTTAGACAGAAGGAGAGGTGCCTGCGGGCACCTTTTTTTATGAGCTTCTTTCATGTCCTTTATTCTTGACCCTGTTCGTGAGAAAGGATGAAGTTCCACATAAAGTTCCACATCTTGGGGTTGTTTCCTTTTGTTCCACGTGAAACATCGGGAATGTAAAATTCAAAATACGTGATGGAATAGAATAGGATTATAGAGGAAAAAGTGGTAGAATAGATTTATCCCGTAACGTCTCTTCTTTGCGTCTTGAATAGAGATGCTTTTTTACATAGGAAGGAAAAACGGGTCTCATTGATGTCCCGACATACGTCGTATTGTGTTTTTAGGAAATCATAAAGGATGCCCTTTATGAAACTATGAAACTAGGTGGTAATCTGCGGAATGAAAGAACAATTTTCTAAATTGTTTGGTTTGACTGAGCGAAGCGCCGGGGATGAAGTGAAGCAAATTCCGGTTGATGAGATTGTCGGAAGCCCTTATCAACCACGTACGATTTTTGATGATGAGAAAATCGAGGAATTATGCCAGACGATTAGAACTCATGGAGTTATTCAGCCTATTGTAGTCCGCTTTCGCAATAACATGTATGAGATTATAGCAGGCGAACGCCGCTGGAGAGCTGTTAAGAAACTTGGTTTGGAGACCATCCCGGCGATTATTCGTGATTTTAACGATTCGCAGGCCGCATCCATCGCTTTGATTGAGAACCTGCAAAGAGAAGGGCTGACTTCGATTGAAGAAGCCGTCGCTTATCAAAATTTGATTGACCTGCATCAATTGACGCAGGAAAGTCTGGCTCAGCGTTTGGGGAAAAGCCAATCCACGATTGCAAACAAAATTCGCTTGCTTCAGCTTCCGGAAGTCGTGAAAAACGCATTGATGGAACGGAAGATTACCGAACGTCACGCCCGCGCTTTATTGTCTTTGGATACCGAAGAATTGCAGCAGAAGGTTCTGGAGGAAATTATTACGAAGGAACTGAATGTCAAACAAACCGAAGCACGAATTGCTTTCTATAAAGAAGTTGCAAAAACTAAAAAGAAGAAACGGATTTCTTTTACGAAAGATGTTCGTTTGGCCTTAAATACGATTCGTCAATCCATCGATATGGTCAATGATTCAGGTCTGGAAATTAAAACCTCCGAAACCGATCATGAAGATCATTATGAGATCGTGATACAAATTCCAAAGAGATAGGTATGGAAGGGTTATCCAGGAGCGGCAATAAGGGCCGCTTTTTGCGTCTTTTTGTAGGAAATAGCAGCTATTGATGAACTTCCGGTCTACAAGAAGATTTCTTAAGAATATTGAGGTGAAAAGGTTGTCTAAAACTATTGCCATAGCGAACCAGAAGGGCGGGGTAGGAAAAACCACGACTTCCGTCAATTTAGGTGCAGGTCTTGCTTTAATCGGGAAAAAGGTTTTGCTGGTCGATATCGACCCCCAGGGAAATACAACTAGCGGCGTTGGCATCAATAAGGCTGATGTGCCGAATTGTATTTATGATGTGCTGATCAACGAAGTCCATCCCCGTGAAGCGATTAATCCTACACAAGTTGAAGGGTTGGACGTGATCGCTGCGACTATTCAGTTGGCCGGTGCCGAGATTGAATTAGTCCCTACGATTTCCCGCGAGGTTCGTCTGAAGAAAGCCCTCCAACTCGTAAAAAATGATTATGATTATATACTGATCGACTGTCCTCCGTCTTTAGGTATTTTAACGCTGAATTCCCTAACCGCTGCAGACTCCGTTTTGATTCCTATACAATGCGAGTTTTATGCGCTTGAAGGACTCAGCCAATTGCTGAACACGGTCCGTCTGGTCCAAAAACATTTAAACACTTCGCTAGAAATCGAAGGCGTGTTGCTAACGATGTTTGATGCTCGTACGAATCTCGGCATTCAGGTCATTGAAGAAGTGAAGAAATATTTTCAGCAAAAAGTATACAAAACTGTTATTCCCCGGAATGTCCGCTTAAGTGAAGCACCTTCGCATGGTCAAACGATCATGACTTATGATCCGCGCTCTAAAGGAGCCGAAGTTTATTTAGAGCTAGCAAAGGAAGTGGTCTCTTATGAGTAAACGCCTTGGTAAAGGACTAGATGCTCTAATTCCTTCGCTATCCGTTAATGAAGACGATAAAGTGGTGGAAATTTCCTTAAAGCAGCTTCGAGCAAATCCTTATCAGCCAAGAAAAACGTTTGATGAAGAAGCCATTAAAGAACTGGCCGAGTCGATCCGTCAGCATGGCGTCATTCAGCCGATCATTGTCAGAAGTGTGCTTAAAGGTTATGAAATCATCGCGGGCGAGCGCCGTTTCCGTGCCTCGCAGTATTGCGGGAAAGAAACGATTCCTGCGGTTGTTCGCAATTTTACGGATCAACAGGTCATGGAAATTGCGCTTATTGAAAACCTTCAACGTGAAAATTTAAATGCGATGGAGGTAGCGGTCGCCTATCAGGGATTGATGGATCAGTTCCAACTGACCCAGGAAGAATTATCCATGAAGGTCGGGAAATCAAGATCGCACATTGCCAATTTTCTTCGATTATTGTCCTTGCCGCAAGAAGTGAAGGAATATGTTTCACGTGGAACATTATCGATGGGTCATGCCCGTGCCTTGGTAGGTTTGAAAAATCCAGAGATGATCAAACAGCTTGCCGAGCAATGTATCGAAGGCGAATGGAGCGTCCGGCAGTTGGAGGATGCGGTACAACAGCTCGATCGAAAGGGCAAAGAGAAACCTAAACCTGTTACCAAAAAACGGGATCCTTATATTGAGGAAGTAGAAGAAGTTCTTCGAGATCGTTATAAAACAACCGTAAAAATTAAAGCCAATAAAGAAAAAGGAAAAATTGAAATCAACTATTACAGCCAGCAGGATCTGCAGCGTTTACTCGATTTGCTTCAATAAGTCGATGATGACATATCTGTCTTGATTCCAAGATGGATGTGTTTTCTTCTTTATATGAGTTCAGAAGGAGGGACGAAAGATCCTATACCTTCGATTCTGGAAGTAAAAAATCCCTTTCAAGCCGTGCAGTCTTCTTTCATCGTACTTCACCAGAAATTTTTTCTTCTTATGGAGACCCCTGTGGCAGCAGGGACTAAGGAAGCAGGGAGGATAAGTTCTTGGAATCAAATGAACGGATTTATCTGGATCATGCGGCTACATCGTGGCCGAAACCGCAGCTTGTAATGGATGCCATGATGGAGGTTATGAATTCTATTGCCGGTAGTCCGGGAAGAGGGACACATGGCATGTCGCTACAGGCTGGAAGAGCGATGAATAAGGCGAGATTAACCTTATCCAAACTCCTAGGATTTAGAAATCCAAATGATGTAGCTTTTGCTAATAATGCGACGATGGCGTTGAATCTGGGAATCAAAGGACTGCTTCAGCCGGGAGATCATGTGATCACGACGATGCTTGAGCACAATTCGGTGCGCCGTCCGCTGGAGTTTCTAAAACGGACCCAAGGGGTGGAAGTCGATTATATCCAGGTCGATCCTTCGGGACAGGTTGATTTGGAAGCAGCGAAGAAATTATTTCGCAAAAACACAAGGATGGTTATCGCTACTCATAGCTCCAACTTGTTAGGCTGTATTTTGCCTGTTGCTGAACTTGCACGTCTGGCTCATGATCACGGTGCTGCTATGCTAGTGGATGGAGCACAGACCGCCGGTAATTATCCGATCCATGTCGAGCAGATGGGGATTGACATGCTGGCGTTTCCTGGACATAAGGGGTTACTTGGTCCTCAAGGGACAGGCGGCTTGTATATCCATCCGGATCTGCAATTGGTCCCGCAAATGCACGGGGGAACCGGCAGTCAATCTGATGAGCCCGAACAGCCGGATATCCGGCCTGACCGCTATGAAGCAGGTACGCCGAATGTTCCCGGTATTGCTGGAATGGCGGCAGGTACAGCAGAAGTGCTCCGAATCGGCGTCGAACAAATTTACAAACACGAATGGGACTTAACTCAAGCTATTCTTGCTGAATTACAAAAAATGGATGGCGTTAAATGGTTGGGCCCTCGGTTAGGTGAACCCCGGACAGGTATTGTTTCTTTTGTTCTGGAGAACCAGGATCCTGCGCAAACCGCTTTTCATTTAGATCGAGAATATGGCATTGCGGTCCGGGCCGGTTATCATTGTACCCCGCTTGGGCATGAACTATCCGGAACAAAAGAGACAGGGGCTGTACGGGTCAGTGTTGGGTATACTACGCAAGAGCATGAGATAGAAGCGTTCGTTAGAGCGATTGCGGAGCTGGCGAGAAGCTAGGCTTTTTAGAAAAATGGCACAGATCATACAGTCATCATGAACATCGGCTTTTAAAAGGAGAAGAACATTCACATGCAGGAATTAAACGATCTCATTTCGGATCAGCTGTTTGCTTTAATCGGCGGTTTGGCTGTATTGGTGTTGTGGCTGCTGGTCTGGAATTTTGTCCAAGGGGCAAAGCTCAGAAAGATGCGCAGAAAATATGAGATGATGATGAAAGGGACGGGTGTTGAGGATTTGGAATCCCTGCTCGTAAACCTGAAGGTTCAGCTGGATGAGGTAGAGGAGGAGCACGAGAAGCAGCAGCGGCAACTGCAGCATCTTGAAAACATTCTTCCGAAGCAAAAAGCAAAAATAGGCATAAAACGTTACAACGCTTATGCCGAAACAGGCAGCGATCTGAGCTTCTCCATAGCGATTGTCAATGACATGAAGGATGGAGTGGTGCTGACTGGATTGTTCAACCGTGAAGGGTCTTACGTATACGCGAAACCGCTTAAACAGGGAGAGTCCACTTATATGCTTTCCCCTGAAGAACGGGAAGCAATTATTCTGGCTGGGCAAGAGGGCTAAAATCCGCTGCGTCTCCATTCCCGGATGGCGGAATACAAGCTGCTTGCGATAATATCAGATAGACGCATGACAAGGCTAAGTCTTGTATTTTGAAGAACAAAGTATTCCATAAAGCCGCCGACATTGACGATGCCTGTAAGATGGATATCGCCAACCGGCGGTAATTCTTTATTTACGCCTGCTCCGGGGCGGAGAGGGCCCTCAACGATCTGAATGCAGCCTACGCTTGAGGATTGCCCTAGGCAGGCATCAATTCCGATAATGAATGGCTGATCATAGGTTTGGTTAATGAGGGTTAACGTTTCTTGAAGGTTCATGGCATGAACCGGTTGTTCGAGCGTTCCGTACAAATGGAATAGAGTCGGGTCAAGCTTGGAAAGAGCCGTTCCGACCAAAGGGCCAAGGCAATCGCCGGTTGAGCGGTCCGTTCCGATACAAACTATAATGATAGGGCGATGCAGGGCCATTTGATTAAAGTGCAGCAAAAGCCGATGGATGATAGCCGAATGAACTCCCGGTTCGGTGTGGGGAATTTTCAAGTAAGGAATTCCTTGTACACCGGGAACAGGTTTTAATTGGGACATAGAGACCTCTCCTTGTTTTTGAATTGGGATAAAAGTTTAAAATGGCGTCCGGGATTACGTAGGGGAATAAATCCTTACCTTGGACCAAACCAAGAAATGCCTGGCGAATGCCCAATGTATCCGTTCACAAAATAGGCCTGATGCTTGGCCCGATTTTAGGATTCGTTGGACAACGGTGTAGTAGTCAGTATATGGAAAATGTGAGTTTTTTATACTTCAATCTATAAGGGATTTAGGAGGGTCGAGATGGAGGATTGGCTGGTGATGGCTTTTGATTCTACGCAGCAGGCGCTTCGCTCCGAAACGCTGATGGAATATCTGGAGCTTGAGTTTGATTTATTTCCTACCCCCAAATCCATTACGGCGGGTTGTGCGTTGTCTATTCAATTTCCACCGGATTTGCTCGGGCAGGTTGTCCAAATGATCCGTCAGGAAAAGGTAGAGATCAGAGGGATTTTTAAACTTCAAAATGAGGTCTATGACGAAATAAGGCTTGAGGAGGTTTGATGACATGAACCGGTTCCTGTTAGAGGTTAGCGACGCGCAAGAAGCGATTGAGGCGGCAAAGACCTGGAAGGATAAGGTCTGGGATAAAATAACCGATACGACGATGTGGGAAAATATTTTATTTTCTGGTATTCGGATCGTCATTATTTTACTGATAACCCGTCTATTTGTCCGGCTGGTTTATAAAATTATTGATAATTCTCTGGAGCGCAGAGAGAAAAACCGGCTGACGCTCAACCCCCGCAGATTTGTAACGGTTGGGGAGCTCATGAAAAATGTAACGACAATCGTTAGCAATTTTATTATGATTATGCTTATATTAGGGGAGATAGGAGTTAATCTCGGCCCACTGATTGCAGGAGCAGGAGTTGTCGGGCTGGCAATCGGGTTTGGCGCACAAAGCCTGGTGAAAGACGTGATAACCGGATTTTTTGTCATCTTTGAGGATCAGTTTGCCGTCGGAGATGTTGTACAGATTGCCGGAGTGAAGGGAACGGTCGAAATGATCGGTTTAAGATCAACCCGTCTGATCAGCTGGACCGGAGAGGTGCAGATCATTCCAAATGGCATGATCACTACCGTAACGAATTATTCACTGAATAACTCGCTGGCGCTTGTAGATTTGCCGTTCAGCAATGCTCGTAAATTGGACGACGCTATCGACTTGCTGAAAGACGCTATGGCCCGGCTCAAAGAGGAGAACAAACTTATTTCGGAAACTCCGCATGTTGTAGGGGTTCAATCTTTAACTACAAGCGAATATGTGGTGCGTATTACCGTGGAGTGTCAGCCGTCGATGCGTGCCAATCTGGAACGGGAAATCAAGGCTTATGCCAAGGCGGCGCTTGAAGAGGAAGAGGCCAGATTGGCAGCCCGGGAACCGGCACAGGCCGACGGCGAAGCCTGACAGGCAGGAAAACAATAGAGGGGGAGCAGGTATGGAACGGAAATCCTTTCAGCTTGGCGATATCGTACAGATGAAGAAAAACCATCCTTGCGGCAGCAATGAGATGGAGATTATCCGCATGGGCATGGATATTCGCATCAAATGCGTGGGCTGCAAGCATAGCGTGCTGATTCCCAGAGCCAAGTTTGAGAAAAATATGAAAAAGGTGATCCGCTCGGCTGAAGCTGCCGATCCGCAGACTCCGGGAGATCAAGATTCTTTCTCGTGATCGGATTCCTTTTTTTCTCAGAGATCTTGCAAGCTAATTAGAATCATGGTACAATCATATATGCTGCGGAAAGGTACCCAAGAGGTCATAAGGGGACTGACTCGAAATCAGTTAGGCGTCGCAAGGCGTGCGAGGGTTCGAATCCCTCTCTTTCCGCCACCATTAATCTTTAACTAAGGACAACCTATAGCTTATGAATTCAAGACCTTTTACGTGATGAGCGTGGAGGGTCTTTTTTGTGCTTCAGACCGGTTGGCCCCCCTGTAACTTCACTTCCCCGAAGCAAGAGGGGTAAGACAGAGCATTTTTTTCTATAGATTAGTCTTCCTTCTTGATAAAACAAATAACAAATATTAATTATTGTCATTTAATTATCTATGTGCTATATTTAGACCATAGGAAATTGACGCGTGAAATGACAAAGGAATGAATAAAATTAAGGGAATAGAAAGGATGAGCTTCATGACAACTTTATTTGGCAAAGTGGCCATTATTACAGGATCCTCGAGAGGAATTGGACGCCAAATTGCCGGGCAGCTGGCCGGTTTGGGCGCCAAAGTGGTGATTAACTATTCCAGCAATCCGGATAAAGCGGAAGAAGCGGTAGCGCAGATTAAGCGGCAGGGCGGAGAAGCCATTGCGGTTAAAGCGGATCTTAGCAGCCTCAGCGAAATCGAAAAGCTGTTTCTGGACACGATTCAGGCCTATGGCAAAGTCGATATTCTGGTCAATAACGCCGGATTGATGATTACAAAACCGCTGTCGGAAATGACGGAGGAGGACTTTGATAGACAGTTTAACGTTAATGTTAAAGGTGCCTATTTTGCCATTCAGCAAGCGATGAAATACATGTCCAAGCAAGGACGGATCATTAATATCTCCACTTCCGTAGTCGGCCAGATGTTTCCGGGATACAGCGTTTATGCGGGGACCAAAGGGGCGGTGGAGCAGTTTACACGCCAGCTTGCGAAAGAGTTTGGCCCTAAACAAATTACGATCAACGCCGTGGCTCCCGGCCCGGTGAATACCGAGCTGTTTACCGTGGGCAAAACCGAACAGCAGATTGAAGGCATGAAGAAAATGAATGCGTTCGGCCGTCTGGGCGAGCCGGAGGACATCGCCAATGTCATTGAGTTTTTGGTCAGCGAAAAAGCTCAATGGGTAACCGGCCAAACGCTGCGCGTTAACGGCGGTTTCATTTAAGGTAAGGGGATGGCATATCGAGGGGGCCTAAACGCCCATACTGGTATCTTCTCAAAAAAATAAAAAGAGGGTGTCCCAAAAGATTGTGAGCAAGGGAAAGCCACCCGACCTCCAGACTTACTTTTTGTAAGCCTCGAAGCAGGAACCTTTTAAACCCTCGATGGCTCTTCATGTCTCCGAACACCGGCTCCGGCTCAATCATTCGTCTAACCGCTAAGGCATATCCTTCTTCACTTCGGAGCTTTTGCCTTGCTTGATTCTTGAGCCGTATATATTTCATGCTGACTTTGATCTCCCGATTCCCCTGAGCCTTTGTGCACTGCGACTTTAGTGGACATTCTTCACAGCTGGAGCTTCGGTAATGACGGTATTCGATTTCGTATCCACTTTCCGTTCTCTCTTTGCTTCCTCGCCGGAAAGATAGCGTTTGTCCAAATGGACATGTCCAGGTATCGTGTTCGCTGTTGTAGATCCTGTTATCGATCTTGCGGATATCCTTTTGCCAGGCCCTGCTTTTTTCACGGTGATACGTGTGTTGTATTTGACGATGGCTTCGATCTTGGTTCCGTCCACAAAGTAATGATCCAGTTTCACGTAGTTCTCTTCGGCCAGAAATTGAAGAACCGCTGTGAATACGGCCTCTAATACGGCTTTCATGCGCTCGGAACGAAATCGGTTGAGGGTGCGGAAATCCGGACGTTGCCTGCCTGCAAGCCACATCAACATGATATTTTCACGAACAGCCTTGGCAATGAGGCGAGAGGAGTAAATGCGCTGCGTATAGGCGTAAATGAGGACTTTGTTGAGCATCTTGGGGTGGTAACTGTCCCGTCCGCCTCCAGGGTAAGCGGCGTCAAAGATAGCGTAGTCGAGGCGATTGACGGCAGCGTTGACTACACGAACGAGATGATTTTCGGGAATGTCTTCTTCTAAATCCATTGGTAAACAAAGTTGATCCATGGTATATTGAATGTACAAAAGAAACCTCTTCTTTGTGAATGGTTGGTGGTACTTCTATTTTACCAAAGAGTGGTTTCTTTTTGTTTAGGAAAATGAAGAGGGTGTCCCGTCATTTTAATGACTTTTGGGACACCCTCTTTTCTTATTTGTCAGCCTACTGCCGTCTGTTATTTAATATCGCTCCAAAACTAGATTGGTTTTCAGCGAGTCGGCGTGTACCAACCAGCCTTTGGAATCGAGCAGACTCATCAGCTCGTCGCGGTTAGAGGAAGCTTCGTTGTAGCTGTCCGTTTTAAACGAAATTTCGATCACATTCTCCATGCCTTTGCCGTCTGCCGTTTTGACCGGCATTACTTCGATATCCGTTTCAAGGCCGTTGAATTCGCCTTCGTATTTATCAACGGTCACTGGACCATGAGCACGGGAATCCTCAAGTGTGTCCTTGCCCCAGCCTTTAGAATTGGTGTCTTCCAGCTTGCCCGGAATGTTGTCTACCAGGATGTCCAGCGCTTTGCTTTCCGAAGGAACGCTAAGTCCTTTAGAGGCCGATTCTTCTTTATCGTTGGAGAAGCTGAGCGTTTGTTTGCTGTAGCCCCAGTCGACTTCGGCGGCATAGTTGTCGTCGGAGGAATCGAAGCCGGCTTTGTTGGCTTCTGTTAGCGCAGCATCAATATTGCCGTTGGAGACGGCAAAACGTTTTTTATAAGTGAGCTCGTATTTCTTTTTGTCTTCTTTTTTGCGGAATCTCACGTTCCAGCCGGAAGCATTGAGATCAAGCGCATCGGTATCGAAATACTCGACCAGCTGCTTCTCAGCCGGATCCGAAATGTCAAAAGCGCTCGTTACGGAGCTTTGCAAAGTTCCATCCGTCTTTAATACTTTGCCTGCATCCAGCAGGAATTTTACTTCGTAGGAAGGAACCGCATTGGAATCCGCATGGACGTCCGTCGTTCCTTGCCACCCAGTCAGCAGGACAGCGGCGGTTAAAGTGGCAGCAGTGACAGATTTGACGATTTTGGCTTGAAATTTCATTGTTTCACTCCTTTAAAGTTTTGGCTTCCCTACAGGCTCCACTTTAAAGGGGTTCTATCAGAAAGATGTCAAAGCTGCTGATTTTTCTGGTAAAAAAATGAAATAGTTTCTTTTGGATACCCAAGATTTATTGTTGGACGGGCTTCAGACATTCGGATAAATGACTGGTGAATCTGCTCAGCAGAGCCGACTTGTGCCGGTTGGTATTGGTGACCATATAGATGTAGCGTTTGGACTCATTCCCTGGGATGTTCCTCATTTGCAGCAGCCCCCGCTGAACCTCAACCTCAACCGCCATGCGGGAGACGAAAGAGACATGCTCGCCAAGCATCACGGCCTGTTTAATGGCCTCCAGGGAATCAAATTCCAGAAAGGAGGGGAGGCGACGGCGACTGCTTTCCAGCCATTTTTCGGTCAGACGGCGGGTGCTGGACTCCGTACCATGCAGAACGAAGGAGGAGGATGCGATTTGTTCGGCAGTAGGCTCCGGTTCTGAGGCCAGGACATGGTTTGGAGAAAAGATTAGAACCAGATCGTCTTCACAGATCGTTTCGTTTTGAAGTTCGGCAGACATAAACGGTTCGGTAGAGATGATGCCCAAATCGATTTGGTGTTTCTCCAGCATTTCGCGGATGGCCGGCGCCGTTTTGACCGATAAGGAGATATGAATCCCCGGGTATTCTCTGGAAAAGCCGTATATGACCTCGGGCAGCAGATAAGTGGCCGGCACATAGCTGGCTCCGATCCGCAGGCTTCCTTTCCGCAAAGCGTCAAACTCCGTGACGGCCCGCTGGGCTTCAGCCGCAAGGGCACCGATTTTGACTGCATAATGATGCAGGGCGTAGCCGGCGTCGGTCAGAATAATTTTCCCCATACGGGTGTCGAACAGCTTTACCCCAAAATCTCTCTCCATGTTTTTCATATGAAAAGTAACGGTCGGCTGTTTAAGCTCCAGAATTTCCGCCACCGTTGTAATTTTATTATGTTTCTCCAGCAGCTCTACGATTCGCAGCTTCAGCAAGTTCAGGTTCATCATTTCCATAAGTTCTCCTCAGGTCCCTTCCATAAACAAAGATCTATATATATAGATTAAATCTATGAATGTTAACACAATTCATTGAAACAATTAATTTTGTTTTAACTTTGCAATAACACAGGGTTTGAACAAGGTAAGTAGACTAAGAGTTGTAAGCAGCTGCAGCTGTTTACCAGTTAACTGAGCAAGGAAGGGACATTATGGATTTACATATAAAAGGGCTCGGAAAAACCTTCGGTGTCACCACCGCGCTGCATCCTACCGATTTAACGGTCAAACATGGCAGATTCACTACGCTGCTTGGCCCTTCGGGCTGCGGGAAAACTACACTGCTGCGAATGATCGCCGGTTTGGAGACCCCGGACCAAGGCACGATTTCCTTCGGGGATGAGGTTTTATTTACCGGATCCGGACGCAAGGAAACGCCGCCGCATAAACGCGGGTTCGGCATGGTTTTTCAGGATTTTGCCTTGTGGCCGCACATGACCGTATTTGAAAATGTAGCCTTCGGCCTCAGGACAAGCCGGCGCACGAGCCAGCTACGGGAAACCGTCATGGAGGCGCTGGACAAGGTAAAGCTGGGCGGCATGGAAAATCGTTATCCGCACCAGCTGTCCGGCGGTCAGCAGCAGCGGGTTGCTTTTGCCCGGGCTGTCGCGGTGAAGCCGCGCCTCGTCTTGTTCGACGAGCCGCTTAGCGCGCTTGATGCCGTTCTGCGTGAGGAAATGCGCGTCGAGATGATGTCGCTAGTGCGCGATATGGGACTCACCGCCCTGTATGTCACGCACGACCAGATCGAAGCGATGTCCATGTCCGATGAAGTTGTCGTCATGCAGGGTGGCCGCATTTTGCAGTCTGGAACGCCTGAAGAGGTTTATGGGCGGCCAGCCGATCCGTTTGTCGCTCGCTTCATCGGTAAATCGAACTGGCTGCGGCTGTTGGAAGAGGGCAGTGCGTTGCCAGAGCTTGGCTCGGGGGATTGGGTCTCGAACACCACAAACACCACAAACACCATGAACGCCATGTTCAGACCGGAGCACCTTCGCTGGGAGCAGGACCGGGAAGGGACCTGCCAGGCCTTTGAGGCGGAAGTGCTGCAGGTTAGTTACATGGGTGACCGTTACGAGCTGCACATCCGGGCGGAGGAGCAACAGGACGTTTGGACCGCCTATCATCACAGCCGGATTCCGGCAGGAAGCCTTGTAAACGTATATCTGCCACAAGGACGGATTACGAAGTTCACGGAAGCCGGAGCCGCTGTTTGGACGAATGAGAGAGTGGAAGCAAATCCAACTATCAAACGTGCCGTGAGTGCCGCTAGTACCGAAAGAACTGAAAGTACCGAAAGAACAGCTGTTACTAAATAATGTCGCTTAACGAGGTCATGCAACGCTTACCCATGCCATAACCCAATGCCATAACCTAATGCATCACGCAATGCCATTGTGCAACAAAATCAGGAAAGCAATTAAACCAAGGGGGAATTAAATCATGACAGTGAACACGCAAGCGAAGAAAAAAGGAAAATGGGGAACAGGCGCTGCGCTGGCCCTGATGTTGACCTTTGGCATGGCCTTGGCCGGCTGCGGAAGCAATACAGCTTCAGGCGGAGCAGCTCCTTCGAACAGTGCAAATTCGGCTTCTTCCAATAATACCTCTACGGCTGCCTCGGCACCGGCTTCTGCTGAAAGCAGCGCTCCGGCTTCGACCGACTCTGCAGACAAAAAGCTGACCGTGTACACGGCGGGACCGGAAGGCTTGGCTACGAAACTGATCGAAGGTTATGAAGCGAAAACGGGCGTTAAAGTGGAAGTTTTCCAAGGAACCACGGGTAAAATTCTGGCCCGTATGGAAGCGGAAAAATCTAATCCGGTTGCCGACGTTGTTATTCTGGCTTCCCTTCCGTCTGCACAAGGCTTGAAGCAGGAGGGACTGACGCTGCCTTATCCGGATGCCGCAAATGCAGATAAACTGAACCCGGATTGGTCGGATGCGGATGGCAACTATTTCAGCACAAGCGCGTCGGCGTTAGGGATTGCTTATAATACCAAATTGGTGAAGAACCCGCCAGCCTCCTGGGAAGACCTTGCCAAACCCGAATTTAAAGACCAGGTGAACATTCCCGATCCTTCGCTGTCCGGTTCCGCACTCGACTTTATGACCGGCTACCTGAGCGTTAAAGGAGACAGCGGCTGGTCTTTGTTTGAGAGCTTCAAGAAAAATGGCGTAGCCATGGCCGGCGCCAACCAAGAAGCTTTGGATCCGGTAATTACGGGAGCTAAAGGTGTCGTGGCCGCTGCCGTTGACTACATGACTTACTCCTCGAAAGCTAAAGGCGAACCGGTCGATATCGTTTATCCGAAAGAAGGAACGGTGATCAGCCCTCGTCCGGCAGCCATCCTCAAATCGACTAAGCACGAAGCCAACGCCAAAGCGTTTATCGACTATCTGTTGTCTGACGAAGCGCAAAAGATGGTCACCGACGCTTATCTGCTGCCGGGACGTACCGACATTAAGGCGGATAACCGCGCCAATCTGGATGAAATCCCTCAATTTAAGGTCGATTGGGATTATATGAACAAAAACGGCGCAGACATTACTGAAAAATTCACGCAAATGTTTAAATAAGATGATAAAGTCCTTGTCTTTGAAATCCTTCCGCGCTTGGTCGATTGTCCTGGCCTTGCTGGTGCTTACGATTTTGATCGTTGTTCCGCTGATTGAAATTTTTATTCAAAGCGTGTATCGGGACGGGGAGCTGCAGTGGTCAGCTCCTTTCCGCACGCTGGCTAATTCCGGACTCATTCAGGTTATGCTCGGTTCTGTCTGGCTCGGGATCTGCGTCATTGCCGGCACAACCGTACTGGCTTTGCCGCTGGCCTGGGTGATGACGAGCACGCGGATCGGCCGCTGGAAGTGGCTGGACGTCGTGCTGCTGATTCCTTTCATGACCCCGCCTTACATCGGGTCTATGGGCTGGATTCTTTTTATGCAGAAAAACGGCTACCTGGAGCAGCTCATCCCGGCCATGTCGCATATCACGCCTTATTTCTTTACGTTTGGCGGCATGATGCTGATTATGAGCCTGCATCTTTTTCCGTTCCTTTATCTGCTGCTGCGCGGTGCGCTTGAGCGGATCGGGGGCAGCATGGAAGAAGCCGGGGCTGTCATGGGAGCTCCCTTTTTGTACCGTTTCCGCCGGATTGTAGCCCCGCTGCTGCTGTCCGCGTACGGTATGGGCGCCATGCTGATTTTTGTTAAGACGATTGCCGAATTCGGCACGCCCGCTACCTTTGGAAAAAGAATCGGATACGAGGTCATGACCTCGGAAATCCATAAATATATCTCCAGCTGGCCGATTGACTTCGGCAAAGCTACTACCTTGTCCTCGCTGCTGCTGACGGCCTGCCTTTTGATGTGGTACGTGCAGTCCGTGCTCAGCCGCCGTTTTACTTACAGCCTGGTAGGGGGAAAAGGCAGCCGCCCCAGCGCTTTGAAGCAAAAAGGCCTGGCGGTTTGGCTCAGCGCCATTTTTGTGATTTTGCTGCTGGTCGTTTCGATCGGCGTTCCTTATTTCTCCATCCTGGCCGCTTCGACCATGAAGCTCCGCGGCGTGGGCCTGGCCTGGAACAACTGGACGCTTGATTATTATAAGCAGCTGCTTACCTGGGGCACGCCGAGCATGGAGGCACTCATGTCCAGCATCTGGCTTTCGCTGGCGGCTTCCACTGTTGCCGTTGTGCTCGGCACCTGGTTTGCGCTGGCCATTCAGCGCTCCCGCAGCGTCGGCCAGCGTTCGGTGGACCTCTTCAGCCTGCTGCCCAATACCGTCCCGGGCATCGTTATGGTCGTGGGGTTGATTCTGTTATGGAATGCGCCCTGGATGCCGATTCACCTTTACAATACGTACGGCATGGTGATTTTAACCTATGTCATTCTATTTGTGCCTTACACCGTTCAATACGTAAAAAGCGCCGCCGGACAGATCGACGGTTCATTATTTCAAGCCGGTCAGGTATTTGGCGGTCGCGCCTTTTATATTTTCAGAAGGATTATGCTGCCTTTAATTGTTCCGGGCATGATCTCAGGCTGGATGATGACGTTTACCATTGCCTCGCGGGAACTGGTGGGTTCGCTGCTGATTCTGCCGCCTTCGGTTCAAACCTCGGCCACTTATATCTTTGCCCAGTTTGAGCAGGGCCAGGTGTCCCTCGGCATGGCGATGGCCGTCGTTTCCGTCGGCTTTACCACCTTGATGCTACTTATTATCGAGAGCTTGGGCTCCAGAAGAAAGTGGAATGCATAATGACCAAACTGCATGTATGGGGAGGGGCGGGCGAACACGGCCGCTCCTGTTATTTAATCGCCGGTGAGAGGCACCGGATTTTGTTTGACTGCGGCGTAAAAAAAGAAGACGAAGGCCAGTACCCGCTCCTCGATCCCGAAATCATTCCGCAGCTGACGGCTGTTTTCCTGTCGCATGCTCATGAGGACCACTCCATGGCTCTTCCGTTATTATATAAACACGGCTATAAGGGAGACATCTGGACGACAAAAGCTACCGTGGAGCAGCTGAGCAGCTACTTTGCCAGCTGGCGGCGTTATGTGAAGGAGCGAGGGGCAGAGCTGCCTTATACGGAAGAACATATTACTGCCTTGAAGTTTCGTTATCTGGAGGATTTAATTCCTGCTTTGCAGTGGGCGGATCTGGACCTGAGCAACTCAAGTTTGGCTTCAGGCAGTTCCGAAGGATCGCGCCTTCCAAGGATCCGGTTGAAATGGGGAAAAAGCGGCCATCTGGCCGGATCCGTCTGGCTTCGGCTGGAGGCCGAGGGCCGGCGGATTTTTTTCTCGGGGGATTACAGCCGGGAGTCGCTCCTCCTGGACGCTGATTCGCCTCTGGAAAGCCCTGGCACTGGCTTAAACCCGGCTAAACCCTTACCGCAGGCCTGTTATTCCACCGATTTGGCTATCTTGGATAACGCTTATGGAAGAGAAGAGGAGCCGCAGGAGACCAAGCTGCGAGAGCTTGAGCGAGCTGTCCGAAACACCCTGGAATCAGGCGGGCATGTGCTGCTGCCGGTTCCCGTATATGGGCGGGGTCAGGATTTGCTGGTCTGGGCCAGCGAGCGGTTAGGGACTTATAATCTCATCGTGGAAGAAAAAATCTGGAACGGTCTACAGCGTTTGCTGGAGCAGCCGGGCTGGCTGCAGGCAAAAGGGCGTGAACGGATCCAGCAGGCTATTAACAGCAGCGCAGGCCGGGTTATTTTACCCCATAATGATGAGGAACGTTTAGAAGCTCTGAACGAAAAGGGGCCTTCTGTAATTTTCACTGCCGACGGAATGATGGAGTCTCCACGGGCTCGTTGGTATTTCAAGCATTTGGCGGAGCATGCCCTTAATTCGGTGATCATTACAGGACATGCAGCCCGGCATACCTTTGCCCAAAATATACTGGAGGGGGGTATAGAGGAGGCGCGATGCAAATTTTTTAATATCCGTTATAAGGTCCATCAGGGATTATCCGATGTAAGGGAGATGCTCCGTGAGGTACCGGCCGAACAGACCGTGCTGGTCCATGCCTCCAAACCCAAAACCGATGAAGTATGCGAGTTTCTCGCGGGAGAGGGCTATCCACGAATCTATTCGCTGAAGCCTGGAGCAGAACTGGCGTTTTAAAGAGGACTGATTTTGGGCTGCCATTAAAATGATAAAATGTACAGTGAGATAAAAATGTACAGTGAGATAGAATTGCAAAAAGCCGCGTGAGAACGCGGCTTTTTGGTATGACGAGGTACTTGATGCCAATGCGGGGATAGAACTTCGAAACGTTTATTTCCCCATAGAATCCGTCTGCCGGCGGACAGCCTCATAACTATGTCCGGTTAATCGTTCAGGCGGGAACATCTGCCGAAGGGCCAAAACAATGGCCGTAGCCGCAGCGGCTTTGATCATATCGCCGGGAATGTAAGGGTACAAGCCGGCCACCATCGCTTGAGGCAGCGTTAAACCGGTCACATGTCCGAGCCAGAGTACGCCGGTTACGTACAAAAGAAAAGAGCCTAAGCACATAATCAGAAAAATAGCCAATCTCTGCAGCCAGACGTTTCCCTTCACCTTACGAACCAGCAGGCCGATTATTAGCGCGGCAAACGGCCACATGGCCACGTATCCCCCCGTTGGGCCCAGGATGACCGCCAAACCACCCTTGCCCTGCAGCAGTGGGAAACCGACCGCAGTCAATACGACAACAAGCATGATGCTGAAAAATCCGTACCGCGGTCCGAGCAAACCTCCGGCGAGCAGAACGGCCAAGGTTTGGAGCGTGATGGGTACAGGAGTAAAGCCGAGCGGGATGCTGACATAACCAAACACAACAACAAGCGCGGCAAATAAAGCGCTGAACGCTACCCCTCTTAAAGATAATGTTGTAGACAATTGCCTCATCTCCTTAAATATGCTAGAGTATTATCAGCTCGTATTGTTAACTTTGAATTGGTTGATAGGTTAACAATTCGCATTGTAGCATGCTTGCAAAGGAAATGGTAGATGGACTATGAATTTTCTTCCGATTATTTTTAAGCTTGAACAGGTTACTGTTGATTATGTTGGCGATACATCGGGGACACCGGCCCTGCAGGAGATCTCCTTCGAACTTCCCCAAGGATCATGGACGGCCGTGATCGGGGACAATGGCAGTGGGAAAAGCACGTTATCCAAAGTGATGTCCGGTTTCCTTCCGGTCTCCGGGGGAAGGCGGATCCTCGCAGCAGGGCACACGGTATACGCGGTGCTGCAAAATCCGGAGACCCAATTACTCGGGGAAACGGTCGATGAAGAATTGCAGTTAAGCCTTCGCAGTCTTACGGATATGGACGTTCGTGACAAGGAAAAACGAATGAGGGGGCTTCTGAACGAGGTCGGCTTGTCCGTACCGCTGGATAGGCCGGTTAAGCATTTGTCAGGAGGACAGAAGCAGCTGCTGAACATCGCATGTTGCCTTGGAGCAAAGGCGGACTCGATCCTGTTTGACGAAGCGACCTCCATGCTTGATCCCGGCTCCCGCAAAGCTGTGCTGGAGGCTGCCTCTAAACTCCACGGTCTTGGAACAACCATCGTGTGGGTTACGCACCGTGCGGAGGAGCTGTGTTTTGCCGAGCGAATTTTGCTGCTTGAACACGGCCGTGTCAGCTTCGACGGCACGACAGAGCAGTTTTTTTACGGCCAGGATCAGGAGAGGGAGTATGATCCCGGTGAGCCAAGCCCTTGCGAACGATTCGGTTATGAACCGCCGTATGTGGTACAAGTGGCTCGCAGCTTGCATAAGCGCGGGTATATCTTGCAGGCCAGGCCGCTGTTTTCGCAGCAATTGAGCGAGGGGGTGAAGCCATGCCCATCACCATTAACGATGTAACCGTGTACGCTGATCGGCAGCGTTCGCATGTCCTGTTGAAGAATGTGAATTGCATTTTTCCGGACGACCGCTCTTTAACTCTGGTGATCGGAAAAGCCGGATCCGGCAAAACGACTCTGCTGCGTACGATGGCCGGATTGACGTCCGTCGGCAGCGGCAACATCTATTATGATGAGCTCCCGTTATGGAATAACAGGCGGTTGAACCGATCCGCTCTACTGCGCAGCGCCGTTGCCTTCCAATTTCCGGAGCACCAGCTGTTCGCCCGCACGGTTCAGGGCGAATTTGATTATTCGCTCCGTCCTTACCGCCTCCGGAAACCGGACAAGCAGCGCCGTATTTTTGCCGCCCTGGACGGGCAGCAGCTGCCTGCCGCATTTCTTTCCCGCGTTCCTTTCACGTTAAGCGGGGGACAAAAGCGGCGGGTCGCGCTGGCCAGCGTCATGTCGGCAGAGGCGCCATGGCTGCTGCTGGACGAGCCGTCAGCCGGACTGGATGCCAAGTCAGTCCTCCGGCTGAAGCAGGAGCTTGTTCAATGGAAGGAACGCGCCGGAGTTGTACTCGTTACTCATGAAATGGATAGCTTTTTATCCATAGCCGACCGGGTGCTTATTCTCGATCAAGGGCAATTAGTAGCTGATCTAAAGCCTGAGGAGCTTGCAGCGGATCCGCAGGTGCTCCTTAAAACGGGCATTGGCTTGACAAGCCACATGGAGCTTGTGCAGTCGCTTAGGGAAGCAGGCCTTCCTGTCCCGGAAGAAACTGTCACTTTGGAGCAGTTAACAGACGTAATTGTGCAAGGGCTGCGGGAGGACGGGCAGAGGAGGGGGCCGGAACAGCCGGAACAGTCGGAACAGGAAAAACCGCCGGCCATAGCTCCGCCGCTGCAGGAGCATGCGACTCAAGGCCATCCGGGGACCAAAAGCAGGTCCGGGCCGCGTAAGAAAGGTTTGTACAGCATGGACGCCAGGCTCAAATGGCTGGTCTATATGCTCATTTCGGCCGGCATCATCCTGCAGTCTAGATGGGCTGGCACAGGGATCGCTTTTTTATGTGCGGCTTTTTGTATGTATTTTCTTATGCCCGAGGATCGCCGCAAGCTGCTCCGTATGTCCAAACCGCTTTTATGGCTTATGGCTTTCACCGTGCTTATTGCGGGGGTTCAGCTTCATGGGGGGCAAGGGGCCGGAGGGAGGGGCGGCATCGGCTTTTCCTTTGTATCCGCAGGCGATACGTTCCGGAGGCTGCTTTTATTTTTCGAAATCACTGTCGTCGCTTTGATCTTCACCCTCTCCACCAGTACCTCCGCTATGAAGCAAGGGCTGGCAATTTCGCTCCGCCCGCTCAAACGGATCCGGGTTCCGGTCGATATGCTGGCCTTGTCCGCTTCGCTCGTATTGCGGTTTATCCCGCTTATTATCGAGGAGGCGGACCGGTTCTCCACCATCGCAAGAGCTCGCGGCAAACGGACGAGCCGGGGAGGAAACCTGGATGTTCGGGATATTCCCGCGTTTGTGATCCCGCTGTTAATCGCTCTGTTCCAGGCTGTTGAAGAATGGATTCTGGCGATGGAAATCAAGGGAGCGGCTCTCTTGGAACTGCAGCAGCCAGTGTCTTTTGGCCGCAATAAATGGTGGGAGAAGCTGGCGCTGCTCACCGGGATTTCGATTTTTGCGCTGCTTTTTCTAATCCGAATCTATGGTTTATAAGAAAAAAAGGGGGCAGTAAGAATGGAAATTCGGCTGCGCGGACATCATCTGCTTTGTCTGGCCGGATACCGGGGAATGGGCTACTCTCCTGATTTTACAAGGAATATGACAGCTTTGTACGAACGTCTGCGTAATTCGCCTTCTTCCGTGGTGACCTTAGTGGAAGGTCCGGACGACCTTTGCCGCTGTTATCCTGCGGACAAACCCAACCATTGCAGGGAGGGGAGGGTGTACGACCGGGATCAGGCCGTTTTGACACGGCTGGGTTTCACATCGGGAACACACATGGCCTGGCAGGAGGTGATGGAGAGGATGCAATTGTCGGTGACGCCTGAGGATATTCCGCAGCTTTGCACGTCCTGTCCGTGGCGTTCGTATGGCGTATGCGAAGAAGGAGTGCCGCGGATCGCGTCCGGACAGGGGCTTGCCCCATTGCCTGACAACAACACTAAAACGTAAATAAGCCGATAAATGAAAACAGGACCCCAAAGGGTCCTGCGGACGGCGCCTGCTGATGGAAATTCTATTCTCACAAAATAGGAACGAGGATTCACTGCCCGGGAAGGCAGCCTTGCCGGCCGTAAAGCCAAAACTTTGCGGTTTATCCTTTATATCCAAGCTTTGTGGCTAGACTCCTAACAGTTCATGAAAAGCGACTTGATCCAACGGAACCACACCTCTCTTGTCAAGCGCCGTCTGAAGTTTAGAATAACCCGGAGATGCCGATCCTATTCATCTGGACAAAAAAATTTAGTGGACCAGCGCTTTTTCGGCTTTTTTCCACTTGCGGTTTTTGTTCGTGGTATCAGGGAAGGTATCGCCCTTTTTCAATGTGATGCGTTTAGGGTTCTGAATTTGCGTGTGGAAGCTGCGCGCTTCGCCCACCTCGGTGTAAATGCCGTCGTTCGGCGCTTTGTCGCCAGGTTCGAATTCGGTGCGTTCGCCCATCGTTATCGTCTCCTTTAACAATAAGTAATGAGTTGCCGTTATAGTGTGTTCAGAATGAAGGAAGTCCATAAGCGGACAAAAATGTAAACTTGCAAGGCGGGCTCTAATTTGTTATATTATTATAGTTCGAGATTATGCTCGTTCCTTGCTCCTAACAGCGATTCTGATTAGGGGCCTTAGTCCAAGAGGAGGTGAAATAAATGCGCAAATACGAAGTAATGTACATTATTCGTCCAGACGTTGAACAGGAAGCTGTTCAAGCTGCAGTGGAAAAATTCCAAGGCATCATCCAAAACGGTGGCGAAATTACAAAACACGATGTTATGGGTAAACGCCGTCTTGCGTATGAGATCAACAAGTTCCGTGATGGAGTATATGTATTGGTAAACTTTACTGCAACTCCAGACGTAGTCAACGAGCTTGAGCGGATCATGAAGATCTCTGACGAAGTTATTCGTTACCTGATCACTAAAGACGTTGCTTAATAACGTTTTGTAATAGGACTACCCAAAGGAGGGACCTGGATGTTGAACCGTGTCATTCTGATCGGCCGGCTAACCCGGGATCCGGAGCTGCGTTATACGCCATCCGGCGTTGCGGTAACTCAGTTTACCATCGCGGTGGACAGACCTTTTACGTCGCAAGGCGGAGAAAGAGAAGCGGATTTCATACCGGTCGTAACGTGGAGACAGCTTGCTGAGACTTGTGCGAACTACCTGCGCAAAGGACGTCTGACTGCAGTGGAAGGGCGCATCCAAGTGCGCAATTATGAGAATAACGAAGGCAAACGTGTTTACGTCACTGAAGTTATTGCTGATAATGTTCGTTTCTTGGAGTCGAGCCGTGAAGGCGGATCAGGCAATGGTGGAGGTGCGCCGCGGGAAGAAGCCCCTTACAGTGGCGGAAACCGCAGCAGCAGCAGCAACAATAACAGCGGCGGCTACTCGCGCGGCAATCAGGATCCATTTTCCGACGACGGGAAGCCGATTGATATTTCGGATGATGATTTACCATTTTAACTTGGAAAGGACTGAATAAGACATGGCTTTCAAACAAAGAGAAGGCGGAGACAACGACAAAAGACCGGCTCGCCGCGGCGGCCGCAACAAACGTCGTAAAGTGTGCTTCTTCACTGTAAACAAAATTACTCACATTGACTATAAAGATACTGAGCTGCTGAAGAAATTCATCAGCGAGCGCGGCAAAATCTTGCCACGTCGTGTTACTGGCACGAGCGCGAAATACCAACGCCTTTTGACAATCGCTGTTAAGCGTTCCCGTCAAATCGCATTGCTTCCTTACACAACTGAGTAAGTTGAACGGAAGCTTTTAGGAAGAATGAAAGCCGATCATGGTGATCCATGGTCGGCTTTTTATTTTTGTTAAGGAAATTTATGGCGGGTGTTAAGCAGGTGTAAAAAAAGTAGAATAATGTAGAAAAGGTGACATGTCCTTCTGTGGGGGACAATATTATATGCATGATGGACGAATAAAAGGTTGCAAAAAATGGTATAAATGTCTGTTCTAAAAGGAAATATATATTAATTTTATTCATATAATATAATAATTATACATCATATTTTCAAGATATGAGTACTATTGAAGGACAACCAATAAGGAAAAACCAAGCAAACAAGCCGTTATACAAATTTGTTTTATCCGGTTATTAAAAAAATTTTTTAAACAGATTGAATAAAATAGCTTGGAATTTTGGTAGTGTTCGGTTATATTATTTACTAAATAACAGGTGGCTGAATACTTTTTATTTTAAATGGATTCCCTTGTGAATAAGTCCTGATTCCGCTTTGGCGGAATTCCATTTATAAATAATTGACCCATGGTTATTTATTCATTCTTTACATATTTATTAACGTATGAAGAGAGGAATAAATGGCAGGAGTATTCGTCGGCAACTTAATACCAAGTATTCAGGTTTGTTTTAAAGTGTTAAATTAAATGACATGAAAGGCAAGTCCACCCCATAGGGATATATTATCTTGATAATATATTTTAGCTTTAACGGATCCTATCGGACTGAGTTCCGGCAGATCCAGACGAAAGAGGAAGAGGGGAGCAGAGCAGTTAGAGCTTCGGATGGAAAGTATTGAAGGGGGAGATTTGGAAGCATGGCCAGTACAGAAGCAAGCTGGCGCAACGTAATGTTTTCATCGATCTATTTACTAAGGAGGAATCATTAAACATGGTATCTAAGAAAAAAAGTTTATGGTCCGTTCTATTGATTTTGTCTCTGGTAGGCATTTTGTTTACGGGTTGCAGCACCAATAACAGTGCCGGTTCTAACTCTTCGGCGCCCGCCGAGAGCACAGCTTCCTCAGATGCCTCGACCTCCTCGGATGCGTCGACGCCTAGCGATCAGCCAGTGGATGGCGGTTCGATCGTGCTTGCAACTTTCTCCGATATTGTTAATCTTAACCCTATTTTCGTTGGGGATACTTCTTCCGGCGATGTGTCTCAATTCATTTTCGCCAACCTGCTGGACGTGGATCGCGGCGGCAACGTAGTCGCCGAGCCTTGGTCTCTCGCAGCCGACAAGCCGGAAATTTCCGCTGACGGTTTGACCTATACGGTGAAATTGAAGGATACGGCCAAATGGAGTGACGGCCAGCCGGTAACCGCGGATGACATTGTCTACACCTTTGATACTATCCGTAATCCGGATACTGGGGCACCTTCAATCAGCTCCTTTGATAAAGTAGATAAAGTGACAAAGGTTGACGATCTTACAGTAACGATTACTCTAAAACAAGTGTACGCTCCGTTCCAGTACACATTGACTACTCCGCTTGTACCTGCTCATATTCTTAAGGATGTTCCTGTAAAAGAACTCCAAAAGAATGCTTTCGGTACGGACCCGGCTAAAACGGTAACCAACGGTCCTTGGAAATGGACTTCCTGGAAGCAAGGCGAGAGCCATACGCTGGATGCCGATCCAAACTATTGGGGAGCCACAAAACCTCACATTAAACAAATCGTTTACAAAATTTATGCCGACCAGAACACTGAAGTGCAAGCTCTTCTCAAGGGCGATGCTGATCATGTAAGTGCGATTCCTGTAACACAGGTTGATGCCGTTAAAGCTAATAAAGATATTAATATTATTCAAAAACCAGGCCAGTCCTACGAATTTATCGGATTTAACTTCGATCCGAAGAACTTCCCGGACAACTACGATGTGTTCCAAAGCCAAAAGACAAGACAGGCAATTGCTTATGCACTCAACCGTCAAGGTATGGTCGACAATATCCTGAAAGGCGTCGGCAAGCTGATGAACGCGCCGTTCCTGCCGGATACTTGGGCTGACCCGAAAGAAGCAGCCGTAAACTACGCCTATGATTCCGAAAAAGCTAAGCAGCTGTTGGCCGAAGACGGCTGGGTAGCTGGTAAAGACGGAATCCTTACCAAAGACGGACATCGTTTCTCTTTCGAGCTCCAGTATAACTCGGGCAACAGCCGCCGCGAACAAGTAGCTGCCGTTATCCAGCAAAACCTGAAAGACGTGGGTATCGAAGTAACGCCGAAAGCGATTGACTTCTCGGCCTGGATCGATCAAAACATCAACCCGGGTAAATATCAAGCCATTTTGCTCGGCTGGTCTTTGACACCGGATCCGGATGCTGAGAGCATTTTCTCCTCCAAGTACTTCCCGCCTGCAGGTCAAAACACCGGCTGGTATAAAAATGAAGCCATCGACAAGCTTTGGGTAGACGGGTATTCCACAACGGATCAATCCAAACGCCAAGAAGT
Source organism: Paenibacillus mobilis (assembly GCF_058267595.1). Lineage (NCBI taxonomy): Bacteria > Bacillati > Bacillota > Bacilli > Caryophanales > Paenibacillaceae > Paenibacillus > Paenibacillus mobilis. Next base: position 49,496 of record NZ_JBZCMS010000003.1, read on the forward strand.
TTATAAAGAAGTGGCTAAACAGATCTCTGCTGACTTGCCTTACATCTTCTTGTATCAATACGGCAACGCCATTGGTGCCGGACCACGAGTACATTGGAATGAAGAAGACAGCCCAGAACCTTCATTGGCTTACGGCTACTACTTCCATCTGATCAACTGGTGGGTAACCGAATAAGGAAAAGAACGGATACAGGGAATAGAGCTTCGGGATAGGGAAAGAGAGCGATCTCTTTCTCTTTCCCCCTTTTTTAGAGGGAAACTTGCCCCGTAGTTTTGGCCTTTATTCATGTAGGAGGACAAACAATGACAGAATATCTGATCCGTCGCTTGCTGCAATCGGTGCTGGTTATTATTTTGATAACGATCGTTACGTTTCTTCTCATTCACGCCGCTCCGGGGGGACCAACCCAAGTTATGCTTTCTCCGGGACTATCACCGGAGGCGTTTGAGCAGCAGAGACACAATCTTGGACTTGACCAGCCTCTGCCTGTTCAATACATTCATTGGGTTGGCGGCTTGCTGCACGGCGATCTTGGATACACGTTCAAAAATCATCTGCCTGTAGGCCAATTGTTATGGCCACGCATCGGCAATACGCTTATCCTGATGGGCGCAGCTTGGGTGCTGACGCTGATCATTGCCCTTCCTTGGGGGATTTACAACAGTACTAGAGAATACGGATTATCTGATCAAACGGCTTCATTTATTTCTTATATTGGTTTCGCCATGCCGACCTTTTGGTTCGGGATATTGCTGCAGCAGTGGTTTTCATTAGGGCTCGACTGGCTGCCCCTTTCGGACATGCATTCCAGAGGGAAAGACGGAAGTATAGGCGATTTATTACTGCATTTGGTGCTCCCGGTTAGCGTGTTATCGTTAGGATTTCTTGCTTCCTACATTAAATATGCTCGCGCCAGCATGCTTGAGGTGCTGGAAATGGATTATATCCGAACGGCAAGAGCTAAAGGCGTTAAGGAAGGAAAAGTTGTTTTCCGTCATGCATTGCGCAATGCCTTAATTCCGATTATTACGATTTTGGGGCTTGATTTGCCTATCCTCGTAGCGGGTGCGGCGCTTACTGAAAACGTGTTTAACTGGCCCGGCATGGGCAGACTTTACGTCGAAATGGCGACCGCCAGAGAATATTCTGTGCTGATGGCGATCACGATTATAACGGCTGTAGTGGTAATTATCGGCAATCTACTCGCGGATATTCTGTACGCGATTGTCGATCCAAGGGTAAAATTGGGCGCTAAAGGGGGGAAAGCTGCATGAGCGATTTGAATGTACAGATTCCGGTGGGTTCATCCCCGGAACCGTTAGCCCCTAAAGAGCCGTTCTCTCCCGAGGAGTCTACAGCAGCGATCCCTGCGAAAAGACCGCCGGGACCTTGGCTCACGCTGTGGAAAAAATTCTCGCGTAATCCGTATGCGATGACCGGTCTTGTGGTGTTATTGATATTTATTCTTTTGGCGCTGTTTGCGCCCGTAATTGCCCAGTATGATCCGGCAAAAATAGACTTAATGTACGCCAACTTGAAGGCGGGTTCGCCAAACCATTTGCTGGGAACCGATGAGCTGGGACGGGATATCTTTACGAGACTTCTGTACAGTGCTCGGATCTCGTTGACAATCGGATTTTCGGTTGCTTTTGCTTCCGTAATTATTGGTTCAATCATCGGAGCGATTTCAGGATATTTCAAAGGTTGGATCGATACGGTGTTCATGCGGATTGTCGATGTGATGAACTCGGTGCCAACGTTGTTCCTCAACATTCTAGTGCTGGCGATCTTTGGCTCGAAAATCGAATACATGATTCTGATTTTGGCTTTTACGAGCTGGATGAGCATCGCCCGTCTGGTCAGAGGGAATTTCCTGCAGCTCAGGGAAATGCAGTATGTGGAAGCGGCAAGAGCGATTGGGGTATCGAACGGCGGAATCATTTTCCGGCATTTGCTTCGCAACTCCACCTTCCCGATCATCGTCAATGCAACTTTAATGGTAGGATCTGCGATATTGAGCGAATCCGCCTTGTCTTATCTCGGTCTTGGCATTCAGGCGCCGCAGACCAGCTGGGGATTGATGCTGAGCAACGCGCAGGAATTTATGCTGATCGATAAATGGCAGGCTGTCTATCCCGGCCTGTGCATTCTAATTGTCGTGTTGGCCGTCAACTTTATCGGCGACGGTATCCGCGATGCGCTGGACCCAAGACAGAACGCGAACAAATCCCGGAGGAGGCTGGCTAAATGGCGGAGAAATTACTCGAAATCCGGAAATTGACAACAGGCTTTTTAACGGAAAATGGGGTCGTAAAAGCTACGGATCGAATCTCGCTTGCATTGGATAAAGGGCAAACCGTTTGTTTGGTCGGCGAGTCGGGCAGCGGCAAAAGCGTAACTTCACTCGCCGTTATGCGGCTCCTGGATTATGCCGGCGGCCTTATTATGGAAGGAAACATTCAATTCCACGGCCAGGATTTAACGTTGAAGAAGCAGGAAGAGATGCGGAGTATCCGCGGCAATCAAATTGCGATGATTTTTCAGGACCCTATGTCCGCGTTGAATCCGGTGTTCACCGTAGGCGAGCAAATCGCGGAGAGCCTGCGGCTGCACCAAGGGAAAAACGGGGATGAGGCTTGGAAGCAGGCCGTTGATTTGCTTAAGCTGGTGGGCATCCCGGCGCCGGAAATCCGCGCCAAACAATATCCCCACGAGTTGTCAGGCGGGATGTGTCAACGGGTAGTTATCGCTATCGCATTGGCCTGCAATCCCGAGCTGCTGATTGCCGACGAACCGACGACCGCGCTTGACGTGACGGTGCAGGCACAAATTCTCGATCTGCTGCGGAAGCTGCAGTCCGAGCTGGGCATGTCCATTTTGCTGATTACCCACGATATGGGGGTAGCGGCTGAAATGGCGGACCGCGTAGCGGTAATGTACGCCGGAGCTATCGTGGAAGAAGGGCCGGTCGAGGAAATTTTTAATGAGCCGAGCCACCCGTATACGGTTGGGCTGCTGCAGTCCATTCCGGGCTTTGAAGGAACGCGGGGAGGGGAATTGTATACGATCCGCGGAACGATCCCGCCGATCGGACAGCTGCCTACCGGCTGCCGCTTCAATCCACGCTGTCCTCATGCGATGGAGAAATGCCGGCAGCAGGAACCGCCTGAATTTATGATCAGCGATGACCACCGCGCCGCTTGCTGGTTATTCGAAGATAAACCGGTATTGAAGAGCGGCAATAGCGGCAAAGACGAGGTGAAACCGGCATGATATTCGAAACAGCAAACTTGGAGACGGAAGCAGCAAAGCCGAAGTCGGATGAAGTTCTGGTTGATATTCGCGGAATTAAGAAATATTTCCCGATTCATAAAGGGCTTTTGAGCCGGGTTGTCGGCCATGTGAAAGCGGTAGACGACGTATCCTTGTCGATCCGCAAAGGCGAAACCTTTGGTCTTGTGGGAGAATCGGGCTGCGGGAAATCGACGCTCGGCCGGGTTATCCTGAGGCTGCAAGGGGCCACGGACGGCGAAGTCATCTACAACGGCCGGGATATCCATTCCCTGGGCGGTCAGGAACTTCGCAAGCTGCGGGAAGAATTGCAGATTATTTTTCAGGATCCGTTTGGTTCCCTGAATCCGAGATTTTTAGTCAAGGATATTATCGGCGAACCTCTGAAGGTTCATCGCAATATGTCGGCAAAACAGATAGATGAAAGAGTCGTAGAGCTTATGGAGCTTGTGGGCTTGGACGCCAGCCGGCGGTACCGTTACCCGCATGAATTTTCCGGGGGCCAGCGGCAGCGGATCGGGATTGCCCGTGCCATTGCCCTGAATCCGAAGTTCATCGTGGCGGATGAAGCGGTGTCGGCCTTGGACGTTTCCGTTCAATCGCAGGTCATTAACCTGCTAATGAAGCTGCAGCGTGAACTGGGGCTTACGTTTCTGTTTATCGCGCACGGTCTGAATGTGGTCCGTCATATTTCCGACCGGGTCGGCGTCATGTATCTGGGCAAGCTGGTTGAGGTAGGGGAGACGGAAACGCTGTTTGCCGCTCCGCTGCATCCTTATACGGCTGCGCTGCTGTCTGCGATTCCGAAGCCTACGCCTGGTCGGAAAAGGGAGCGGGTTGTGCTTCAGGGCGATGTGCCTTCACCGGCGAATCCACCTTCGGGCTGCCGTTTTCATACCCGTTGTCCTTTCGCGCAGGAGAAATGCTCCAAAGAGGAGCCGCAGCTGGCCGAAATCGTTCCGGGACGGCAAGTGGCGTGCCATTTCCCGTTGGAGCCAGGAGCGGCGGGCGCCTAATAGCAGATGCCAAGTCATTTTAATAGGATGAGAATAAGAGGTCTGATCTTCCGGTTTGGAGGAGCCGGACCTCTCTCTTTTTTGGGTTTGCTAATAGGCCGGTAGAAGCTACAATAGAAATAAGTCTGATAAAAATAGACCGCGGACATGATCATGATCCATTTGTCTGCAGCGACATTGCAGCTTGGGGGAATATGATGAAGAAAAGGAGCGAGCGCAAAAAGAAGCGCACAGCTTGGCGGAAAGCGGGCATCGTCCTGCTGGTATTGATCGTTGCCGGAGGAGGGGCGTATGTGTTCCGTAAACCGCTGGCCTTGGCGGCCTTTGATATGTTTCTGTCCGGCAGCGTAGAGAAGCAGTTGGCCAGATCGTACGAGCCGCTGGAACAAGAGGAAGCTCATCCGGTGGAGTCGGAGCCTGTTAAACCTGCTAAAAGGGAACCAGTCTCTTTGCTGCTGCTGGGAGTGGACCAGAGAAACGATGAGCCTGCCCGATCGGATACGATCATTTATACCGTGGTCAGGCCGGAAGAGTCCCGGGTTCTTCTTGTTTCGATTCCGCGTGATACCTACGTAGACATTATAGGCAAAGATAAAAAAGACAAGATTACCCATGCCTATGCTTTTGGCGGAGCCCAAATGGCCGAAGATACGGTGGAGCATTTGCTTGGAGCGAAGATTGCGAATTATGCGGCCATTAACTTTAACGGCCTTAAAGAAGTCGTGGATGCGCTTGGCGGCGTAGAGCTGCCGATCACGAAGGATATCGTCAATAAGCAGGCCGATCACGAGAAGTTTACCATTAAAGCCAACCAGCCGATTTATGACGGTGTTGATGCCTTAAATTACGTCCGCTACAGGGAAGACAGCGATTTTGAACGAACCAAACGCCATCAGATTTTTCTGAATGCTTTTGTCGACCGGGTGCTGAGCCTGAATCAGGTATCAAAAATTCCGCAGCTTATGGAGATTATGGGGAAAAATTTTAAGACGGACATGCCGCCTTCCCTGATCATTGACTTGTCGAAGCAGCTGCTGACAGGAGAACGCCCTCAAATCAGCAGTTTTACGATTATGGGGGATGGAAAACGGATCGATAACATTTATTATGACATCGCTAATGAAGAGGATTTGACTTTTGCCAAACAAATGATTGAAAGCTGGTCGGATCCGGATACGCCTGCCGAGCAGCTTCTACTGCCGGACGCGTAGTCCCGGAACTGAATGTTTGCTCAAGAGCGCTCATAGATATATAGTAAAATTAGTGGTGAAGCTAATGAACTTCGGCAGTCCGGGATCGGCTGCCGATTTTTAACTAAAGCCGATAATCCAAAAATTTTAAATAAAAGCAAGAACGGAAGAAGTCAGGGAGGCACTTTTTTTATGAATATTGCATTTTTTTTACTTCCGAAAAGCGAAGTAGCCGCAGTGACGATGGATTCGACGCTCAGGCAGACGCTGGAGCGAATGGAACACCACAGGTATACGGCGGTGCCCATTATTGATAAGGAAGGCGAATACGTGGGAACGGTCACGGAAGGCGATTTGCTCTGGTACATGAAAAATTCTAACGGCCGCGTCCATTTTGAGAATGCTTCGAAATTTTTGCTGAAGGACGTGCCGCTGCGCGTGCATAATAAACCTGTCCGCATCGATTCGGACATGGAGGATTTGATCAACCTGGCTAAAGTGCAGAATTTTGTGCCTGTGGTGGACGACCGCAACCGGTTTATCGGGATTGTGCGCCGCAGCCAGATCATTGAATATTGCGAAAAATACGTAACCAAGGAATCCCAGTCCCGATAAAGGGAAACCCTTGGGGAGTATGGCGATTGCAAAGGCAAGCGACTTCTTTAGCATCCGGCATTTATGTTATAATCGGGAAATAAAGCTTGTTCCCTCTGGAGAAAAGGAGCGTTCTCTAAACATGCATAAAGAAATGGATGTAGCCAAACGTGCCAAGGTCATTGAGTGGCTGAAAACGGAGGTTGTGGACCACGTATCCCGATTGTTTAAATCATTATGGGAGGGAAGCACTCTTAAAGTGGTGGACAGCTTGGCCAGTCTGGTGGTCAGCTGCTATATTTTAGGCCGCCGATTGGGGATTTCTTATGGGGACCTCGATGCAAGCATTGTAGAGAAACTGAAAAAACACAAACAAGAAGGACACCAGCTGGAGGATTGGTATCAGGATATTTCCATGCTGGAAGAACATATGCGTAAGAGGTGAACATATTGAAATTGCGCTGGACATCCATCGCCTGGAGCATCGTGTATCTGCTGCTGCTCCTGTCTTTAAAATCTCCACTGATTGTGATTACATCCTTTTTTATGCTGTTGCCGGGTTTGGTGCTGTTTACGCTGCTGCCGGTTCGTTCGTTTATCGTACACGTTATACCTGTGCTTATTATTGTAGCTTGGCTGGCCGGTCCGGCTTATGTGATGTTATCCGTCTTTTTCCTGATTCCGTCGATTCTGATGGGGCTCGCTTACAAGCGCAGAGCGGCTGCCTTTAAGGCTATTGCCATCGGGGCGGGGACGATTTTGGTCGAGTTTCTGCTCCTGCTTCTAGTCAGCAAAGCCCTGTTTGATTTCAACTTGTCGGAATTGATTGAAAGCACCTTCAATCTGACGGCTGCCCCTCTAGAGGGAATGTCGGGCGAAACCGTAGCAGGCTCCATGGGCTGGACGGCCGATACGATTGAACAGCTGTCTCAGCTGACGGTCAGACTGCTTCCGTTTACGCTTTCGGTTTGCTCGCTTGTTATTGCATGGGTGGCGCACGCACTTGCCCGGCCGACGCTTGCCAGCCTGGGACAGGTCGTTCCTAAACTTCAGCCGCTCAGAACGTGGAAACTTCCCCGTTCTTTGGTCTGGTATTACCTGGTGGCGCTGCTGATAAGCATGTTTGTGGGAAGCGGCTCAGGGTTTCTTAGCACCGTGCTGTTGAACATCATCCCGATGCTTGGATTCTGTTTTATGGTTCAGACGGCAAGTTTCTTTTTCTTCTTTGCCTATGAGCGTAAGTGGAATGCATTAATTCCGATTGTGCTTATTATCGTCATGTTGTTTTTTCAGCCCCTGCGGATTATAGGCATATTGGATATTTTATTCCCGCTTCGAGACAAGATTTCCAGATCTGGACGATAAGGGTGAGAAGGCATGCCTAAATTATTGCAAAAAAGATGGCACGGCTATCAGTCGGTTTGGGCCTTTGCCCTGCTGCTTTTGTTGGTGATTTTTATTTCGGTGTACAACTGGGCGCTTGGCCTGGTTGGTTTGGTTCTGGTGTGCGTCCTGGCTTTTACGATGCTGAAATCGGAAAGAAGATTTCGGAGCGATCTGGTCAACTATGTGACCGATTTGACCTACCGGATCAAACGGGTGGAAGGCGAAGCGATCGGCAGGCTGCCTTTCGGTATTATTTTGTACAGCGAGGACAGGACGATTGAATGGCATAACCGGTTTATTTCCGGCGTGTTTAACCGGAATACGGTTGTGAATCAGCCTCTTCAGGAGCTGCTGCCCCAGCTCCCGCAGCTGGGCCGCAAAGAGCAGGAGCAAGCTGCTTCCGTGGTGGAAGTGATGGTTAACGACCGATTTTATCGTTTAACTATAGTACCTGAGGAACGGCTGATTTATTTTCAGGATATTACGGAGTTTGCGATTCTGCGCGAGCGTTATGACAATGAGCGTCTTGCGCTGGGGATCGTGATGCTGGATAACCTGGACGAGGCATCCCAGGGCATGGACGACCAGCAGCGCTCAGCGCTGATTGCGCGTATGACGACGCTGCTGACCGATTGGGCGAAGCAATACCGGGTTTATTTGCGGCGGTTGTCGTCCGAGCGGTATTTGATGATGCTCGACCATCAAGCGCTGCAGGAGATGGAGCAGAGCCGTTTTGTCATCTTGGATGAAGTCCGCGAGATGACCGCGGATCTCAAGGTGCCGGTGACGCTGAGCATCGGCCTGGCTTTTGGGACCGAGCATATCAGCGAGCTGGGCGAATTGGCCCAGTCGAGTCTGGACATGGCGCTCGGCCGCGGGGGCGACCAGGCTGCGGTGAAAGCCGGTCAGCGTTTGTCCTTTTACGGCGGCAAGTCGAACGCCGTTGAGAAGCGGACGCGGGTCCGTGCCCGCGTCATTGCGCACGCGCTGCGCGATTTGATGCAGGAAAGCGACCGCGTTATTATCATGGGCCACAAAACGCCCGATATGGACGTGATCGGGGCATCGATCGGCGTGATGAAAGCCGCCGATCAGTACAAGGTGGAGGCCCATATCGTGCTGGAAGGCAGCAATCCGGGCATCGACCGGCTGATGGAGCGGATCAAGCAGGATGAGCCGCTGGCCAAGCGGTTCATTACGCCGGAGCTGGCGCTGGAGATGATGACCGAACACACGCTGCTCGTCGTCGTCGATACGCATAAAGGCTCCATGACAATCGAGCCCCGGATTGTAGAACGTGCAAGACGTGTCGTGGTGGTGGATCACCACCGCCGCGGCGAGGAGTTCATTAACGATGCAGTGCTGGTATATCTAGAGCCTTACGCTTCTTCAGCCTGCGAGCTCGTTACCGAGCTGTTGCAGTACATCCATGAGAAGGTTCAGCTCAGTCCGCTGGAGGCTACCTCCCTGCTGGCAGGCATTACCGTGGACACCAAACATTTTGCGCTTCATACTGGATCACGTACCTTTGAAGCAGCGGGATTCCTGCGGCGAAGCGGTGCCGATACGGTAATGGTGCAGCGGATTTTGAAGGAAGACCTGCAGGAATACATTGAAAAAGCCGAAATCATTAAGCATGCACGCATGATTTACGGGCATGTCGCCCTCGCGGTGACGGAGCCGAACCGCAAGCTGCCGCAGCTGCTGATTGCCCAGGTGGCCGATACGCTGCTCAATATGACCAACGTACTCGCCTCCTTCGTGATTAGCGAACGCCCGGACGGTCTGATCGGCATCAGCGCCCGCTCGCTGGGCGGCATGAACGTTCAGGTAGTGATGGAGCGGCTTGGCGGCGGCGGTCATTTAACGAATGCAGCGGCCCAGTTGGAGGGCACCCAGGCGGAAGCCGAGGAGAAACTCCTGGCCGTGCTGGAATCCATAGATAAGGAAGAGGGGTTATTCGAATGAAGGTTATTTTTCTGAAAGATATGAAAGGCCAAGGCAAAAAAGGGGAAATCAAAGAGGTATCCGAAGGTTATGCGCAAAACTTCCTGATTCCGCGGGGCGTCGTGAAGCTCGCCACGGACGGGAACGTGAAAATTCAGGAAATGCAAAACCAGTCCGAGCAAAAACGCAAAGCCCAGGAGAAAGAAGACGCCGTGGCACTCGGCAAAAAGCTGGAAGAAACAACGGTTAATCTGAAAGCAAAAGCCGGTGAAGGCGGCCGTCTGTTCGGCGCCATTACCAGCAAACAGGTTGCTGAAGCGCTCGAGAAGGAACACGGCATCAAAATCGACAAACGCAAAATTGAAATGCAGGACCCGATCCGTACTTTGGGCGTAACCCAGGTGCCGGTGAAGCTTCACCCGGACGTGAAATCGACGATGAAGGTACACGTCGTGGAGGAATAAAATGGGCGGAGATCTGTTTATTGACCGGATCCCGCCGCAGAATCTGGAGGCCGAGCAAGCCGTGCTTGGCGCGATCCTGCTCCAGTCCGAAGCCCTCATCACCGCGATGGAACGCGTGCGGGATGAGGATTTTTACAATACGGGCCATCAGCTGATCTACGAAACCATGGTCGAGCTGGGCGAAGAGGGTAAACCGATTGACCTGGTGACCCTCACGGCCCGGCTTCAGGACAAGGGCCAGCTTGAAAATATCGGCGGGGTCAGCTATTTGGCCAAGCTTGCCCATGCTGTGCCAACGGCAGCCAACGTGGATTATTACGCCCGCATTATCGAAGAGAAGTCGATGATGCGCCGTCTGATCCGGACGGCTACGCAAATCGTCAGCGACGGCTACACAGGCGGCGAAGATGTCGGCGACCTGCTCAGCGATGCGGAGCGCCGGATCCTGGAAATTTCCAACCGCCGCTCCGGCAGCGGATTTATCGCCATCCGCGACGTGCTGATGGAGGTGTTCGAGAAGGTTGAGACGCTTCACCAGAACCGGGGGAGCACCACCGGGGTTTCCTCCGGTTTTGTTGATCTGGACCGGATGACCTCCGGCTTCCAGCGCTCCGACCTGATCATTGTAGCGGCCCGTCCTTCCGTAGGTAAAACCGCCTTTGCCCTCAATATCGCCCAAAATGCGGCGGTACGGGGCAAAGAGACGGTCGCCATATTCAGTCTGGAGATGAGCGCGGCCCAGCTCGTACAGCGGATGATTTGCGCCGAAGCGAATCTGGACGCGAACGTCATGCGGACAGGCGACATCAAAAGCGACGACGATTGGTCGAAGCTGACGATGGGGATTGCCGCTCTTTCCGAAGCGGAAATTTACATTGACGATACGCCGGGCGTGACGGTGGCCGATATCCGCGCCAAATGCCGCCGCCTTAAGAAGGAACGCGGCCTGGGCATGATCGTGATCGACTACCTGCAGCTCATCCACGGCCGCGGCAAAGCGGGCGAAAACCGGCAGCAGGAAGTTTCGGAAATCTCGCGTACGCTCAAGCAGATTGCGCGTGAGCTTGAGGTTCCCGTCATCGCCTTGTCCCAGCTCTCCCGGGGCGTAGAGCAGCGTCAGGACAAACGTCCGATGATGTCCGACCTTCGGGAATCCGGCTCTATCGAGCAGGATGCCGACATCGTATCGTTCCTGTACCGGGACGACTACTACAACCAGGAAACCGAAAAGAAAAACATCATCGAGATCATCATCGCCAAACAGCGTAACGGCCCTGTAGGAACCGTGGAGCTGGTGTTCTTGAAAAACTATAACAAGTTCGCCAATTATGAGCGGGCGCATACCGATGCATTTGCGGGCTGACGATCATTGTCAGGCCCGTTTTTATTTTCCGGGAAATCATGAACATAACCGGCAGCTTCTACTCGCCATTCATTTGGTCTAATGGTCACATTTAGGCAGGAAAATGACATGTATTTCCGAACAATGGCAACACTTGGCCTTAGAATGTTCGCTTTTTAATTTGACTTTAAAAACGGGGACTGGTACACTGAAATTGCTGCCCGAGGGTGGCAGTTAAAGCGTTAAAGTTTTTCTCTATGCATGCAGGAGAATACCGGGGCAAGAGACTGCTTCAGGATTCTTTTGTCTTGTCATGGAGTTATATGAATGGACTTGTGTGAAAAATTAGATGCGATTAAGCATTCGCGGAGGTATGTACATGTCGACAGTAGTTGTTGTGGGAACGCAGTGGGGAGACGAAGGTAAAGGCAAAATTACGGATTATCTGGCAGAGAGCGCAGATGTGGTGGCGCGCTACCAAGGCGGTAACAATGCTGGCCACACAATACTGATTGACGGGAAGAAGTACAAGCTGAGCCTTATTCCGTCGGGTGTTTTTTATGAAGATAAACTTTGCGTAATCGGCAACGGGATGGTGATCAATCCGGAGGCGCTGCTTCAGGAGATCGCGTACATTCACGAGAACGGATTTACGACCAACAATTTGAAAATCAGCGACCGCGCACATGTGATCATGCCTTACCATATGGTGCTGGACGCGCTGGAGGAAGACCGCAAAGGGCCGAACAAAATCGGCACGACCCGCAAAGGGATCGGTCCGGCTTACATGGATAAAGCGGCTCGCACGGGCATCCGGATCTCCGATCTGATGGATGCGGAAGAATTCGAACTTAAACTTCGCCATCTGATGGCGGAGAAAAATCATATCATCCAGCAGGTTTACGGCGCCGAGCCGCTGGACGTGGAAGACACGCTGAAGAAATACCTAGACTATGCCGAGCAGATTCGCTCGTACGTGACGGATACTTCGGTTGTGTTGAACGACGCCATCGACGAGGACCGCAAGGTGCTGTTCGAAGGGGCTCAAGGCGTGATGCTGGATATCGACCAAGGTACTTATCCGTTTGTAACCTCTTCCAACCCGTCGGCCGGCGGCGTCTGCATCGGTTCCGGCGTTGGCCCGTCCAAGATTCAGCAGGTAATTGGCGTTGCAAAAGCCTACACGACCCGCGTAGGCGACGGTCCGTTCCCGACCGAGCTGTTTGACGCCGTCGGCGATCAAATCCGCGAAACGGGCCATGAGTACGGCACCGTAACCGGCCGAGCGCGCCGCGTAGGCTGGTTCGACAGCGTGGTGGTCCGTCATGCCCGCCGCGTCAGCGGTTTGACGGGCCTGTCCCTGAACTCGTTGGACGTATTGACCGGACTGGAAACGGTAAAAATTTGCACCGGCTACAAATACCGCGGCGAAGTGATCACGCATTACCCGTCGAGCCTCAAAATGCTTGGCGAATGCGAAGCGGTATATGAAGAGCTGCCAGGCTGGTCCGAAGACATTTCCAGTGCTAAAACACTGGCTGATTTGCCGGAAAACACCCGCCGCTACGTGGAACGCGTGTCCGAGTTGACCGGGATTCCGATCGCGATCTTCTCCGTAGGCCGTAACCGCGAGCAGACAAATCAAGTATTGCCGATTTATATTTAAGAAATTTTAGTGATAGAGGCCGTAGTCTTTCTGAATAGAGAGGCTGCGGCTTTTTTTGGCCTATTTGCCTATTGGATATGGACGTCATGTAATGTCAGGTATATTTACCTGCTCCTAGGCGCTGCTACGGACCTGCCCTTTACTCGCCGAATACACTGATAGTCAATGAATCGATTCAGCTGTGGCTTCATCAGCGAGAACAAGGAGATGAAAGGGATGCAGGTTTGGGAAGCGATGGGGGCCGGGGAATTTGAGGAGATTATTTTTGCAAGCGACCCGGAAAACGGGCTGAAAGCCGTCATTGTGCTGCACAATACGTTGGCCGGGCCGGCACTCGGCGGCTGCCGGATGTGGGACTACGCTTCCGAAGAGGAAGCGCTGACGGACGCGATGAAGCTGGCGCGGAGCATGACCTACAAATCGGCCATCTCCGGACTGCCTTACGGCGGCGGGAAAGCCGTGATTTGGGGCGACCCGTCCAAGGACAAATCGGAAGCGATGTTCCGTTCGTTCGGCCGGTTCCTGCAGCGGCTGAAGGGGCGGTACGTCACCGGGGTAGATCTGGGCACCACCGTGCAGGATATGGATTCCATTGCTCAGGAAACGTCTTATGTCACCGACATGACCGGCACGCTGGGCGGTAGCGGCAATTATACGGCCGAGATGACCGCCTACGGCGTTTATTTGGGTATCGAGGCCTCTTTGCAGGAAGCGGAGGGCAGCCGGTCGCTGGCGGGAAAAAGAGTCGCCGTCCAGGGACTCGGCAAAGTGGGCTATGCCCTTTGCCGGTATCTGCGGAAGGCGGGGGCGGAGCTGCTCGTGAGCGACGTGAACGGAGCGCTCACAGATCAGGCAGTCCGCGAATTCGGCGCGTCGGCGGTATCGCCGGGCGCGATCTATGCGCAGGACTGCGAGGTGTTTGCGCCATGCGCACTCGGCGGCGTGCTGGACCGCCGGGTGCTGGCGCAGCTCTCGTGCCGCGTGGTGGCCGGCGCGGCAAATAATCAGCTGGCCGCGCCGGAGGCGGCCGCTGAGCTGAAAGCCCGGGGCATTCTGTATGCCCCGGATTATGCCATCAACGCCGGCGGCATTATCGCCACGGCGTTGGAGCTGGCGGGAAGCGGCGCCGAGGACATCCGGCGCCGCGTCGAGACCATCGGCCCTACATTGGCCGATGTGTACCGCCTGGCCCGCAGCGCCGGCCTGAACACGGCGCAGGCGGCAGGCCAGCTGGCTGAAGCCAAGCTGGCGGCCAGGCTGCAGCCGTAAATTTTCTGCCGCGCCTGCTTGTCGGCGGCTGCTTCGGCAAGGCCAGGCACCCTCGCCCGCCCTATTTGGCCTTTTTGGCCGGCAGTTTTTTTGCTGCTTCCTGCTGCTTTGTATCGCTTTCTGCCCAACTAAATCCTCCGTTGCAGCCTGTTTTGTGCAGTCCCAAACCTCCTGAGTATCGAAGCTCTCTGCTTCGCTCTTCGGGAGGTTTTCTGCGTTTAAGTCCGTTCAGCGAATTCCGCAAATTTCCTACCAAAAACCCATTTGACTTGGAGCATGCTCCAAGTTGTACAGTCAACGTGTCAGCTCCATAATTTATAGTGAAAAGGGGTAAAATTATGCCAGACCAGGAAAAAGGAAAGATCCAATCGGCCCGTACAGGCCGCAGCGGGAGGTCCGTCCTGATTACCGGCGGAAACAAAGGCATCGGCTACGAAACGGCCAGACAGCTGGGAGCCGAGGGGTTCACGATTTGGCTTGGAGCCCGCAGCGAGGAGAAGGGAAAGGAAGCCGCAGCAAAATTGGTGCAGGAAGGCCTGGATGCCCGTCCTGTTTTATTGGACGTGACAGACCGGGAAACGATCGAAGCGGCAGGCCGGAGAATCGGCGAGCAGTCTCGGTCGCTGGACGTTTTGATTAACAATGCCGGCGTTTCTTTGGAGAGGGGGGTAACCCCGAGCCAAACCGATCCGGCCGCATTAAAAGCGACCTTCGAAACGAATTTTTTCGGCATGGTTGCCGTCACCCAAATGATGATTCCCTTGCTCGGCCGGTCCCCGTCCGGCAGAATCGTGAATGTTTCCAGCGGTTTGGGCTCGTTAACCCTGAACAGCGATCCGGAATCCGAATTTGCCCGTTTTAATCTCTTGGCTTACAATAGCTCCAAAACGGCGGTAAACGCCTTAACCGTCATGCTGGCGAAAGAGTTTAAGGATTCGTCCCTGAAAATCAATGCGGCCGACCCCGGCTACACCTCGACCGACTTGAACCGCCGCAGCGGTTACCGTTCTGTCGATCAGGCGGCTAAGGTGATCGTTCGTCTAGCTACCCTGGAGGAGGACGGGCCGACAGGCGGCTTCTTTGATGAAAACGGGACATTGCCCTGGTAAGTAAGAGAAAACAGCAAGGAGGAAGGACATCCCATGCAGGAAATTCCGGAAATCGTAACCTCTATCAAACAAGCCGCGGAACTAACGGGTTTAACGGAGGATACCATACGGTATTATGAAAAAATCGGCCTGCTGCCGTATGCCGACCGAAAACGGAACGGTCATCGGGTTTACACCCGGGATCAGATCCGGGGCATTATTTTTTTAATCCGGTTAAAGGCAACGGGGATGACGATCGGGGAGATGAAGCGGTACCGGGAGCTTGCCGATCAGGGCTCCGAGGGGGTATCCGTCAGGTTGTCTATCCTGGAGCAGCATAAGCAGAAAATCAGAGATGAAATCGCCCGGCTGAACGAAATCGAACGAGTGATTGATTACAAAATCGAGCATTACAAGGAAATTTCCCGGAACCCGGATCTTGACGATCCGAATTGCATTCTCCCCGGTGAATAAGAGGCGGAGGAAGAGGGAAGAAGAGGGACGAGCAGGCTGTAATCCTGCTTGTCCCTTTTTGTTCAGAAAGGCAGTTCGTACTGCAGGTTGTCCTCTATCTCCTTCATGATCTCTATATTCCGAATGCCCCCAATGTCCCCAATGTCCCTCATTTTTTATTTGGCATCTTCTGCAGCACATGCGCAGTTACAAAATAATCCCTGTCTTCGTGGCCATCGTCCACAAAATCCCACAGCAATGCAAATTCCGCCTGAAGCTTGAACAGCTCCAAAATTGGCGGCTGCAAATGCGCAAAAGCTGCGGGCAGGCATAAACCCCGTCCGGCAAACTCCGGCAGGTGTTCGTGAATCCGATTCAGGTGGTCCCTGATCCGGCCCTGGGTCAGCTCCTCCGCCATAACTTTAGCCGGACTGCTGCTGCCCGTTTCTTTCAGCTTCTGGAGCATCAGGACGTCGGTCAGATGAATGATCAACCCCTGATCCGCCAGCCGATCGTACAGGCCTTCAAAAATATTCACATGAATCCGTTCGATCAGCCGGTCCAATTGGGCGCCGAATTTGGGCGTATACAAACTTTTGCTGTTCTCCTTGTAGAAGAAAGCCGAAATCAGCTGCGACGAAAAGCAGAGGTTCATGATGACGTCAAAAGGCGGGTTCAGCCTTGAAAAATCAACGGACGGGCTCAGCGAGGCTGCCTTCCGCTTCAAATCCTCCAGCGAATGGACCTCGTTCCCGATGCCGCTCAGGTCGAGAACCGCTTTGGTGAATTTCCCCGGCTGTTCGGCTTTGGCGAGGAAACGGTCGAGCGCTTGTTCATCAATATCCACGATCGTAATCCGTTCAAAAAAAGACTCAATATATGAGACGGGCACATCGTTCCCGTTCCCGGCGCCAAGCAGCAGAAGATGCCCGTTCCCGGACCCGGGCCGGTCATAGGCCAGTGCCTGCTCCAGCACCTGCCGGATTTGTTCCCGGTAGCCTTCCCAATACGGCCAGTCATTTTTGGTCGAATGGTTCCGGAGCGTATTGGCATTGCGAATCTTGGCGTAAGGGATGCGGACTCTCCTCTTAAATAGATTCATGGCGGCTTCCCCTTTCTTTAGAGTTAAACAGGCTGCAGTGAGAAATGATATGGCTGGATCATGGCGGTTTGTTCATAATAGAGGGCCATGGAGATCCGTTATGTTCGGGTGTAATCCAGCATTTTCAACACAGCTTCCCGGCAGCGCTGCTTAAATTCCGCATGCAGCTCGTCCCGGTCGGACATGAGCCATTGGATCAGGCAGCCGTCAATGACGGCCCGCAGGGCCGGAGCAGCCTGTTCAGCCTGGATGAAACCGCCGAAGACGCCTTCGCGCTGCCCATCTTCTATGATCCGTTTGCTGATCGAGGCGCAGTTTGCGTAGAAGCGGCTGTTGATCTCCCGGAAGGTCGGGATCCGGCTGGCGCGGGCCAAAAAATCGAGATAAACGCGGTAAAATTTGCGGTTTTTGTCCGGTCCCGCAAACACGGCGTCCAGATAGGCGTCCAGCTTCGGCAAAGCCCCTTCGACCTGTTCGACGGCCGCCAGCTCTTTATCGTAAATGCTCGTGGTCAGCCACTCCAGCAGGGCGGTGAGCACGGCTTCTTTATTTTCAAAATAATAATGGACGACCCCTTTGCTGACTTCGGCATAATCGGCGATATGCTGCAGCGTGACGGAGTCGTATCCGAGCTCGGCAACGGCCTGGAAGGCCGCCTGCAGGAGCTGTTTCGTTTTTTCCTCCGATTTCTTGTATCGGGCCATAAGGAAGCATCCTCCAGCATAAATGAATTACGAGTATTATAGCATAGGACGGAGCGAGCGCATCAAAAAAAGTTGACCGGTCAGCATAAAAAATATAGACTGAAAGTACCTAAGGAGGGAATGAAGATGTCGGAAACCTTTAAAGCTTTGGTCGTTGAGAATGAAGATAGCTTCAGGGTGGGGGTAAAAACGGTCAGCCTGGCCGACCTGCCCGAGGGCGAGGTGCTCATCCAGGTGGCTTATTCCAGCGTCAACTATAAAGACGGACTTGCCAGCATTCTGAACGGAAATATTCTGAAGACATACCCGTTCATCCCGGGCATTGACCTGTCCGGATACGTAGTTTCATCTACGGACGAACGTTTTAAGCCGGGGCAGCCGGTCATTGCAACCAGCTACGGCATCGGCGTTTCTCATTTCGGGGGATTCAGCGAATTTGCGCGGATTCCGGGCGAGTGGGTAGTACCGCTGCCGGAAGGGATCGATCTGAAAGAAGCGATGATTTATGGCACGGCCGGTTTTACGGCCGCCTTGTCCATTCAGCGGCTGGAGGAGAACGGCGTAACCCCCGGGCTTGGCAAAGTCCTGGTAACCGGAGCTACCGGCGGGGTGGGGGCTGCGGCTGTGGCCATGCTGAGCGTCAAAGGGTATGAGGTTGCCGCCAGTACGGGCCAGGCTTCGGAAGCGGATTACCTGAAAGCGCTGGGCGCTTCCGAAGTTATTCCGCGGCTGGAGGAGGACGGAGACAAGCCGAAGCCGCTGAACAAACAGCTGTGGCAGGCGGCGGTAGACCCGGTGGGCGGCAAAACGCTGGCCGCGATCCTCAGCCGGATCGCCTACCGCGGTTCGGTGGCGGTAAGCGGCCTGACCGGCGGGGCGGCGGTGCCGACGACAGTGATGCCGTTTATTTTACGCGGGGTGAACCTGCTTGGCATTGACTCGGTTTATTGTCCCTACGATATTCGGGTGAAGTTATGGGAACGGATGGGCGGCGATTTGAAGCCCGCGGATATGGAGCTGCTGATCAGCAGCGAAGTTACGCTGGAGAGGCTGCCGCAGGCGCTGGAAGACATTTTGAAATCGCGGACGCGGGGCCGGATCCTGGTGAAGATGGAGTAGGGGAGAGACCGGCGGATTTTTGAAGAGGGAATAAGAACGGCTGAGAACTAAGGCTAAAAGCCAAAGCTACAGCCAAAGCCAAAGCTTAAAGTTGATATCAGGAAGGCCTTCTCTGGCGCATAAGAGCGTCCGGGTGGGCTTTTTTTTACGAAGTTTTTAGTAGAAAAGGTAGAAATCCGGTCTTCAAAGGGCATACTGGTTACCACCGAACGCCAGGCCATTATCATTTGGGGTTGTTTGCGGCAGTAATCTATTAACTGGCTTCATAAGGAGGAAATAGAACATGAAATGGGTTTACCGCATTATGCTGGGGGCGGCCGGGACACTACTGGTATGCGCTTTGACCGTACTGACGTCCGGGCTGGTCGTCAACGCTTACGTCCAATCTTTGCTGGGCAGCATGAATATCAAATGGGAAGGGCAGCCCTCAGGATTAAGCGAAGTGCTGAGGCTGGGATGGAGCGGTCCGTCAACGGGGCCTGCGGATGGGCAGGAGCCGGAGAGCCGGACGGCGCTGGGAACGGCAGACGGGGAAGATTCCGGTAACGGTTCAGATCCGGCAGCGATTGATAACGAAGGGGTCAGCGGAACGAATAGCGATACGAGCAGCGATACGAACAACGATATGAATGACGGAGATTCGAGCGCAGAAACGGATGATGAAGCTGGCGGCGGCGTAATGTCCGACCCGGGAACGACGGGGGGAGCACAGGGTTCGGGCTCCACTTCCGGCAGCAGCCCAGAGACGAGTGAAACTAGCCAAACGAGCGGTTCAGGAGGTTCGGAAAGCGGCGGATCCGGCGGACAAAGCAGCTCGGCGCCGGACAGCGCTCTGCCGGTTATGGGCAGCGGCATCGATTCGCCGGAGGCAGGGGACGGGGGCGCGTCTGAAGATCCGGTGGTTACGCCGGACCAGCTGTCGGCCAAGAAGGACGAAATTCCGGCCGATGAGAAAGAGGAAGTTTTTTCGATGCTGATGAACAAGCTGCCGGAGGACGAAATGCAGAAAATTACGTCGGCGATGGAGGGTGGATTGACGGAAAGCGAGCTCATCGATATTCAGCAGATTCTATCGAAATATTTAAGCAAAGACGATTACGCGAAAATGCTCGAAATTCTTAAATAAAGACGGAAGTTCACGAAAGATTCGTAAACTCTTTATTAAAAGATGAAGAGGCTTATGGAAAACCCTTTTTTTAGAAAAAAAGAACTCCGTTATTTCAAACCCGCGGTTTACGCGGGTTTTTTGCATTTGTGAACAAAGTTGAAATGTCTCCCGAGCCTATGTTAAAGTTAGCATAGTGTAAAAAAGGTTAAAATTTTGAAACTATTTTTTGTCGAATGTAACGGTTTAGAGCCAGGTTTGACAGGCCAGTTTCAGGGTGAAGGAGAGCAAGATGGACGATCTGAATCAAGAGCAAGCTGTTCAAAAGGACCAAACCCAGTCATTGTTAAAGAATTTGATGAAATCGAGAAGAATCATACTCTCAGCAGGTACTCTCCTGCTGGCCGGCGGCATTTTCCTTGCCGGTCATCAATACGTCGAAGCCAACAAAGTCCCTTACTACCATGTCTACTATAAAGGCGAGGAAATCGGCGCCGTCAAAACAGCTTCCATGCTGGATAAAGCCTTTAAAGCGAGGCAATCCGAGCTGGAACAGCAATATCCGGAGGCCAACATTGTCCTGCAGACGGACGGCGTAATCACGGAGCTGCAGAAGGAATACAAAGCGGATGTGGACAGCGAAGCTACCCTGGACAAGCTGGAAAAGCTGCTGCCTTACCACGCTGAAGGCGTAGGAATCAAAATCGACGGCCAGACCGTCGCGGTCGTTAAAGATGAGGAAGCCGCCGCAGAGGTCCTTAATCAAGTGAAGAACCGTTACGTTCCGGCCTCCGTGCCGCTTCAAACCGGTTCGGTCGAACTGAAGAAGCTTTCGGCCAGCGGCACGACTGCTCCGGCGCCTTTGGGCAAAACAAAATCGACGGCCGCAGCTTCGGCTTCCTCTGCCGTTTCCGCCAAAGCTGCTTCCGGTTCCGCGGCCCCGCAGGTCGAATCGGTTAAATTTGTCGAGAACATCGCAGCGGAGCCGTATTCCGGCAGCGCCGACAAGATTGAATCGGTGGAAGAGGCCGCCAAACGGCTTCTGCAGGACAAAGAGCAGTCGGTCACTTATACGGTGAAAGAAGGAGATACCATCTCCGCGATCGCCAAACGGATGGGCACGACGCAGAAGGAAATTTTTGCGCTGAATCCGGGCCTTTCCGAGCTGAAGATGCAGATCGGCGAGCAGCTGAATATTAAAAAAGCCGACCACACGGTGACCGTGCAGTCGGTCGAACGGGCTTATGAATCGGTCGTAACCGAGCCGCCTGTCGTGACCCGCACCAATTCGGCGCTGGCCGAAGGCAAAACCGTCATCGCTTCTCCGGGGGCGCACGGCAGTAAAATCATGAACTACCAGGTCGTTAAAGAAAACGGCAAGGTGGTCAGCAAAGCCTTTATCGGACAGACGGTAACCAAACCAACCGCTCCTAAAATCATTGTCAAAGGCACGAAAAAAATCGTTACGGCTTCGGCCAAAGCGAAGAAAACCTCCGCTTCTTCGGCTTCCTATATGTTCGCTTGGCCGGTTTCTTCGCCGACGATCACCAGTCCTTTCGGAACCCGTTGGGGAGAGATGCATAAAGGCATCGACATGGTATCCTCCAATTATACGATCCGGGCAGCGGCGGACGGCGAGGTAACCTTTACCGGCGTTAAAACCGGTTACGGCAACTGTATCGTGATCAAACATGCTAGCGGTTATGAAACGTTGTACGGACACCTCAGCAAAATCAGCGTGAGCACCGGCGAGCGCGTCAGCCAAGGCGACAAAATCGGCGTCATGGGCAGTACGGGCCATTCCACTGGCACGCATTTGCATTTTGAAATTCATAAAAACGGGGAGCTGCAAAACCCTACGAAATATTTGGACTAATTCCTATGGATAAAACCATCCGCCGCCGGCGGGTGGTTTTTCTGCGTCCGGATCAGGGATTTTTAAAGCATTTTAGGAGGAGTCCGTCCAGGTATGCTAAAATAGAGCCAGGAAATGAAAGCTGGTTAGGCGGGGTGAATCAATCCATATGCAGGGAAAAATCCTGGTAGTTGACGATGAACAGCCGATTGCGGATATTTTGAAATTTAATTTGGAAAAAGAGGGCTACGAGGTCATTTTGGCCTTCGACGGCATCGAAGCCGTGGAGCTGGCCTTCTCGGAACGCCCTGACCTGATTCTGCTCGACCTGATGCTGCCCGGCAAGGATGGGATGGACGTTTGCCGCGAGGTGCGCGCCCGCCTGGAAACGCCGATCATCATGCTGACCGCCAAAGACGGCGAGATCGACAAAGTGCTCGGGCTGGAGCTGGGGGCCGACGATTACGTCACCAAGCCGTTCAGCGCCCGGGAGCTGCTGGCCCGCGTGAAAGCACAGATGCGCCGCCAGGCCAAAAACCAGGTAACGGGCGAAGAAACACCCGCGGCCCCGCAGGGCATTCATCTGTACGATTTGTTTATCGATACGGATATGTACACGGTATATAAGAACGGCGAGCCGCTGGATTTGACGCACCGCGAATACGAGCTGCTTTATTATATGGCCCGCAACGCCGGAAAAGTGATGACGCGCGAGCATCTGCTGCAGGCGGTGTGGGGGTTTGAATATTTCGGCGACGTCCGGACCGTGGACGTCACGATCCGCCGTTTGCGGGAGAAAATCGAAAGCGATCCGGGCAAACCGGAGGTCATCCTGACCCGCCGCGGGCTCGGATACCTGATTCGCAGCACCAAGAACGGCGGTTTCTAGCATGAAGCTGCCTTCCTTCGTTCGCACGATTCAGGCGCGCCTGATCATGATTTACGTGCTGCTGATCCTGATTGCGATGCAGCTCATCGGCGTTTATTTCGTCAGCGCGATGAAGAATTCGCTGATCAGCAATTTTACGAAAGACCTCGAATCCCGGGCCGAGCTGCTTTCCGTGCTTGTGGCGCAGAACCTGGGCGGAACCACCGCCGGAACCGGCGCGGCCGAGGAATCGCTGGACAACCTGCGGGTGCTGGCCAACAACCTGTTTAACATCAACGGCGCGGAGATTCAGGTGCTGGACGCGAGCGGCAAGGTGCTGACGACGTCCAAGCCTTCCCATGCCGATTACGTCGGGCGCAAGAACACCCAAACCGTGGTCAGCCGGGCCCTGCAGGGCATCAGCGACAATGAGGAATATATTATCGACGATGACGATATCCGGAAGAAGGTCGTCGCCAAGCCGGTTCTGAGCGGCGGCAAGATCGTCGGCGCAATTTATATCGCGGCTTCGCTGAGCGATTTGTACAGCACGATGGAGCGGATTAACAGCATTTTTATATCCGGCTTATTGATTGCCCTCGTGCTGACGGCCATTCTCGGCGTCATTCTGGCGCATACGATCACGTCGCCGATCAAGGAGCTGACCAAGCGGGCCACCGCCGTCGCGGAAGGGAATTTCGCGCAGGTCATGCCCGTGCTCGGCAGCGACGAGATCGGCCAGCTCAGCCATGCGTTCAACTACATGACAAGCCGGCTGCGCGATGCGCTGGCCCAGAATGAGGAAGAGAAGGAGAAGCTGGCCTCCATTCTGACGAATATGAGCGACGGCGTAATCGCGACCGATGAAGCCGGAAAAATCATCCTGATGAACCGCCGCGCAGCCGCCATGCTCCAATTGGAGCATGACGAAAACGGCCGGGACATCGCGGATGTGCTGCAGCTGCCTACGGCGCAGCAGGAGGATCTGCTGCAGGGCGCGCTGCCGCCGGCCCTGCTTGAAACGGGCGGCACCGCGGACGAGCCGTCGCTGGTCCGCGTGACGTTTACGCCGATCCACCGCCGGGAGATCGGCGTGATCGGCACGATCGCCGTGCTCCAGGACGTCACGGAGCAGGAGAAGCTGGACGCGGCGCGGCGCGAGTTCGTGGCGAACGTGTCGCATGAGCTGCGCACGCCGCTTACGACGATCAAAAGCTACACGGAGGCGCTGGAAGACGGCGCTCTGGAGCACCCGGAGCTCGGCCCGCGTTTCGTGCACGTGATCCAGAACGAGACGGAGCGCATGATCCGGCTCGTCACGGACCTGCTGCACCTGTCGCGGCTCGATTCGAAGGAAGCGTCGCTGCGCAAGCAGCAGACCGAATTAAGGGAAATGCTGGAGGACGTGGAGGACCGTTTTGCCTTCCAGATGAAGCAGAAGAGCATCACGTCCCAGATTCAGGTGGAGGGCGAGATCGCGCCAGTCTGGATGGACCGCGACCAGATCGACCAGGTGCTCGACAATCTGGTCTCCAATGCGTTGAAATATACGCCGGAGGGCGGAAGGATTACACTCGGCGCCGCCGAGATTTCCGACGACATGGTGGAGATTTCGGTGGAGGACAACGGAATCGGCATTCCGAAAAAGGATTTAAGCCGTATTTTCGAACGTTTCTACCGGGTGGATAAGGCCCGTTCGCGCAACATGGGCGGCACCGGGCTCGGTCTGTCGATTGCCCGGGAAATTGTTATGGCCCATGGAGGCAAGATCGAGCTGTACTCGGAGCTGACTAAAGGCACGAAGGTATCCTTTACGCTGCCGATCCGGCCGGAAGGGGGCGAGGAGGCATGAAGGAGACGATGAAATCGGCCGCGCTGGCTTTTCTGATCGCGGCCAGTCTGATTCAGAGTTATTTTTTGATCTACAGGCTTCCCGGCACCAACCCGGTCGTCAAGACGGAGAACGACTACGTCGCCACGGAAAATATGGGCGATGAAATCGAGGCGTCCCAGGTCATTTTTCCGGAGCAGATGGTCGTGCATATGGGCGGCAATAAACATACGGTGTTTTACCCGGATTCAACGTTTTATAACTTGATCTTCTCCCGGCTGCAGGGCCGCCAGTTCGACGGCTTTCAGCGGGACGTGGTCCAAAGCCGCGACTGGGCGAAGATCCGCAGCGAGGACGAAGGCATTGAGCTGGAGTTCGGGACGGGCGTTCCGGTGCCGCTGCTGCAGAAAGTCATGCAGATTGCTCCGGATCCGCTGTTCGAAAGTGAAAGCATCAACCGGATTTTCCTGTACAGCTCGCCAAGCGAGGACAAGGTGCACGTCTTTTTCTTCAGCGTGCAGGGCGACGTGGTGTATGAAGCGGCCAAAGCCGATTTGACGGTACAAGACTTGAAGCAGCATGTGGATTTCGGGCGGCATTGGATGCCGTATACGCTGGTGGACGATACCTACTACGTGCCTGACGAGCTGCTGGATATGGTGCAGAGCACGGTTGAAACCGGGCAGTACACGCTGGAGCAGATGCAGCGCAGCTTATTTTTTGACCCGAGCATTACCCGGAACATCCGCGAAAAGGACGGCTCGGAGATTTACACCGATTCCAAGCGGAGCCTGCAGGTCAGGCAGAACCAGAACTGGATCAACTATACCGATCCGGCGGTTCCGGCAGCCGGGGAGAACAGCCCGGACAAAAATGCGCTCTCCGCGGTCGATTTCGTTAACCAGCACGGCGGGTGGAGCGGGCGCTACCGGATGCAGCTGGGCGAGGAGACGGACGGCAAGCAGACGGTCCGCTTCCAGCAGTATTACGGAAGCTTCCCGATCATCGACGTGCCGGATTTCCATTACGGCATCATGAGGCTGGACATGCGCGAAGGCACCACAACGGTCTACGAACGGTCGCTGATTTATATGAAGACCGATAACCAGAAGAAAAAAATGGTCCAGCTGTCCTACGGCGACGGGCTGAAGGCCAAAATCGCGGCTGCGGCCAAAGGCAGCCGGGTAGCGGCGCTTTATCCGGGCTACCGGCCGTCCCTCGGGGACGCAGGCATGGCGCTGACGCCGGTATGGGTGCTGGAGCTGGAGGATGGAACGGTGCAGGTGCTGCAGTAGGTCAATAGGCGGACTGACGCCGCAAAAGCGAAGGAGGTTAACGGATTGGATTGGAGCCGGGCGAAAAATGTGCTGATCTACGCGTTTTTGCTGCTGAACCTGGTGTTGGGCTACCAGCTTTGGACCGACTTGCGCGAGCAGGCGGACGAAAGTCCGGATCTGACCTCCCTAGCCGGCAATGTCCAGAGGGCGATGGATTCCAAAAACATCAAGGTAGCTGCCGCGATTCCGACGGAAACGCCGGAGCTGCCGAAGATCAGCTACCGCCTTGTCGGTTCGGAGGGCGGCAAGCAGAAGATGCTGGACAAGCCGGTATACAGCAAGCTGATCTTCTCTCCGGAGGAGCTGATCGCGGGACTGGAGTCCAGCATTCCCGACATCGACATTTACCGCTATGATCCGGTAGAGGACGGCGAAGGCAAGTTTGTGATGCACCCGCTGGTGGAAGGCAAATATCCGCTGTTCCGCATCAATCTGGAGCTGATCTACAGCGATCAGCGCATTGTTGCCTATTCGGAGCAGCAGATCGAAATCAGCTCGATCGGGGAGGAGCAGCGGCAGCGGGTCCTGTCGGCCTCGAAGGCGCTCGGCAACCTGGTGGAAAACTATTTGCCGAATGACTCGGTTGTCAAATCGATACAGCTCGGGTATTATGGGGAATTGTTCAACTCCGATGCGCAGGTAGCTGCGCCGGTATGGCGGTTTGCGCTGGAAAGCGGAGAGGTTTTTTACGTGCAGGGCATCAGCGGGGATGTCATCAGCGCCAGCAGTGACAAAACAAAGGAGTAATGGGGAAAATGGGTATACGTTTTACGGTATTGTCCAGCGGATCGACCGGAAACGCAACGGTGATCGCTTATGAAGATATAAAATTGATGATCGACGCGGGTTTCAGCGCCCGCCGGATAGACGAGCTTTTGGCGGAACGGGAAGTGGCCGGCGGGGAATTAAACGGCATTCTGGTGACGCATGAGCATTCCGACCATATCAAAGGGCTTGGCGCAGTAGCGCGCAAATATAACCTTCCGGTCTATGCCAACGAATTGACCTGGGCAGCCATGGAGAAACACATCGGCGCCATTCCGGAAGAAAACCGGCGGATTTTCGGCACGGGGGAAACGCACGATTTCGGCTCGCTGCGGGTGGAATCTTTTCCGGTGTCGCATGACGCGGCGGAGCCTGTGGGCTACTGCTTCTACGACGGCAAAGAGAAGCTCAGCGTCGTGACCGACCTGGGGTATGCCAGCGACCGGGTGATGCAGGCCATCTCCGGTTCGGACGTGCTGGTGCTGGAAGCGAATCATGACGTGGAAATGCTGCGGATGGGCCGATATCCGTGGAACATCAAACGCCGCATTCTCGGCGATATGGGGCACTTGTCCAACGAAGCGGCGGGCGAGGTGATGAGCCTGCTGATGAACGGCCGCGTGAAGCGGACGTATCTGGCGCACTTGAGCCGCGAGCACAACATGCTCGATCTGGCGAAAATGTCCGTCCGGGAAGCGATGGAGGACCGCGGCTGTTTTTTCAAAGACAGCGAGTTCAAACTCTGTGAAACGTATTATGACCGCCCTACGCCATGGGATAAGGTGGGGGATTTATAAACCCGTCGAGCCGGAGGGCCCGTTCCTCGATTTCTTCGCGGGTAAGGATGCCTTTTTCGATAAGCAGC
The DNA here is from genome assembly GCF_058267595.1 of Paenibacillus mobilis. Taxonomy (NCBI): domain Bacteria; kingdom Bacillati; phylum Bacillota; class Bacilli; order Caryophanales; family Paenibacillaceae; genus Paenibacillus; species Paenibacillus mobilis. The sequence goes on from NZ_JBZCMS010000003.1 coordinate 76,754, forward strand.
TCCATCATCACGCTGAGCATCAGCAGATTGTGGTAGTGCCCGTCCTTGAGATCGGCAAGCTTGGCGAGCATATTGATTTCATTCATCGGGGAGAATGAGGATTCCATCTTTGTTCGCTCCTTTAAGTAAGGTTAATTTCAGCTGCAGGAACCTATTAATCGAAGAAGTAGAGAGACTGGCCGGTGATCCGCAGGGTGCGGGGACCGGTCTTTTTTTATAGTCGTGCGGCAGAGCCCCCGGGGCGGGATTATTTTTTCGGAATACGGTGGGAATCGGCTGGAAAAAGGGTAATAAAAATATACATAAGACCGATTGATCTGAGTCTGTTGAAGGAGAACCGGCCATTTTGAAAAAAGAGGAACAGGATTCCCGATTTTTGGTTCATTTTACCTATATGAATCGGCTTCTAAGGCGGGCGGATTGTGATAAAATGAATCTATCAACTACGACTAGTATAGTCGTTAGACGGATGAAATATTCCTGAATTTGGGCTGCTCCTGACGGGAAGGAATTTTTTTGAAGGAAAAACTGGAAAACCAGCAACATCCCCGTTCGTCTTTCCGTTATATAAATTAAGGGATATGTCAGGGATCGGCAGTTTTTGGATGATGTGTTTCAACAGGTCCTGGATCATCGGGTTTCACGCCTGCTTCGCCCTCCTTGAAAATCTATGGGCACGCAGTAAAAAGCCTGAGAATATCGGTCTTCTCTCCGCATATGATGGTGATGGATTCCGATGTCCGGACCTTATAACCTCCTGTTTTGAAAATGAAATGAAACCCGGGTGGAATGAGGCCCGCGCCTGATAAGAACCGCCTTCCGGAGCCTGGGCTGGGCTGACCGGAAGTGGACAGATAAACAAGCCGGAAGAAAGCATGGAGGGGAGCAGTTATTTATGGGATTGTTTGATGATGATTTTTACTCCACGAAGGTTTCCAGAAAAGCCCGCATGGTCAAAGGCACCGACGGGAAATGGAGCACACCCCGAAAAACGCGCAGAGGATTGACGACCACGCAGATCGCCGTGATTTGTTCGGTAGTCAGCTCGGTGTTTGCCGTTATTTTGTTCAGTTATCTTACAGGACTCCCCTCCTCGACAGAGCGCGCCGGCGCGCTTTCAGCCAGCTCAAGCGGCGGCACGGATTATGATGAGAAGATTATCCAGGCTTCAGCCAAGGTCCGCCCTGCGGTAGTCAGCATCGTGAACCACCAATCCGGCGGCGGCACGGATGAAGACTTGGCCTCCGAGCCTTCGGCTTTGGGTTCCGGCGTTATTATTAAGAAGGACGGCGGCAAAGCCTACGTCGTAACCAATAATCACGTGATCGAAGATACGCAGGATTTGGTTGTTGTGACCGCGGACGGCCTCTCGAAGAAAGCCAAAATCGTCGGCCAGGATCAGGTTACCGATATTGCGCTGCTGGAAATTGACGATAAAGGCATCACGGCAGTTGCCGAAATAGGCGACTCCACCAAACTGCGCCTAGGCGAAACGGTCATTGCGGTGGGCAATCCGCTGGGTCTTAGCGGCACGCAAACGTCGGGCATCATCAGTTACACGAACCGCATCGTGCCGGTATCCATCAACCAGGATGGGGTTTACGATTGGGAGCAGGAGGTCATCCAGACCGACGCGGCGATCAATGAAGGCAACAGCGGCGGCGCGCTCGCCGATCTGAACGGCAAAGTCATCGGCATCAACACGATGAAAATCGCCGATACCGGCGTGGAAGGGCTCGGTTTTGCGATTCCTTCGGACCAGGTAATGAAGACCGTAAACGAGCTGATGGAATACGGAAAAATCTCCCGTCCTTACCTCGGTGTCTATTCGCTGGATCTCGACAATCCTTATGCGCCATTGACGGACGAACAGCGCAAGGATTTGAACCTTCCGAGCGACGTGAAGCAAGGCGTGCTTGTGCTGGAAGCTCACGGCCCGGCGGCTACTGCCGGATTGCAGCTGAACGACGTCATAGTCAAGCTCGATAAAACGGAGATTTCCTCCACGCTGGACCTCCGCAAATACTTGTACGATGACAAGAAGATCGGCGACAATATGGACGTCACCTTTTACCGGGACGGAAAGCTGCAAACCACAACCTTGAAGCTGATCGAGAAACCGGCTGATGCGGAGCAAAATCCGGACGGCACGGATGAATCCGGTCAGGACGGCTCGGGTTCGGATGGCTCCGGCTCGGGTCAGGATCATTCCGGTCAAGGGGATTCGGGTCAGGATTCATCCGGGAAATAACGTTTGCGAGAGGTGCTTCCGAGCGCTCGCAGAGTGAAGGCTTGGAAGGTGCGAAGCCGGGGTGCAGAAAATTGCGCCCGGCTTTAGTTTTTTTGGGAAAGATGGAGAATAGTAAGAATGGTTAGCGCATAAAGGCGTTCTGTCCCGGTAAATGAAGATTTAAGGCTGCTGAGCTGAATGCCAATAGGGCTTAAAGTGTGCTAGGCTATAGGAAGAAGCGGTAACGTCCGGTCCTCAGGGCCGGGCGCAAGAGAGAGGATGCTTGACGGTATGTACGTAGTATGCAAAGAACACTTGGAACTGGCGATCGATATGTTTGTGGATGAGTATGAGGATGCTCCGGATATTGTAGATTTGAAGGAGACGGAATTTGCCGACTGGGACCCTCCGGCCAAATGCGCGGAATGCGACAAAGCCGGCGAGTTTTTGGTGGTTTAAGGCTGAGGAAGACGGATCGGGGAAAGGGCGCAGGCAGGTTGAGCGCTCTTTTTTTGTTTGGCCGGTTAGGGGCGGTCCACTATAGAGCGGAATAGAAACAGCCCCGTCACGGATCGGCGTGCGGGACTGGGATATTTTTATAGCTAAATGGAGTTCGATTTGAGTCGGGATTTAACCGCGTGGTTTGAAAATGCCGAACGGACGGCCAACCGGCAGGAAAATCCGGCCGAAATGCGTATTCAGCACCGCAGCGCCGCAGCCGTACAGGGACAGCAGGCCGATGCCCATTTCCGCGTATGCCGCCAGGGTATGGAACGCTTCAGGTGCGCCAAAGGCGTCGAAGGTCAGGCCTATAAACAGCAGGTCGATAAGGACGAAGATAAAGAACAACACTTTGTGTGTTTCCATCGCGCCGATCGTCATGAACAGCGTAAAGATCAGGTAGCCGGCAAAAGCGAAGCCCAGCTGCTTCCCGTCTACGTCAGCCGCAAGCGCAGGGCCGAAGACGCCCATTTTTACCATCCAGCTGCTGGCTGTGGCAAACCAGAAGAAAGCGTACGCGCCAAAGGCCGTCATGCCGAAGGTGTTGTTGTGTTTGGCATCCTGGATGCAGGCGAACAGCTGGGCAAACGCCCCCAGAAAAATCGCCCACGGAATGATAAGGCTTAGCCCGTCCGTGAGGCCGAGCTTTTGCGACGAAGCCACCAGAGTAACGATTGCCAGCCCAAATAGGCCGATCGCGCTGGGATCCGCGGTTATTACTTTTACTTGTTGCTGCGCAGTGCTAGAAGTTTGCATGGTGATCTCTATTTCCTCCAATAATGTTCAAATGCGCTGATTCTGCCGATGCCAGAATGCATACTGGCCTATTGTACCTGACGCGTCCGGTTTGGGATAGACGGGAAATTACATTTTTCGAGGGAATTTTTAAAGAATGTTATAATGGCGGAAGAATTGTCCGTAGAAGGGAAATGGCGGGGGAAATAGCGAATAGGGAGCAATAGGGAATAATAAGGAATAATAGGGGATTATAAGGAGTTATAGAAGGTCCGCTTGACTAGCGTCCCCCTTAACCGTTTACATAGATGGAGGTTTTATTATGTTTATTCAAATCATCGGCGTCGGCAAATTGAAGGAAAAATATCTCGTCCAAGGCATAGCCGAATACGCTAAACGCCTTGGCCCGTACGTGAAGTTCCAGATCATCGAGGTCCCCGATGAAAAAGCGCCCGACACCCTCAGCGAAGCTGAGGTCGGCATTGTCAAAGACCGCGAGGGCGAACGCATCCTCGCGCACGTGAAGGGCGATGCACATGTCATCGCCCTCACGCTGGACGGCAAGCTCTGGAGCTCGGAAGAGCTTGCCGCAGAGCTCGACAGGCTCGGCACCTACGGGTCGAGCCATGTCGTGTTCATCATCGGCGGCAGCCACGGGCTCGCCGATGCCGTGCTGCGCCGGGCACAGCAGAAGCTGTGCTTCGGGCGCATGACGCTGCCGCATCAGCTGATGCGGCTGGTGCTGACGGAGCAGATTTATCGGGCGGTGAAGATAAATCGGGGGGAACCGTATCACAAGTAGGGCGAAATTTTGCCCGGTCCAGGTCTATTGAATAATCTTACTCATGATTTCATGAATACTTTTTGAATCTCCAGATTGGGCCACAAAGAATGGGATATTTAGATGATTACTAATTTCACGAGCATATTCAATCTCTGCAGTTTGAAAGCTTTCAAGGAGGTTAGAATCGAACTGGTAGCCGTCTCTTTGAGAAAATCTCTCTTGGATGGAGCCTATTAAATCAGTCAGTACAATGATAATGGTAGGTGATATTCTCCTAAATGTCTCAAAAGGGATGCGTGTAATCTCGCTGGACTGATTTAGTAGGCAAAAGTGTCCGTCAAGCAAGAACCAGCCACTAATCGTAAGTCGATTTAACGAGTTCGATAGAAGATCTTGGTTTTGTGCTATATCTGGAATCAATTTGTTACGCGAATAGACTTCTTCTTTTTCATTAGATATTAACTTACTCGACGAAAAGTGGGGGATTTCTTGTTGCTTAGCGAGATCTTTGCATAAGGAGGTTTTACCGACTCCATGAATACCACCAATAAAAATCATTTTCCTCACAAGTGTAATCCTCCATTCGGCTTTCTAAGAATCATACCAAAATCAATACTACCAAGGATTCAAAAATATGGTAACATGGAAGGGGATTCAGACTCAATAAGGATGTGATAATTTTGGAAGGATACATTCAGAATAAGCTTTTCTCTGAAATCGATCTTGCCGCCCCTTTTTTCGATAGTCTTAAAGGAGACTATCCGGGTTTCGAAAATTGGTTTGCAAGGAAGGCTCAAGAAAGAGCATATGTTCTATACAACCCTCAAAGAGAGTTAGAAGCTTTTCTCTACTTAAAAGTAGAGAATGGTCCAGTCCAAGATGTCACACCAGCAATTGTAGCCAATTCCGTACTGAAAATAGGTACAATGAAAGTAAACCCTCATGGCACTAGACTGGGGGAACGGTTTGTAAAGAGGGCCCTAGATGTTGCAATTAATGCAGGAGTTGAAGGTATTTATGTTACTGTGTTTGCCAAACATGAGGGGTTAGTCGATCTGTTTTTGAAATATGGTTTTATCCAGCGATCTACTAAGGAATCTGCAAATGGTACAGAGCTTGTCTTGTGGAAATCCCTCGTTGAAGTAACAGGCGATACATTGTTGGACTACCCGCGAATAAGCCAGAGGGGGAAAAGGAAGCATATACTTTCTATTCACCCGCCTTTTCATACCCGTCTATTTCCTGATTCAATTTTGCGTAATGAGAAGTTCGACGTACTCGAGGATGTTTCGCATACAAACAGTATTCATAAAGTGTTCATTTCCCAAGCAGCATCGGTATCCGGGCTTAGGCAGGGCGATTTAATTGTTATTTATAGGACAAATGATGGGCAGGGGCCCGCGAGATATAGGTCTGTAGCTACTTCGATTTGTGTCGTGGAAGAGGTTCTGTCTAAACAAAGCTTTAAAGATGAGGAAGAATTTATTAACTATTGCGATAAATATAGTGTATATACAAAAGAAGAGTTGCAAGAGAAATATAGAGCAAATAATCGATGCTACGTTATAAAAATGGTGTATAATGTTGCTCTTAGGAAGAGACTGACTCGAGGGCATCTAATTGATCAAATTGGGATTGAAAGCGATCGTTGGACGTTCTTTAGATTGACAGACAATCAGTTTGATTCCATTCTACAGGCAGGTGACGCACATGAAAGTCTTATTATCGATTAAACCCGAATTTGTTGAGAAAATATTTACGGGAGAGAAGAAGTTCGAGTACCGTAGGACGATTTTTAAAAAAGATGTTGAATCAATCGTCGTATACTCGACCAAACCTGAGGGGAAGATTGTAGGGGAGTTATTCATAGAATACATCTTAAACGATTCTCCGGAGTCCATTTGGTCATCTACGCAAAAAGATTCTGGTATTACTCTTAGTTTCTTTCAGGAATACTTTGGGGACCGAACGGAAGGTTATGCGATAAAGATCTCAAAGGTACTGCAATATGAGAATCCTTACGATCCGACAATGCAGGATAGCAACTTTCGAGCACCTCAATCTTTTTGTTATATTGATTAAAATGTCCAGGTCTCGACCTTCAATGTCGAGACCTTTTATATTATTATTGATAATTGCCAGGTTAACGAAAAGGGCTTCACCAAAGGAAAAGCCCCTAGCAGGGTGTCGAACCGGGCCACGACAGTTAAGGAGGGGCTGTTGCTTTTCCTATAGTTTTAGTTCGCTCTATAGATGATACGCTGAACCTTACCATAAGTAGGGGCAACGAAAACCGTACCAAGTTTACCTTTTCATCCACTTTGCTAACTGCATTCCGGTCTCAAAGCCGAATGCAGTTTTTTATTTTTCATACCGATAAAACTGATACACCCCCCCATAGGTCTTGGCCTAAGCATTGAATTTGGCAGTAAACAGTGTTAATCTGAGGTGCGGTAGACTCCGTATTTATGTTCTGCAGTACCTCTAATAAACTCCATTTCAGCTACCAAGAAAGGTAACACGATGATCAAAGTTGAACACTTATCCTTCTCGTTCCCGCAAAAAGAACTGTATACCGACATTTCGTTCACACTCGAAGAAGGGCAGCACTGTGCCTTTATTGGAACAAGCGGCAGCGGGAAAAGCACCCTGATCGAGATCCTGATGGATCCGGAAAAGCATTTGTTCGACGGCAAGCTGGAGATCGATCGGAACTGCCGAATCGGATACGTCAGTCAGTTCTCGCAGGTGGACCCGGCGAAAGATATGACCGTTTTTGAATATATTAGTGAAGAATTTACCAAGATCCAAGAGAAGCTCAACGCGATTTATGCCGAAATGGCAACGACATCGGATATGGATTCGCTGATGGAGATATATCAACTCACTCTTGACGCGTTGGAATCGCTGGGCGGGGACGATTTCGAGAGCCTTATTCATAAGAAGCTGAATCTGGCCAATCTAGCGAAGTTAAAAGACGTTAGCGTAACCTCCTTAAGTGGCGGGGAGTTCAAACTCATTCAAGTCATGAAAGAAATGCTGACGAATCCGGACTTGATGATCATGGATGAACCCGATGTATTTTTGGACTTTGAAAACCTGAATTCGCTCAAAAAATTGATCAACTCCCACAAAGGCATGCTGCTGGTCGTTACGCACAACCGCTATCTTCTAAACCATTGCTTCAACAAAATCATTCACCTGGAAAATAAGGAAATTCAAGAGTTTGACGGAAGCTATATCGAATATCATTTCTCGCTGCTTCAGACCAAAATCGAGCTGCAGGAGATCGCCGTCGCTGAAGCAGAAGAGATCGAGCGATACGATCACATCATCGACAATCTTAGAGAGATCGCGACGAATGTGGCGGACGCGTCCAGAGGCCGAGCGCTCAAAGCCCGGGTCAAGTACCAGGAAAGATTGGAAGCGCGCCGGATCAAAGCTCCATTTGTCGATATTAAGCAGCCGGACATTGGCTTTGGCATGGGGCCGGATTTGGAAGATGCGGTTGTCATAAAAGTCGAAGATTACAGTGCGGCGTTCGACGAGCTGCTGTTGGAAAACGTGAACTTCGAGATCAAATCCACGGATAAAGTCGCGATCATCGGTCCGAACGGCACCGGGAAAACGACTTTGCTGCGGGACATCTTCCGAAACCATCAGGAGTCGATCGAAGTCCATACGGATGCGAAAGTGGCTTACTTATCTCAGGTTCAAGGCGAAACGCTGCAAGATTCGAATACGATCCTGTATGAATTCATCGATGCCGGATTCAAGACTTATGACGAGGTCAGAGCGTATCTGGCGAACTACGGCTTCGAAGGAGAAATCCTTGAGCAGAAGATCGAATCGTTGTCCGGCGGAGAAAAAAACATGCTCCAATTGGCTAAAGTCGCGGCCAGTCAAGCCAACCTGCTGCTGCTTGACGAACCGACGAGCCATTTGGACCTCTATTCGCAGATCGCGCTGGAGAAAGCCATCATCGACTATAAAGGCGCGATCGTTATGGTTTCGCACGATTTCTATTCCGTCGTTAATGGGATGGATTATGTGCTGATCGTTGATCATAAGACCATTCGAAAAATGAGTATGCGAAAGTTCAGACAGATGATCTACGCCAGTCATTTTGATAAAGACTACTTGGAAATTGAACAAAAGAAAAAGTCGGTCGAAATGCAAATCGAATCGGCTTTGAAGGATACGGATTTCGAACTTGCAAAAGGATTGGTCGACGAACTGGAAGGATTGATCAAGCAGCTGTCTGCGCTCTAGCATCTGCCACAGGCTGAGGCGATTTCGGGAAGAACAGCCGAATCTCTGGAGATAGGAGCTCCGCTTCAAGCGAAGCTCCTATCTTTCTTCTTAATCTACATGCGCCACAGCCCGCACCCAGGGTGTGTTGTCGACAAGGTAACCCTGCGAAATCCCGTGATCCCAGAGATTATGGTTGTACGTTCGAAGGGTCGTCATTGCTTTAACCCCTTTACTTTAAAGTAAGGCTAGTATAGACTGGGCGAAAATAAAGGGATAGTACGCACAAAGAAGTGGGCTACTATCCGAGTAGAAAGGAGCATAATCTTATGGAAGTAACTGCCCAGGAAGTAGCTGAATGGATGGTCCAGGAAATCAGGTCTACGGGAACACTATACCAGACCACTGCGATTGAATATGTGAAGACCAAATTCGGCGAACAATTCGTATTCGTGAATGAGAATGGAAATACATCGCTGTCTAAAGAGGTGAAGAAGGCTTTCCGCAAACTCCACGGCGGCAAAATTGCTTGGGACCGCGACGGATTCTTTTGGGCTTGGACCTAACGCAATAGGGTAGTAGTAAGCGGGAAGTGACCGTAAAAGTTGTAAATTTAGTATTCTAAAGTAAGAGCATTCCTTTGTAATTAGGAATGCTTTTTATTTTTTTATAGAGTTAAAAGAATTTTTTAATAACAACAATAATATGTTAAAAAACAATACTAATTTATTGTAAAACGATATGTTTTGTGCTAAGGTCGTATTGTCATTAAATAAATGAGGTGTTTAAAATTAATCTTAAACAAGGTTCTAGCACTTTCTTAAAGGTAATCATTTTTCTGATTGGAATTGCAGTGCTTGCCGTGTGTATAGTTTTGTTGCCTGAAGCAGCCAGAAGAGATGCGATAGAGCGTCCAGGTGATTATTCGCTATATCCACTTTTGGTATGTGCATATGGAATATGTATTACATTTTCTGTGGCGTTGTATCAAGTATTTAAACTTTTAACCTACATCGAAAAGAGAAATGCACTCTCTGAGTTATCTCTTCAATCTTTGAAGGTAATAAAAAAATGCACTTTTATTGTCATTTTTTTCATCTTGCTGGCAATAGTTTATCTAAGGGTACGTGCACATTTCACAGGTGATGATGCAGCAGGTCCAATATCTTTGGGTCTAATGGGCATCTTGGCAACAAGCATCATTGCAGCCATTGTGGACATACTTCAAAAACCTATAAAGAATGTCTTGGGTTCACCTCCAAAAAACAATTAACATGTTGAAATATACAAGAGGTGTTTTTTACTGATAGGGATATCTTATGGTCAAAAGATACTTTGTGCTTTAATTCATTACGATGAACCGTATCACAAGTGACGACTAAATTCCGCGCATGAGAAATCCGGCAGATTACCGCCGGCCCCCCCCCCCGATGATATAGGATTCGATCAGATTATTGCCATCGTTAGTAGTTACTAAAAATCCGCTCAGTTTTATCCAGAGTAAGTTGGCGTTGCTCAAGCGTGCGATTTGCCATGCCGGAGTAGTTATACCACTTTAACTTATGAATCCCCATCTTCCGGAAGGTGCCGCGGAAGGCCATCTTGGTAACGGGGTTTCCGAAGAACCAGCGGTAAACGAAGGTCGGCGGCTGCCAAGGATTCCGGACACGGATCACTGGCAGCCTGCCGTATTGCTTTAATTAACCTCTGCTATCTCAGCCGCGGCCGGCCCGTTCCGCAGTTCAGGGCAGGCGCCGCAGCAAAATCAGCCGGCTGTCATAGTCGCCCGACAGCGACAGCGGCAAGCCGATGTTCACCAGAGTGGAACCGTGCCAGACGGACGCATCAGTATCAGAGGCGTCAGAGGTGCCGGCGGTATCGGCTGCGGTTTCCGGCGAGAATGTCACCCTGTAGCGGGCGTCAGGCTCCAGTCCCTGCAGCGGCAAACGTTTCTCCGCGTAGCCGAAATACTGAGCCTGCTGGAAGGCAAACACGGCAATCTCCTCCCCGCCCCGGCCGACGTATTCCCATGCCGCTAAGTCGCCGCTGCGGAAGGATGCCGGCCGGTAGAGGTCTCCATCGGCGATCAAATGCCGGATCCGCTTGTATTGCTCCACGTACCGCGCCGCCTCGGCCAGCTCCTCCTCCGGCCAGTTGCCGATGTTGGCCCCGACGCCCAGTCCGCCCAGCATGGCGCTGTGAAAGCGGAACGACAGCGGCAGGCGCCGCCCGTTCATCCCATGCGGCGATTCCGTCACCCAGCACATCATCACGGACGGGCTGTAGACGTAAGAGAAACCCTCCTGAATCGTCAGCCGGTCACGGGCGTCGGTATTGTCGCTGATCCAGGCCTGATCGGCATACCGCAAGATGCCGAGGTCGATCCGCGCGCCTCCGCCCGCGCAAGTCTCAAACTCCACCTGCGGGAATCTGCGCCGCAGCTCCGCCCAAATCTCGTACAGATGCTGGACATGCTTAATCCATATGGAGTTTGTCTCGCTATCCTCCAAAGACGTTGTTCCCGGTTCCGTAATCGTCCGGTTCATATCCCATTTAATGAAGGAAATTTCGTATTGGCTTAGCAGCTCTGTCATGAAGCCAAGCACAAACGCCTTGACTTCGGGAAGCCCCAAATTGAGCATCAGCTGGTTGCGAAGCAAAGTTCCCTCGCGTCCGGGGAATTGATAAACCCACTCGGGATGCTGCCGGTAAAGGTCGCTGTCCGGATTGACCGACTCGGGCTCCACCCACAGGCCGAAATCCATACCCAGCTGTTTAACCTCGTCGATCAATTCCTCCAGCCCGTTCGGAAATTTCTGCGGATTGACCTGCCAGTCCCCGAGCCCCGCCTTGTCGCTGCTGCGCCCGCCGAACCAGCCGTCATCCACCACAAACCGTTCTGCTCCAAGCTGCGCGGCCCGTTTGGCCAGCTTGATCTGCTCCTCTACATTCACGGCGAATTCCGTGGCTTCCCAGGAGTTGTACAGCACCTTTCTGACCCGGGTGCCGGGCAGGATCACATCGCTTTGATACCGGTGCAGGTTCCGGCTCATCTCTCCAAAGCCTCCGGCGGTAAATCCGCCGGTAAACACCGGCGCCGTAAAGCTTTCACCGGGCTGCAGAACAAAAGCACCGTCAAAATCGTTGATCCCGCCGACGACGCGGAGATGCCCGAAGATCGATTTTTCCAGAACGAGCTTCCAGTTGCCGCTCCAGCCAAGCGCACCGAACCAAACCTTGCCGCCCGTTTCCGACGCCGTTCCGTCGTCGACCGCAAACCAGGGATTGGCGTGCGGCCCCGTGAAGCCCTGTCTGGACTCCAACACTTTTTTGCCTTCCGAAAGCGGCTGCGTTCTGAGCTGGTATTCCCCGGCCCAGCGGCCGGCCACATGCGTCAGCCGCGCCGACGGCATCGCCGGAACCGACCACGCCGCCGACATGATCTGATCGATGCGCACAGGCTGCTCTTCATCGTTGTAGACCGTCACTTCCCTTTCGATCAGGTCATGGTCCCCGCTCACCCGGTAGCCGATCTCGGCTCGCAGCCGGTAATCGGCGTCTGCAAGCCGCACGATCAGGCGGTCGTCCGCCAAAATATCGTGCCCTGCATACCGCAGCCTCAAATCGCGAACCCCGCCTGCAAACTTCACCTTCAGGCAGGGCTCGGCGTAATGACTGCCGCCCCAGCCGCCGTACTCCTCCTTGTCGCGGTTCACCTCGGCGTCAAAGGAAGAGTGCAGCCACGGCTTCAACAGGGAGGCGCACTCCCTGGCCGCAACCGGCTCCCCCCAATACAGATGCTGCACCGTACCCCCGCTGCCGATGCCAAACACATAAGAAGTGCGGCGCGTGCGGATTTCAAAGATTTGTTCCTCGGCAAAATAAGTAATGGCCACCTGAAAATCCCTCCGTTTTTTTGTCAGTCAGAGTCAACCGGTCAGCCTTTGACGGCGCCGGCCGCAATGCCCTTGACGATAAATTTTTGCATGATCAGAAAAAAGACGATAACCGGGATCATCCCCATCACGGCGTAGGCAAACGCCAGGTTGAGATCGCTGCTGTATTGACCGAAGAAGAAGTACTGCTGCAGCGGAATTGTGCGATAATGGTTATCCTGCAAATAAAGCAGTGGCAGCAGAAAATCGTTCCAGATATACAAAGCGTTCAGCACGATTACGGTCGCCGTCACCGGCTTTAGCAGCGGGATGATGATTCGGATAAAAATGCCTGGCGTAGTGCAGCCGTCGATCTTCGCCGCCTCCTCGATCTCCCGGGAAATCTGGCGGATAAAAGCGGTGTAGAACAACACCCCGGTCTGGATGCCGAAGCCGCCGTAGATCAAGATGAGCCCCCAATGCGTATCCAGCATGTGGAGCGTTTTGCCCAGCTTGTACAAAGGCAGCATCGTCACTTGAAACGGAATCATCATACCGGACAGGAACAGCATGAACAGAATATTGTAAAAAGGCTTGTTCCGCCGGGCAATCGCGTAGCCAGCCAGCGCGGAGACCAATACGATCAAAGCGACGGACAACACGGTGATGATCAAGCTGTTCATGATGGCCAGCGGAAATTTGGAGGTTTCCCAGGCATGGACATAGTTGGCGAAATTCAGGCTGGACGGCAGCGCGTAAAAGCTGTCAAACGTCTGCTTCGCGGTTTTCAGCGACATCAGCAGGGCCACGTAGAGCGGAAACAGGAATACCAGCGCCAGCAGCGAAAAAACGACTAACACGGCAGCTTTGTTTGATTTCATCACATTTCCACTTCCCGTCTTCTTGAAATGGACATCTGCACGATGGTCACGATAACGAGGATCAGGAAAAACATCATCGAAAGCGCCATCCCGTACCCGCCTTTAAACGAGGAGAACGAGGTCCGGTAAATATAGGTGGACATCACATCGGTAGCAAAGCCGGGACCGCCGCCGGTGGTGACGAACACCAGGTCGAACACCTTCAGCGAGCCAGTAAGCACCAGCAGCAGATTGATTGTCACCGACGGGGCCAACAGCGGCAGGGTCACGTGCAGGAAGGTCTTCCAGGCGCCGGCGCCGTCGATCCGGGCGCTTTCGCTCAATTCGCCAGGAATGCCTTGCAAGCCGGCAATGTAAATGATCATCGGCGAGCCTACACCCTGCCACAAGGCGATCAGGATCAGCCCAAACAATGCGGTGTCCGGATTGCCCAGCGGACTGGACGCGTCGATGCCGAAATGGCTCAGCAGATTTGGAATGCCCGTGCTGTAGTTGTAGCTCCAGACAAATCCGGCGAGCACGATGGAAATGACGCTGGGTAGGAAAAAGATCGTCCGGAACAGATTGCGCAGCGGCAAAAAAGAATCCAGCACCAGCGCCAGCAAAAGCGACAGCACGTTGACCAGCACGGTTAAAATAAGGGCATATTTGAACGTGTGCCATAAGGCGCCCCAGAAATCGGGGTCATGGAAAGCAGCCACGTAATTGTCAAATCCAACATTGCCAAACGAATTGGACACGCCGTCCCAATTGGTGAAGGAATAGCGGGCGCCCATCATCAGCGGAATGATGACTGCCATCACAAACAGGCAGATGCCCGGCAGCATAAACAGGAGATACCACATTTCGTTTCGTGCGGTTCGTATCAACTTTTCCATAGGCTTATCCTCTCCCCATGAAAAAAGCACAGGCTCTTGCCCGTGCCTTTCTCCGGTCATCTCTATTTTTATTTGTGGTTTTTGCTTACCCAAGCGTCCATATCGGCGATCATTTTATCCTCAGTTGTCTTCTTGAAGAAGAGGTTCTGGAGGTTTTGGTCGAATTGAGCCCGCCAGTCGATTGTGGTTTTGGCCAAAAAGAGCTGGGAGTCATAGGTTTGAGCATTATCGAAATAAGGCTGCAAATCTTTGAGCGCCGGAGCAATATCGGTCGATGTGCCCTTCACATAGCTGAGCGACTTGATATTTTGAACCCAGGCGTCTCCACCTTCCTTACTGGACATGAACTCCAGGAATTTAAGGGCGGCTTCTTTATGTTTGGAGTTGCTGCCGATCGCCAGGGAAGCGTCCGCGTTGAAATCAAGCTTGTTCAGGCTTTCGTCGTTGCTGAACGGATAAGGGAAGTACCCAAGATCGTTGTTGTACAGATCGGGATTTTTCTTTTCGATATCCGGCAGCGGCCAGGTGCCCATGTACATCATGCCGACGTCGCCTTTGGCAAACAGGTCGACGGCTCCGTTGTAATCGACGCCAAGCTGGTCCTTGTTGCCGAGCTCAAACAGCTTCAAAGCGTGATCCAACGTCGTTTTCACAGCCGGATTGTCGGCGAATTTTGCTTGGCCGGTTTCGATTTTATCGAAGAAGTCCGGCTGGCCGGCCACCAGAGCGGTGTTGCTCGGCAAGTCGCGGGTATCCCACATCGTCAGCGTCCAGCCGTCTTTCCAGCCCAAAGCGAACGGCGTTTTGCCGGCGGCTTTGATCTTCTCCGCTGCGGCGATCATGGCGTCCCAGGTTCTTGGCACTTCGATGCCAAGATCGCGGAAGATTTTTTTGTTATAGAAGACGGCAATCGGATTGGCGTTAAGCGGCATAATGTAGTTCTTGCCGTCCGTTGCCTGCCCTTTTACCACATTTTCGTCAAAGTTGTTCAGGAACGGCTGACCGGTCAGGTCCATCAAATAACCGCCGTCCGCAAACAGTTGAGTGTTAAATCCGGCGTTCAGCGTAAACACGTCGATAATGTCGCCGCCCGCCAGCTTCGTTTTCAGCAGCGTGTAGTAATCGTCATATTTAACGGGCTGAACCTCAACCTTGATGTTCGGATTTTCCTTCTCGAACTGCTCAACGATTTGGTTAATTTGATCGGTGAAATCGCTTTTAAAATGCATGAATTTAATCGTTACGGGTTTGCCGCTCGTGTCTTCCGAAGCGCTTGCGTTGCCCGAGGCGTTCGTGTTGCCCGAGCCGTTGGCGGAGCCTGCCGAGTTACCTGACGACGATCCGTTATTGCTTCCGCATGCGGCAAGCAGGAAGCTGAACAAGGCGATGCAAAGTCCCAGCGACATCAACTTCTTCATTATTTTTGTTTCCCCCTTCGATCTTGTTCTTAAGCAGAAGGCCAGGTACCATCAGCCCGCCGCTTCTGTTTCTATCGTACCGGTCAATCCCGGGCAGGGTAATAAAATAAATTGGCGGGTTCATGTTCAATTTTTTGTGTTTGCCCGAGATCCCAAATGCGCTTCCCGGTACTCCGAGGGGGTGAAGCCGGTATTTTTCTTGAACACCTGGCTGAAATAACGCTGATTCTCGTACCCCACCAGCTCGGAAATGTCGCTGATTCTCCGGTCGGAGGAAACGAGCAGCTCGCAGGCCTTTTCGATCCGTTTTCTCGTCACATATTCAATAAAATTCTCGTTGGTGGCCATTTTAAACAGCTTGCTCAAATAGCTCGGGTCCATATGAAACCGGGTCGCAACGTCGATCAGGCTGACGTCCTCAAAATAATGAACCTCCAAATAGCGGACGACGCCATCGATCACATCGGCCGACTCCGGCTCCCGGCGGGTTTCCCCGTAAGCCTGAATCGCCGAAATCCATGGTTTGAGCAGCGCATAAACCGCCCCTTCGTCCAGCACCGCGGCGATAGCCTGCGGATCAAATACGGGCGGACAAGCGGCAGCCGCCCTTTTCAGTTCCGACAGCGCAGCCTCCATAATTTTGGACAGCTCCGCCTGAATCCGGGCAATGGTAACGGCCGGGCCAGCTCCCACCCTGTTCATGTAGTCCTCCAGCAAACGGCGGCTTTCCTTCGCATTGCCGCCGGCAAAAGCCTGCCGGATAGCCTGCAGATCGAACGAATTTAAAGCCCCTGCTCCAGCGCCGGCGTTTCTATCCGTCCCTTCATGTGCGCCAGGAGCCTCGTCCGCCAATGCGATCGTCAGCCCCGCTCCCTTCAGCGCCTGAGCCGTAATCGCCTGGTTGGCTTCGCGGTAAGCCTCCGGCAGTCCGGCCAAGTCACGGGCCGCGCCGCTGATGCCCGCCAGCACATCCAGCTTCAGCATCCGCTGCATCGCCTGCTGAAAATCGGCCAACCACTTGTCCAGCTGCCTGTTCTCCCGCAGTTCTTCCGGTACGATCAGACAGATGCGCTGCCGGTCATCCGATTTGTAGACCAGCGCCGCCTCGTCCTGCAGAAGCTCATGCAGAATATTTTCAATGCTGAACATCAGCAGGTCGGCATTGCCGTGAAATTTCGTACGGGCCGCCTCCCCAAACCGGCGGAACCTCATGACGACAAGGCGGTAGTCCGGCATTTCGCCGATTTGCAGCTCTTTGGCCTGGAAAGCGATATCGCTTTTGTTGACAATCCGCTGTCCGGTTACATTTTGCAAAAAAACGCTCCGCTTCAGCTGGCCAATCTCCCGGCTCTCCTTCCGCTGCTGTTGAAGGGTCATGTATTTGCGGCTCTGCTCCATCGCCTTGATCAAGGAGGTTCGAAGCTCCGGCAGAGCCACCGGCTTCAGCAGGTAGTCGCAAGCCTGATACTTGATAGCGGCCTGTAAATATTCGAATTGAGAGTATCCACTGATGACAATGGTAAAAATGTGGCCGTACCGCTCATGAAGCGCTTCCATAAAATGCTGTCCGTTCATGACCGGCATGTTCATGTCGGTCACGACAATATGCGGTTTGCCCAGCTCGATCAGTTCCAGCGCCTCTTCGCCATGCCGGGCTTCAGCGATAACCTCCACATCCAGGGACAACTCGCCGATCATTTTGCAAATCGCCTTGCGGCCCAAAGCTTCGTCATCTACAACCATCACTTTATACATGGCTTTCCCCCCGCTGTTTGTTTGGAATAAGGACAGTCACCGTCGTTCCCTCTCCGGGACGGCTGTCCACCTTCAAGCCGTAAGGCGGACCGTAATATAAGGTCAGCCGCTCATGCACGTTTTTCAAGCCAACCGACCGGCCCGAAAAAATGCCCGCCGACGGGCTTTGCAAAGCAAGCTGCAGCTCGGCCAGCTTCTCCGCTTCCATGCCCGGGCCATTGTCCCGGATCGTGATCCGGATATCGTCTTCGTCCCTGGCCGCCTCCACGCCGATGATGACCGGATGATCGCCGTCTTTGCCCAGGGCGTGCACGATCACATTTTCCAGAATCGGCTGCAGCACAAACCGGATGATCGCACTGTCCATCAGCTCCGGCTCAACCTGAAATTCCGTCTGCAGCAAATCCTCAAATCGGAACTGCTGGATGTACAAATAGTTGTTCAAATGCGCCATTTCCTGGCCGATTGTGGATTCCATATTCCCCTCATAAAAGCTGTAGCGGAACATGTCTCCCAGAGCCCGGCACATTTCATGGATTTCATAATCGCCGGTCAGCACGGCCTTGCCGCCTATCGTCTGCAGCGTATTGTACAGAAAATGCGGGTTGATCTGCATTTGCAGGGCCAGAAACTGCGCCTCTTTGTTCCGAAGCTGCAGCTCGTATTCCTGCTCGATCAGCTCCCGGATCGTCCCAGTCATGAAATTGAAATTGGCGGTCAGCTCCGAGAGGTCGTCCTTCCAGCCGTTCGGCTTGAGCGTGACATGGAAATTACCGCTGCGGACAGCGCGCATCGCTTTGCCGAGATAGCGAATCGGTTTGGTAATGAACTGCTGGGACAACAGGGAGAAGAAGGATATGACCAAAATGACCAGCAGCAGCACGATCACCGTGATGCGCAGCGTGGTTTGCCGGTTCTTGGCCAATTCCGTACTCGGATAAACGATGCTGAGACCGATGTTGGAATGGTCCAACAGGGATCTGCTGACCAGCAGGTTTTGACCGTCCGTAAAATGCAGCTCATGTTCATTGCTGTCGTCCAGCACGGAAGGAGGGACGAAGGGCGCGATCCATTCTTTGTAATCATCGTTCGTCCGGTAAAATACCTCGCTTTGATCGTTTTGCAGAACGATTGCGTTGGGCGGGCGGTTGTATTTTTCCATAGCCTTGGCGAAATCCTTGCCCTGTATATAAAACACAAGCGTGCCGAATTTTTTCTTGTAAAAAGGATCGTATATCGTCAGCGCGTACACAAAAAGATCCTGCCGCAAAGCGGGATCCTTGTATGTAAACATCAGGGAATGCTGAAACGGCAAATCCAGAATCTCCTCATAATGCGGAACCTGTCCGTCCAGCTTGATCGCATCGTAGCTGTCGGCCCGTGTCCAGCTGTCCCGCAGCGTATTGTCCTTGCCGAGCACCATGATCTTGATGATGTCCGCGTTCTGGCTGACCACCAGCCGATAGTAGCTGGCCAGCGATTCCCTGACGTCGATGATATTGGCGTCGTTGTAATTGGTGCCGTTCTCCATCAGATCGATCACCCGCTTAAAACCATAGACCTGCAGGGCCGACGTGGAAAAGCTGCGGAAATACTGATCCAGATAATCCGATAAATAACCGGCGTTCTGATCGGAGCTGCGGACCATCGTCCGTTCCAGGGAACGGGTGCTGGACTGATAGAACAAGAAAGACAAAATAAGCAGGGGAACCAGCGAGATCAGCACCGTGCTCCATGTGATTTTGGTCCGGATACTCCTATTCATGAACAACCGTTTGATCATCTGGGGTTCCTCCTGCTAGGTTTGTGCGTTTTACAAGCTGCGATATTTTGCCATTGTACCACAAAGCTCCCCTTTTTAAGGCCGTATTGTTATCCACACAACACGGCAAACCGGCAGGACGGTTACCGTCCGCACGGACTTCGGGTTGAACCGGTATCCGCGCGAATTTTTGGAACCGCTAACCGCTGCCCGGCGGCTCTTTGCCGGCGCCCACCGCAGTTTGCCGTTAATCGCACATCCGCAGGTGAATCATGGCTCCTTCCCTACCCTTACTTTATCCCCGCCGCCCCGGAAATCCAATTGACTAACTGCGGTGTATGATGGATTATATTCTTGTTCATAATCACAGCTATTAGGACTTCGGAATTTTAGGTTATAAGGGTTAGTTGCCGTTCAAATTCTTATACAATCATTTATTGATATGCGTGCACACGTATAGTGGGTTCAGGCGGTGAGATATTGCTGCTCTTAAAGTTTTCTTTGAGTTTTATAAGTAAGCAACCTGCCGTGTTAAAATAGGAGAGGAAATCGTATTAACTTCAGAGAGCAGGGTCGCTTAAATGACAAGCAACATGGAACACCGTTACCGATTCAGTGAGGCGCCGATATGGGAGATTCAGCGCCGGTATTATGAGGAGCAAGGGACGAAGGCATGGAACAATGACCAAGTTCCTCAATATATAACGAGTAATCCGATGATCGCTGCTGCTTATGCGGAAGTCATCTTTGGGTTTCTTCAAGATCGTGCGAATAAGGAAAGTACCGAACCCGTCGTTATTGTGGAGCTTGGAGCAGGAGCGGGCCGTTTTGCTTATCATTTGTTGGATGAGTTGTGCCGGCTTAGAGACTACGCTGGGATTTCATTGCCTTCATTCCGCTATGTGATGACGGATTTGGCGCTTAACAATGTATTGGCGTGGAAGGCACATCCCGCTCTGCAATCTTTTATTGCCGAGGGATTACTGGATTTTGCGAGGTACGATGCCGTCCACGATACTGCACTGAATCTCGTCGTATCAGGCACAACGATCAGTGAAAGAGATTTAAAGCAGCCGTTAATCATCGTTGCGAATTATTTTTTTGACAGTATTCCGCAGGAGCTGATTTATGTAGGCGACGGAAAAATCTATGAAACGGACGTTTATATCCAAGGTCTCGAACATACGGATTCGCTAAAACCATCCGAATCGCTGGAACGAATAAATTTACGTTATAGGCACCGGCGAGCACCGGAGTACGAACAAGAAACGTATCCTTACCGCGATGTGATTTCTACCTATCAGGAGCACCTGGAAGACTCGCACATTTTATTTCCTGCTGCTGGATTAACTTGTTTAGAGCGATTGAATCTTTTATCGCAGGCGGGATTCTTGTTGATAACGGCAGACAAAGGGGATCACTTGCTGGATCATTGGAAATTCGCGGAACCGCCGGAGTTGATTTTGCATGGAAGCTTTTCTTTGACGGCGAACTATCATGCGATTCAGCACGTCTTTGAGCAAAGGGGAGCCGTGGCGTTATTTCCCCCGCATCATTATAAAAATATCAATGTCGGCTGTATTCTCCATCTGGACAAACCAATGGAATATGTAAATTCGAGGTTGGCTTACCGTCGATGTATGGAACGTTTTGGTCCGGACGATTTTTTTAATATGAAAGTATGGATAGATCGGCATGTAGAGAGCATGGGCATGCAGGAATTATTAAGTTTTTGGCGTCTGGGCGGATATGATGCAGAGTTTTTCATTCAGAGCGCGAAGCAGATATCCCGTTTGTTGCCGGATGCAAACGACGATGAAAAGCAGGACCTGCTCAGGGGCATCCAGAAGATGGGGTCATCGTATTACGTCATGGAACAGCGTTATGATCTTGCGCTTGACGCCGGATTGATTCTGTTTGAAATGGAGATGTACGAACACTCCAAACGGTGTTTGGAAATATCGGTACAGCAAAACCCAGATGAGGTCGTATCAACCGTATATTATTGCCTGGCCATTTGTTGTTTCGAGTTAGAGATCGAAGAAGAGGCATGGACGTATGTCAGAAAATTATTGGAGCTGGAGCCTGATCATGAAGAGGCATTGGCATTGATAAGCCAATTCGATAGAAACATATAGGCATTGGACCATAGGGGCACCCAAACGGGTGCCTTTAAATTTCGCTCTTTAGAGGTTACGTTGAACCCTATTAACCAGTCGACACATAGTCGATACTCCAGTAGCATAAAAGATCCATTTAATGTCATTAATGCGCCGTTTATTGATCATAGTGAGAGCTTTTGCCTGGCGTTGTTTAGAACGTTTTGTTCGCTGTCCGAACATCCTCTGACTGCATAAAGCAACCTTGCTATTCGCACAACATGTTCGAATAGCAAGATGCTTATTTTTATTTTCACTTATGAATAAGCCCAATCAGCTCTTTAATCTCTTCCACGCTTTCTTTCTGCCCGTTCTTTAGCCACATCACCCAAACTTCAAAAACGCCGGCACTCATAAAGTCGATCCAATAGCTTCGTTTCGCGCCTGTCCAGTCCGGAAAGGGAATGATCTCATCATAAAGCCGGGCAATATGGGACTTGAAAATTTGATAAAGCAGGTCTGTGTAATTCCCTGCAATGGCCATTTGAAAATCCTTGGACAAGGCAAGGAAAAAATTCGTCAAATCCGCTATTTTCTGTTGATGGCTGTTTTGATTTGTAGTTTTATGAAAAATATCCGCAAATTTGGGTTCGTAGTACTCCACCAATACTTGTTCAAGACTTTCGAAATTTCTGTAAAACGCCATTCGGCTGACTCCGGCTTTCTTGACGACTTCCGAAACAGACAGTTTTGAAATTTTCTTTGTCTGCAAAAGCTCCAGCAAGGCTAAAGTAATCCATTCTTTGGTATCTTTTCTTATCATTTGTGCGTGGTCAGTCGCTGCCATAACACTTCCTCCATTCTGTCACACATGCCTGTTGGTTACTTGTTTTTGAACATATCCAGTCTTATTATAGGATAAAACATGTTACAGGTGTAACGTCACTTAAAAGGAGTTTTCAATATGTCGGAAAATAACAAACCTTTAGTGCTTGTGACCGGAGGTTCAGGTTTTATCGCTGTTCATATTATTTTAAAATTGCTTGCGGAAAATTACCGTGTACGAACAACCCTTCGTACCCTGAGCAGACAAGAGGAAGTAAAAGCCATGTTAAAGTCAGGCGGAGTAACCAATTTTGAAGGCTTGTCCTTTATTCAAGCCGATTTATCTTCGGATCGCAACTGGGAGGAAGCTGTTAAAGGAGCGGAATATGTCATCCATGTTGCTTCTCCAACCCCCAATAAAGTTTATAAAGATGAAAATGAAATGATTGGGCCGGCACGGGAAGGCGTTTTGCGTGTGCTGAGAGCCGCACGTGATGCAGGCGTCAAACGGGTGGTTTTAACCTCTGCTTTCGGGGCGATTGGTGCGGGACATAACAATCACCAGGGACCCTATACCGAACAAGATTGGTCGAATACAGAAGCAAAAAACATTCATGCCTATCAAAAATCTAAAACCATCGCGGAAAAAGCGGCTTGGGAATTTATCCGCCAGGAAGGAAACGGATTAGAGCTTGCCGCAGTAAATCCTGTTGGGGTGATGGGGCCCATTTTAGGCCATGATTACTCTCATTCCAATGATACGGTCCGCCTGATGATAGAAGGCAAGCTAAAGTCCGTCCCTAAAATTTATTCGGATTATGTGGACGTCCGGGATGTTGCCGATTTGCATCTATTGGCGATGCTGCGTCCGGAAGCAAAAGGAGAACGTTTTATAGCTTCCAGTTCAGAAAATCTTTCGATGTTGGATATTGCCCGTATCCTGAAGAGACATTTAGGGGAAGAGGCTATTAATTTGCCAAGGGGAGAATTGCCCAATATGGTGGTTCGCGCGGCGGCGATTTTCAATCCTAAATTAAGAATGCTTGCATCACTCCTGGGGCAAGACATGTCAACGAGTAATCAAAAGGCCAAACAATTACTGGGATGGCAGCCGCGTTCGGCGGAAGAAGCCATTACGGCAACCGGCAGGAGCATGGTGAAACTCCTTAAAGGGCAGATGAAGGCGTAAAAATAAAAGGGCCGTCCGCTTAGGATGGCCTTAAATCTTGAAGTTACAGCAGGCAGTTCGGTAAACCTTAGCCTAAGTAGGACGAAATTCTTCATTTGATCGCTTACCGGGTGCCCATAAGATCGTGTTCATCTTTCGGAATAGCGGAACTAAGGAAAGATTGGAAGGGTATGAATGCTACACCGCACTAAAAAAAGGACCGTCAGGGTGCACTTCAAGCTGCCTTGGCGGTTTTTCTGTGCCAACAAAGGGGTTTACATTTCCCCCTCTAACCCTTATAGTATGTCACATGACTAACATACTGAAATGGTGATAAAAATGGGAACAGGTTTCGACGAGAGTCAGCCGATTTTTGTACAGATTGCAGAGATGATCGAGGACGACATCCTGAACGGCACTTATAGGGAGGGAGATCAGATTATCTCCGTGGCGCAATTCGCGAGTACCTTCCAGGTGAACCCGGCGACGATCGTCAAAGGCGTGGCAGTACTCGTGAACGAAGGGATTTTGTACAAGAAAAGAGGGCTGGGCATGTACGTATCGGCGGATGCCAACAAGATCATTTTGCAGAAAAGGCGTACGCGATTTGGCGATGAACTGGTGGCACAGTTGCTGGAAGAAGCGGCTAAGCTCGGCCTGACGCTGGATGAAGTCATTGAGATGATCAAACTTAGAAACGGGAGAGGATCGGAATGAGCGAGATACTGACTTGCTTTGGGCTTAGCAAAAGCTACGGAAGGCATAAAGCGGTCCGGGATCTGGAGCTGAAGTTGGAGGAAAACACCCTCTATGGGCTGCTCGGCCGCAACGGAGCGGGAAAAACAACATTGCTCAATATGGTGACGGGCGGTTTGTTCCCCGATAGCGGCGGTATTCAGGTGATGGGAACGCAGCTGAAGCCGGGAGAAACTTCGCAGGACATCTGTTATGTCCAGGAGAAAAATCTTTTTTTCAGGGGCGCAAGGGTCATGGAGATTCTGGACATTGCCTCGGCGTTCCATGCGAATTGGGACCGGGATTTCGCCCTTGAGCTGGTCAAGACGTTTAAGCTGGACCCGGGCAAAAGGATTCGGCAGTTATCGCGGGGCATGGAGTCGCTTGTTGGCAACATCGTGGGACTTGCAAGCCGGGCTCCGCTGACGATCTTCGACGAGCCGGTACTGGGGTTGGATGCACTAATGCGGGAGAGATTTTACCGGACGCTGGTCGAGGATTATGCGAACTTCCCGCGTACCATGCTCCTGTCCACGCATCTGATCGATGAGATCGCCACGGTGGTTGAGCGCATCTTCATTATGGATTCCGGCTCCATCCTGCTGGAGGAAGATGTCGATTCTATCCGATCGCAGACTCATCTGCTGACGGGCAACGCTGAAGCGGTCGAGCGTATTGCCGGCGGCAAACAGGTGATTTACCGCGAGACGTACGGCAGGGGGGTGCTGGCCGCGTTGTACGGCGAGATCGGGGAGCCGGACCGGCAGCTGGCGGGCCAGTTGGGCGTGGCCATCGACGGACTGCCGCTGCAGAAGTTTTTCTCTTACATGATCGAAGGGGGATACATGGGTGAATAACACGCGGTGGAAATATTCCGTTATTATGAGAGCTTCTTGGTTGCAGCTTCGGCTTTACTTCTGGATCATTCTCGGAGTGATCGGCATCAGCCAAGTGACCAATTTCATCATCTACTTATCGATGGGAAACAACGAAGATACAAATATGGTGTCGGCCGGCAACCTGTTGACGGTCTTCCTGCTCTTCGTAGGCAGCGTGCTGCCTGCAGGCTTTTTCCGGCGCATTGTAAATCTGGGAGCCTCCCGCAAGGAGTACTACGTTGGATTGATGGTGGTGTTTGCGTTGACGTCCGTCCTGTTTGCAGCGTTCAACACGTTATGGCTTCAACTGGAGATCGGCGTTATTCGCAATTACGAAGACACGATGAACATCCTCGAAGTTTTCCACTGGGGCCAGTTCGGCATTTTCGGTATGTTCGTCTATCAGGTGGGCGTCTATCTGCTGCTTCTCTCGCTGTTCGGTTTGCTGTTCTCCGGTCTTCGTCACTTCGCGGGCTGGGTGATCTGGGGAGTTCTCGTCGCAGCGATTCCCATTTTTACGTCGATCACGCCGCTTCGTCGGCAGCTGGCAGACGGATTGCAGACGCTCCTGATGAACGGCTCTCTGCTGCAAGGCTTCGGCCTGTCGCTGCTGCTCTCCTGTATCCTGCTGGCTGGAGGCTGGCTGTTGACGGTCAGACG
This sequence comes from Paenibacillus mobilis, assembly GCF_058267595.1. Classification (NCBI taxonomy): domain Bacteria; kingdom Bacillati; phylum Bacillota; class Bacilli; order Caryophanales; family Paenibacillaceae; genus Paenibacillus; species Paenibacillus mobilis. The sequence continues at coordinate 102,189 of NZ_JBZCMS010000003.1, forward strand.
TTCTGTTCACTAAATGATCCCCGTCGCTGTGTTCAGTAAAATAAAGTATTAGACTGGAGTTTTAGTAATGAGACAACAACCTAATGGCAAAGGAACGAGCAAGAAGATAGGGAAGAGAATCGGAATAGGTTTTGGCATACTGATCGGGTTACTAGTAATAGCTGTATTAGGAAGTTTTATTAATCATAAAATCAAACTAAATCAAGATGCGGAGTTGTTTAAACCGCTCGGTCAAATGGTTTCGGTAAACGGCCATGAGATGAGCGTATATACTGAGGGAAAGGGTAATGCCACCCTAGTTTTTTTAGCCGGAGGCGGGACGGCTTCTCCAATCTTGGATTTCAGGAGTCTCTATTCCGGGTTAAGCGGCGAATATAAAATTGCGGTCGTGGAGCGATCGGGATATGGATTCAGTCAGGTTGCGGATGTGCCAAGGGATATCGATACCGTATTGGAAGAAACAAGGGAGTCGTTAAGATTAGCCGGTGTAAAAGCTCCCTATATTCTGTTCCCCCATTCGATGTCTGGCCTAGAGGCCATATATTGGGCGCAGAAGTATCCCAAAGAGGTATCGGGCATTGTAGGACTTGATGCAGCAGTACCCGGTGCTTATTCCGATGTTAAGCTTCCGAACGGGATTCTATTCGACTTATTCTCGTTTGGAGCTAAAATGGGGATTACGCGGTTCATTCCATCGATGATTGACAGTGAAGCGGCTATTTCGGCCGGCACGCTGACGGATCATGAAAAAGAGATTTATAAAGCCGTCTACTATAGAAGAACAGAAACAAAGCCTATGATAACGGAAATGGAAAGTGTAAAATCGAATGCCCTGAAGGTGAATAGCATGCCCTCCCCGCAAGTCCCGATGTTGTTCTTTACGTCGAACGGGAAGGGGACAGGAATCGCTACGCAGGAATGGCAGCAGTATCAAAAGGACTTTCTTGCTACAGTAGAGGGCAGTCAGCAGGTCTTCCTCGATTGCGGACACTATGTACAAGACTTTGAGTATGAGACCATTGCGGCCCAAAGCAGCAAGTTTATTAATACGCTCATACATAACTGATAATTTATATTAGAATGATGAGCTAATTCAGCACGTGCCATAGACAAACCAGGCCGCTACGCTAATCAGCGAAATGGTGAACAAACGGAATCAAAGAAGGGCCGTCCCATACCAGGGATGGCCCTAAAACTTGCCGATTTTCGAAAATGGTATTCTAGTCAAGTGGTTATTGCTTCACTTGCGATTCCTGCTCGGTTGATCTCAAAAGGCTTTTCGCAATGCTTCCAAGCCGTCATTATAGATGCCATGGAACAAGGCTGCGGCATCTTGATCGCTAATTTTAACCGGAGTGAAGCTGCCGGACCACTCTACCAACGATGATTTTCCGTCCGGATCCTCTTTAACGCGAATGGTGGACAGATAATCAGTAACCGGGAAGGGTGCTTTCAAAATGGAATAGGTGTAGTAACGCTCCTTATTATTGAAAGCTTCTAGACGCTCTACAATGATATCCCCATCAGGGTTAGCCAGATGACGGACACGTCCGCCTTCACTTACGGTGCTGCTTGGGATATACGGCAACCAATCCGGAAGCGAATCAAAACCTCCGATTAATTGCCACACTTGACCTGCTGAAGCCGGGATTTTAATCGATGTCGTCGTTTGTGCCATAGGATTGCGCTCCTTCTGATTTATTTAACGTCGATGGGCAATGGCGCATGAGGGGCTACCAGTTTTTGCTCGCGCATTTCTTCCCAGAACGCTGCCGGAATGACGGTGTTTAATGCCGCTTTGTCTTCTGCAATTCGCTCAGGCTTGCTGGCGCCAGGAATGACGGCAGCAACGGCCGGATTAGCCAGTGAAAATTGCAAGGCAGCAGCCTTGATGCTAATGTGATGGCGCTCCGCAATCTTTTTAATTTGCTCGACTTTTGCAATAATTTCCGGGGACGCTTTTTGGTATTCGAAGTGAGTACCCCCAGCCAGAACCCCTGAGCTGTATGGGCCGCCAACGATAATATCCATATTCTGTTTTACTGCTGCAGGCATGACTCTTTGAAGTGCACGTTCATGATCCAGCAGGGTGTAACGTCCAGCCAGCAAGGTGACATCTGGTTTTACTTCTTCCAATTCCAGCATAAGTTCAACCGGTTCTACCCGGTTTACGCCGAGTCCCCAACCCTTAATAACGCCTTCTTCACGTAAACGTGTGAGTGCGCGGAATGCTCCTGTCCGAGCAATTTCAAATTGCGAAATCCAATTATCCCCATAAAAATCTTGCGCCACGTCATGGATATAAACAAAATCTATATGATCTGTTTTTAAGCGTTTCAAGCTATCCTCGATAGAGCGAAGGGTTGCATCGGCGCTATAATCATTAATGATTTTATTCTTACGGCCGAATTCAAAAAGCCCGCCTTTTTCTCCCAGATCACGAGTAGACGGATCTTCCAATTCATCGGACACAATCCGGCCTACCTTTGTACTTAATACGTATTCATCCCGGTTTCTCTTCGACAGGGCTTCGCCAAGACGCATCTCGGCTAATCCCGATCCATAAAGCGGAGCTGTGTCAAAGTAACGAATGCCGCTTTCCCAGGCAGCATCGACGGTTGCGATGGCTTCTTCCTCCGGAATATTACGGTACATATTGCCTAGCGGCGCCGTACCAAAACCCAGTTTGCCTTGCAGTATGTTTCTCATCTAAGATACCCACCCCTACTTATCTATATTTGTTCAGCGCAATGATATGGAATTAAATGAATCATTAAATTAATAAAAGTCATTTCATCGTCTGACGAAATCGATTATGCGGCATCTGACTTTAAAAAAGAAGTACGCACTTTAAAGTAACATGGGTACTAGAAAGTAACATTTTTACGGGGAGTGCCTGAGCTTGTTTTCTTTGGAGCCCGTGTATTTTGGTCATTTCCTGTATAAACTAATTCCAAATCAATAAAGACAAGACGGTGACTACTTATGTTAACGGTATGGATGTTTCTCATTTTAGCTTTCCTATCTTTTTTTTCTATGTACGTCTTGAGAAAGAAAATGAACGTTATTAACGTCTTGGGCAGTTACTTTTTTTCCAATATCCTGATCACAAATACAGGTGTAATTATTAATTTAAATTTAAAATTAACTAAACAAGATCCATCCAGTCCGCTCATTTTTTGGACACAGAAGATTCCGGAGTTATCCCTCAAGCCTGCGTTGCTTTTATGGATAATTTATATTTTGTTTTCTAATCGATCTATTTTCAGTAAAGGTATCCATGCTTTCATTTTCTTAACGGCACTGGTTTCGATCGAATTATATTTTGTTCATATTCAATATTTGCAATGGGTCAATTGGAATGTGTTTTATTCCTATTTGCGATACGGCTTGATCCTTTTATTATTGGCTGTTTACTCCTTCTATTTAGAGAAACTAATTCATAAACACACAGAGGTAAATACGATATGATTTTACCCCTTCCCGAAAAATTTGATATGAACGAAATATTTATTATCTTTTCCACCGTCCTTCTGTTTGCGTTAATGTTTATATTGCCTAGGCGATTATCTGCCGTCACACTTACGGTTATTTGGACGTTTAATGTCTTTCTTGCCTTGTTGGCCGATATTACCCTTAGCATAAAACCTTATGATTTTTACTTTACGATCGATCACAGAACGCATGAACTATTTGATGTCATACTGCACTTTGTAACTTATCCTGCGCTCCCTTACTTTGTAGTAAACGTTTATCAATTTAACAAACCCACAGGCCTGAAGTATTTCGTTTATCTTATTTTTTGGGCCGGGATAGCGATCATCAGCGAATGGATTTCGGTTAAATTCCATGTTTTCACCTATACCGGTTGGAAATTGTATCTCTCCTTCCTGGTTTATTTGGTTGTATTTGCCGCTAACATTTGGCTTACAAGCTTTATTGAAAGGAGACATCCTTACCAACGGACCTCGGCACGTACGGTTCGATAAGGGGAAGCCATGAGAATGGCTTCCCTATTTTATTTTCCAAAATGACTATAGGAAGCAGACCCGTCCCACCCAAAAAGATAGCGTTTTCAATTAGAATAAACTATATTGAATTCTAAACGTTGGGCATAGACCGGGGGGGATAGGCTGTGACACGATTCAAGCAGCTCTCGCTGCAGAAAAAGATTCTCATGACGATGATTTTTCTCTACCTTCCGCTGCCGATTATCGGCTGGATCTGGTACGAGAGGACCTACCAGGTCATTGAGCGGAATGCGGTCGATTCCAGCATTCAGATGGTCAACCAGGTCAACAAACATCTGGAGACTTATCTCTCCGAGGTGCAGCGCACGATGCTGCCGATGCTGTCGAGCGATCTGACGGGCGAGTTCCTGATGAATCAAGACGACGATCCTTATAAGCGCTACGAGTTATCCTATCGGATCGATAAAGAGCTGTTTTCGAAGATTTTGGCGAGCAGGATGGATATCTACGGAATCTCGCTGATCTCGAGTCAGATCAAGGCTACTTCGAGCTCCAGCTTCACGATGGCCGAGCAGCGGTATTCCTCTTATCTGAACCGGCTTAATTCCTCGGGTAAATTCCGCATCATGGGGCTCGAGGAGACGCCGAGCGACGAGGTGGTCGCGATGGCGATGAAGTTCACGCCGCCCCAGAACCACAAGCAGGAGGGAATGCTGATCGTCGATATCAAACGCGACGAGATGGCGCGTATCGTTCAGGATGTACAGCTGGGGCGGACCGGTTTTGTCTGGTTGGCCGATACGGAGAACCAGGTTATCTACCATCCGTCGGACGATCAGCTCCCGAAGGTCGTTCCGGCCAGTTATTTGAAAGAGATGGGGACCAAGCAGAGCGGCGCGTTTACGGTCAAGACGGGCAAAGGCAAAAAGCTGATCGTCTTCATCCGTTCTGGCCGCACCGACCTGACGCTGATCTCCGAAGTACAGCTCTCTGAGCTGAACGAGTCGATCGTGGCCGTCAGCCGAATCTCCATGGTCGTGCTGATCGTGCTTTTCCTGCTCTCCATGCTGGTCGCCAGCGGCATCGTCTATTCGATGACCCGCTCGATGGTGAAGTTGCTGCGCCTTATGAAAAGCGCCGAGCTTGGCGATTTTAACGTTAGAGCGCCAAACGAAGGCGGCCAGGAGATCGGGAGCTTGTACCGCGGCTTCAACAAGATGGTGGGAGAGATCAAGAGGCTCGTCGATATTGTGCACGTGGCGGAGCTTCGGGAGAAGGAGCTTGAGGTCAAGCAGAAGGAATCGCTGCTGCAGGCGATGCAGGCGCAGATTAATCCTCATTTCCTGTACAATACGCTCGAATTTATTAATTCCAATGCGATTGTGGAAGGCAATGAGAAAATCAGCAATATGATCGTCGCGCTCGGCGAGATGTTCCGTTATAACGTGCAGAATCCAAGCGAGAGCGTATCTCTTGCGGACGAGCTGCATCACATCGAAGCTTACCTCTCGATCCAGTCCGAGCGCTACCCTGCGTTCGTCTACGAGATCGACGTCGATAGCTCGCTGGCTGCTGCTGTTCCCGCAGTGCGGTCGATACTGCAGCCGATCGTGGAAAACTGCTTCAAGCATGGCTATGAACGCTATCGGGTCCGGCCCGGACGGATCCGCCTTGCAGGGAGACGGACGGCGGATGACCGGTACGAACTGGACATTGCCGATACAGGCAAGGGCATGCCGCCCAATATTCGGGACGACTACAATGAAGCGTTCGCTCATGACGAACCGGTGAAGCCGAATCGGCGCCGCACGCGGGGAGATCAGTCGTCGTCCATTGGTCTATATAATGTGCATGCCCGGATCCGCATGCATTTCGGCCGGCCGTTCGGGCTGTTTATCGTCAATTCGGATGAGAGCGGGACGACAATAAGGATTACACTTCCCTTGTGGGAACCGGAAAGGAAGGATGAACCATGAGCTACAAGATTCTGCTCGTTGACGACGAACCGATGATCAAACTGAGCCTTCGTAAAATATTGACCGACGCCCATCCCGATTTTGTCATTGTCGGCGACGCCTCGGACGGACAGGAAGCGCTGGAGATCGCGATCCGTACGCAGCCTCATGTCATCCTCACAGATATCAGCATGCCGGTTATGAACGGGCTGGAGCTGATTCGCGCGGTGCTTGGGCGAGGCTGGAGACCGGAGATCGTTATCCTGTCCGGTTACGGCGAGTTCGAATACGCACGGGAAGCGCTGAAGTGCGGCGTTGTCGATTATATCCTCAAGCCGATGCGTCCGGCGGTCGTAAAGGAATTGATGATCGGCCTGTACGAGAAGCATCAGGAGCAGGCGGCTTCTTCTATCGCGAAGGGCGAGCTGCTCCGGCTGTGCCTGCAATATGCCGAAGCGTTCGCCGAGCGAATCTGGCGAGCCGATGAACCCGGCATCCGGATACTGTTCGAGGAAGCGGCGCGCACCGTAACCGGCCATGATCGGGTGACCGACGAACATAAGAAAAACGCGGTGCTGGATATGGCCGCGGCGCTTCGCCACCATTTGGAAGAGCGGGGCATGATGCTCGCCTTTGAGCTGCCGTGGCGGGAACGGCTGGACGAGCAGATGGAAGCCTTCAGCGATAAGCTGCTGCAGGCTCTCAGGCAAGTGAGAAGCAGCCGGAATTGGGGGAAACAAGCGGAAATTCGGGAGGCGCTTCAGCTGATCGGAGAGCGCTATGCCGATCCGCAGTTCAAGCTTGAGGAAGTGTTGTCCCGCCTGGGCATGTCCGTCACGCATTTTTATAATTTGTTCAAGCAGGAGACCGGCAAGTCGTTTATCGCTTACCTGATCGCTTACCGGATCGAGAGGGCCAAAGAACTGCTCGCTGAGCGCAAGGACCTCAAAACCTACGAGGTTGGCGAACTGGTCGGGTATCCCGACTATCCCCATTTCACGAAAGCTTTCAAGAAAGTTGTGGGTCTGACGCCTAGCGAATACCGCAAGCTGCAGGAGAAGGTTCAGTGATGAAAATGACAAGAAAATGAAGATATCTGCATCCTCAAGCGGGGGAGAATCCCCTAAAATCTAAAATGTAAGCGCAATCATGTATGGATCATTCGATTAGGGGGGATTCACTTGAAGCTTCGCAAAAGCTCGATACTCACACTTTGCTCGATCCTGGTGATGGGAGTACTTCTGGCAGCCTGCGGCGGCGGGAATAAGGAGGCAGGCGGCGCCTCCAATGCCGCAAATACGCAGCAGAGCGCGGATAACGCTGCACCAAAAGTGAACGAATTCGGCTGGACAATGCCGGATCACAAGATTACCGTCGATTATTACACCGCGGATAAAGACAATCCGAACAAGGTCGCTAAAAAGTTGGTAGCGATACACGATTACCTGCTGAAAAACTTCAACGTCGACGTTAAAAAGACTCAATACGACGTGGACGGTACCGAGAAGCTGAATCTGATGCTGGCATCCAACGATTACCCGGGCGTCCTCTCAGCCATCAATGACGACATGATCGATAAGTGGAAATCGCAAGGCAAGCTGATCGATCTGGCTCCACTCATCGATAAATACGGGCCGAATATCAAAAAAGAGCTGGGCGATACCTACAAATCGTATCTGGATGATGACGGCAAGCTGTGGGGCATTCCGAGAGGCTGGGGGCTGCTGCCGATCCCCGACAACAGCGCCAACATTCGTTGGGACTGGTATCAGGAGCTCGGAGCGCCGAAGATCGAGACGCCGGATGATTACTACAACGTGCTGAAGCAGATGGTGGCGGCGCATCCGACCAACGCGCAAGGCCAAAAGACATATGCGATTTCGTGGAACGATCAGGTGTCGCTGAATACGGTTCTCGGTATCTGGGGACTGAAGGAAGGGTACAAGGAAGACGCGGACCATAACCTGACGCATTGGCTGAACACGGACGAAGGTCTCGAGGCCGTGAAATACTTCAATCGGTTCTACAGGGAGGGCCTGATGGACCCGGACAGCTTCCTGAACAAGTTTGACGATTGGAAGCTGAAGTTCTCGAACGAACAGATCATTGGCCATATTGGTCCGTGGTGGCAGTCATGGAACGCCGGCCACGAGGTTTGGAAGGCGACGAATCCGGACTGGAAGGACGATCAGCGGTACGTGCAAATCTCCCTGAAGGCGCCGGGTGCCGAAGCGGCGTATTTGTCGCCCAAGGATACGACGGGCTGGAACTATACGGTTATCACGGACAAGGAGCAGCATCCCGAAGATATCATCAAATTCCTCGACTTTGAAATTACGCCGATCGGAACGCGCCTTCTCGGATGGGGAATTCCGAACATGGCGGGGTCGGCATGGAACTATAACAGCGACGGCACCTGGTCGTTCAACGATACGGTGAAACAGGAGTTGTTCGCGGGCGCGTTAAACGGCGACAAGCAAGACGAGCTCACGGGGCAGAACCAGATCTGGCTGGATCATCCGCAAGGGCTGATGAGCGATGATCACAAGTCGACCGCCTGGTTTGACCAGAACTTCAACTCGGAAGACAAATGGAAAGCGATGATGAACGAGAATTTGAAAGACACGGTCTACGACAATACGGCGAGACGGATCTCTTTCAAGGTGGATAACCCGCTCACGATCGTCAACCAGCAGATCGAGGATCTTATCAAAACCGGCTTTGCGAAGGCGGTTGTCAGCAAGACGGAGGAGGGTGCCGTGCAGGCCTTCAATGAAATGCGAGATAAAGCAAACAAACTTGGCTTGAAGGACATCGAAGCTTTCCGCACGGAAGAATACAAAAAAAATCTGGCTAAGCAGCAGCAGTAAATCTCCTGGCAAGTAGCCGCAGAACACGGTGGACGGGGAACGCTCCGAAGGGAGAAATTCCCGTCCCCGATTATTTTTAGCTGATGGATAGGGAGGGTGACGCCGTTGACGGAATTATGGAAACGGGTACGACGAGAACGGCAAATTTGGCTGCTCTGTCTGCCTATGATCATATGGGTGCTTATTTTCGCGTATTACCCCATGTACGGATTGTTGATCTCCTTTCAGAATTATGTTCCGGGACATTCCATGTTCTCCAACTGGATCGGTCTCGACAATTTCGTCCGTTTTTTCCACGAGCCGAATTTTCTCCAGATCATGCGTAATACGCTGGTGATCAGCGGTTTAAACCTGCTGTTCGGTTTTCCGGCGCCGATTATCCTCGCCTTGCTGCTTAATGAGGTCAGAGGAAAACTCTTCAAAAAGACGATTCAATCGCTGTCGTACATTCCCTACTTTATCTCCTGGGTTGTCGTCGCCAACATCCTCATCACGATTCTGGGAAACGACGGTGTGCTGAACGGTGTGCTGCTCAAGCTTGGGTTCATTCACGAGCCGTTGGCTTTTCTGACGACGGGCAGCTACTTCTGGGGGATCCTCGTCGCCAGCAACGTATGGAAGGATATGGGTTTCTCCGCCATCATTTATCTGTCTGCTATCGCAGGTATCGATAAGGAACTGTATGAAGCGGGCCGCATGGACGGGCTTGGCCGTTTTGGGCTCATTCGCTATATTACGCTGCCGGGCATTCGGTCCACGGCGGTCCTGCTGTTCATCCTGGCCATCGGCGGAATTCTGAATGCCGGATTCGAGCAGCAGCTGCTGATTGGCAATCCGCTTACCCAGGACCATTACGAAGTCATCGATACCTACGTGTACCGGTACGGCGTGCAGCTTGGCAATTATTCGTACGGGACGGCCGTCGGCCTCATGAAGAGCATCATCGGGCTTGTACTCGTCTACTGCACGAATCGTTTGTCCAAGCGGTATATGGATTCGTCGATATTTTAAGAAAAGAGGGACCGCCAGATGGAAATCCGATCACAGCGAACTTCATTCTCTAGCCGGGCGGCGGACGTTGTTATTGTTGTCGTTCTGCTGCTTCTCGGTTTTGTCGTTATCTACCCGTTCATTAACCTGCTCGCTTTGTCTTTCAACGATGGCACCGATGCGGCCCGCGGCGGAATCTATTTCTATCCGCGGAAGGTTTCGTTTGCGGCCTACGGGATGCTGTTCGAGAACAGCAACCTGCTCAAGGGGTTGGGCTGGTCCGTCTTGAGGGTCGCTGTCGGGACGGTCACCTGCATGTTTATGACGGGACTCTTGGCTTATGTGATCAGCATCCGGAACTTCTCGGGACGCAAGTTTATGCGCATTTTGTTCTTCATCACCATGTACTTCAGCGGTGGCATTATTCCGACGTACATTTTGATGAACCAATTGCATCTGACGAACTCGTTCCATGTCTATTGGATTCCCGGGCTGATTAATGCCTATTTTATGCTGCTCATAAGCTCGTACATCTCCGATCTGCCCGAAGCGCTGTTCGAATCCGCGCGAATCGACGGGGCGGCGGAGCTGCGCATCTACTTGAGCATCGTCATTCCGGTTGCCATGCCGGTATTTGCGGCGGTGTCCATTTATTCGGCTGTCGGGCACTGGAATTCCTGGTTCGACGTCATCCTGTATAACTTCAACGGACATTACGACACGCTTCAGGTTTACTTGCGGCGGCTGCTTCTTGAGGTCGAAGCTACGCAGCAAATTCGCGACCAACAGCTGTTGATGCATAAATATGAAGGTTTGTCGCCTCTCACACTGCGGGCGGCAACGACGATCGTGGTTACCGTTCCGATTTTGTGCGTGTATCCGTTTTTGCAGAAATACTTTATTGGCGGAATTACACTCGGTTCCGTGAAGGGCTGATTCCTTCAATGGCCCATTCGATGAGGTGAGCTTATGAGACTATGGTACCGTAAACCTGCGAGATTCTGGACCGAAGCGCTGCCTTTGGGCAACGGGCGAATCGGGGCGATGGTCTTCGGCGGCGTGGAGCAGGAGCGAATCGCGCTTAACGAAGATACGTTATGGTCCGGCTATGCGAAGGATTGGAACAATCCGCTCGCGCGTAATGCCCTGCCGCTCGTACGGGAGGCAATCCGGCAGGAACGTTATGAGGAAGCGGACCGGCTTTGCCGGGAGATGATGGGGCCGTATACGCAATCGTACCTGCCATTAGGCAATCTGTCGCTGCGCTTCGAGCACGGGGACATCGGCCGCGATTACGTGCGGAGCCTCGATCTGGAAACGGGGCTTCACACTGTCGATTATCGGATTGGTGACATCGTCTACCGGCGTGAGACGTTCGTCTCTTACCCGGATCAGGTGCTTGTCATCCGTCTGACGTCAAGCGTGCCCGGCATGCTGGATGTGCATGCCGGGCTGAGCAGCCCGCTGCGCTATGAGACGTCCGTCATTGGAGGACGTTTCTTCATCGACGGTATCGCGCCGGAACAGGTCGAGCCCAATTATGTATCGGCTGGTCGGCCGATCCGGTACGGCGGGGAAGGGGCCGCGAGGGCGATTCGATTAGCGGGCGGGCTGCAGGTCGCTTCGGATTCGGGAGAAGGAAACATCCGATGGAACGCCGACGGCGTCCATATCCACGGAGCGACTAGTCTTACGCTTCTCTTCTGCGCCGCAACCGACTTCGGCCGGATACCCGGCCAAGACGCCGCCGATGTCATCGGCGGCATTGCCGCTTGCCTCGACGCGGCTGCGAGCCAATCCTATGACGATCTTCGAGCAAGGCATATGGCCGACTGCCACGCCATATTCGATCGCGCCGAGCTGCGGATCGAACCCGAGGTTCCGCCCTCCTCCGAGGAAGCCGTCGATCTGCCGACGGACGAGCGCCTGTCGGCCTTTGGCGGCGACGATCCCGGACTTGTGGAACTGCTGTTCCACTATGGCCGTTATTTAATGGGCGCGAGCTCAAGACCCGGAACCCAGCCGGCCAATCTGCAGGGGATCTGGAACGAATCGACGCGTCCGCCCTGGAGCAGCAATTATACGCTGAATATCAATACGCAGATGAACTATTGGCCTGCCGAAACGGCCAACCTGGCGGACTGCCACAAACCTCTGCTTGAGTTCGTCGGCCGCCTGGCCCGGAATGGAGCGGTCACGGCCAAGGTTAACTACGGCGCACGAGGCTGGGTCGCCCACCACAATTCCGATATTTGGGCGCAAAGCGCGCCGGTCGGGGACTACGGATCAGGCGATCCTACTTGGGCATGCTGGCCGATGGGCGGTGTCTGGCTGTCGCAGCACTTGTGGGAGCATTACGCATTCGGCGGCGACCGGGACTATCTGGAGCACTACGCTTATCCCATCCTGAAGGAAGCGGCTTTGTTCTGCTTGGATTGGCTTATAGAAGACGAACAAGGTTGGCTGGTTACGTCGCCCGCCACTTCTCCCGAGCACAAGTTCAGAACGACGAACGGGGTGTCGGGCGTGAGCATGGCGACCACGATGGACCTGTCGCTGATCCGCGAGTTGTTTCTGAACGGCCTTGAAGCCGCGCGGATTCTAGGCAAGGATGAGCCGTTTCGGTTGGAGCTGGAGGAGGCCTTGGAACGGTTGTATCCTCTCCGGATCGGCAGAGAGGGCGTGCTCCAGGAGTGGTATAAAGACTTCCCGGACGAGGACGTTCATCACAGGCACGTCTCCCATCTTTTTGGCGTCTATCCGGGGCGCACACTGACAGCGCAGGAGACCCCGGAGCTGTTCGCGGCGGCCCGGCGGTCGCTGGAGCGAAGAGGCGGCGGCGGAACCGGCTGGAGCCTTGGATGGAAGGTCTGCCTGTGGGCGAGATTCGGCGACGGCGACCAGGCGCTGCAGCTGCTTCATAGCCTGCTGCGTCTGGTGAAGGACGACGAAGAAGTGAACTACCATCAGGGGGGCGTTTATGCCAATTTATTCGATGCGCATCCGCCGTTCCAGATCGACGGCAACTTCGCAGCGGTGGCCGGCATCGCCGAGATGCTGCTCCAATCTCACCAGGGCTGTCTGCAGCTCCTTCCGGCGCTTCCCGCCGCGTGGGCGAACGGCCGAGTGCGCGGGCTGCGCGCCAGGGGCGGATTTGAAGTTGACATCGTCTGGTCCAAAGGCCGGCTGAAGGAGGCAGCCCTACGTTCGAGTCTGGGCGGGAGTTGCCGAATCGCCGGCGGCGCGCCGCTGCAAGCGACGGAAGACGGCACTCTTGTGAAGACGGAATTGGCTTTGGACGGAACGCTGTGCTTCCCGACAGAAGCCGGTCGCGCCTATCGGCTGTTTCCGAAGGACACGCTTCAATAGCTAAACACGTTTAAAAGATCACTTCGTGGCGTTATTTGCCCATGACGTGATCTTTTTTTAAATCGCTCGTTCCCTGTGACAACAAGGCCTATACACTTAATACTTCCGCACGGCCAAACGCCGAAAATGTTTCGTCACGGCGACAGGCCGGCTGCCTTTCAGGAAACGATTATCGCCCACCCGCCAGGTGTGGGTGCTTTTATCTTTTCTGCGGATATAGACATAGTTGTAAGGAGTAGTGGCGTATATAGGATAGCCTTTTCGTGCACAATCTCTTAAAAATTTAACGTCCTCGCCAAGCGACAGATCGGAAAAGCGGACATGCTTAAGGACTTTCCTCCGAAATAATATAGTTCCGCCTTGAACGAATTTCACATATTTGTTCCTTTCATGAGGAGACCTTACGATAAGCTTATTACTGGCGGTCAGATAAACCAAACAGGCGTGTTTGCCGAGGACGGGGCTTTTCGTGCGCTGAAGCGCCTGGATCTGCTCCTTCAAATAGTATGGCGAATAATAATCGTCGTGGTCGAATTTGGTGATTACGGGATATTTGGCCCTGCAAATGCCGCAGTTTAAACATTGGCCCAGCGAGACTTCTTCCGGCACTTGGTAGACGGTGACATTCGGATAAGCGGCTGCTTTTTTCCGCCATTCCTTAATGCCCAGGTTATCTTTATTCAGAATGATAATTAGTTCTTTACGCTTGTAGCGCTGATTGAGGTAATTATTCAAGATATTCATGAAAAAACCGGGCTGGTTCGTGCACGTGATAATGGACACACCAGGTTTATTCAAAAGCTTTCCCTCCCCTGATTCCTTTCTTATATGAAATTCAGATGGCTGGGAATTTGCCTGGACGAAACCTGATTCGAGTCGTGGGCGCACTTCGTGTTACAACGGCCGAGCAGGTAACGCTTCTACTACACCCCGCGTACCGTCCACTAGGACTTGCTGCCCGTCTTGCAGCAGCTCGGTTGCGTTTCCGGTCGCTACGACGGCCGGAATGAGATATTCTCTGGCGATAATGGCGGAATGGGAGAGAATGCCGCCGGAGTCCGTGACAAGCGCACCGATGCTAGGAAAAAGGATCGACCATACCGGAGAAGTGATCGGACAGACGAGCACATCGCCAGGCTGAACTTTTCCGAATTCCGACTCATTCAAAATGATGCGCACCGTGCCTGTGTATTGTCCCTTTGAAGCTGCAATCCCCTGGATGCGGGAGGCATCTTGCTGGACCTGACCGCTTTGCCGCGTCGCAAAAATGCGATCGATCGCCCAGATAGCGGCTTCCGCTGCAAGCCTTGCCTCCGCTGGGAACGCCGCGACAGAGGGCGGGGGAGGGGGGGCATCGCCATAGCTGGCTGGACCCGGGTGGGCAAGCGCCCATCGCTGCTCGCCGCGCCGGTGCTCAATCTTGTCTTGCAGCGCCGAAGAACTGTTCAGCGCCTCCAGCGCCTCATCAAACTCCAGAAAAAAGATATCGTCCGGCTCGGCCAAAACCCCGCGCGAAGCTAAGCGGCGACCCGCTTCCAGCCAGGCGTAGCGCAGCAGGGCCAACGGCACGTCGCGGTCGTAAAAGCCATGCTCTTCACGAATGGCATAAGCTTTCTCTGCGCGGGACAGGAGCCTTGCGAATTGTTCGCGGACCGGCTCGGAACAAGCTTCGAGCCGCTTCTCCGCTTGGGCCAGCTGCTCCTTGCGCTGACGGCGCAGAGCAGCGCCCGTCCGCTCAGGACTATAGATGCCCTCCAGCTGGTCCTTCAGAAGCTGCAGCAGCAGCTCCGGCTGTTCGGCCAATGTCGGATAAGCCAGTTCTGTCCTTAACGCCCGGCAGCCGAACTCCTGAAGATAAGCCTCGATACGTGCTGCAAAATTGGGATAGCGGCGGAGCAGCTCTTTAGCGGGGGTGCCCGCTTTCAGCTCCTGCACCAGCTCCGGAAGACCGCGCACCCACTCGGCCAGGCGAGCCAGCGCTTGCGACGGAGCGCTCGACATTTCCGACAGGCCGCTGAATATGAGCATCATCTGCGCTTCGTCCCAGCCCAGCCAGTCCCGGCAGAAGAAGGCAAATTCGGCTAATGTGAGCTGCAGCGCCCCGTTGAGCCGCATATGCTCATCGGTACAGCTCTCCAGAAAGAGCTGGGCGTCTTTCCAGTACGCGGCCAATCCGTCATCCTTAACCGTCTTCAGCGGTACGGCTGCCAGCTGCGCGCTCCGGCGGATCATGGCGGGTCTAAGCTCCGTGCTCCACGCCTGCAGCAATCTGCCGCTATGGTCGGAGCGCATCGAGCGCACCGCTCCGGCGATGCGGGAGCGTACGGGCGGCACCACGCGGATGAGCAGGGGCATCAGCCATGCAGGCGGCGCTTGGCGGTCCCGGCCGCCGAGCGGCACGGTACGCTGATATAACCAGCCTCCGATTTCCCGTTGATCGAGCGTCTCGATCATTAGCGACATCTCCGTGCACATCAGCCGCATCGCATGATTCATCGCCGGGATGAAAGCGGTGCGGGTTGCGGGGGACAGCGGGTCAGGGTAGTGGGATGCTTCGCGCTCCCAATAACCTTCGGGAGGGTCGATGGCAAGCGGGATCAGGGTAGGTTCCGTCTGCGGTGTCGTCTCCTGCAGTGTCGTGATCGGCCGCGCCTGCAGCAGATACAGCTGATCTCCCCGAATCGCCCATTCGATATCTTGAGGCTGCCCGAAGAAGGCCTCCACACGCCGCGCCAGCTCGGCGATTTGAACGGCTTGCCCGGCCTCGATGGCCTGTTCCGGCCTGCTCATGGCTACTGCCTGGCCTTCGCGCACGACCCATTCGTCCGGGGAAGCTGCCCCGGAGACGAGCCGTTCACCGAGGCCGCGGACGGCGCTGATTGCGGCTTCGCCGCGATCGCCGGTGACAGGGTTGGCGGTGAACGCCACACCGGCGGCATCCGCCGCAATCATCGGCTGGATGAGCACCGCCATACGGCCGGGCGCAAGGTCCCGGCTGGCATAATAGCGCAGCGCATGCTCGTTGTAAGCCGAAGCGAAGCAAGCGCGAACCGCCTTCTCGATGGTGGTAAATCCCTGCACATCCAGAAAGGTATCGTATTGGCCGGCAAACGAAGCATTCGCCAGATCCTCGGAAGCGCTCGAAGAGCGAACCGCTACAGGACCATCGCCAAGCATCCGCAGCGCTTCCTTCAGCTGCCGCTGCACTTCGCTGCTCAGCGAATGCTCGTGTGCGTCAAGGCTGACCGACGACGGCTGGTCAGCCTGCTCCTTTTCGCGGCCCAGCGCTGAGGCTGTTATCACGATACCCTCCGGCACCGGGAAACCGGCCTGCAGCAGCTCGGCCAGCCGCGCAGCCTTGGAGCCGACCACGTTTGCATCGACGCTGACTGTGTCGCGAAGACTGTGAATAAAGCGGGGCGAAGGGGCGCTGCCGAAGGTTTCGCCGCGCTGTTCTTTTTGCTCACTCATGGTCTGTAGTCTCCTTTTCGTGCTGCATGTTCTGCAGGGCGAACAGTTGCTGTACTTGTGCTCGAATGCCGGATTGAAGCACGGCGATGAGTTCCTTTTCACCCAGAGAAAAACGGCGCTGCAGGTCGACCCAGGTGCTCATAGACGTAAAATGCCGGAGCATACAAAACGTGGCATGGCGATCCTGCTCGGTAACAAGGGGGGCTGCTCTCTCGATCAGCATGCTGATCCATTGGTCTCTCTCCTGCGTGCGCGGATGAGCGTCTTTCCATTGTAAAGCAGAGACGATCAGCAGCAGTGCGCGTGCATGGGACAGTTCACTGTATACACTGTGGATCATGCGCTCAATCCAGACCGGCAGTTCATCCAGCGATTCTGCATACGCCGGTACACGCCCTTGCTCGCTTTCCAGCCACCAGCGTCTGAAGCCCTCCAGCAGCGCCTCCCGCGAAGGGAAATGCCGGTAAACGGCCCCGTACGAAACGCCTGCCCGTTCTGCAACCTCCTGAATCGTAAAGTTGTGGATCCGTCCCTCCAAAATGAGAGCTTCCGTGGCCTTCATAATGGAGCTGCTTGTCAATTCCTGCTGCTGCTTGCGTATGGGACTATCATAGGTTCGTTTGGTTTTATCGGTTTTCATCATGTCCTCATTTTCTTTCTTAAATTGAGTGAATAAATTATATATTGAATATATAATATATTTTTAAATTGTCAATATAAAATCCGGGTAGTGGACACCGCTCGAAAGGGTCCGGTAGAATAAGTGAAAATACGCGGGAGAACGATTAAAAGGCCAACAGGACATCCTTTTAGAGTCTTTATCGTAAATAAAATTATTTTTTAGGGAGTGGGCGCTTTGGAATTTAACGAGGTCTTGCACGGGCACAGATCTATTCGGGAATATGAGGACAGGGAAGTCAGCCAGGAGGTTTTGGATCAAATTTTGGAGGCAGGGATTCGGGCGTCTTCAAGCGGCAACATGCAGTCCTACTCCATTATTGTAACGCGGGATAAAGAGCTGAAGAAAAAACTCTACACGCCGCACATGGAACAATCTATGGTGGTGGATGCCCCGGTATTGTTAACCTTTTGCGCGGATTTCAACCGGATGAGAAAATGGCTGGAGCTTAACGATGCGCCGGTGCATTTTGATAATTTCATGAGTTTTATGATCGGAGCTATCGATGCCACCTTGGCAGCGCAGAACTGCGCTCTGGCCGCAGAAAATGCGGGTTTGGGCATTTGCTATATGGGGTCAACGCTTGCCAACTGTGATCAAATCGGGGAACTGCTGAATCTGCCGCCTAATGTCGTGCCTATCGTGGGTTATTCGTTAGGCTATCCGGCAGAAGCGCCTGCTCTGCGTGACCGGTTGCCCAAGAACGGGCTTGTTCATTACGAGCAGTATCAGGATTATTCGGAGGAAGACATTCAAGCCATTTATAAAGAAAGAAATGAAAAGGGATGGCAGCGGTACATGAGTGTTCCTAGACTTAAAGAAATGATAGAGGAGATGGGATTAAAAAATCTGGCTCAGGTCTATACGATCGCTAAATACACGAAGGAATCCCATCTCGAGTTTTCACAAACCGTGCTGAATTATTTGGAGAAGCAGAACTTCATGAAAAATGCCCATGAACATGCCCAGAAAAATGACGACTCGCATTAATCGAATTACCGAATTTCATACGAAATCCCCATACATACCTTTGCATGGGCAGCAACAGCAAATAAGGATGAACCGACAATCTGTCGTTCATCCTTATTTATTTTGCTTTAGTACAAGAGGCAGGAAGATGGAATCGACGATTTCGACCACGGCCTCATCGGTTAGAGGCGTGTGAGTCGTGAGCAGCTCGAATCGGATCAGATCAACGGGAAGACTGATAACGCGTTCTGGCAGCTCTTTGAGTTTCACTTCGCCTCTCCGCTCTGCGTCCAGCAAAATGTTCCGCATGGCTATGGCGAGTGAATCCTCCGATCTCGGAGGCAAGGTCATCTTGGAAGGAAGCCCGTCCCCATGAAATTCAATCATCAGGCCATGAATCGTCTCGGCCCCGATCATCTGCATAAGTTTATTAAGTCTCTCCAGCAGGGCAAGCACATCATCCCTCAGATTTCCCGTATCTGGAGCTTCAAAGGTAGGTTTGGGGATATGCTTCATCAGAGAGGCGACAATCAGCTTGGCTTTATTCGGCCACCTTCTATAGACAGCATTCTTATTGGTTTTTGCCCGCGCAGCGACAGCTTCCATCGTTAACCGGGAATAACCGGTCTCCTGCAGCTCCTCCCATGCCGCTGAAAGAATGGCATTCTCCAGCACGTCTCCGCGCCGCCGCGACTTTGTCGTTTGTTCCTCTCCCTGATTTTCTTTGCGTCCTTCCGAGTTGCGTCCTTCTGAGTTGTGATCTTTTGATTTGTGATCCTGCGAATGTTCCGCCATTTCGAATTCCTTCTTCCCAAGCTGAATTTCGTTCGTTCTTAGGGGCTCTTGTAAACAGTATATTGCATTTTCACGCGAATGGTAATATGATGATATCAAATAGGGTACGGTACGTACTGTACCTTAAATGAACGAGGAGTGAATATAATGGTTAATCCCCAAGCTCAAGGAGAGGCAATAAAACCTCCCAAAGAAAAAATAGACCCCGGCATTTTGAAAGTTGCCCTTATTCTGGTGTTCGGCGCCATCGCTTCCCAGCTGGATTCAACGATGGTCAATGTGGCGATCAACACGCTTGCAACCGATCTGCACAGCACGGTATCGGCGATTCAGTGGGTTATCACGGGTTATGTATTGACGATGGGGCTGGCCGTTCCGATTTCGGGTTGGGCGATTCAGCGGTTTGGCGGGAAAAATGTATATATGTTCTCCCTGTGGGTGTTTCTCATTTCTTCCGTTTTATGCTCCTTGGCGTGGAACACCGGCAGTCTGATCTTCTTCCGGTTAATTCAGGGGATAGGCGCGGGCCTGCTCATTCCGACGATGCAAAATGTGCTCGTACAATCGGCGGGGGGCCGCGGCCTCGGCAAGCTGATTTCGATCATTAGCATTCCGGCGCTGCTGGGGCCGATTCTTGGCCCGGTCATTGGCGGGCTGATCATGGATAATATGAGCTGGAGATGGATCTTCTACGTGAATATTCCGATCATGCTAGCCGCTCTCTGGCTGTCTGGGAGACATATTCCGAAGGATGAAGCTTCTAACCACAAACCAAGACTGGACGTAATGGGGTTCCTTTTATTGTCCCCCGCGTTTGCGGTTCTGATTTACGGCATTTCACAAATTAGTTCTCATGGGCAGTTCTTCTCGGCGGGCGTGCTTGTTCCTCTGGCGGCCGGACTGGTCCTGCTTGCTGCCTACATCGTGTATGCTATGCGTTCGAGCCAGCCTCCGCTGGTCGATTTGCATTTATTCCGCTCCCGGCATTTCCTGGCGTCGAACGTTACCTTGTTTCTTTCGGGCATGGTCATGAACGGGGCGCTGCTGCTGCTCCCGCTTTATTACGAGCAGGTTCGCGGCGAAAGTGTGCTGATGACGGGGCTTCTCTTGATTCCTCAAGGCGTTGGGATGCTGATTACGCGTAGCTGGATCGGGGGGCTGGCTGACCGGGTTGGAGCAAGAAGCATCGTACTCATCAGCTTGGCTGTGATCCTTGTGGGCAGTATTCCTTTTGCATATGCGGGGGCGGATACCAACCATATCCTATTGGGTGCGGCTCAGCTTGTAAGGGGTGCGGCATTAAATGGCATCCTGATTCCGATTATGGTTTCCGCGTATAAAGGATTGCGGAAGGAGCAAATCCCGCACGCAAGCATCTCGACGCGGATCTTCCAGACGATTGGGGGCGCCTTCGGTTCAGCCGTCCTGGCGACCGTAATCGGGCAACAATTGCAGGGAGGGGCGGCAGCAAGCCTTACCTCGCTGGTCCACGCGTATCAAACCGCTTTCTGGTGGGCTGTCTGCTTTGCTGCTGTCTGTTTTCTTCCGGCCCTATTCTTGTCCGGTCGAGAGAAAATAAAGGGGTAAATGGGGTTGGGCCGCAGCTGATGTCTGCGGCTTTGCTTTTTTTTCACCGATACATAGGTTTCACTTATTGAGTTCCAGGCGTTAGCCCAGCTGCTATGATCGAGATGGAATCCCGGATAAATTCCTCATTCGGCACAGGAATATTTGAGAACCCGAGCAATGTATCGGAAACAAAATTTCCGTAGTTGAAGCGCATAAACAAGGCTACATAGGAGTCGATATTGCCGTCGATTAATTTCCCTTGCTTCTGCATTTCCTTGAAATAGTCCACTAAAAACTGTTGGATTTCTTCTACATTCTTGTGAAGCGTTAGATGGAGGTCCGGCATCGTGTTGCGCTCCAGGATCGAAATCATGTAGATTTGTTTGTTGCTCGCCATATAGTTTTGATAAATACTGGAGTACAGTAATAAATCATGTTTTAATTCGTATTTCAGGTTTTTCTCCAGCTGCTCTTTCACAAAGGACGCATAATGAAATTTATTTATAATTTCTTCTAAGATCTTTTTTTTGGTGCCAAATTGGCGGAATACCGTCATTTCACTTACAGAAGCGCTCTCCGCAATTTGTTTGATCGTGACCGCTTTATAACCTTTTGAGGCCATTAATGAAATGGCTGCTTCTAATATTTTATCCCCTGTCTCCATCTGGACCTCCGTATTTTCGCGAATAATGGTATCCCAAAGGAACAATCATTCTGAAGTTGGATTTATAGTTCTCTTCCGGGTATAACGTTGATGTATTTTTTTAATTTGATTGATAAACAAGCCGACAAGAATTGCTGAAACAATAGTTCCCTCTCTGATTCCTTGTAAATCCCCTAAGGTAAAGAGCGAAACAAGGAGTGCAAGGAGGACCAGCGAAGAATCAAAAGCCATCTTCACTCTCCCAAAGTTCCATTTGTACTTGATTGAAAGAGTTCTTACGATTCCATCGGCCGGATTAATAATCGTTTTTGCCGCTACTTGCAGAAAGACACCTAACGCGATCATGAAGCACCCAATGACTAATAAAATCAATTTTCCTAGATACATGGAAGGCTGAATATAAGAAAAAATCCACATGCCAAAGTCAATAAAAATCCCCAAAACCGGACCGATTAGCAACTGTAAATATTGAACCTTCGGGAAACTCGTCCTTAAGATCATGACTTGAACCAACACAAAAAGGATGGTCAGTAATATGGTGAATTGTCCTATCGTGGCAGGGAAAATGAAGCTTAATACATACGGAATACTAGTAATTGGAGAAGTGCCCAATTTGGCCTGAGTAACCATGGCTATTCCAAGCCCCATAATCAATATGCCGATAATTAAAATTATATAGGGTGTAATCCTTTTTTGCACAGTAATCATCTCCTTGAATGTTAGTTAGTAATAACTAACATCATAGTAGTGTCTTGTTTATGAATTGTCAAACGGGGCGTTTTTCCCTTTCGAATCAAACAAATTTCCCCGTAGACGTACGGAGCCCGCGGGAGCTACACTAGGGAAAGCGACAAGAATAAACTTAGCGGGAGCCTGTATAACGTGACCTTATTAGACCGTACTCCATCATGGAAGAAACTTAGCCTGTTTGCCGTAACATGGCCCATTTTTATCGATTCGGTACTGCGGATGCTGCTTGGCACGGTGGATGTCTTTATGTTAAGCCGCATCTCCGACGAGGCTACAGGGGCAGTGGGTTTAGCCAACGAGATCATTTATTTCTGCATTCTGATGTTCGGTTTTGTTGGAATCGGTACCAGTGTAGCGGTGAGCCAGTATATTGGTGCCGGAAGGGAAAAAGAGGCGAGCCGGATCTCGGCGATGGCTATTTCGCTCAATCTGATCTTCGGAATCCTTGTCAGCCTGGCCCTCGTTGGTTTCGGAGAATCCCTGCTGCGGCTGCTCAACTTAAATCCTGAACAAATTGATATCGCAAGCCGTTATTTGAAGATTATCGGCGGATTTATGTGGGTTGAGGCACTTTCTTATGCGGTATCGTCGGTGATTCGTTCGAGCGGGAACACCCAAAGCGTGATGTATGTGACTCTGGGCGTCAATATCCTGCATATCACAGGAAATTATTTGCTCATTTTCGGTAATCTCGGTTTTCCGGAATTGGGCGTTACAGGGGCTGCCGTATCCACGGTGATTAGCCGTTTGCTCGGCATAGTCGTTTTATTTCTCCTTTTGTATCGCCGGGTCCCTGCACCGATTCGCCGGAAGGATTACGTTTCCTGGAAAGCTTCTTATGCCAAACAGATTATGAGTGTCGGATTGCCGGCGGCGGGCGAGCATCTTTCTTGGCAGTCGCAGTACCTCATGGTGATCAGCTTCGTCAACATGATCGGCATTACGGCGTTGAATACGCATGTTTATGTTATGAACATATCGAATTATTTTATGGCGCTGGCGATGTCGATCGGGGCGGGAACCGAAATCATTGTCGGACAAATGGTCGGCTCGGGGGATATGAAAGCGGCTTACCAGAGGTTGATGAAAAGCGTGAGGATCAGCTTCGTATTGACGTTAGCAATCGTCGGGGTGGCCTCGCTATTCCGGCATGAGCTGATTGGCATGTTTACCAATGATCCTGAGATCATTGCGGCGGGAGCGGGTATTTTTCTGCTGTCTATCGTGCTCGAACCCGGACGAACTTTTAATACGGTGATCATCAATTCGCTGCGCGCGGCCGGGGATGCACGGTTCCCCGTCTTGATGGGCATGATCTCAATGTGGGGAGTTTCGGTGCCGCTGGCTTATTTGCTCGGCGTTCATTTCGGGATTGGACTGCTTGGCGTATGGATTGCTTTTACGCTGGATGAGTGGCTGCGCGGGGTGATGATGCTGCTCCGCTGGAGAAGCCGGGCCTGGGAGAAGAAAGCGCTGGTGAAGCCGGCTGCTGTTCCGGACAACAGCGTGGGTGTGGGGGCATAGGCTTAATAGGGTGTGGTAATATTACTTTAGGAAATCGAAGCGCAGATGTGTAACCATCTACGCTTCGATTGGATGACCTTCCGTTCCAAAGACGGTTGGCTTCAGCAAAGGTGACGATCAGAAAAGGTAGACCGCTATCCTTGGTGAGGGACGGTCTACTTTTTCTTTAAGTAGGTAAGCAAAGCCTCCTGAAGTGATCCAGCCTCCCCCGCAGCCCCTCCAGAACCTCCTCCGGAGCTTCTCTAATCCTTGCATCCTCCCCCAGAAATAGCATCCAGTTTATCATTTCCGCCAATTCTCTAGGTTTATCCACCTGCACAAAAGTACTTACAACCGCCGTGGTTTGATAAGGATCCGTATAGGCAATAAATGCTTTTAAGGGATGGTATTTCTTGTACTGGGCAATAGCACGCGGACCCGCTTCAAGTACAAGGTTGATTTCTTTTTCCTGTTTGCCGAGTTTTTCTAGGATCTTTTTCGGACTTAACCTCCTCTTCTCCGGGTAGGGTTTGACATCGGTCAGTTGGTCCACGGGAACAATCCTCTTCTTTTCGTCCTTTAAGTCAAAGCCTTCGATCGTCCAAAGGCCTCTGTCATGGTAAAGGTGCAGGAGGTAAACGGGATAAGCGCGGATGCCCCTCTCTTCTTCAACGCTGATCGTTAAATAGCTGTCCATGAGCAGGTTTTGGATAAGCTTTTCCAGCATGGGGTGGGGAAGGTCCGAAAGCTCGAGCAAATCGGGATTATGAGGGTTGGTCCCTTCAAATAGCAGGATTTGATTCAATAATACAAGGTCGTCCTGCTGGTTGGCTGAGATGAGGCCCAGTAATTTCTCGGCTAAAGACTGCCGGCTCTTCAGATAGGGAAGCTGCGCATTTCTTGTGGCCATAAAGGCAATAAACAGAGCTTTAACCTCATTATCCGTAAAACGCACCCCCGGCAGTAGAGCATTATGCATCACAAAATAACCGCCATCCCTGCCGACTTCCGCGACAAGCGGCATCCCCAAGGCTTCGATTTCCCGGATGTCCCGGATCGCCGTCGAACGGGAGACGCCGAATTCCTGCATGATTTCAGCAATGGTAAAGCGGGAGCGGTTGTTGATATACCGCATGAGGGTGTTGATCCGTTCAACTTTTTTCATGGGGGCTCCTAAATGGTATCATTTTTTGACATGATTTAAAGCTATCATATATTCATCAAGTACAGCAAACAATTCGACAACCACTCACTGAATTTGAGAGAAGGAAGGTTATAACAAATGGCAAACTATACGTTGGAAGAGAAAGACAGCTTTGTCGTGTATGGACTGGGAACCGAGCTTAAGAGCCATTACACGGACTTTGCCGGCTTAAACAAGGAGAAATCCGACTTCTGGCAGGCCGTCAGCGAGGATGGAAGGCTTGATACGTTAAAAGGGCTGGCTGCCAACGACTACCTTTTTGTCGTAAACGAAGCAGTGAATAATAAGATGATGTTTTATGCCGGTGTCCTGACAGAGGACGCGCAAGCGGCGCCTGCAGCGGAGGGGTCCAGGGTGATCCAATTCCCTGAAGGAGAATATGTGGTGGTAAGAGGGGAAGGGAAGACGGTCGATGAATTAAATACCAAGCTGACCGGCCTTGCCTTTGGCGAAGCCCTTTCGGAAGCTCAAAATCATGCTTATGTAGGCGGGCCGAATACAGCAGTTGTGATGGGAGAGCGGGACGGCCTGCTTGTTGGCGAGATGTGGATTCCGGTTGTAAGGAAATAAGAAGAGAGAGGGTGCTGCCGGAAGTGTCTTATACCGTTGATTTTAAAAAGGTTTCCACATTGGGTTTGGAATCCTCACCCGTTGCAGAAACGCTGGCCGGTCTTCGCGCCAATGAAGCCCGTTATTTCATGAACAAATACAAACATGAGTTTACGGTAGTGCCGGCTGAAGAAAGCCAGGAGACCCTGGATTATGTAAACCGGGTTTTGAAAGAGGAACGGGGAATCGCGTTTGCGGCCAAACCGCTGGAAACGTCGCGTTTTCAGGTGGAGAATATCGACTGGGCTTTCGTTTTTTATGAGAGTGGTCTCGAAGTCAACGTTTTGTATACGGTGGATGACCCTAGGAAACGGGCCGTCGGCTTCAAGCTTTCCGAGGGAATGGAAATACCTCCCGAGCTGGAGGGGAAGTTCAAGTTTGCCCGGCAGAAGTCCAAATTGGCTGGAACGATTCGCGGTTCGTTTTTTGTCATTAAAGGCGAATATTAATTGAAAATAAGCAAAAACCCGGCAAATCTGCCGGGTTTTTCTATGTAGGATTAAATTGCGCATAAAGAGCCGCTATGGTATCATGAAAAAACCACTAGTGTCGATTTATGAAAAAACATCATAGTTATCCTATCATATCTACAATTTAATCTTACCATAGGACACGGCGGTTGTCAAATGTGCTTTTTCGGAAATATCGGAAGGGGTGTTCGGGAATGGTCAACGAGCAGGATTGGAACCAGGAGCAGGAGCGGCTGAGCAAGGTGACAAAGCAGCTGCAGGAGCGAATCGCCGAGCTGGAGCCGGAAGTGGACGGACTGCAGAATCAGGCGGGGGAAATCCGCAAACGCTTCTGGGAAGAAGTAACCGTCAACACGGCTTCGGATGAGGATTTTGAGGAAACGTTCCACAGCATTAAGCAGCAGGAAGCGTTGTTGTCGGAGCGGGAGCGAAGCTACCGGCTGAAGCTGCAGCAATGGAAAAGTCTGCAGCGGCTGCTGCCGTCCCCCTACTTTGGCCGTATTGATTTCACGGAGGAGGGGCTTGGCTTCAACGAGCAGGTTTATATCGGGGTATCGTCTTTCGTTGATTCGGAAGGCTTGAATTTTCTGATTTACGACTGGCGGACGCCTATTGCGAGCATGTACTATGACTATTCCCCCGGACCAGCCGCGTATGACACGCCGGCCGGACGCATCGAAGGCGCTATGGAGCTGAAACGGCAGTATCAAATCCGGAATGGCCGGCTGCAAAGCGTATTCGATACGAGCTTAACGATCGGCGACGAGCTGCTGCAGCAGGTGCTCGGCAAAGGTGCGGACTCGCAGATGAGGAGCATCGTGGCGACCATCCAGAAGGAACAAAATGCGATTATCCGCGACGACCGAAGCCGGATGCTCATTGTTCAAGGGGCGGCGGGCAGCGGGAAAACCTCTGCGGCTTTGCAGCGCGTGGCTTATTTGCTTTATAAAGACCGAGAGCGTTTAAAGGCCGATCAGGTCGTTCTTTTTTCACCGAATCCGATGTTTAACAGCTATGTCTCGACCGTGCTCCCCGAGCTTGGCGAAGAGAACATGCAGCAGGCGACCTTCCAGGAATACCTGGAGTATGGGCTTGGCACTGCGCTGCGTTTAGAGGATCCGTTTGACCAGATCGAATACGTGCTGAGCGAACAATCCACGCGGGAGTATGAGGCCCGGCTCAAGGGGATCGAATATAAGGCGTCGGCGTCCTTCCTTCAAGCTCTGCAAAATTATGCCGGGTGGCTGGGGCAGGAGGGGATGCGATTTAACGGCATTCGGTTCCGGAACCGCGATCTGATCACGGCTGGGCAAATGAAGACGCAGTTTTACAGTTATGATCCTTCGATCCGCTTGGCGGTTCGCGTAGGCATGCTCCAGGAATGGCTGCTGAAGGAATTGACCCTGCTGGAGCGCAAGGAACGAAAGGAGCCGTGGGTGCAGGAGGAGCTGAATTACCTCGACAATGAGCAGTACGCTGATGTGCATAAGGAACTGCACAAGGAGAGGGGCGTTTTTGACTTTGCCGAGAAATATGAAGAGGTTCAAGAATTTCTGCAGAACAAACCGCGGCGGGACGAAGCCGACTTCGATTATGCGGAGCGGGAGGAAGAGCTGCTGAGCCGTCAGATCGTTAAAGAGCAGTTTAAACCGCTCAGAAGAAACGTGAAAAAGATGCGGTTCATCGACATGGCTGGACTGTACGTCCAGCTGTTCGGCAGTAAGGACGTTTATGCAGCGATGACGAAGGAGAAGCACGTTCCGGAGCTTTGGGTGGAGATTTGTGAACAAACCCGGGAGAAGCTTAGCCGGCTGGAGTTGTTCTACGAGGATGCCACGCCGTTTCTATATCTGAAAGAGCTGGTCGAGGGCGTGCGGATCAATACGCAGGTCAAACACGTTTTCGTCGATGAAGGCCAGGATTACTCGATGTTTCAATATGAGTTTCTGAAAAAGCTGTTCCCCCGCGCCCGCATGACGGTGCTCGGCGATTTCGGCCAGGCCATCTTCACCCAGGCCACGGAGTTGTACGGGGCGGATTCGCCGCTAATCGGGCTCTATGGGGAGCCTGACACCCGTTTGATTCGGCTTGTCCGCAGCTACCGGTCCACCCGCGAAATCGTGGAGTTCACGAGATCCATGCTGCCTGACGGCCAGGAGATCATGCCCTTTGACAGAAGCGGAGGGAAACCGCTCCTCACGCAGGCGGCAAGTCAAGATCGATTGGCGGCGCAAATAGCGGAAGATGTGGCGGCGCTGCAAGCGGAAGGTTTCGCCTCCATTGCGGTCATCACCAAAACCGCCGCTGAAAGCATCGAGGCCCACGACCTGCTGAACGCTCATGGAGGCGCGCAGCTGCGGCTCATTACGAAAGAGACGCCAACCTTCGAGAACGGGGCCGTGGTCATTCCCGCGTATCTGGCGAAGGGCGTAGAATTCGACGCCGTTTTGATTTACGACGCTTCTGCGGAAGTTTATCGCCGGGAAAGCGAGCGCAAGCTTTTTTATACGGCGTGTACCCGCGCCATGCACCGGCTTCAGCTGTACGCCGCGAGGGCATGGACGCCGTTCATTCAAGATGTGGACGCTTCTTTGTATTTGTTGACTAATGGCGAATAGGCGGGAGCTCCCCCGAAGGGGTGTCCGATATATAAATTTTGCCCTCGTTATCGACGGAGGCGAAGAAAATGTCCTCCTGGCGAAGGCCTTTGGCTTGCAGCTGCTCCTTCAGCCAGGATGAATCTTTGTGGATGTAGCTTAATGATTCTTCATACACGGCTCCTTCCACAATCAACGGATAAGAAACGTCCTTATGGAGTTCAGGAAGTCTCGTATGGTTAGGGATCGGAGCGGAAGGAGGGTCTTTTTTATACACGGTTAACTTGCCGTTAGCCTCGAGAATCGCGAATTCGACGTCGGCCATATGAAAGACATCCTTCTCACGCAGCATTTGCAGAATGTTATCTATGGAATACCTTACTTTCTTCAGGTTATGGATTACAAATTTCCCCTGGCTAACGACGATGGTGGGTTCAAAAGTGATCAGCTTCCCGAGTTTTCTCCATTTAACGGTCAAGAAGGAGACTCCACGCTGCATCAGGGCGATCAGCACAATGGCAACGGCGGTATGAATATGCGCAATGTTGGGATCGGCGATATCAGCGCCAACGACCGCTCCCAAAGCGAGGATGACCAGAAAGTCGAACACCGGCAGCTCGCCGATCGATCTTTTGCCCATAAACAATCCTGCAACCAGCATGAGGGGGAAGATAGTGAAGATCCTTCCAGCTACGAGCAGCGAATCTTTAACGGTATCCATCCACATTCAGACTTGCCCTGCCTTTATCAAAAATTTGTCAGGTGTTTAATGGATATCTTACCCTATTGTTTGTTTAACATACACCCGGCGGATGCCCTTACTTCCGCGTCGGGACGGGAAAAGGAAGGGCCGTCACGCTGGCATTAGCCTTAGCCCTAGATTGCGGCATTTATTAAAAACAAGAGCGGCCTTCCGCAGCATAGACTAATAAATGCTGGAGGCCGCCCTGTTTATTTCTGAAATGACTTTCCGCCTTAGTGCCCGGCAATTATTGGATTAGTGCAGTCCGCCATAGCTTTTATAGGTTGCGTATACCGTGTTGGCATATTGATCCGCCAGAATAGGCCGGCCGTAAGAATCCGTGGCGCCTGGATACCAGCCCGGTCCCCCGTTGTAATTGACCAGGCCTCTCCATACGTCGCCGTTTGCCAGGTTAATCATGTCATTAAGGATCATGGCTCCCATATATACCTGATCCTGCTGATCGTTGTGGTTATAGGCATGTCCAAACGTGGAGCTGAATTCGCCTGCATAAGCGTTTCTGGTGTTCGGTTCAACCTGCATTAACCCGTCGCCGCCGGAGACGCCGCCTAAATTCGTTCCGTAGCTCGTTTCCTGTTTGATTACGGCGCAAATGAGCAAAGCGAAATCCCCGTTTTTGCCGAACCGGGTATCCGCATTTACGGCATAATTCCATATATAGGCGGGAGCCTCCGAAGGTTTGGATACGTTCGAGGAGCCGCTTGTGACAAGGCTGAAGGCTTCCCATGCGCCACCTACGGCTGTTTTTGTCGCGGCCAGCACCGCGCCGTTATTTAAATCCGCAGATACATATTGATTATTGGCCAAAGCTTTTAGCGCAATGGTCCCGTCGGCCAAGGCAACTTTCGTGAATTTCTCCCATTGCTGGATGCTGGTGCTTCTGGCGATCAGCTTGGCTCCCTGATTGAGATCCGCGGCTACATATTTGTTGTTGGCCATAGACAAAAGGGATAGGGTGCCGTCCGAGTTGTTGATGACCTGGAATTGCTCCCAAGTGCTTGCGGAGGTCCGATTGGCGACGAGCGGGGCATTGCCGTAATTATCGGCGCTAACATAATTGTTGTTTGCCCGTGCTTGGAGGCTGTATAAAGACGCTGCCGATACCTTTGCTGGTTGGACCACAATCAGCGTAACTCCTAATAACAACGCTAACGAAAAAGCGATCGTTCTTTTAAAAAAAGAAGGAATATTCATCTTCAACACATCCTTTTTTTAAAAAATATGAAAGCGATTACATTAAACGAGGCCAGAAATAGTGTCAAAACTCCCCTTATTGCTTGTCACCCCCTTGCCGGGATGGATGTGGACAGTGGAAACGGCTTTTCTAGCAGAGAGCCATAACCCTGTGTTAGCTTATTATCCATAAAAATACAATATTTGTAAACGTTTTTTTGCGCTATGAATGGACGCGGCTTGCATCGGATCAGCTGCCTGATCGATATGGATTTGGTCTGCCAATTTTGGTAATTTCGTTAGGAGATGCTAGGTTGCCATCTATGTTATTATGGGCATGGCAGAGTAAAATCCTGACCCGATAGATACAATCCCTACTTTAGGAGTGTGAACCGTGATCTCGAAAATCCGTCCTTATGAGGAAGCTGACCGCTTGGATGTCTACCGTCTGCAAAATCAGACCTACAATTCTCCGCTCGGGGAAGAAATGTTTGAATTGCAGGAGGATCGCTCGAAGTCTTATCCCTTTTTCAAAAGAATTGTAGGAATCGATGAGAACAATCGGATTATTGGAATGGCTGAAGCCTATCATTATACGGGTCACACGCCGGACGGGTTTCTGGTCGTAAGTGTTGTCGTGGACGAGCCCGAACGCGGCAAAGGTTGCGGACGTCAGCTCAGCGAAGCTCTTCATGAAGAAATCGACGGGGAAAAATGGAACGGCCTGCTCATTTCGATCCGGGACAATGATACGCTTTCCCTTCAGTGGGCAAAAAACCGCGGCTACCAGGAAAAGGCGCATCAATTCGAATCGGTTCTCGACCTGAGCGCGTTTCCGACGGATACTTTTGAGGCTGACCTGGAAGCCGTTCGCCAACGGGGAATTACGCTTTGTACGGCCGTCGATTTTCCGATTGAACCGAACATGGCCCATTATTACGAGGTTTTGAACCGGATGACCCGGGATACGCCTGATTCCCAAGGCGCGTTGGATATCCCTTATGAAATGTTTGCGGGGATCGCGAGAAGAATGATCCCTGACGCGACTTTTCTGGCTATGGCAGGCAATGAGATCGTGGGAGTCACGGTATTGATGCCGCAGGGCGACGAGATGTATACCTTTTTCACGGGAACAGCAAGGGAGTATCGGGGAAAAGGCATCGCCCGCGCCCTGAAGCTGCTTTCCTTCCAGTACGCAAACGAGAAAGGGATCATGAAGCTAAGAACGAACAACCGCTCGACCAATGCCCCGATGCTGGCGATCAACCGGGCGCTCGGGTACGTTTCGGAGCCGGGGAAATGGATTTTGGAAAAAAGCCTTGGCAGCAAGGCGTAAATGACAGCCTTTAATGATCTCAAGGGGGTTCTCGCAAGAGAACGCCCTTGTTTTATAATCAGTATGTTTTAACAATAGGGATATTTGTGTAATTAAATATTACACCAATCTTAGGTATATAGAACTAAAGCGCAATGAAAAACTCGATTTAAGTCACTATATGTAACATAAAAGTCTTTGAAACCTCCGTAAACAATGTGGTATGCTTCTGTTGTGTAATATATACTTACATAAGGGAGGGTGTTGCAGAATGAACTATGCAAAGAAGAGAAAGGCGGTCAAAATGATGACGGTACCGATCTTGGGTCTGGCGTTATTGGGAAGTGCCATTCCGGCCTCTGCCATGAATTCCACCAGCCTGATCGTCGACGCGGCGACGACGACCAAGGCTCTTCAGGATTTGCACGCTGTCGTGCAGCAAGCTAAAAGCGTCAGCCTGAAGGATTATCCAGCCCCCTACGCGGATGAGGTCAGATATGCGCTTGGCATGGTGAGCAACATTTCGCCGAACAGCACTGTGTACAAGATTAACGAAGCCAGACTCGAGCTGCAGGTCGCGCTCGATTCGCTGACGATCGACTTGGAAAAGGCTACTATCGCAGATATGCAGGCGGCGGTCAAGGCAGGGAAGCTGACCTACGAGCAGCTGGTCAACATGTATTTAACCCGGATTGATCTTTATAATAATTATACGGTTCGCTTAGACGCGGTTGCGAGTCTCAACCCCCACGCTATAGAACTAGCGAAAACGAGCGATGCCGCCGTTAAGGCAGATCCCTCCAAGGCGGCGGGCATGTTTGGCATTCCCGTTCTGATCAAAGACAACATAGGGACGGCGAAGGCTGACGGCATGCCGACAACGGCCGGATCGATCGCTTTGGCCAACAACTTTCCTGATCAGGATTCCTTCCTTGCAGGCCAGCTTAAGAAATCCGGGGCGATTATTCTGGGGAAAACCAACCTGTCCGAATTCGCGAATTTCATTACCAGCGGGATGCGGAACGGTTATTCGACCTTGCAAGGCCAGGTCCTGAACCCTTATCTGCCCAATGTGCTGGACGTTTCCGGTTCGTCCTCCGGCTCGGGTTCGGGCGGGGCTGCAGCTCTTGCAGCCATTACAATCGGTACGGAAACTTCCGGGTCCATCTTATCACCGTCGCAGAAAAACTCGCTTGTCGGGTTGAAACCGACGGTGGGGCTTGTCAGCCGCAGCGGCATCATTCCTTTGTCGCACAGCCAGGACACGGCCGGGCCGATGGGACGGGACGTATCCGACGTCGCCACGCTGCTGTCCGCGATGCAGGGCTTCGATCCGGATGACATTCATATGAACATGGGCGTTAACAATGATATCAAGGTGGATGAAGCCTATTTCAAGGCGCATACCGAAACAAATTACATCGATTACTTGAAGGAAGACGGTCTGAAGGACAAAGTTCTCGGCGTCTATCGGACACCAAATAAGGAGACGCAGCCGGATGTGTATGAAGCCTTCCAGAAAGCGGTCCAAGTCCTGAAAGATCAAGGCGCAACGATCGTTTATGCCTCGAATGGCGGTGACATGGGGGATGAGCTGCCAAGCGCTCCGGCCTCCAAGGTCCTGTATTATGACTTCAAGGAAGATATAGAAAATTATTTGAAAGCCCAGAAGAGCCCTGTTTTGGCCAGCGACAATAAAACGGTCATTACGAGTTTGCAGGATATTATCGACTACAACAAAAAACATCTCGATGTATTGAAGTACGGCCAGACCATTCTGGAGGAAGCCGTTACTTACGATATGACGCCGGGCTCTGCCGATTACAAAACCAGAGACGCGCAGCGGGCCGCCGATGTCGCGTATTCCCGCAAGAACGGCATTAATTATTTGCTGGATAAGTATAAACTGGACGGCTTGATCGGCCTGAACGGTGCAACGACCGGCATTGCGGCAAAAGCCGGTTATCCGAGCATTACGGTTCCGACGGGCTACCGGACGGCTGAAGGCGGAAACGGGGAGCCGATCAACCTGCAGATCACAGGCGATGCTTTTACCGAGGAAAAGCTGATCGAAATGGGTTATGCCTATGAACAGGCGACCCAAGCGCGCGTCGCACCCGGCATGGCCGTCAAGGACCGCTTGAAGGCGCTGCTGGATGATGCGGAGTCTGCGGAGCTGACCGGGGAAGCCTATGACGAGGCGTTTGCCGTCTACAGCAGCAATTTCTCCACTGCAAAAGAGGTGAACGACGCGGCAAACCGCCTCTATGTAGAGCTTTATCACTCCTGGTGGCCGGATTTCCGGAAAGAACTTTCAGCTCTCGCGGTGAAATGAAAGCTGAAAAGTTTAGAAGATTCGCCTATAGTAGCAAAGAAGTAAAAGGCACCCGCTGCGGGTGCCTTTTTTACTGATATCCCAAGGAGAGTCACTCCTGCGTCAGCGACTTCCTGTCGATCGCTTCCGGTTGTTTTTCCAGCCAGCCATGCTTTACCATAATGCTGTAACAGTCTGATCCGGCTTCCATGGCATGGTCAAATACCTGCTTGTAGTTAAGGACGATATCGGACCTCAACGTGGAGCCTATAGCCGCACCATAATAAGAAAGGGCTGCATTTACCAGAAAAGCGGCATGGAACATCATCAGCTTGTCCGAAAACGGGCTTGCCGTTGAATCGGTAAGCTCATCTTCCCACTTGTGAGGCGTGGAGAGGTTTTCCCGTTTTAAGAAAGCGTCAAAACTTTCAGCGTCCTTTCCCGATAGTTTGACGTTCTTTAACAGGAACTTCTTTACATCTTCCTGCTCGGAGACCTGGCTGAAAGCCATGCTTAACGTACTGACAAATCCGGTTTTCTTGGAATTAAAAAAGAGATTGGTGATTTCGGAGGAGTTCATTGGCCTTTTATCTCCGATCAGGTTGGAAAAGACCCCGGTGGATTGCACCAGCTCCACGCTGTCAGGGGAAGGGACGGAGGGGACGGGGGAAAATCTTGGCTCCGACTTGGCCAAATCCGAAATTTTTTGAAATAATTGAGTGGTCGAAGTGATGCACTTGGCAAAATGATCCTGGACGTCCTTCCTCTCGCAGCTCGTAACGGCCAAACTGTAGGCGGTTAACCCATGAATGGTCATAATATAAGAATAGAACAGCACAAAGGCATCGGAGAACAGGCGCGGAGCCTCCAAATTCACGTCGCTTTCGTTAAAGCCTACGGGAATGTGAAAGGCCTCGTTCTTCAAAAGCTTCGTAATTTGTTTGACTTGGCTTTCGCCTAATTGAACTGACAGCTCCAATATCGGCTTGATTTCCTCGGTTTCATTTATTTTTAAGAAATATTTATATACGCATAGGGACATCGTATCGCCCAGGTACTGAAGCCATAGCGCGGAGACCTCCGCAGCGGTTAAAGGTTTTTTTTCATTGTCGGCCTTGCTTGAGGGTGTAGATGTGGACATAATTAGTGAAGTCCTCCCAACATAGTTAAGTTAGCTGCTGCAAACAAAAGTAGTTTGTGGGAGTTCCTAGACAAATATGCACCTTATCCGGAATTTGCCGCTACGGGATTTTGAATATGGAACCTCAGGGAGTGATGGAATTCGAAAGCCTGGCCGAAAAGGTAAAGAAGGAGCTTGCCTTTTTTCAGTCTCTCTCGGCGGGGTATAAAAGCATGGACCTTTACCGCCGGAGAAAAGGAGATTTGGCCTAATTTCCTACCCTGATCGCAAACAACGCGTCTTTTAGCCTATATACCACGATGTAAATAGGTACTTTAGAACCGACAAAAAGCAGGCGGTTTCCACTATAATAAGAAATAGAATTTTCGACATTTGTCAACATTTTCCTAGAAAAGGTGAGTTTGTCTATGTTTTCTCCTTTCCAAAAGAAGAAGAGCAGTCCCGGGCAGCAATCGCAAGAGGATTATGGCATGAGGACAGAGCTGGAGGCCTTGCAGGAGGAAGATGAGCTGTCAGGGAATACGGCCGAGTACGCAGCCTATGAAGAGTCTTCCGGCTCTATTTTTGCGGCCAATAAAGGTCATATGGATAAAAGATCGCTTGATCTTGTGTTTGCCGTCGAGCAGATGATCAAAGCCAAGCAGCATCTCGAAGTCAGCTTTAATGACGCTCAGGATCGGCTGAGCCACGCAAGCGGCCAAAATGATAGATTAAACAGGGATATTAAGAATCTGGGCAAGGTCATCGAGGAGCGCGAGAAAAGCATCCTGGATCTGGAGCAGCGGCTGAGCGACAAAAACCTAAAGGTTGACCAGATGATGGAAGATTACAGAGAGCTTCAGACCGCTTTGTCCGGCGAAATCGATGAACTTAAATCCGTCATTGAATTTGAACGCCAAAATTATAAAAGTTTGCTTCAGAAATACAATGAAACGACCGCGGACAAGAACAAAAAAATCGGCGAGCTGGAAGAGAAAAACTCGCGACTTGAAGTCGAGCTCTCCCAAATGAAACAGAAATTTGACGCCCTTCGCCAAGAGAAGACACATCTCCTTAATATCGTAAATGATTTCACCAACCGGATGACTTCTCCATTTAATTCAAGCGGAGGCACGTTGGATGGAGGTTCAACCGATTAAGTTCATCTAGGGTTTGGACAGAGAAGGATGAAGATCGCATGGAGGCATACAGCACACAGGTCATAGAACTGCTGTCGCTTGGGAAGACCTCTGAGGGTGTGCATCAAATGAAGGTCGCCGTTACCCATGAGGACAGGCAGGAAACCTGTATTATTGACATTGATGAGTATACGTTTCTCGGCATTCAAGCGCTGCAGCCCTTAAATGGGGGCAGGGCCCGCATTTCCCCGTATCCCAAAAAGGATCCATTCCGGAATACATACTATAGCGTCATTATCAGAACTACAGGTGCCCTGAGGGAAACGTTATATTTCGAATGCAGCGAAGCATACATAAAACAGATCAAGCAAATCAGGCAAACCCCTTTTTTAACGGCTCAGGCGCTTCCTGCCGAAAGTGGACGCGGGAAGCGGCACGAAAAAGAAGACGTGAGCAGCAGTGCAGCAGCATTTAAATCAGTAGCAGCAGGAGTAGGAGCAGCGGGCGAAGATCTTCCGCTTAGATACCGGATCCCCCTCGTACGCCAAGTCTACACACGGGTACCCCGGATGGCGAACCTGCTTTTGGTCGGGTTTATTTTGCTGATCGTTCTGGCTTCTATCCCTTATCACAGCAAGGCGGATCCCGCGCCTTTTTTTGGCGGGCAGGCTGATCCGGCGCAAGGCACGGTTATCTCTAAAGGTCCGAATATGGATAACGAGGGTTCGGGGGTTCAAGCCGCCTCGTCCCAGAGAGGCCCCAATCTGCCGAATCAACGCGGCGGTTCCCTTCTGCCGGCATTGGGAAGCCTGGCTGGCTACTTTCCCTCTCCGGTACCCGCTAAAGCTCAGCCTCCGGCCGAGCAGAAGAATTACGAAGTCATCGACATCGACGCAGAGAAAAAGATGTTCGGTCTGCCGGAGGGCTACGTCGCTTTGACTTTTGATGACGGGCCCTCGCGGTATACGCAGAAGATCGTGGATATGCTGACGAAACACCAAGTAGCTGCGACCTTTCTGTTTATCGGCGAAAATGCCAAACGCCGCCCGGATGCCGTCACCTATGCCAGCGAGCATGGCATGTCCATCGGGAATCATTCCTGGGATCATCCGGAGCTTACGAAGCTTGCTCCCCAGGAGCAGGCTGAAAACCTGTCCAGGACGGTTAGCCTGCTGGAGTCTTTGACGCATACGCCCATCACTTTATTCCGCCCTCCATACGGCGCTATTAATGACAAGCTTTTTTCCATAGTCAAAGAGCAGCATATGAAGACCCTCATGTGGAACCGGGATCCCGAGGACTGGAATCACAAGAAACCCGGCGATATTCTGAAATATTTCCAAGGGCTGGAGGCTTCCGGCGGCATTTACGTGCTGCATGAAGACAAGAGCACGGTCGAGGCGCTTCCGGACATTTTGAAATACCTGCAGGGGAAAAACTTGAAGTTTGCCATTTTCAAATAAAAAGATTCGTTACAAGACCATGAGACCATGGTCTTATTTTTTTGTTTTCATAGAATGGCATCAAGGCATATACTATAAAAGAACCCGACTAGGTTGGTAAAACTTGGGTTGCGAAAAGGGTCCCTAGGATATCGCAGCTGCCGGAATAAAAAAGGAGAAGATTTGTGAGCTTATCAGTTTGGTATGATCTCTATTTGTTCCTCCTCTTGTTCGTGTTATTTGTTTATGCCTTTGCTACCGTCAGAATTACCAACTTGCGAAAAGTGTACTTCCTGTTTCATTTCTTTATGATGATGTGGCCCCTGTGTCAATTTGCCACCGATATTACGCTGGATCCGAAGCTGCAGCTGTTATATGTGACCTTGTCTTTTGTCGCGCTTTCGATGCTTGGAAGCGGCTGGCTGCTGCTTACGGTTTTTCTAACCGGCAATTCGGACAATTTGGGAAATAGAGCGCTGGCCATATGGGTCATGCCCGCTGTGATTGCATCGGTTGGCGTGATCTTGAACCCGTTTCATCTTTTTGTAAGGCCGCTGGATGGCGGATACATACATAGGGCCTATGGCCCCTGGTTTTGGGTAATGATAGCCGTTTTGTTAAGCTATTTTTTCGCTTCCTTGGCTTTTTTGTTCCGAACGCTGAGGTCTGCCAAGACCTTACTGACGATAAAAAAG
Organism: Paenibacillus mobilis; assembly: GCF_058267595.1. Classification (NCBI taxonomy): domain Bacteria; kingdom Bacillati; phylum Bacillota; class Bacilli; order Caryophanales; family Paenibacillaceae; genus Paenibacillus; species Paenibacillus mobilis. The sequence continues at coordinate 140,585 of NZ_JBZCMS010000003.1, forward strand.
CAAGTCAAAATCACCCTTTGGGGGATTTTTGTCCTGGCCACTTTTGCGTGCAGCGATCTGGTTGTGAATGTCGCATTGAGAAAATGGCTGCCGATCGTTCCGGGATTGACCTCGGTCGGCATTTTTCTCTCCGCTATTTTCTTCGTGTACGTGATCAAGAGATACAACATGTTTGATCTGGTGTCCATCGCTCATGAGGATGTCATCAATACGATTCCATTTGGCATGCTGGTATTGGATGAAAATGAATCCATCATTGAGGTCAACAAAGCCCTGCGGTTGTTCATGGATTTAAGCCTGGGCGACTATTTTGATATGGAAAGGTTCCTCGGGCTTGTGCAGGTGGAGGGAGACGGGGAGGAGTTTCTGGATCATTACAGGCGGAACGATGATGCATTCTCCCAGATCGAAGTTATTATCGAACGGGACACCGCTCGTCATTTTATTCTACAGGCCTCTCCGATCGTGGATGCTTCCCGGGTGCAGATCGGCCGGATTCTCACCTTTCAGGATGTTTCCCATGAACGTTATCTGGTGAGGGAGATGAACCGGCAAAACGAGGTCCTTCAGCGGCAAAACCAGTCGCTGGACAGCATCCGCAGGGAATTGTCCGAGGCCAATCAGAAATTGAAGGAAATGGCGCTTACGGACAGTCTGACCGAATGCTTCAACCGTCATTATTTAACCCAGCAGCTGACGCATGAGGTTGCAGGCCATATAGAGCGCCGGACTCCGTTTTCGCTGATCCTTTTCGATATTGATTTCTTTAAAGCGATCAATGACCGTTATGGACATGTAGCAGGGGATGAGGTGCTTTATCATACGGCTCGAACCGTCAAGCATTCTATCCGCAGGGAGGATATTATAGCCCGATACGGCGGTGAGGAATTTATGATTTATCTTCCGGACACGGACCGGCATTTGGCACGGGAATTGGCGGAACAAGTAAGGATTGTGATAGAAACCAATGAAATTTCATTGGGACCCGGCACGGAGCCCATTTCGGTTACCGTCAGCATGGGGGTTTTGACGCTGGACGATTTTGCCTATCAATATGAACCGGAGCATGCGGAAGGATATTTAACCGGACTCCTCGCGCAGGTGGACAAGGCCCTCTATCAAGCCAAAAACGGGGGGCGAAACCGGATTGAAATCGCTGATTTCCAGCATGCTTTTTAACATAGAAACCAGACAGCCAGAAGCCGGATCCGAGCGGCAAAAGACAGAAAAGAAAGGGCTGAGCAGCCCTTTCTTCTTTACCGGAAATGTAGGATTATTTGAAGTTGCTTGAAACGGTCTCCAAATATTGTTCAATTGGCACCGAGTTTCTAAGCGCGACCAATTGGTTGCCTGCCTCTCCGACAATGGTGCGGAATTTTTTGCTTTCTCCCGTCGCCTGAGCGACGATGGCATCCACGATGATTTGAGGGTCATCCAAAATGGAGTCATCCCTCGATTCCATGATCGTTTTTACCTTGGCGATCATGTCGTCATAGTCTTTTACGTTTTCGTCGGTGCTCCAGGTGATTCCCTCCTTGAAGTTGTTCCCTTTAGAGCCGCCTTGCTCGATCAGTCTAAGCTCAATATTAAACGGCCGCAGTTCGTAATATAGCCCTTCCGTTAATCCTTCAAGCGCAAACTTGGACATGTTGTAGAGGGAGCCGAGCGGAACGGCCGTCGTTACTCCCATAAAAGAACTGATATTAATAAACATCCCCCCGCCGTTTGCTCTGTAATGGGGCAGAAATTTTCGAATGACATTGATCGGTCCCCGCGTATTCACGGCAAATTGCCAATCAATAGCGTCTTCTTTGGCCAGCTCCAGCGGCCCGTAGGTGCCCATGCCGGCGTTATTGATAACCACGTCGATTTTCCCGAATGCCGCTATGGCTTGCTCTACGGCCGCTTCGACCTGATCAACTTTGGTTACGTCGAGTTTGAAAATTTTAATGTTTTCATATGAGGTCAACTCGGTTTCTTTCTCGGGCGTGCGCATGGTGGCCGCCACGTTCCAGCCCATTTGAGCGAACCGGAGGGCCGTAAGTTTGCCCAGCCCGGAGCTGGTTCCCGTAATGAATACTGTTTTTCGCATTATAAAACCTCCTAATATAAATTGAACGTTCATTCTACAATTTGCAGTTTATTGGATCGAATGTTCGTTCTAATCATAATCCACCCTTTTGGGTTTGTCAAAGGGAGAACCTTTGGAAGTGCGTTAGTAAATTATGAAAGAAGGAGCGCGTCGAGGAGATGCCGATCTTTGCATATTGCCCGGGTTAATTGCACAAGATACATGCACAGAAGATTCCCGCAAAAGGAATTCAAGGAGGGCCATTGTCGTGACTGTAGGCAACCAGATCATATTATGGATCACATTGGGGGTCCCTTGGTTAAGCTTGATTTTTATGAAGAGAGAACACATTAAACGATATATGCCTGCGGGATTACTGGCTGCCTTTTTAAGTATTATTGTTTGCGAAATAGGTGTAGGATGCAATTGGTGGAGCTTCCGGGAGACAACCTATCCGTTAGGTATGATGTCTTCGTACGTTTACGGATTATTTCCGGTTGTGCCGATGTGGCTTTTAGTGTTCACGTATAAGCGGTTTTGGCGATTCTTTTGGGTGGAAGTCGTTGCGAATATCGTTTTCGCTTTTGTTATATTGCCATGGTTCTCGAGAAGGGGAATCGTGGTTTTTGATAAAGGGTTAATCGTATTTATTGCCGAAACTTTAATTGCCTTGATCTTCTACAGGTTTCAAATGTGGCAGGAATCAGGCCCAAGAAGAAGCTACGAACACTAACCGCCTTTATTAAAAAGACAGCCATGGGAGATTCCCATGGCTTCTTTCAGGTTGGCAGCCAAAGTTGGCCGTACAACTTAGCTTAGCGGCTACCTCTGTTTTACCGTTTCCCCTTCGATGAGCACGGGCTGATAATAGGTGCTGCTCGGTAAATCCTTTTTGCCCTGCAGCTTCTTAATAACCCAATCCGCGGCATCCCGGCCCATTTGCTCCTGGGGATGGGTGAGGGTGGTCAGCTTAATATTTGCATTTTTGGCGATATAAGAATTATCCTGCCCGATAATAGACAATTCGTCCGGGATTGAGAGGCCAAGCTGTCTGCACACATGGACGACCTCGAGTCCTACTTCGTCGTTGTAACAAACCAGGGCCGTCAGTTCCTCCCTATTGTCGCTAAGGAATTTTCTCAGATTGGCATTCAGGTTGTGTTTCGATTCGGTATCAAAAGAAAGCACTTGCTCCGGGCTGAACCGCAGCTTGGCTTCTCCAAGCGCTTTGATATACCCCTTCATGCGGTATTTCCCCTGCAGGTCGTCCATTTTGGCGATAATCCCGATTTGGGTATGGCCCTTTGCGATCAGCTCTTTGGTGGCCAGGTAGCTGGACTGCACGTCATCCAGGCAGAAGAAAGGCACGTCCAACTCCTCGTAATAAGCATTGATCATGATAAACGGAACATCCTGCTCCTTGAACGACAGGTAATAAGCGATATTGGGGTTGTACAGATTGCTTTTGGTAGGTTCGATGATGAGGCCGTCCACACCAAAAGACAACATCATTTCCAGCGCTTTTTTCTCTTGAGCCACATCATTGTTGGTGCTGGCCAGGAGCAGCGAATAATTATCCTCGTTTAACCGCCCTTCAATGCCGCGAATGATGGAGGGAAAGATGTAATCGGATATGTAGGTGGTGATGACGCCGATCGTTTTGTTGTTGGCGTTTCCGCCCGGCTTGGAGCGGTATTGGTTGCTTACATAGGTGCCCGATCCCTTTTCGCTTCTTAAAAATCCCTCGTTAGACAGCTCCAAAATCGCCTTCCGGACCGTTTGCCGGCTTACCTTGTATGTGTCCTGCAGGGCGGCCTCCGTCGGAATTTGTTCCCCCGGGCTGTACCCGCCCGAAAGAATATGACTTTTTATATCCTCAATAATGACTTGATATTTGGGTTTCACTGGATCCTCTTCTTTCAAAGTTGTTCGTATTCGGGCTCGGATATCCCAAAAATTTGTATGGTCGTATTTTATCACCCTTTTAAAGGAATGGAAAGATTCCGCTTTCATAATTAAACGCTTGTCGTTATATACATATCATAAAAGGAACCCCTATATAAACGCTCTTAATATTTGTTGGTATAAATAATATTAATTATTGACTAATGTACGTACAAAAAACTATACTAAGGCCAACAAAGGAAAGCGCCTTCTTTTGATTTTGGATTTTTAAAGCGTTATCAGAGAGGGGGAACATGGGATGTCGAATAGCGCAAGCCACGCTAAACAAGCGATTGCCAAGGGAGAAACCTCCCTCGGTATCGAGTTCGGATCTACGAGAATCAAAGCCGTGCTGATCGATCATCGGTTTGAAGCCCTTGCGTCCGGAACCCATGAGTGGGAAAACCGCCTGGAAGATGGAATTTGGACGTACAAATTGGCCGATATCATCACGGGTTTGCAAGAAGCCTACAGCGGGATGAAGCAGGAAGTGGAACAAAAATACGGCATCACGATCCGCACTATCGGCTCGATCGGATTTTCGGGCATGATGCATGGCTATATGGCCTTCGACAGCACGGGGGAACTGCTCGTTCCGTTTCGGACCTGGCGGAATGCCACCACCGGAGCCGCGGCCAAAGAGCTGACGGAACTGTTTCAGTTCCATATTCCCGAGCGGTGGAGCATTGCCCACCTTTATCAGGCGATTTTAAACGGGGAGAGCCATGTCCACCGGATTCATTTCATAACGACCTTGGCGGGATTCGTTCACTGGCTGCTGACAGGGGAGCAAGCTTTGGGTATCGGGGATGCCTCGGGCATGTTTCCCATTGATGAAGCCACGCGGGATTACAACGAAACGATGCTTCGGCAGTTTGATGAACTTGTTGCGGCTAAGGGTTATCCCTGGAGAATAAGGGACGTTTTGCCCAAAGTTTATACGGCCGGAAGGCCGGCTGGCGTATTGAGCACGATGGGAGCCAGCGTTCTGGATCAATCGCAAAATTTACAGCCGGGCATTCCGCTGTGCCCTCCGGAAGGTGATGCGGGAACCGGCATGGTCGCCACCAACAGCGTAAGGAAACGGACCGGCAACGTCTCTGTCGGCACCTCCGTATTTGCCATGATCGTTCTGGAGAAGGAGCTTTCCAGGGTCTACCCGGAGATCGATCTGGTCACGACGCCAAACGGCAGCCCGGTGGGTATGGTTCATGCCAACAACTGCTCCAGCGATCTCAATGCCTGGCTGGGGTTGTTCCGGGAGTTCTTCGAGGCCATGGGCTATGAGGCCGATTCGGAGAAATTATTCAGCGTGATGCTGAACAAAGCTTTGGAGGCCGATCCGGATGGCGGCGGTTTGCTGAGCTACGGCTATTTTTCCGGGGAAAACATTACGGGCCTCGAGAAAGGCCGCCCGCTGTTCGTCCGTTCGCCGGAGAGCCGGTTTAATCTGGCTAATTTTATGAGGACTCATCTGTTTACGGCCTTTGGCGCGTTGAAAATCGGTATGGACATTTTGACTCGGCAGGAGCAAGTCCCGATCGATAGCATTTTGGCCCATGGCGGCTTATTCAAAACGCCTGTTGTTGGGCAAAAAATCGTCGCGGCCGCCATGAATACGCCGGTCACGGTCATGGCCAACGCCGGTGAAGGCGGAGCCTGGGGGATGGCGGTTTTGGCGTCGTACTTGCTCAGCAAAGAACGGGAGGAAAGCCTGGAGAATTTCCTGGACCAAAAAGTCTTTAAAGGCGTTCAGGCCCGGGTGATGGATCCGGACGCATTAGACGTCAAAGGATTTGAAACGTTTATCGAACGATACAAGCAGGGACTTGCGATTGAGCAGGCTGCCGTAGACCACTTAATGGAGAACTGGAGGGGTTAACGTGCTGGAGCGGTTGAAGGAGGAAGTTTATCGGGCGAATTTGGACCTATTCAAACAGGGGCTCGTGAAATATACGTGGGGGAACGTAAGCGCCATAGACCGGGAGAGCGGCTTGTTCGTCATTAAACCCAGCGGCGTGGACTATGAAGAAATGAAACCTGAAGATATGGTGGTCGTGGATTTGGACGGTCATGTCGTCGAGGGGGAAGCGAGACCTTCATCGGATACGCCAACCCACGCCGTGCTTTACAAGCATTTTTCGCAAATCGGCGGGATCGTGCACACCCATTCCACCTGGGCGACCGTTTGGGCGCAGGCCGGGCTGGATGTACCGGTGATGGGGACTACGCATGCGGACACTTTTTATGGCTCTATTCCTTGTGCCCGTTTTCTGACCCAAGAGGAGATCGACCGCGGTTATGAAGCCGAAACCGGCCGTGTCATCATCGAGACCTTTGAGGAGCGCGGTCTGGATGTGATGGCGGTTCCCGGGGTCCTGCTGCATGGTCACGCCCCTTTTACCTGGGGCAAAAATGCCAAGTCTGCCGTCATGAACAGCGTCGTGCTGGAGGAGGTTTGCAAGATGAACCTGTTTGCAAGGGAATTAAATCATTTTGCCGAAGAGCTGCCGCAGCGCGTGCTGGATAAACATTATCTGCGAAAGCATGGGGCAAACGCCTATTACGGCCAGAAGGACTAAAAGGATTAAGGAAAAAAGCTAAAGAGAAAATAAGACGAGGGAAAAGAGGATGATCGCGGTGTCAACCATGGGAGCAAAAGAATTCTGGTTTGTCGTAGGTTCGCAGCATCTTTACGGGGAAGAGGCACTTTCGGAGGTCAAAGCCCATGCGCAGGCCATGACCGATGCTTTAAATGAAAGCGGCGTGCTGCCTTATCCGCTGGTCCTGCAGGAGCTAGCCGTGAGCGCGGACACAATCACAAACCTAATGAAAGAGGTCAATTACCGGGATGAAGTGGCGGGTGTGATCACCTGGATGCATACCTTTTCACCGGCAAAAATGTGGATTCGCGGAACCAAGCTTTTGCAGAAACCTCTGCTTCACCTGGCGACTCAATTCAATGAAAGCATTCCTTGGTCCACGATCGATATGGACTTCATGAACCTGAACCAGGCCGCCCACGGCGACCGTGAGTATGGCTTCATCAACGCCCGGCTCAAGAAGCAGAACAAAGTTGTTGTAGGGTATTGGGAGCGTACGGAAGTGCGGCGGCAGATCGCCGACTGGATGGATGTAGCGGCGGCTTATAACGAAAGCTTCAACATCAAGGTCGCGCGCTTTGGCGACAACATGCGAAACGTCGGCGTTACCGAAGGGGATAAGGTGGAAGCCCAAATCCAGTTCGGGTGGACCGTGGATTATTTCGGCATCGGCGATCTGGTCCAATATGTAAACGAGGTTACGGACGAAGAAATCGAAAAGCTGTTTCAGGAATATGCCGAGCTTTATGAATTTGATTACGGAACCTATAGCAAGGGAGCTTGGGAAGCCAGCGTCAAAGTACAGGCGAGTTATGAAATCGCCCTTAAACGTTTTCTGGATCAGGGCGGTTATAAGGCTTTTACGACCAATTTTGAGGATTTGCACGGCATGAAACAGCTCCCCGGCCTGGCCGTTCAACGTTTGATGTCGCAAGGATACGGCTTTGCGGGCGAAGGGGATTGGAAGACAGCTGCGCTGGATCGTTTGCTGAAGATAATGAGCCATAACCGGTCCACAGGTTTTATGGAGGATTACACCTACGAGTTGACGGCCGGGCAGGAGTCGATTCTCCAATCGCATATGCTGGAGGTCGACCCGACTTTGGCAAGCAGCCGGCCTAAAATCATCGTGTCCCCGCTCGGTATCGGCGGCCGCGAAGATCCGGCGCGCCTGGTGTTTGACGGCAAAGCCGGAGACGGCGTGGTCGTATCCATGGCTGACTTCGGTACCCATTACAAGCTTTTGATCAACGAGGTTTCCGCCTTTGAGCCGGCGGTTCCGGCTCCGAAGCTTCCTGTGGCCCGGGTGCTTTGGAACGTCAAGCCGAACTTCCAGGAGGGAGTCAAAGCCTGGATCGAAAACGGCGGCGGTCATCATACCGTAGTTTCCTTGAACCTGACAACCGACCAAATAGAGACTTACGCCAAACTTGTAGGTTTGGAGTACGTGGTTATTAAATAAGAAGTTTGCCTTCAGAGGCTGCGAACGGCGGCCCTGAGGGTATCGGGAAAGGGGCCGGAGCGTATACTCCGGTTTTTTTCATGCAACCATGACAATACTTGTCACTATTAAAGATTAAGCTGGAATTAGAAAGCGAAGCTAAACTATTTTATGAATAGGATGGGAGAGGAAGACATGTATCTAACGGTTGAAGACTTTATAGCGGAATGGAACAAGGAGGCTGTATTAACCCAGAAGGTTCTGGATGCTTTAACGGACGAATCGCTTCAGCAGCAGGTGTATCCGGAGGGCCGGACGCTCGGAAGAATCGCCTGGCATTTTGTCTCCAATATTCCGGACTACTTATCCAAATTTGGTGTCGAGACGGCCAAAGTGCCCCAACAGGGTGAGGTGCCGTCGGCGCAGGAAATCGCGGACACGTTCAGAGCGGTAAGCAGCCGCGCGGCCGATGCCGTGCGGGAGCAGTGGACGGAGGACAGCCTGAAGCAGGTTCAAAATGCCTTCGGGAGAATGGAGTCGAACGCTTCAATTTTTATGGGGCTAATTAAACACATCATTCACCATCGGGGACAGGTTACGGTTCTGATGCGCCAGGCGGGGCTGCAAATCCCGGCGGTATATGGCCCTTCGAAAGAGGGCTGGGCGCAGCTCGGGGTAACTCAACCGCCGCTTTGATCTTGCAACAGGACGGAGCTTGAAACCTGACATGAAATTTTGAAAAAGGGAAGCCGGCTGCCTTTTGCGTCCGGCTTTTTGCGTCCTGTGCGGCTTCAGCTCTCCGTAAAGGAACCAAAGTCCGTAATTTTCAAATCGTAGGAAAAAGTAACCTCGGATTGGCTGAACGTCTCGTCCCAATGATCTTTTACCTTCTTCCAGACTCTGGGGTGCTCAATGGCCAGCCTGTCCCCAAAACCGGCCACATCCGTTTTATATTTGGACTGCAGATCGCGCATTAAATTTTGCATCATTTTCGCAAGTTTCTCATGGAAGACCTGGCCTGCTTTCTCTGCGAAGTCATTGGAAGAGGGAATATTATTTTTGTTCCAGGTTTCGATGAGGCGGCCTTCGGTGGAGATGGAGACTTTAAACGAAATGGCATCGCCGTCTACATGGCTCCTGATCTTGCTTTTCATGGATTTAATCTCATAGGTAATCGGCTCGTTGTCCCAGTCGTAAGCTTTAATGGATCCGGCGTGTCCTTTGTTGCTCAGCCAGGACAAGCATTCGGTATCCTCCTGGTTCAGGGTTCCGATCCAATGGCCGGAGGAGCCTTTGATGATGCCGGCTCCGGATAATTCGATTTCCCCGCCTCCGGAGACCAGGTTCTGCAGGACAAAACTTTTTTGAGCATGGGTCAGCGCGTCGAGCTTGGATAAGGAAACGACACTCAGCACTTTGCTTGTTCTTTGGAGGTTTCGCTGCATCCCTATGATGTGAAACGCAGGAATGTCGTTAGGTTCTTGAGTGACCATGGCTTCTCTGGCCAATCCTTCAGTGATATAGACAGCGGTGCTGGGACGAATGTCGTTGTCGCGCAGAACAAAATCCGTAATCTGCTCGATTGTCTGCGCCTTCAGCAGATCGGCGGATATGACCATAACCTTCAGGTGATGCCCGATGATCGGCCGGTCAAGCCGGATGGAGAACTGGCGGAATATTTCCAGAACGGAGTCGCCGCTTCCTGATATGTTAATATATGGGTTCTTACCCCCGCTTTTGTCCTTATCTTGCGTCCCGATCAATTTTGTAGGCACAACTTGAACAGTGGCCATAACTTTATCCCGTTTGGCATAATGAGCGCCTTTCGCCTCGAATTCCTTCTCCGTGGGTGCCGGCTCTCCTTTGTCCAGCGCCATTCCTGGATAGAGCGCCAGGTCCTCAATCTCCTCGCTGCTCCAGCAGCCTGCCAGCAGCAAGGGGAAGAGCAGCAGGCAAAGGAGGAGGGACAAACCTTTTTTATACATGCTGTTTCAGTCCTTTCGTGCGGAAGAGCCAGACAAGCGTAAGCAGGACTGGCAGCAGCAGGAACAGTACAAGGCCCATCATGCCGATAGAGTCCCCCAGCGAGAAGAGATCCTGGACACTTTTAGGGAACATGGCCGAAAGGAAAATGAGCGGAACCATGCCGAGGACAACCGGAAGAAAGGAAAGCTTGAAAATCTGGGAAATGCCCAGCGAGGCCTGAAAAAAGAAGCTGCAGAAGTTGCAGAACATCTGCATGAGCCAGACTACCATTAAGGGGAATTCCAGCCGTTCCACAAAAAAACCGGTAATCTCGAAGCTTCTGACCAGATCGATGGTCGGCCAGGTGCTGGTAATGATGGAGTCGATCGAAAGGCCGCCGACAACGAAGACCACCGTTAGAAAATACAGGCAGAACGGGATGGCGATTCCCGCCAGCATGGCTTTGGTAGCTTGCCGGGGGTTCTCCATGAAAGCGACCAGCGTCATCACTACCTCGCAGCCGGTATAGATCAGCACGGAGGATTTCAGGCCGCGCAGCACCGGCATAACGCCGTCGCCAAGCACGGGGCGAAGATTATTGATATCAAACAAGCGCAAGCTTACGGCGAAGGAGACAAGCAGCACAAACAGGGTAATGGGCAGAACGATTTGAAAAACCCTTGCAATCGAGTTGATGCCGCCGCAGACCAGATAGGTCCCCGCCCAGACAAAGGGGAAAATAACGGCCCAAATCGGGGTGTGCTCCAGCAGGAAAAACAGCGTCACCTCGGCGAGCGTTCGGATTTCGAAGCCCGCGGTAATCACGAAGTAAAGGATCAGCAGCAGGCATAACAGGCCGCCTATAAACTTTCCGGCAATTCTCCCCGCATATTGGAAAATCGTTTGGCCCGGAAAATGCTGGCAGAGTTTGACCATCAGCAGAATGACAAACACCATGATGACGCCGCCAACTAAAATGGTAAGCCAGGAATCCGGGGTTTTTATGGCCTGGGTGACGCTGCGCGGCATGGTCAGGATGCCGGCTCCCAGCACGGTATTCGTGAGAAATACGCCTGCCTGCGAAGCGGTGATTTTATCGTCGGTACGAATGAACAAGGGGATTCCTCCTACCCTATAAAATTACGTTTTCCGTTTGCTTTTTTGCGTTTTGAACATGGCCGGTCTCTGCCTCATCAGAGAAAGAGGCGCCCGGAAGAACAGGTCCTTCCAGTCCCTGAGGCGGAATGGAGAGATCGGGGTCAGATAGGGGACCCCAAAGCTTTTTAGTCTGGTCAAATGGCTGCAGAGCAGCAGGAAAAACAAAATCGTGCCGAACATGCCGAGCATCGCCGCAAACAACATGCCGACGAATCGCAGCAGCCGCAGGGTGATGCCGGCGCTGTAGGTCGGAATGGAGAACGAGGAGATCGCCGTTACGGCAACAACGATGACCAGGAAAGGGCTGACGATCCCCGCCTGAACGGCAGCGTCTCCGATAATCAGACCGCCTACGATGCCCATGGCCGGACCGATGGGCTTGGGAAGCCGGATTCCGGCCTCTCGCAATATTTCGATGGAGAGCTCCAGGATCAAAACCTCAATAAACGGAGGGAAGGGAACCCCCTGGCGGGTTTCGATAATGGACAAGGCCAGCTCGGTCGGGATCAGGCCGGGGTGAAACGCAATAAACGAAATATAGAGCGCCGGAGCCATAAGGGCCATGAAAGCCGCCATGAAGCGCAGCAGCCGGATCATTGAGCTCGGCAGCCAGCGTTCATAATAATCCTCCGGGGATTGAATCAGCATGCTGAAAGTGACCGGCGCAATAAGCGCGAACGGTGTCCCGTCGAGCAAAATCGCAATGCGCCCTTCCATCAGGGCATTGATGACACGGTCAGGTCTTTCCGTGTTTTGGACCTGCTGGAAAGGGCTTAAATAGTTGTCTTCGATAAGCTGCTCGATATACCCGGCATCAGCCAGAAACTCGGCTTCGATTTTCCGAATCCGGGCATTCACCTCCTGCAGCAGATCGGGGTTGACGATATCTTTCATATAAGCAACCACAAGATCCCGCTGCAGGCTTGTTCCGACCCGGTAGTTTTTCATCTCCAGCTGGTCGTTGTACCCCTGACGCCGCAGCATCGATGTGTTTTCGCTCAGTATCTCGGAGAAGCCAAGCCGCGGACCGCGCAAGAGCGCTTCGGACAAAGGCTCCGAAATGGAGCGGTTGGATCCGTTCGGCAGTTCGATCAGGAGTCCGCGGGGCTGGCCTTCGATCAGCAGGCCGGCGTACCCGTACAGCACGGAACGGTTAAAGCTGTCCAGATCCGGCGATTCGCTCAAAATGGTGAAGGGAAGCTGTTCGTTTGCCTTGCCGGAATCGGACAAGGTTTCCATGGTGGCTTCAAACATCAGAAATTCCATGATGCGCATGTTCAGCAGCGCATCATTTTGCATGCCGTAAACGTAATACAGCGTGGCCTTCGCATTCAGCTTGGTCATGGAAAATTCTCTGGCAATCAGGTCATTGTTCCCGCCGATGCGGGAGCGAATCGTTTCGACGTCGGCCTCGTAGTCTCCGCTGAATGGCGTGCTTGAAGCGGACGCAGAACCAGAAGCAGTTGTCCCCGCATTCTTGTTCCCGGATCTACCGGCACTTTTACGAGGATCAACGTAGGAATAGAGCCGCTTGTACATTTTGCTGGCGAAGATGGGCACCAGCAGCGCTATAAGGGCTTGGATAAAAACGCCCCAGCTCGGGATATGGCTGATGATGAATGACATAAGTAGTTCTCCCTGCCTTGAAATTAAAGAATGTATAGGGAGTTTTCCAAAGTTTTGCTGCTTTTAGTCATCATTTTCAAAGAATGAAGCAAGAAAAAACGGATAGGCCCGATTACGAGGGCATATCCGTGGCATATTCGTTATATGGCATGTAATATATTTTCGAGTGACCGAGAAGAGGAGCTGTTTATTTGAGTTTGCGCTCCCTTCGCAGCAGATAGATAAAATAAGGGCCGCCGATAACGGCCGTAAGAATTCCGACCGGGATTTCCCGCGGGACGAGCAGCGTTCTGCCCAGCAAATCCCCAAGCAGCATCAGGTCGGCTCCAATCAGGGCTGCCAACGGAAGGCGCCATCGATGATGAGTCCCGGCCAGCGCCCGGGCCATATGCGGAGCGATCAGGCCCACGAATCCGATAGCGCCTACGGCTGAAACCGAAACTCCGGTGAGGGCTACCGACAAGAGAAGCAGCCAAAGGCGCTCTCGCTTGACCAGCAAACCGAGGGAGATGCTGATCGTATCCCCAATCTGCAGAATGTCCAGCTTCCTGCTGTTAAATAACGCGATAATGGCGAAAACCGGAATCAGCACGGCAAGCGGTTTAAATTCACTCCAGCCCCGTCCCCACAAGCTTCCCGACATCCACAGCAGAGCCATATTGACGTTCGTCGGATTAGTAATCATGAAATATTGGACCCCGGCCTGAAAAACGGCTCCCAGCGCTACGCCGGACAAGGCCAGCTGGGCAGGCCTCAGGGACAGCTTCCGGCTGATCAGGATCAAAAGGAGGAACGAACCTAAGGCACCGGCAAAAGCCGCCGCCGGAAGCAGCCCCGGTTTTGCGCCCGGATAAAGAAACAGAGTAGACACCGCAGCAAGGCTGGAGCCTTGCGTAATGCCGATGACGTCCGGGCTGGATAAGGGGTTGCGGAGCAGCGACTGGAGAATCGCTCCGGCCAGGGCCAGCCCGCAGCCTGCCAAAATGGCGATCAGCACCCGCGGCAGCCGAACCTGATGGACGATGAAATAGGACTTGCTGTGCGGGTCCGTCAGTCCGCCGATCAGGTTGGACGCGGGGATCAAGACGGCTCCGAGGGAGACGGAGAATCCGCCAAGCAGGAGCAGCACGGCCAGCAATAAAACGAGCATCAAGACTTGCTTCCTGGTTGGTCTCATGAGGATTTCCCCCCTTGCCTCCGTGCCAGATAAAGGAAGGCCGGGGCTCCAATCAGAGCTGTCACGATACCGACCGGGGATTCGAACGGGAAGGCGATCCAGCGGCTTAATACGTCTGCGGCCAGCAGCAGAATGCCGCCCAGCAAGGCTGTAAGCGGGGCAAGCACATAAAGGCGGGTTGTGCCTGTCAGCGCTCTTGCCAGATGCGGAACGATGACGCAGACGAAGCCGATCGGCCCGCATACCGCTACCGCCGAGCCGGCAAACAGCACGACCAGCAGCATGGAGACCGCGCGTACAGCATTTAACCGGCTTCCAAGCCCGACCGCAGCTTCATCGCTCAGAGATAGCAAGCGTAGGGAGGGAAGCAGCAGGAAGATGACCACCATCCCGGCACCTGCCAGGGGAGCAAGCAGCCGGACGTCCTGCCAACCGGCGTGACTCACCGATCCGACCAGCCAGGAGACCATGCTTTCCGTTGAATACTGATTCAGGATCATGGCCCCTTCGGTCAGCGAAGCAAAGAGGAAATGAACCGTAATCCCGGCCAAAGCTAAAGTGATATAGGATTTGGGCCCGCTGCCGGAAAGAAACCAGATGATAAAAGCGCCGAACACGGCTCCGCCAAAGGCCAATAGAACCGAGGCGAACAGGCTGGAAGCGGGGAGAAAAAGCAGTCCCGCGACTACGGCCAAGGAAGCGCCGGCATTGATGCCGAACACGTGCGGGGAAGCCAGCGGATTTTTGGTCACGATTTGGGTCAGCAGCCCGGAAAGCGCCAGCTGCGCGCCTACGATAACGGATACGATCGCACGGGGCAATCGGAGCGTCCGGATAAACAAGGTTTCTTTGGAGTCGGTTCCGGCGCTGAACACGGCTTGAACAAGAGTATGCCAGCCCACGGGGGCGGGCCCCGTCTTGAGACTTAGCAGGAAGAAAAGGACGAGCAGGGCGGCGCAGCCGAAAAAAAGCAGCAGCAGAACCGCGCCGCGGTTCTGCTTACTGTTCAAATTTAAAGACCTGCTCATGGCTATTTCCCTAGATTCGCCTTAATATCGTTCATGATCTGCTCCGAGCCTAGCAGCCCCCGGGAGAGTGACCAGTTGCGGCGCTCTACGGTGAAAACGCGGTTGTTCGCCACGGCGTCTATTTTGCTCCACAGCGGATTTTTCTCCCACTCATTCACGATGGTCACGTCCGCTGTCGGCATAAGGAAGAGGACCTGGGGATTCAATTCGACGAGCTGCTCCAAAGTCAGTTCCGGATAGGACTGGTCATTTTGCAGCGGGTCCGTAAAGCCGAGCAGCTTGATGATGGACCCGGTATAGGAATGATCCGAATGGCCGAAGAATCCTTTAGGATTCACAACGGCCGGAAGCATGGTAAGGCCGGAACCGGAACCGGCGGCGGACAGCTTTTCCTCCGTCTCCTTCACGAACTGCTGGTGCTCGGTCATCCGCTGGGAAGCTTCCTGTTCTTTGCCTACCGCTTTGGCAATGATGTCGAAGTTTTTCAGCATCTGATCATAGTCCGCCTCGTAATCGTCAAGGACCAGCACGGGGGCGATTTGCTCCAATTGGGGCAAGGCAGCCCCGTGTTTGTTGATATCCGCAATGATCAGATCCGGCTGCAGCGAACTGATCAATTCGATGTTGGGTTCGTACCGGGAACCTACGGATGTATAGGAGCCCAATTTCTCCTTAACGGAATCCATAAACAACGTAGAGTCGCCGTCATCGGCAATGCCAATCGGCTGCACGCCCAGAGATACCAGCATGTCCGTGAAGCTGAAGTCCATGGTGACGATCCGCTGCGGGAGCTTGTCCAGCTTCAGTTCGCCGCGGGCGTCCTGAACGGTAATGGACGTGGTTTCAGCGGAAGCATTCGCAGAAGAGGCGGAACTGTTGTCGGCTGTACCTGAGGCCGTATTTACGGTCTGCCCGGAGGCAGAAGGGGACGGTTTGGCTTGGCCGCAAGCGGCCAGACTTAGGACAACCATAAAAACCAGACTTAAAGCCATAAAGTGTTTAGCGCGATGAAGCATAACATCCTCCTTGATAACAATGATAATGATAATTATTATCAATTATTCTATCACTTCAATTCCGCTTTAAACATGTCTGGATCCATGATGAGGCATGTCTGATTATTCGATTTCCTGAAGCTTCCGCATATAATCGGAGGGGCTCGCTCCCGTAAGCTCCTTGAAAGTCCGGCTGAAATGGAAATAATCTATGAAACCTACGCTTTGTGCCGCCTTCTTGGCAGAATTCTCGCCTTGGGCGAAAAGCTGGATGGCTTTCTCGATGCGCAGCCGCTTCAGATACTGGCCAAACGTCATGCCCGTACGTTCCTTGAACAGAACGCTGTAATGCCCTTTGCTTAATCCCGCTCTTTCGGCAAGCATCGGAAGCGTGAGCTTTAGCATATAGTGCTCTTCCAAGTAATGAACCGATCTTTCGATTTGAGCCTCGGACGACTGGCGCTCTTCGCTAAGCCGGCTTTCATACATAAAGAAGCTCAGGATCCGCTCAAGCATCATCCGGTTGCGGAATTGCTGGGCCTCGGCCTCCTCTTCGCCGAAACTCTTCATGTCTTCCTGCGCTTGAAGAAGCCCGTCGACCATATATTTGACCTTGATTTCACTTAACAATCGCTGCGTTCCGTTCCAATCCCAAGGGGCGCCTTCCGGTTTTATTCCATACCTGATCACGGCATATTCGGCTCCCCTTCCAGCCGGAAGCTGGACTTTAACTTGTCCTGCGGCTGAATTGCAGGCGTAGCCGTGGGAGACCGTTCTTGTTTCTCCATCCTCTGGGATCACGATCAGATATCCCTGACTTACGACCAGCAGCATCTCACAGCCGGGCTCGGGCTTAAGCAGGCGGGCTTCGCGGGCCGTTTCGATATGATGAAAGACGGGGATTACGGCGTTCATTTGCCTGAAGCTCATGCACACGGCTCCTTTCCTAACGGTTTAATAGCCTATTTTAAAGGATAAACGATTCTTTTCCCAGCCGCCGTAATTATCTGATTTTTGTATCAATAAAAAATTCAATAAATGATTAAAATCTCCAACCAATAATGATAAACTAAGATCAGGATTGATCCAGAAAAGGGTGTGCGGCCAGGCCGCGCATCAGGCTTGTTTGGCGACTAAGCAGGAGCGCAGACATCCTTCCTGCAAATTGTAGGGTAGAAGGACGGTAATGATGAGCAGCGGACAAAATCAAACAGACGTAATTTTAATTGGTGCCGGAATCATGAGTGCGACATTAGGGTCATTGCTGAAGGAATTGGTTCCCGAATGGGAAATCACCGTGTTCGAACGGCGCGCCAGCGCCGGAGAGGAAAGCTCCAATGAATGGAACAACGCGGGAACGGGACACTCTTCCTTATGTGAACTGAATTACACCGTAGAACAACCGGATGGATCTATTGACATTAGTAAAGCCATAAAAGTAAACGAAGAGTATCAGTTCTCCAAACAATTTTGGGCTCATCTCGTTAGAAGCGGCCGAGTGCCCCGTCCTCGTGACTTTATCGTACCGGTGCCGCATATGAGTTTTGTGCAGGGCGAGCGGGATGTCGCTTTTTTGAAAAAAAGATTTGAAGCGCTTTCAAGGAATCCGCTTTTTGAAGGCATGCAATTCTCCGAGAATCCGGAGCAATTGGCGGAATGGATTCCGCTGATGATGAAGGACAGGACGGTCAATCAGCCTATAGCGGCTACCAGAATCGACACGGGCACCGACGTCAATTTCGGTTCTTTGACCCGGATGTTGTTCGATCAATTGAAGAGCCAAAACGTCGATATCCGGTTTAACCACCAGGTTGAAGATATCAAACGCACTTCCGGGGGCCTGTGGGAGCTTAAAGTAAAAAACGAGGGCAGCGGAGCCACGGAACACCATACCGCGAAATTCGTCTTTATCGGCGGCGGGGGAGGCAGCCTGCATTTGCTGCAGAAATCCGGCATTCCGGAAGGCAAGGGGATCGGCGGGTTTCCGGTCAGCGGACTTTTTATGGTGTGCAAGAAACCGGAGATTGTGCGGCAGCACCATGCGAAGGTATACGGTCAAGCGCCGGTAGGCGCGCCGCCGATGTCGGTGCCGCATCTGGACACCCGGGTGATCGACGGGAAGGAGTCGCTGTTTTTTGGCCCGTTTGCAGGCTTCTCGCCGAAATTCCTGAAGTTCGGTTCGATGTTTGATTTGATCACCTCAGTTAAGCTGCATAACCTGACCACGATGCTGGCGGCCGGCGTGAAAAACTTCCAGCTGACCAAATACCTGGTCCAGCAGCTGATGTTGTCGAAGGAGCAGCGCATCGAAGCGCTGCGCGAGTTTATCCCGGACGCAAACGGCGAGGATTGGGAGCTGGTAGTCGCGGGGCAGCGCGTGCAGATTATTAAAGACACGACAGCCGGTAAAGGAACGCTCCAATTCGGGACGGAGGTCATCAGCGCGGCGGACGGCTCGATTGCGGCCCTGCTTGGCGCCTCGCCGGGAGCCTCCACGGCTGTTTCGGTCATGCTGGAAGTCATCCGAAGATGTTTTCCGCAGCATTTGAAAGAATGGGAACCGAAAATTAAAGAAATGATCCCTTCCTACGGCTTGTCCCTGTCGGAGCATCCTGAACTTATTCATAAAATTCATGTTACAACGGCGCAGGCGCTGGGCCTGGAGAACGGGGTTCATTAAACGGCCGGGAACGGCTACGAGCAATGCAAAGAGGAGCAGAACTTACGTTTTGCTCTTTTTTATTTTTTTCGAGGACAAGGGGTTCGGATGGGGGCTATTTCCCTGCGTATAAATAAGATTTGACGCCGGGTCCGACAAAAGCTTTCCAAATAATCAGGTTGTAAGGGTTGCTCCAATCGATTTCGTATCCGCCGAACATCTCATGGAGCCGGTTGCTGTTGAAGATGACGCTGCCCTGCTGATCAAAGGCAACGCCGTCAACCCACAGCATCCAGTCGTCCGAGACGAATTCCCGGAAAGCGGGGACTTCCGGCGAATAGATGCCTATGCCTTTCCTTTCCACCATCGTATAGTAGACGTTGCCCAGATTATCGGCATGCATCCCGTCCGTGACGGTACGTTTGCTGCCCGGAGAACGGACTGCCCGGATCATCTGATAACGGTTTGTTGAGTAGGGCATGGTTTAACCTCCGAATCCGAGTGATTTCCCTTGCTACTTCACATATATGCCTTCTGCGAAAAATGATGCAGTTCCTCAAAACCCTAATATTCTATGAAAACGCCTCTAATTTTTCGGGTAGAAGGCCAGGTCAATTCCCGGTAGAATGACGCGTGAGGAACTGACACTAAGGAGGTTCAATATGTCTACAACAATCCATTATCCATTTCAGAACCCTTCCCTTCCGCTTGAGGAACGGGTGAACGACCTGGTTGCCCGGTTCACGATGGAGGAAAAAGTGGGACTCATGGTTCAATATCAAACGGCCGTCGAGCGTCTCGGCGTAAAAGCGTATAAACACGGCACGGAGGCGGCCCACGGCATGGCCTGGCTCGGCGAAGCCACGGGTTACCCGCAGCCGATCGGCCTTGGATGCACCTGGGATACCGATTTAATGCAGCGAATCGGCAGCGCTATCGGAGATGAGGCCAGAGGTTTTTACAAACGGGATCCGGAAAAAAACGGCCTCACGTTATGGGCGCCTACCGTCGACATGGAGCGCGATCCGCGCTGGGGCCGGACTGAGGAAGCTTACGGCGAAGACCCGCTGCTGACAGGCAAACTGACGGCCGCTTTGGTGAAAGGGATTCAGGGCGACCATCCGGCCTATTTGAAAGCGGTTGCCACGCTGAAGCACTTCATTGCCAACAACAATGAAGTGGGCCGGGGCGATAAGTCGGTCAGCATCGATCCCCGCAATATGCGCGAATATTATTTGAAAGCGTTTGAAATTCCGTTTAAGGAAGGCGGCGCCCAGTCCATGATGACGGCATACAATGCCATCAACGGCGTGCCGGCCAACCTCAGCCCGCAGGTGAAAGAGATCGTCAAGCAGGAATGGGGCATGGACGGATTTGTGGTCAGCGACGCCTTTGACGTCTCGGGCACCGTACGCGATCACGGATATCTGGAAACCTACAAGGAGGCGGTCGCCCGCTCCGTCAGGGAAGGCGGAATCGACAGCATCACCGACGACGGCGAGCTGATGAAGCAGGCGCTGCGCGAAGCGCTTGAAGATGGGCTGCTTGCGGAAAGCGACCTGGATGCCGCGCTGCGCAACACGTTCCGCGTACGTTTCCGCCTTGGCGAATTTGATCCGGAGGAAGGCAATCCGTACGCGGCTATCGACGAGTCGGCCATTTTGCATCCGGAGCATCAAAAGCTGGCGCGCGAAGCGGCAGGCAAAGCGGTCGTGCTGCTCAAAAATGACAACGGCATGCTCCCGCTGCAAGCCGATAAGGTGAAGAAAATCGCCGTGATCGGGCCGCTTGGCGATACCGTTTACCGCGACTGGTATAGCGGCTCGCTTCCTTATGCGGTTACGCCGCTGCAGGGGATTCGGGAGAAGCTGGAGGGCCTCGGCGGCGAGGCGACCTTCACGGGCGGCACGGACCGCGTCCAGCTGAAGGCGAAGTCTAACGGCCGCTACGTGCAAGTGCAGGACGGGGAGCAGGCCGCGCTTGCGGCAGCAGGCGAAACGCCGGAGCAAGCCGCCGTCTTTGAAGTCACCGACTGGGGCTGGGGCAGCCACACGATCATCGCCGAGCAAAACGGCCGGTACCTGACTACGGATGACCGGATCGTCAAAGCGTCGGCGGACCAGATCTGGGAATGGTTTACGAAGGAGGTGTTTCTGGTCCGTCCGGCGGAAATAGAAGCGGAAGAGAGAGCGGGTCGCGTAACCCTCTCCGCCTGGAACGACATGCCGGTCACGGTGCAGACCGAAACCGGCGAGCTGCTCGTCGGCAGCGGCAGCGCGGAAGAAACCGCCAACGAAATTAACGTGGCGGGGGCCGCCTCCCTGACGGAGGCGGGTGACCGGATTACCGCAGAAGTCTTTGAAGTGGAGACGGTGACGGATAAATTTCAGGCGGCGAGGGAAGCCGCCGGGGATGCCGATCTGGCCGTCGTCTTCGTCGGCAATCATCCGCTGATTAACGGCAAAGAAACGGCGGACCGTCCGGACATTACGCTTCCGGCCTCCCAAGAGCGGTTGATCCAGGAGGTTCTGTCCGTTAACCCGAACACGGTCGTGGTTGTGATAGGGGGTTATCCTTATGCGCTGAACTGGGCGGATCAGCATGTTCCGGCTATCGTCTATACTTCGCATGCCGGTCAGGAGCTCGGTCACGCTGTGGCCGACGTGCTGTTTGGCGATGTGAATCCGGCGGGCCGGCTGAACATGACCTGGTACAAATCGGTCGGACAGCTGCCGGAATTTATGGATTACGACGTCATTAAAGGCGGCAGAACCTACCGGTATTTCGAAGGTGAGCCGCTGTATCCGTTCGGTCACGGCTTATCCTACAGCACATTCCGTTATGACGGGATCAGCCTGGAACGCAGCCGGGTTTCCGCGGACCAGGATGGCGGGGGCGGAGAGAACGGTCCTGCGGTAAAGGTCACGGTCCGGGTGACGAACCTTTCGGACCGTGCGGGCGAAGAAGTGGTGCAGCTGTACGGGCGCGCCGGGCAATCGCGCGTGAAACGCCCGCTGAAGCAGCTGCACGCGTTCCGCCGGGTGCAGCTGCAGCCGGGCGAGACGGTTGAAGTGAGCTTCACGCTGCCGCTGTCCGAGCTGGCGATGTGGGACGTCACGCGCGAGCGCTTCTGCATCGAGACCGGCGCCTACACCTTGATGGCCGGTCCTTCTTCGGCGGACCTGCCGGTGAGCGCGGTGCTTGAGGTGCAGGGCGAGGTCATTCCGCCGCGCGACCTGAAGCGGCCTGTGAAGGCGGTCAACTATGACGCCTACGAAGGCGTTTTGATCGGCGAATGCCGCGAAGGAGGCAGCGCCGTGGAAGTGCAAACGCAATCCGGCTGGATTGCGTTTAAAGACGCCGAGCTTGGCGATGGGGCAAGCACGGTGAGGTTCCGCGCCGCCAGCCAAACGGCGGGAGGGGCCGAAGTCCGGCTGCAGAGCCCGGACGGGCCGCTGGCGGGCCGGGCGGAGTTCGCGGCAGGCGGTGCGCAGGAATGGCGCGACTACACCGCTCAGCTTAGCGGTGTAAGCGGACGTCAGGACGTGTATATTGTCCTGACCGGCCAAGCAGCGCTGAGCACGCTGGAGTTTTATTAGGAGCTTTTTCCGGGGGTCCGGGAGCCTGTAAAAAACGTAGAAAAGCATGAAGGAAAGACCGGGTCCCTCTGTAAGGGGTCCGGTCTTTTTGCGGGCGAACATGGAGAAAAGAACAAGCTAAATAACCCTGTGACCCGCCTACTGGAGTGTGGGCCTCCCCAAATGGTATAATTTACAACGAATTCAGTATCGGGGGGCATAGGGATGAACGAGGATCTTCGGGAACGGCTGGAAGCGTACCATGAGGCCGATCAATATGAGCAAATTGTGGAAACCATTGAAGGCATACCGGCAGAGGAAAGAGATTACGAAATGATCGGCCATTTGGGCCGGGCGCTCAACAATCTGGAGCGTTATGAAGAGGCGGGTGAACAGTTTCTGACAGTGGCGGAAGAAGGACAGGACGATCCTCTTTGGCATTACCGTTTAGGGCTGGCTTATTACTATTTGGAACAGTATGAAGAGGCTAAACGCGAATTTACGCTTGCGGACCAACTGGATCCCGGGGACGAGGATACCCTGGAGTTTCTGGATTGGATCGCGGATAAACAGGCCGGAAATTCCGCTGGGGAAGCCGCTGAACCCCAAGAAGACAGCGAGACCGGCAGCCCCGATATCTCGGGGCAGCGCGAAGTCTCCAGGCAATCCGAAGTCACCGTTTCGGGCGTATCCATGGAATCCGGCGGTTTAATCAGCGAATCGGCTGCGAGCGGTGGTCATGTAGAGCTAAGCCCGGATGGGTTCTGGGAGGACAGCGCGGAAGCCTCCGAAGCCTATGTGCTGGACCTGCCTTCGGATGAGCTGATCGCTTCCGTGGAAGAGGAGCTTGTCTTCAAGCTGCCGGCTTCCTATGTGGAGATGATGAGAATACATAACGGGGGCGTGCCGCACCGGCGGATATTCCCGGTTAAACGGGGAGATCTGGAGGAGCAGGTCGCGATTTCAGCCATTCTGGGCATCGGACGGGACAAAAGCCATTCGCTTTGCGGAGAACGCGGCAGCCGCTACCTGATCGAGAAAGAGGGTTATCCCGAATTTGGCGTGGTGATCGGCGAATGCCCGGACGAGCATCAAGCGGTGATGCTGGATTACCGGGAAGCCGGCAATGACGGCGAACCGGAGGTCGTGCATGTGGATGCGGGGAACAAGAACAAGGTCACTAGGCTCGCTCCCGATTTCAAAACCTTTGTCCAGGGATTGGTGAGGGAGACGGGAAATACGGCCGAATAAGCAGTGTAATAAAAGATAAAAAAGATAAAAAAGGCTGCCCCTTTCCAGGGAGCAGCCTTTTTCGAATGAGCAGCCGGGCCGTTGAGGAGCCAGCTTTGACGTAAGCCAATTTCGTCGAAATTTCAGGGCTTAAAAAATGCGGACACAAGTATAATACTTGAATAGGGTTTTATTCGGCTAAACCAAACCGCTTAAGCAAGACGCATTTTGAAATCTTCGTAACCGAACTCATGCTGGACCTTGCAGTCCCCGGATTTTTCCTTCAGCACGAGAGCCGGAAGCGGCATGCCGTTAAACGTTGTGTTCTTCACCATCGAATAGATGGCCATGTCGCCAAAGACCAGACGGTCGCCGGGTTTCAGAGGCTCATCAAAGGAATAATCCCCGATGTTATCCCCGGAAAGGCAGGTCGGGCCGCCAAGGCGGTAAGTGTAAGCTTTCTCGCCGGGTTCACCGGAACCCAAAAGCGGCGGACGGTACGGCATTTCCAGCACGTCAGGCATATGGCAGGAAGCGGAGGTATCGAGAATCGCGATATCCATGCCGTTTTTCATCGTATCCAGCACCGTAGTTACCAGGTAACCGGCGTTCAGCGCAACCGCTTCGCCTGGTTCCAGGTAAACTTTCAAACCGTATTTGGTTTGCATGCGTTTGATGCAGGCCTCCAGGAGCGGAATATCATAGTCTTCTCTGGTGATATGATGGCCGCCGCCAAAGTTAATCCATTCCATCTGGGATAGGTAAGGCCCGAATTTCTCTTCGATCGCGTCCAGCGTGGTCGACAGGTCATCCGAGTTCTGCTGGCACAGCGTATGAAAATGCAGACCGGAAATCCCGTCCAGCAGGTCCGGACGGAAGTTCTCGATCGTTACGCCAAATCTGGAGCCTACGGCGCAAGGGTTGTAAATGTCGTGTCCCACCTGGGTGGAGCATTCCGGGTTGATGCGCAGACCGATCTTCTTGCCGGCCGCAAGCACCTTAGCCCCATACTTCTCCACCTGGGAGAACGAGTTAAAAATAATATGGTCGCAAATCGAAATAATTTCGTCGATTTGGTCATCGCGGTAAGCGGGGGCAAAGACATGGTTTTCTTTGCCCATTTCATCGTGTCCGAGGCGCGCTTCATAAAGGCCGCTGGACGCCGTTCCGCTCAAATATTTGCCGATCAGAGGATACGTGGTGTACATCGAGAAAGCCTTTTGCGCCAAAATGATGCTGGCACCCGTACGCTCCATGACTCCGGCCAGAATTTTCAGGTTGTTCTCCAGAAGCTGTTCATCTACTACGTAACATGGTGTGGGCAGTTCTTCAAAGCGCATTTTACTTAACGACCTCTGCTTCCCGCTTGGAGGCGGATTTCTCGTCTTCCGGATAAGCGTCAACGATAACCGGATTGAAATCTTCAACCCAAGGAAGTCCCCATTTGTTCAAGGCTTCCATGAACGGATCCGGATTGAACTCTTCCACGTTGTAAACGCCCGGTTTGTTCCAGTGTCCTTGCAGGATCATCATGGCGCCGATCATGGCAGGGACGCCTGTTGTGTAAGAAACAGCCTGGGAGCCCACTTCTCTGTAGCATGCTTCATGGTCACAAACGTTGTATACGTAGTAAAGTTTGTCTTTGCCGTCTTTTTTGCCTTTAAAAATACAGCCGATGTTCGTTTTGCCTTTCGTGCGTGGTCCCAAGGAAGCAGGATCAGGCAGAACGGCTTTCAGGAACTGCAGCGGAATGATTTGTTTGCCTTCGAATTCGATCGGCTCGATGGAAGTCATGCCGACGTTTTCGAGCGCCTTCAGGTGCGTCAAATAGCTTTGTCCGAAGGTCATGAAGAAACGGATGCGTTTCAGTCCAGGAATGTTAGCCGCCAGGGACTCCAGCTCTTCATGATAAAGCAGGTACATGTCTTTTTCGCCGACTTCGGCAAAGTTGTAGACGCGTTTGATCTCCATCGGTTTGGTTTCGATCCATTCGCCGTTTTCCCAGTATCTCCCGCTCGCAGAAACCTCGCGGATGTTGATTTCAGGGTTGAAGTTAGTGGCGAAAGGATAACCGTGGTCGCCGCCGTTGCAGTCCAGGATATCGATATATTCAATTTCATCAAAATAATGCTTCAGAGCATATGCGGAGAATACGCCTGTCACGCCCGGGTCAAAGCCGCTGCCGAGCAAAGCGGTGATGCCGGCTTTCTCGAAACGCTCGCGGTATTCCCACTGCCATTTGTATTCGAATTTCGCAGTATCTTCCGGTTCGTAGTTCGCCGTATCCATGTAGTGCGTTTTCGTTGCCAGGCAGGCGTCCATGATGGTCAGGTCTTGGTAAGGCAGAGCCAGGTTCATGACGATGTCCGGTTTGACTTCGTTGATCAGGGCGATCAATTCATCTACATTGTTGGCGTCAACTTGAGCCGTAGTAATTTTGGTTTTACCGCCGTCCAATTTTGCTTTCAGCTCGTCGCATTTGGATTTTGTGCGGCTGGCGATGCAGATTTCCTCAAATACTTCACTGTTTTGAACACATTTGTGGATGGCAACGGAAGCAACTCCGCCCGCTCCGATAATAAGCGCTTTTCCCATTTTCTCCATTCTCCTCTTCATCTTTTTTTGTGAAAAACCGTCACGAAACAAATAAAAAAGCAAGTGAACAAAACGCATCAACTGCGCATCATCACTTGCTTGCGATAGTATTCGAAATTAAGAAAGCCCTAAAAATGACCGGACAAGCCCGGCATCCATCAGCCATAAAAAAACCTGTTATGGATAAGCTCTTAATATTCAAATATATCGGGTTGGGATCAGAGTCTATTTAGCAAATAATTCGCCTTTACCACTCTTATTGACCGTTTCACAAGTTGATGTGCAGATGCACTGGTTGTAAAGTAACCAACTTATAAAATTTGAGCTTTTAACTCAATCAATAAGGCAACAAGAGTTGCCAATCGGCATTTGACCCGGCTGTCCGTATGGCCTTAACTTCTTTGGAGAAGTGGTCAAAATTATCTGCTTGGAAAGACCTGAATAATATATTGAATATTAGCTTTCCAAAATTCACACAACTCCATCATAACAGGTCATCACCCAAACGGCAATGGAAATTTAAAAATAATTTTGAAATCAAGTGCCTTTAATGTGGCATCCCGGACCTTTGCAGAATGGGAAATCGCTGGGATGCTTACCTATGCCAGGGAAGACGAGGGCTGGGAGATCGTGACCGTCAACAGCACGGTACGCAGGCAGGGCATAGGCGCTTCCCTCATCAAGGAGTTGGAGCGAGTGGCTGCTGAGCAGGGCTGCCCAGAATCTGGTGCATCGTGACGAACGACAACACGCGGGCGATCCGTTTTTTGCAAAGAAACGGGATGACGATGTGCGGCTTTGGCCGGCATGCGCTGGAGCATACGCGAAAGCTGAAGCCGCAAATTCCGCTGACCGGGCAGGACGGGATTCCGATTGAACACGAATTGGAATTTGAGAAGCTTATGGGCTAGCTTCGTCGCAGCCTCCCCAGGCCGGTAAAAAAGGAACAGGCAAACCGCAGCCACAGCAGCAGAGCATAAGCGATAACCAGGTAGATCAGTATATAAATCCAGAACGGGATGTTTACAATCAGTATGCCTAATAAGTACAGCGGAAGATCGGTGCAGAAGACAAGCAGGGGGGCCAGCAGCTGCCATCCTGGCTTCTTGATGCAGAAGATGAATATGGCAAAGATCAATCCTTTGGCAAACCCCCATAGGGCAGAGGAAAAAACATCGTCTTTATAGATATCCGCAAAAATACCTACGTGATAACGCCGTATGCCAAGAACCGACATGACGTACATTACAGTCGCAGCGCTGCTCCACGCCACCATCCATAAGGACAGAAAACTCGCCCATCCCCGGCCGGCCTGAAGGTAGCGCAGCCAGAACTGGGTTAAAGGGAAATAAAGTAACATAACCAGAAGGGTGTATTCTCTCCTCCACCAGTAACGTTCATAAATGCCCATTTCTTCGAACAGAATCTCTACGCCCACCAGAGCGGCAGCAAAAAGAGCCAGCCAGCGGAACCGGAGCTTAAATACCGCCGACAGCAGAGCTAAGGAAGGGATGATAAATAAGTTCGAAGGAAAAGAGCCCAATATATTGTCGTAATATGGTTGAGGGAGAACCTCGGGATGATAAGCATAGCTGTCCCCAAGAACTAAAACAAAAAACTCCGCAAAATAAACCATTCCGGAATAACACATAAACAAAGCGGCATAACCCGCTTGTTTTTTTTGGATTAAGATCCATGCAATAAGGGCCAGGCTCAAAGCGGCAAGCAGCAGGTAAGGGACATAATTGGGCATGGAGGCTCCCCCATTTTCTTTTTCCTAAGTTTCCCCAAAACTGCCGGGCTATTCATCCTCACTAACGTCCCACGCTGAATATAGCCGGGCAGCATGCTCGGGCAGCAGGATTTTCGTTTTCTAAAAAAAACAAAAAAATAAACCGGGGCTACCGGTTTATTTTTGTATATGAAGATCCTGATCCTGAGAACGGTTCAGAGTCGTTTTATTAAAGTTTTCTCAGTTCGCGGAGGATGTCCTCCGGATCAAAACGCTGCATAAAGTCCGGATTCACGTAAGCCGAACGAATGATGCCGGACTCGTCGATCATAAAGGTCGAAGGGATCGGCAGAATCCAGCGGTTTGTCGCGTTATATTCGGCGAGATCCAGGTTCATCTGATTTTTCATCACGTTTTGAAGATAATCCGGCACGTCATAAAGGATATTGTAGAAAGCCGCTACCAAACCGTTGCTGTCGCTGAGCACCTGGAAAGTAAGGTCTTCTTTCTCCCGCTGGGACAAGGTATTGTCCGGGCTTTGCGGGCTGACCGCGATCAGCTGGCCGCCTAGCTCCTCAATATCCGGCAGAACTTTCTGATAGGCTTTGAGCTGCATGTTGCAGAAAGGACACCAGCCTCCCCGGTAAAAGGTGAGCACGACCGGGCCTTTGGACAATTCATCATACAGGTTGACCGTTTCTCCGAGTGCGTTCTTCAATGTAAAATCTTTGGCTTTTTGCCCTTCCTGCAGCCCGTAGGATATACCGGATTCCTGCTGCTCACGGATCGAGCGAAACAATTCCGTCTGGATCTCAAGCGGGGTATGGGCGATAAACTCCTGTTTGGCTTCGGCTAACTTTTGATTTAATGACATCTTTAGTCCTCCTCGATAGGATCAATTGAAAACCCTGTTTTCTCCTCCTGTTATAAAAAGGTATGTAATTTTGGAGTGATCAATCCATTTTATTGTTGAGTTCATATTATCTGATTTTTTTTGGAGTGTCAACTCCAAAAAATGAACTTTGTTTGCGGCATAAAAAATCCCTAAAGGCACTGGCATTTGCCCTTAGGGATGTTTCAGTCCGGGACGGACCTCCTTTTTATTTTTGTAACGGAATGGATCTTAAATCATGAAGGACCGGACATGCTCCAGCATGGCGTCCATGCTCGCTTCCAGCGGCGCGGCCTCCTTGCGGACCTTGGCGAGCAGCAGCCCGCCTTGAAGCGCCGCCAGCAGGGCAAGCGCCAAATGTTCCGGGTTTGCTTCAGGGCGCATTTCGCCGCGGTCGTACATGGCTTGAAGCCCTTGGCGGATCGAGAGCTCCCACTGCATGAAGCCATCGGCCAGCTCTTTCCTTGCAGCAGGCTCCAGGTCCGAAAGCTCGCTGCCGAGCGAGCCGATCGGACAACCGCCCTGGAACCCTTGATGAATCTGGTGCTGGACAAGCGCGTCCCGCCAGGAACGGAGAGCTTCCAGGCTGTCGAGGTGGCTCAGCAGCGGCTCCTGGGAGCCAAGCACCTGGTCGTTCTGATAAAGGATGACGGCGAG
Organism: Paenibacillus mobilis; assembly: GCF_058267595.1. Taxonomy (NCBI): domain Bacteria; kingdom Bacillati; phylum Bacillota; class Bacilli; order Caryophanales; family Paenibacillaceae; genus Paenibacillus; species Paenibacillus mobilis. The sequence goes on from NZ_JBZCMS010000003.1 coordinate 169,936, forward strand.
CACCAGCTCCCGTTTTTCTTTGAAATAATGATACAGTTGAGAAGAGCTGACGCCGGCTTCCTGCTGAACGTCTTCCACGCTTGTGCCCGCGACGCCGCGTTCAAACATCAGCTTGGCGGCGGCGGATACGATGCGAGCCCGCGTGGCCTGGCCTTTTTTGGTCAGCTTGGGAGTTTGGTTTTGGGTTTGATTTTCGGTTTGGTTTGGGTTTTGTTTTAAATTTTCCATACCTTCAGTATAGCAAAAATGGAGACATCCATCCAAAAAAATACGGGATACCAAACCCTTAAAGCATCAATATTTCACGAAGCTCCTGTTCGGTCAGGCCCGTCCATGAGGGATCCTGTTCTTCACCCGCCTGACCTTGCCGATGACCGTTCCCCATCACTTCATCGATCAGCTGCTTTTTGTTGTGCTGGAGCTCGTACATTTTCTCCTCCATGGTGTCTTTGGCAATCAGGCGGATCACCTGGACGACCTCCTTCTGCCCCATGCGGTGAGCGCGGTCCGCGGCCTGCTGCTCGACGGCCGGATTCCACCATAGATCATAAAGAATGACGGTGTCCGCTCCGGTCAGGTTCAGCCCGGTTCCGCCCGCCTTCATGGAGATCAGGAATACGTCCATTTCACCGTCGTTAAACCGGCGGCAGAGCTCTACGCGTTCCCGGGCTGGGGTCGACCCGTCCAGGTAGAAATACGGCACGCCCAGATCGTCCAGGGAGCCGCCGATCAGCCCGAGCATTTCCGTAAATTGCGAGAAGATCAGCATCCGTTTCCGGTTCGCCCGGCACTCCTCCACAATCTCCAACAGCTGCTCCAGCTTGGCGGAGCTTCCTTTGTATCCCTCCACAAACAAGGAGGGGTGGCAGCAGATCTGGCGGAGCCGGGTCAGGCCGGCCAGGATTTTGATCCGGCTTTTCTGGTAGCCGTCCACGCTCAGATGCTTCAGCGTATCCTGCTGAAGTTTGGCCAGGTAGGCGGCGTAAAGCTTTTTCTGCTCCGGCAGCAGCTCGGCCGGCTGGAGCGATTCGATTTTTTCAGGCAGATCCTGGAGGACGTCCCGCTTCCATCTGCGGAGCATAAAGGGCTGAGCCCGTTTCGATACCTCTTTGCGCGTCAGGTTCCCGAACGCCTTCAGATCCTGGAACAAAGCCGGGAACACGACGTGGAAAATCGACCACAGCTCTTCAAGCCGGTTCTCGACCGGCGTGCCGGTCAAGGCGAACCGGTAGTCCGCCTGAACGGACTTGACCGCTTGCGCGGTCTGGGTCGTAGGATTTTTGAACGCCTGGGCCTCATCCAGGATGAGCGTATGGAAAGATCGCTTGCCGTACTCCTTCTTATCCCGCAGCAGAAGCGGATAAGACGTCAGGACGACGTCGCTTTCCGCCAGCTGCTGCATCTTGGCGGCCCGTTCGGACTGGCTGCCGTCGGCGACCAGCACGCGGATCTCCGGCGCGAATTTCCGCAGCTCGGCCAGCCAGTTGTACACAAGCGAACCGGGAGAAACGACCAGCACCGGCAGCTGTTTTTCCCGGATCACGGGCAAAACGGAGGTGATGTAAGCGATGCTCTGCAGCGTTTTTCCAAGACCCATGTCATCCGCCAGAATGCCGCCAAACCCGTAATGGGCCAGCGTCTTCAGCCATTGATACCCCAGCTTCTGATAATCGCGCAGCACACCGGAGAGTGAAGCGGGAACCGGAAAGTCGAGATTGTCCGGGTTTCGCAGGTTCTCCAGAAGCTGGCGGACCGGCCGGTCCAGCTTGACGGTATCGGGGATCTGGCCGATTAGCGGAAGGCCCTGAATGAAGGGGAGACGGATTTTGCCGTCTTTGATTTCACTGCGCAGCAGGCCGGTTTCCTTGAGGAAATCGGCCATTTCCTGCAGCTCGGCGCTGTCCAGCGGCAGCAGGGAGCCGGAGGGCAAACGGTAATATCTCCGCTTCTCCTCTAACGACTGGATCAGGCCGCGAATTTCGGTTTCCGGAATCCAGCCCATGTTCAGGCGGAACTCCAGCCAGTTCAGCGTTTCGTTCGCGCCGACCTGCAGGCTGACCTTCGGCACTTCATCCGGCTTGTGCACCCGGATTTTGACCGCCGTAGTGGCGTATACCTTCATCAGCTTCTCGAGCTGCGGAACGACGGTGTAAAGGAAGTTGAATTCCGATTCCTCTTCGTCCATAAAATAACCGGCTTCCGTTTTGGTGAAGGGCTGCTGCTCCAGAAGGTCGAGAATCTGCCGTTCCTTCTCGGCATCCCGGATCAGAATGCGGTGGAAGCCCTGCTGGGTGCGCTCCTCCTCGAGCGGATTGATCACCACCGTATCGTATTGAAACTCAACGGCGGCCAGCAGCCGATCGCGGACCCGGTCCAAATACAGCTTGGCTTGCAGCGGGAACTGTGCGACGCGTTCGGCGACAGCCGGCGCCATGCTGAAACCGCCGAGTTTTTTGAAGCCGGGCACGGCTTTTTTCATGAAAGCTTCGATATGGCTGCCTGGAATCCGAACGATACCCGGAGGAAGGGGATTGGCGGCGTTTCGTGATGTTGTTCCGGCTTCCGCCTCGTCCAGAATCGTCTTAAGCTCGGCCAGCTGTTTACAGGCCTTGGCCGGCAGCGGGATCAGCCTGCCCTCCAGGAACGCTGCCTTATACGGCTCCAGCAGCTTAAACCGTTCCAGTCCATGCACGCGAAAAACGAAGTCTCCATCGCCGTCCCCGCCGCTGTTCCCCGCCTTGTCCAGTTCAAAACGAAGGGGCAGGGGCCCCTCGGAGAGAGAGAAGCCCTCAAATTTTTCCTCACCGTCCATGATGATCACTTTGGGTGCCTGCAGCAGCAGCGGAAACAGCTTCGTCCATACCTGCGGGGGAATCAGCAGCATGCGGTTATTGCCTGCGCCCGGGGCAAAAATAGCCTCCAGACGGTCCGTTTCCCTGTATTGGCTCCGGTCCTGGAGCAGCTCGCCGAGCGTACGCAGCACGGCTTCATCCTCTTTGGCAAAGCTGTGCAGCTCGGGATCGTAGCTGAACCTCGGCGAAAGGCTGCTGCTTTCCGCACGGAGCAGCTGATCCAGGAAGGAGGAGATATTTTTGATGATATATAACGAATTGGGACCGACCTTAAGCTCGATGCCGAACAGGGAGGTGCCGGAGCCCAGCTCCAGCAGCTTTAGGACAAACTCGACCTGCAGCAGGGTCCGGGTTTCGACCAGCGTACGGTTATGAACCGGACGGACGGGTTTGTCCTCGAACAATCCGAGAATCCGATCGGCGAGGAGGGGGACCCCGGCCGCACTACGGTCACCGTCCCTGCCTGCCGTACCGGCCTCGTTTGCGAGCTTGGCAGGTGTCGCGCGCTGCCCGCTCTTCGTCTGCTGCGTAAACTCCCACCCTTCGGTTTGACGGAGGTCGTAAAGCCGAAGCAGCACGGCGGCAATATGCCCGCAAAAGGCGTCATACGAGTCCAGGGAAGGGCAGGAGCATTCGGCATGCGGCCGGCCTTCGCGGTCAAAGGCCAGCCGGACCTCGTGCAGGCCCTGACTGTTCACTTCGGCCTTGTATCGGCCAGTGTCTTCGTGGAACTCGGTAAACTGAACCTTTCGGGCGCGGCTCAGCCGTTCCCCTTTTTGATAGGAATAAGCTCCGCACCATTGTTTGATCGATTTTTTGGTTAAATAAGCGCTCATTGGACCGGCACCTTTCCGAATCTATAGAACAGACGTTTGTTTGATTTATTGTAGCATAAGAAGTTTGGGAAAGAGAGTTTCGGCCTTCGGTTGCGGGGCAAGAAATCTCTTTTTTACAGGCCGGGGGATTGCGTATAATGAATAGGAATCTATGGCATGCAGGAACGGAACAAACTTCGAATAACATGAACCAGGAGGACAACGAACGATGATCCGATTTGAAAGCGACTATACCGAAGGCGCGCATGAGCGCATTTTGAAGAGACTGCTGGAAACCAACGAGGAACAGACCAGCGGTTACGGGACGGACGAGCACTGCGCGCGGGCGCGGGACTATATCCGGAAAGCTTGCGGGGCACCCGAAGCGGACGTGCATTTTCTGGTGGGAGGAACGCAGACGAATACGACGGTGATCGCCTCGGTTTTGCGTCCGTATCAGGGCGTGATCGCCGCCGTTTCCGGGCATATTGCCGGCCATGAGACCGGAGCGATCGAGGCGACGGGGCACAAGGTGCTGACCGTGCCAAGCGGGGACGGGAAAATCACGGCGGAGCAGGTCAGAGAGGTGTACGACGCCCACTGGAACGATCCCGCGCATGAGCACGTCGTTCAGCCGGGCATGATTTACATTTCCCAGTCGACGGAGAATGGAACGATTTACAGCAAAGCGGAGCTGGAAGCCCTCTACCGGGTAAGCCGCGAGTGCGGACTTCCGCTGTTTGTGGATGGGGCGAGGCTCGGCTACGCGCTGGCCGCGGAGAACAACGACGTCACGCTGGCCGATCTGGCCAAGCTGTGCGATGTCTTTTACATTGGGGGAACCAAGGTCGGGGCGATGATGGGCGAAGCGGTGGTGATCGTGAACGAAGCCTTGAAAAAGGATTTCCGCTACCACATCAAGCAAAGAGGCGGCATGCTGGCCAAAGGCCGGATGCTGGGCATCCAGTTTGAAACCTTGTTTGAGGACGGGCTCTATTTTGATATTTCCAAACACGCCGTTGAGCTGGCAGTAAACCTCCAGCACGCGATTGCGGAACTGGGTTATTCCTTCAAGTATGCCTCGCCAACCAACCAGCAGTTCCCGATCCTCCCGGACCGGCTTTTGGAAGGGCTAAACACGAAATATTCCTTCTCGACCTGGGAAAAAGCAGGCGCCGATCAAACGGTTGTCCGCTTCTGCACCAGCTGGGCGACCAAAAAGGAAAACGTTGAAGCGCTGATCGGCGACATCAAGCGTCTGCATAAGGAACTGTAAACTGCCGCTGAGGGGAGCGGGACCCGGAGCATAGCAGATTAGTGAAATGAACAAGCATTCGAAGCTGACTTCGTGTGCTTGTTTTTTTGCACGCTCAATCTTGACAAACTCCGATTAAGTTTAGCTTTACGGGGTCCTATCAATTATCGTAAAGTTTTATAATAAAGCCCAGAAACTTACATAGCCTCCATCTTGACGACAAAAGCTTGAAAGGAAGATGCCTTTGTTTGAAGCTTTACTTTTAAATTTCCTGTTTCTGCTCGTTCCTGTGGTCGTGTATCTGCTTTTCTTTGAAAACCGGCCCCATTCTTATAACAGGAAACTTCTTGTTCTTCTATCGGCGGTGACCATGAGTCTATGCATGCTTAAGCCTATTCAACTGGAGACTGGCTTCACTTTCGATTTGAGATATATTCCTTTTATCATCGTGGCTCTGTTTGGGGGCTACCTGTATGTTCTTCCGTTATACATCATCTTAAACCTTTCCCGGTTGTACGTGGGTGGAGAGGGCATTCTCCCCTCTTTTCTTTTCTCGACCTTCGTGCTGCTGATGGTGCCGATGTTCCGTATCAAGTTCCTTCAGTTATCCTCCAAAGGCCGTATTCTGGCGGCCTCTGCGGCCTCATTCCTGACGATGGGCTGCTATTTGGTCAGCCTGGTTTTCGTCACCGGGCAGGCGGACAGGCAGTTTTGGCTGCTCACTTTAAATGCGCTGACGACCAATACGGTGATGATGGCGATCATCATGATTTTAATAGAACGCATTCTGGCCACGATCCGAAACCGCAACCGGATGATCCAGACCGAGCGGTTAAACGTAGTGAGCGAGCTGGCGGCGAGCGTGTCGCACGAGATCCGCAATCCGCTTACGGTGACGAGCGGGTTTCTGCAGCTGCTCAATCAGTCCAATAATTTGACGGAACGGGAAAAAGAGTTTATCCACCTGTCGCTCCAGGAGCTCCAGCGAGCGGAGAAAATCGTCAGCGATTTCCTTTCCTTCGCCAAACCCCAGTCGGCCAACATGGTTTATTCGGATATGCTTGAAGAGCTGGAATACACCAAAAACGTCATCATGCCTTATGCCTCGATCAACGAGGTGGAGGTCGAATTTCATTTCAATAACTCGCTGAAGACGAGTTATGACCGCAACCAGGTCCAGCAGTGCCTGATCAATCTGTACAAAAACGGCATTGAGGCCATGAAGGGAAAAGGCGGGGGCGTTTTGAGCATCGAGATCTCGGATAAAAAACAAAATATCATCATCAGCATCCGGGATAACGGCATCGGCATGACGAAGGAGGAAATCTCGCGCCTCGGCAAGCCGTATTATTCCACTAAATCAGAAGGAACAGGGCTCGGCATGCTCATGGTTTACAGCACCATCAACAAGCTGAAGGGCAGCATCGAGGTCCGGAGCGAAAAAGGCGAGGGCACGGTTTTTCTGCTGACCATTCCGGCTCAGCCGCTGTCTTCTTAAGGGTTGAACGAGAGAGGCTGGAGGAAGTGCTGTGAGGGCCGGATAAGAAATAAAGACCCTAAAGGCCAAAGCCAATAAGGTCATTTTGGGTTTTGCAGCTTGCCCTTTGCAAGGGACCTGTCAGGCCTGCTCCTCCGACAGCAGCTGAGCTTGCCGGATTCGCGTTTGCGGCTCCTTCTCGGCGGAAATGTAGAGATGAACCGTAAAGGCGCAGCAAAGGAGCAATACGGCTCCCACCAGCCAAAAGGAAGTCTGCAGGCTGGCAAACGTGGTGAAAATGCCGAACAGCAGCGGGTCCATCAGCTGGGCGGCCCGGTTCGACATCAGCCGGAGGCCGATGCCCACCCCGCGTTCCTCGGACTCCGTGGAGCTGGCGATCATCGATAACGTCATCGGCTGGTTGATCCCGAGCGCAAGGCCGGTGAGAAAAACGAGTCCGGCCATCAGGTAGAAATTGCTGATAAGCGGCACGCCGAACAGAAGCAGCAGCGAAATGCCGTAGGTTGAGATCAGCAGCCAGCGGAAAGAAAGCTTTTTGACCAGGCGCGGGTAGATCGGCCGCACAAACAAAGCCGAGAGCGCCCCGACCGAAACGATCAGGCCGACCTTGGTATTCGAGATGCCAAGTGATTCCAGGTGCACGGGCAGGTAAGCCGTGCGGACGTCCGCGATAAACAGCGCAATGAAGGTCGTAAGCAAAATGACGGAAAATTTGCGGTTCCGCAGCAGTTCCAGGCACTGCCGGAGCACCCGCTTCAAAGGGAAGGGGGAATGAGTCCGGAAAGAACCGGGAGCTGAAGCTCCCGCAGCGGCGGTAGGCTGCACCGTGCCGTGGGGGTCAGGGGCTGGTCTGCCGAGTTCGTGCGTTTGGCCGCCGATCCGGGACTCCTCGCTGCGCGCCGTTTCCCTGCACTGCCAGGAGGTCCAGATCAACAGCAGGCTGCTCAGCGCATATCCGACAAAAACCATGCGATACCCATACTGCTCCGACAAAAATCCGGAGACGATCGGCGCGATCATTTGCCCGACCGCCATATATAAAGAGAAGGTAGCGAAGCTGCCATCATGGTTTTGCTTCGGACCTTCGGTAATCAGCACCTGGACGGCCAGCCAAACGGCCATCTGGCCCAGCCCGGCCAGCAGCTGAGCGGCGGCCAGTACCCAGGGTCCCCAGGAGGGCCCGGAGGACACCGGAGGAGAAGACCAGGAGGAGATCCAGTAGAGCGTGCCGCTGGCCAGCATCAGGACCGCTCCCGTTCTCAGCACCAGCGTTCTGCCCAGCCGGTCCGCGATAAAGCCGCCGGGAATGGCCGCCAGAAGAGGCAGCACGGCATAGATAGCCAGCACGGTACCGACGGCGATGCCCTTCATGCCAAGAGAAGCCGCATAAAGGGAGATGATCGGTCTGGTGAGTGAGAAAGCAAACCAGTATAAACCGCAGGACAAGGAAATCCAGACGGGGTTATAACGGCTGGAGGCCGGAAGGGAAGGCGAAGCTGCTGCCATGGTCGTACCTCCTTGACTTGAGAATGGGATGGGGCGAACCCTGCGAACCGGACGAACGCCAAAGAAAAGCGGAGTACCCAGGGGACCGGGACTCCGCTAATGCTCGATTCCTTGGCTGCGCTCCTTTAAGCAGTGACATTCGAGCTGTCGGCAGGGAACGCGATTTTGTGGTCATGCAGGCCTTTTTCCGTTTGCAGCATATAACCTACGGCTTCTTCGGTGCTGATGACGTCGGCGTATTTGGCGTTCATATCGAAGAGGTTGATCGCGTGCGAGGCCTCCCCACGGTCAAACGTGCATTCCTCCACGATGCCGACATTAAAGTTGTAGGAGAAAGCATCGATGACGCTGGCCCTGACGCAGCCGCTGGTTGTCGTGCCGCAGATGAGCAGGGTATCGATGCCGAGATCTGTCAGGAAGCCGATCAAAGGTGTTCCGTGGAACGGAGAAGGCTTGAGTTTTTCGATGACAATGTCGCTGTCCTGCGGGGCAATCTCCCGGACGATCTCGTTCCCGCCGAAGCCGGGGATGCCTTTCTTTTCGCCGGAGCGGCTGTTTTTGCGGCGCCAGCCTCCCGCATCAAAGCCGTCGGGACGGCGGTCGATCCCGGTGGAGTAGAAAATCGGGATGCGCTGTTCCCGGGCGGCTCCCAGCAGCTTTTGAATATACGGGATGGCTTCCCAGGCCTCCTCGCCGCAGCTGTTGCGCCATGTCTGCACGGAGTCCAGGATAGGCTCCCTGATATGCCCGCAGAAGGCGTAATTCACATCGACGACCAGGACGGCAGGCCGGCTGCCGAATCCGCCTTTCACATCGTAGCCTGCGCTTCCGAACACCAGCTTGTCACGGTCTGTTAAGAACTTATCCCATACTTTCATCATTTCATCCTCCTTGGAATTGAATAGTCGTTTATTTGACAAAACGGGTATCGATAATATCGTCGTAGCCGATCGTATTGTCTTTCAGAAGGCCGGCGGCCCGAACGACGGCCAGAGCATTTTTGACGGAATCCTCGGTAATTTGGCCGGTGTACTCCCATAGCTGATCTTCGTAGGAGCGGTCGATCGTGGCTTTCAGCAGCTCGGGTTTCATATCGGGAAACTCTTCTTTGGCAATTTCCATGCTTTCTTCTTTGTTGTCCCTCAGGAAGGCCAGGCCTTTTTGAATGCCTTCGACGAATTTCTGCACGGTATCGGGATCATTCGTAATATTGGCTTCCTTGATATTGATCGTGGAATAAGCGTAAGGCCCAAGCTCCTTCGGCACGTTATAGAACGGCTCGCCCCAAATGCCTTCCTGGATGCCCTGCGTCAGAACCGGTTCGCTGACTACGGCGACATCGGCCTGCTTCTGCTGGATGACCGCGGGAATCGCCCCATTGTCCACTTCTTTTAAAGTCAGATCCTTGCCTAGCTCCAGCCCCCATTGTACGGCAAGATACCGGATAATCGAGTTTGGCGTACCTCCGTACTGCGATACGGCTACGGTTTTACCTTTCATGAAGGCGGCCAGGTCTTCGCCGGGTTTAAGATCGGACCGTGCCACGAGATAGACGTTGCCGCGGTTGACGATATTGACGATGGCCCGCAGGTTGGCGCCTTTGACCTCGGCAAAGGCATTATGCTCGGGCCCGCCGATAAAGCCGAAGGCCTGGTCGGTCAGCACGGCATTGGTATGGGCGCTTCCTCCGGCAAGGGTAACGGCCTTAACGTTTAAGCCGTCGAAAAATCCCTTGTGAATGGCGATATAGAGTGGAAGATACCCCGTGCTGTGAACCGGTTCGGCGATCGTGATTTCCTTGGTCTGCCCGCTGCCGGCCTGGCCGCCGGGACCTGCCGCCTCGGCCACGGTTTCTTTTGATTTCGTCGCCCCGCATCCCGCGATCAAAGCGGCCATCAAGGCGAAGGCAAGGAACATGCCCAGTCGGGACAATGGTTTGGTTTTGGTCATTTCAGCTTCCTCCCCCGCTTCTCCAAGTAAAAACTCTTTATTTTTGATGCGTAAAACCTTTTAACAAGAAAACTTCCAATCTTCCGACAAGGATATAGAGCAGCATGGAAAGAATGGACAAATTAAAAATGTTGGCCCAGATCAGGCTGATTTCATAGGTTTGCCCCGCGTAAAAAATCATCCGGCCCAGCCCCTGCTCGGAGCCGATATATTCGCCCACGATCGCACCGGTCAGCGCCAGTCCGATATTGATCCGCAGCGCCGAAATCATGGCCGGGATGGCCGTGGGAACGATGACCTTGGAGAAGACCTGGAACCTGGAAGCGCCCAGCGAATAAACCATCCGAACCAGGTCTTTATCCACGCTGCGGACGCCGTTGTAGGTAGTGAGGGTCGTGATGACGACGGTAATGGCGAAACCCATGGCGATTTTGGAGCCGATGCCGATACCGAATACCAAAACGATGATCGGAGCAAGCGCCAGCTTGGGCATAGCCTCAAACATAATAATGAACGGCTCGAATATCCGGGCGTAATATTTGGACCACCAGAAGGATAATCCGAGCAGCGTGCCCCCTGCCGTCCCCAGAAGAAAACCCAGGACCGTTGAACGGAAGGTGTAAAAAGTGTCGGACCAGACGGCTCCGGATTGGACGCCGGACCACCAGGTCCGGGCAATTTCGACCGGCTGGCTCCAGAAGAAAGGATTGATGACGCCGAGCCTCGCGCCTGCTTCCCAAAGCAATAAAATCACGAGAAACAAGGCTGCTCTTCCCGCGTTCACAATCCAGGGCTTAGGATTTGTCATTTCGTATTTCAAAGCGCTTGATTTGGGGCGAGGGGACGCCAAATGCCCGATTTGTCCCAGCTTCCCGCCTTGTTCAAGCTCAAGCGCCTCCCCGTCGCTCTGCATGACTGATCACTCCTTTTCTATGGGATTAGTGGGCCGGTTGAGCGGCCGTTTCCAGCTGATAAGCCTTCATCGTCTCTTCCGAAAGCGTCCGGAGCGCTTCTTCCTTAAGTTCGATAAAGCGGGAAGACGTGATGATTTGCGGTTTCCTTGGCCGGGGCAGGTCGATAGTCAGGTGGCGTTTAATGGTTCCGGGTCTGGAGGTCATGATGTAGACCTCGTCAGACAGATAAATGGCTTCTTCCATGTCATGCGTGACAAACAGGATCGTCTTCTGGAAATCATCCCAGAGGTCCAGCAGCCACTCCTGCATCATGGCTCGCGTCTGGGCATCAAGAGCGCCAAAGGGCTCATCCAGCAAAATGATGTCCCGGTCGTAAAGGATCGTCCGAAGGAGAGCCGCCCGCTGGCGCATGCCGCCCGACAGCTGGGCAGGGTAGTGATGCTCAAACCCTTTTAAACCGTATTTGTGCAAAAGGGGGAGCGCTTTGCGCTTGGCTTCTTTCCTCGGGATGCGCTGAATTTCCAGCCCGAGGATCACGTTGTCCAAAATGGTCCGCCAGGGGAGCAGCAGGTCCTTCTGCAGCATGTAGCCGGTGATCCCGGTAAGCCCATCCACGCGGTTTCCGTTTACATAGATGGCGCCTTCCGAGGTATCCACCAGACCGGAAATGATATTGAACAGCGTTGACTTGCCGCAGCCGCTGGGTCCGACGATGCTGATGAACCGGTGATTGGGAATCTTCATTTCCACCGGCCCAAGCGCTTTGACGGAGGTTCCGTCGGCTGCCTTGTAGGTTTTTGCGACATTTTCCAGTTCCATCTTATATAGGGCCATCTCATCCACCTCCTTGTGTTAAGCAAATAGTAATATATCTCACATAACGGAGGTGATAAGCAATTATTATGTCAGATTATTTAACGTTAAGTTGACTTGTGATAAGGCGGTTGACGTGGTTATCCCGAGAGACTGCCATTTCGGTAATCCTCGACCTGCTTTCGGATCAGGGCCTGCAGGCCGGGGAGCAGGCCTAATATTTTTTCGGACAGAGAGAGTGGATAAGCGCAGTAAAAGCTTTGTTTCAAATGAAACTCGGGAAGAGGGATAATTTCGATGTCGCAGTGGCTGCCGGAAGGCCAAAGTGACGATAAGGGCAGGAAGGAGCAGCCGCTTCCCTGGGCGACCATTTGCCGGACCATATGGGAAGTATCCACTTCGATCAATCTTTGGGGTTGAAGCCGCCGGGGGGCGAACAGCTGCTGCTCCAGCAGCTCACGCAAAGGCATCTGGCGTTTGAGCAAAACGACGGGAACCTCCTGCAGGTAGGTAGACAGGCTGTGGAAACGGGGGAAACCGGCTTGTTTGGGGCCGATAAAAACGAGAGGTTCCTCGAACAGCTTTACGGTCCGGATTTGGGGCAGCGGGGCGAAGACCTGGTTGACGAAAGAGAGGTCCAGCTCTCCGGATACGGTCTGCAAAGCGAGATCCAGCGATTGGCCGGTGCTGATTTTCCATTGCAGGCCGGGGGCCTGTTCCTTCACGGACTGGATGATGGCGGGCAGCATGACATGGGTCAAGGATTCGACGATGCCGATTCTGAGCTTGGCCTCCTCCTGCACCTGCGCGGCGGAAAGCTTGCCTATCGCCTCCCGGCCGGCTTCAAGCGCGCTAAGCGCATACTGCGCGTAGAAGTAAAACTTCGTGCCGGCTTCCGTAAGCATCGCGCCCGAGCGGGTCCGGTTAAACAGCGGGGCGCCAAGCTCCGTCTCCAAACCGGCGATTCGAAGACTGACGGCCGGCTGGGTTAAAGCGACATATGGAGCGGCTTTCCTCATGCTTTTGCTTTCAGCCACGGCGATAAAAACTTTGAGATCCAGCATGTCCATTTTGCTTTCCTCCTCTTGGTCGACGACTGGGCTGCGTGCGATTTATGAGGTCATTTTACCTGAAAAGCGGAGGCGGGACACATACTATTTAAGTATTAGAAACTAATAATTATTCAACCGTTGTTCACTAAAATAGAGAAAAACCGCCCTTCAAGGCTTCAGCCTTGAAGGGCGGTTTTATTTGTTGTCCGTAATCCGGACGTTGGTATGGTGCTTAGGCTTCTTTGCCCGTCTTAAACTTGGACACCAGCTCCTGCAGCTCTGCCGCCATTTGGCTCAACGATTCGGAAGAAGCCGAAATTTCCTCCATCGAACGGTGCTGCTCCTCGGTTTTGGCCGCGATGCCGTTCAGCTCCTGCAGCGACCCTCGCGAAATGCCCACCATTTCCTGCATGGAGGCGGAGACCTGTTCGGTTCCCGCTGAAAGCTGCTCGGTTGCGGCGGATACCTCGTTGATCTGGATGGATACCTCGGCAGCGGCCTGAACGATCGTGCCAAAAACCTGGCCGACCTGTTCCATCTGCTGAACGCTCTTCGAGACTTCCTCGCGTTCCTCCTGGATAGACCGGGCCGTCTGGGCCGCAGCATTGCGAATCTCGGACATAATGCCGGCAATCGTCCCGGTGGACTGGGCCGTCTGCTCGGCGAGCTTCTTCACTTCCTCGGCGACGACCGCAAAACCCCGTCCGTGCTCGCCGGCCCGGGCCGCTTCAATGGAAGCGTTCAGGGACAGAAGGTTGGTTTGCTGAGCAATCTCCGAAATATAGCGGACAATCTGGTCGATTTCCGAGGAGTGCGCTTCGAGCTGCTGGATCCGGTCTGCGGAGCGGTCGGCCGCCCGGCTGACGTTGTCGATCTGGCCAACTGCGGCCTGGATCACCTGATCCCCCTGCGCGATCTGATCCTGCACGTGCAGCGTTTTCTCGTTCACGATGCTGGAGGATTCCGCGATCCGCTGGATGCCGATCGACATTTCCTCCATCGCCGATGCCGATTGCTGGGAGCCTTCGGCCTGCGCCTCGGCCCCTTTCGCCATTTCGGCGACGGCCTTGGCAGTCTGCTCCGAGCCGCTGACGGAATTTTGCGCAATTGCGGTCAGCTGCTGGGAAGAAGCGGCCGTATGCTGCACGGCTTCTTCAAGCTTCCGCAGCGTCAGCGTAAAGGAGTCCAGCATGATGTTGGTATGCTGCTTAAGCTGCTCCATTTCGTCCCGGCCTTTCACCGGCAGGCGGTCCGTCAGGTCGCCTGAGGCAGCCTTTTTCATCAATCGGATCAGTACATAAATCGGACGAAGGATGTAGCTCGCCGCAAAATAAGCCAATACCGCGACCAGCAGCGCGCAGAGGAGGATAAATCCGTAAGCGATCAACTCCGAATGGCGGGCTTCCTTCATCAAATCCCCTTGCTCGCCTGCGGCTACAACCCGCCAACCGGTTATCCCGACCAGATCGTAAGAGGCCATTTCGGTGGTTCCGTCTTTTAGCTTATATGTAGTCGTGCCTTGCCGGTTCTTCAAAATCTCATCCGTGTAAACGGAGCTTGCTGCCGGGCTTTCAAAATCTTTGATATTTTTGCCGACTCGGGCCTCCTCGGGGTAAGCGAGATAGTTTCCCGTCTTGGAGAGGAGAAATGCGCTGCTGGTTTCACTCATTTTGTTTTGATTCAGCTGCTCCAGAATGCCGCCCGGACTCACGTCGGCCTGAAGCACCCCGCTCAGCTCGCCGGAATCCCCGAGCAGCGGGAAATCGATGATGATAATGTTCTGATGGGTTTTCAGATCCTGCGCAATATCGGAAATGCCTACCGTTTTCTCTTTCTGAATGCGTTTGAAGTTGTCGTACTGCGATATATCAAACTTTTCCGAGGATTCATTGACCAAGCGGCCCTGCCCGTCCGAAAAAGCATAGGAAATGACGTCCGGGTTCATAGCCTTCATCATTTTCAGGCTCGCTACAATCTCCTCTTCATTCCCGTTTAGAAAAACATCCCTGTACTGGTTGGCCATCACTTCGAGCGCTTCGACCTTCGTCTGCAGCAAATCATTAAGGTGACTGGCGTTCGTCGAGGCGATCATCGACTGCTGGTCCCGGATTTCCTTTGCTACAATGCCCGAATACAAACGGGTGGAGATCAAGGCGACGATTATGACGGGAACGACCGTAAGGATCAGGAGAAATGCAATCAGCTTTAACTTTAAAGAAGGCTCCCCTTTTTTTAACTGCTTAAACCAAACTTTCATGACTAAAACTTCCTCTCTCTCTTCTGCGTTTCTGGCTGAAAACTTGCACAGATTATTCCAGTTTATAATAGAATTACGCGTATTTCCATGCCCGGTTAGCGGATTTTTTTGCAGCGGGATTTTTTAATTGCCAATCCGTTCCAGAGTCACTATGCTAGAATGGGATCTATTCCCATTCCTGATATAAGTTTACCGCCAAATCGGGGTAAGAGGTGAAACGTGGAGCATTCAGGCGCGTATCATTAGATAATGTTTATATGAGGGGGAAGGCATTTGGAACAGCAGATGAGCGTAGTTTTATTTGAGAAGCTGCCGGACGGCGAGGTCCGGGAAATGGAAGAACGGGTTTGGACTTCCAACATGATCGCGGCGCTGGAGCACGTCAATTATTTGATCGTCGGCGGCCGCGAGTACGAAACGGTCGAAGGCAGATTAAATGTGGATGAGGGCAAACTGGAGCTGCTGCTTGTACCGGTACGTCACGGATAATGAAGCTCGGCAGGGAGGAATCCGAATTGGCACACGAAAAGGAACCTAAGCAAGAACCGTTTATGGAACAGAATGACGAACAGCTGCGGGAGCGGTTGAAAGATAGGCTGGCGCCGGAGGGCAAACCTCTCCGCGTCTTATCGACTTCGCTTGGGATTGCGCTGCTGGCCAACGCTATTTTTATTCCGGGCGCGGCTTATTCAGCGGACAGCACCGATTCGTCCGGGGATGAGCCGAAGCTGGTGTCCTGGTCGACGGAGGAAGTGAAGCAGTATTTCGATAAAAATGTGGACTGGAACATCCCGCTTCCTGCCTCCATGGAAGACGGGGACGCGCCGCAGCCATCGGCCTCGCCTGAGCCGGGAGCCGCAGGAACCGGAGGCACAACCATCGTGAATAACTATGGGAGTACGGGCTCCGGTTTCGGATGGGACGACCTGCTGCTGTACCATCTGCTCTTTAACAGCGGGTCCGGTTATTCGTCCAGCGGCTGGTACAACGATCACCGCGGTTATTACACCGGCACAAGCACGCAATATAAACCGCGCAGCTACTCCAGCGGATCGTTCCAGAACAAATCAACTGTAGGTTCGGCAGTCAAACCGAAAACCTCGACAACTACGACCGGTTCTATTACGAGACGTTCTACGTCTTCGTCGCCGGGAGGCATCGGCGGTAAATCAAGCGGACTGAGCTCCAGCGGCTCAAGCAGCACGGGTAAAAGCTCATCCGCGGGCTCAATTACTAGATCCGGCAGCTCAAGCTCCAGTTCAGGCTCAAGCTCCTCCGGCTCGAGCGGATCCAGCTCAATCTTCAGCTCCGGTTCCAAATCGAGCACGAAATCCAGCGGAGGTTTTTTTGGCGGATGAGCAGCATTTTCGAAGTGGTTGGAGCGCCGCACCCCGACCGGGGGAGCCGGGTTAAGGAGCTGGAAGAGCTTGGCTTCGCATGGGCCGATTTGGAGGACGAGGCTTATTGGATCGACCAGATGATACTGATGCCGCACTCGTTATACGAGGAACTGGAGACCGTCTCCGGAAAGCTTTGGATGATTCTCGATAAAGCGGCGCGTTATGTCTACCGGCGCCGTGACTTGTATGAGCTTATCGGCATTCCGCCGATTTTGTGGGAGATGCTTGATCTGGCCCCGCTGGCGGAACCCGGCCTGATCAGCCGATATGCGCGGTTTGACTTCGCGGTGGCGAATGACGGGACGATCAAGCTGCTTGAGCTGAATGCGGACACGCCGACGGGGTACGTGGAGGCTTCAATTGCCACGCCGTGGATGGCCGGGCAGGCTGGCGTGGCTTCGCCGAACAGCCGGATGAAAGAGCTGGTGGCCGAAGCGTGGGCGGCCGAACGCCCGGATACGGCAGCTTGCGTCGCTTACGGCTGGCATACGGAGGACTCGGGGACGATCGAGGCGCTGGTCCGGCACAGCGGGCTGGATGTAGCCTGTGAGGACTGCCTGGAGCTTTGGATCGATAACGGGTTGGTGAAAAACAAAGACGGCCGCGTCATTGAGCGGATGTTCGCTTTATATCCGAAGGAATGGATGATGGTGGACGACGCCGGAGAAGCGTTGTCTTATGCGATTGAAACGGAACGTTTGGCTATTTTTAACCCGCCGCACAGCATTTTGCTGCAGTCCAAAGGTCTGCTTGCCGTCGTTTGGGGGCTTTACGAGCTGGGCCTGCTGTTTGGCGAAGAGGAGCGGGAGACTATCTCTAAGTATGTCCTGCCTACTTACAATAAACCGGTGTTTTCAGGCAGCTTTGTATCCAAATCGATGTTTGGGCGCGAGGGCGGATCCGTGCGCCTGTTCGACTCGGCCGGCCAACTGGAGCTGGAGGACCGGGAGGGTTTTGACGGCAGCGTGCTGTTCCCTACGGTGTATCAAAAGAGGGCGGAGCTGGCGAAGATCGAAACCGCCGAAGGCGAGCTTCATCTGCTGACCGGTATGTTTGTTATAAACGGGATGCCATGTGGTCTATTAGGCAGAGCCGGCGGGCCGATTACCGGAAACGCCAGTCATTTTATCGCGTTGGGAGTGAAATAAATGTTGATGACCGAAACAAAAACAAAGGAAGAGGTCCCGCAAACGCCAAGCGCTGCCAAACGGTCTGTGGTGAAGCGACTCGGCCTGCTTTTGACCGCCGGACTTATGGCTGCGGCTTTAAGCGCCTGCTCTTCGGATACGGAAAGCGTGTTTTCCACGCAAAACGGCACGTCGAATGCAGCGGTATCAGACACGGGCTCGAGCCCCGGTTCGGGCGGAGTGGAAACGACTTCGGAAACGTCGCGGGTCCCTTGGGATTACCGGGTTCAGGAGACGACCGTCGGGGACCTGGTGGGCAGCGATATGACGATTTTGCCGGATAACGAGCTGCTGCCGAACGACGAAAACTACGCCACGGGCGACAAGGTTTGGGTGCTGCAATTCATGGACGCCGAGCTGACGACCGACGAAAACAATAAAAACGACATCCGTCTGTCCACCTGGAGTTCGCTCAAAACTTATAAAGATGAGGCTTCGGCAAAAAAAGATTTGGAACAGCTCAAGGTGTCCGTCACCACGGACGTCAAGCTGATCGGGGTATATAAAACCTCTTATAAGGGCAAAACGCGGAACTTTGCCGTTATTGAGCTGCCTTCGGGCAACCGGGTGAAGCAGCCGATCGACGATGCGCGTTACAAGAAGATGGAGAAGGAGAAAAATGTCTCCGTCAAGCTGGAGGAAGTACACGATTTTGCCGATTATGATCTGGCATATGCAAAATTCCGGGGGTGGGCCAATTGACGATTGTCGTTAATATCATAGTGAGTGTTATTGTCATGATTGCTCTGCAGCTGCTGGGCATGTTCATTTTCAGCCTGATGACGCCTTTCAAGGATATGGAGGAGCTGAGAAAAGGCAATACGGCGGTAGCGCTGGCCTTTGGAGGCAAGTTTCTGGGCACGGCGATCATCCTCGGCATTGCGGCTTATACCAATACGTCCATCTGGCATATGATGTTATGGTTTGCCGTCGGTTATGTCTGTCTGGTGGCTTCTTATTGGATCTTTGAACTGGTGACGCCGGGCTTTAAGATCAGCGATCATTTAAAGCAGGGCAACATAGCGGTAGGAGCGCTGCTGTGTATGGTGTTTATCGGTACGGCTTTTGCGGTTAGCAGCCTGATTATTTAAGCCAGCTTGGGGAGGAGTGAAACCCAGGTTAATAGGAAGGGGAAGGTGCTGACAATTGCTCTTCTTGCTTAAAGTCATTACCAAAATGGGCCAGATCCGCAAAACTTCTATTGCGCTGGTGGTAGTCGGTTTTGTTGTGCTGAGCGCTACCATTGCTTTTTCGCTGGAGCCTGCGACCTTCGGGAACTGGTTTAATGCGCTTTATTGGGTATTGACCACGATGGCCACGGTCGGGTATGGCGATTATTTTGCCAAGACGCCCGCGGGGAAAGTGTTCACGATTTTCCTGTACGTGTTCGGGATCGGACTGCTCAGCTTGGTCATCGGCAAGGTCATCGATTCGATTGCAAGCCTTCAGCGGCAGAGAGGGGCGGGGACTTTGACGTTCCGCGGAGACAACCATATTATCATCATTAATTGGAGTAAAAAAGCCCGGGCGGCGGTGGAGGAAATTTTGGCTTATTCCCCCGATGCCCGCATCGTTATCATCGATGAATCCGACCGCCATCCGATGGAGCATCTGCACCAGGTCCACTTTGTAAGCGGGGATCCCGCCTCCGACGAGGTTTTGGAGCAGGCGAATATCGGGGAGTGCCGCGCGGCTATTGTTTTTGCCGATTCCAAGATTGAAGAAACCTCGCTGATCGACGGGAAATCACTGCTCATCGTTTCCAGCATCGAACGTTTGGCCAGTCATGTACATACGACGGTGGAAATTACCCAGGAGAAAAACATCCAAAATTTCCGGCATGCGCAGGTCAACGAGTTTGTATTGTCCCATGACGCCATCTCCAGGCTGGCGGTTCGCTCCGCGCTGCAGGAAAGCAATTCGGACATCATCCAGCAGCTGCTCAGCCGGCGTTACGGCGACGACATTTATGAGGTTCCGGTCCAGCCTGGATGGAAAACCTACGGCGACGCCTTTATGGCCCTCCTGCAGCAGGGGGCAACCCTTCTGGCCGATCGGAACGACCTTGGCATCAACCGCAAGCTGGGAGAACCGATTCCGGTAGAAGCCAAGCTTTACGTCGTTTCGGACGGGGAGACGTTCCGGAGGCTGGCAGGGAAATAGGCGTGCGAAAAAAGGCTGCTCCGGGTGTGATGCCCGGGGTCAGCCTTTTTTTGTAAAATGGTCTGTTCAGTGGTATCCGAGGCCCAAGCCGAACAAAAGAGTCGTCAGCAGGACGGAGACCAGAACTTAGTTTACTAGTCCTCGTAAAGGTCATAAATCTCATGCTGCTTTAAAAGGGGCATTCCGTCCGTCTTGCCTTCGAACTCCGCGAAATTGTCCCCGTAATGCATCAACGAAGTCATCGCTTTAATCGGCTCAGGCAGGGACTTAAGCTCATCCAGCGTGGTATGGACCTCGCCTTTGCCGGTCAGCTGGCATTCGTGGAAGATCCGCCGGACGCCCCGCTCGTTCACCAGCTTTTTTACCAGCTCCGGCTGAAAGGTCATGTCGGCGCTGTAAAAGACATCGCCGTTTAGCAGCAGGGAATAGCTGTTTTTGCCAGGCATATGCGGCGTGCGGAAAATTTCGACGGTGAGGCCTTTAAACAGCTCGTAGGTTTGTCCTTCCTTCAAAGGGCGGACGTCGAAAAAAGCCTCCAGGCTGTCCGCGCCTTCTTCGCCCATGGCGCCTTTCAGCGTGTTTTCCCAGAGCGGCTGAATCAACGTTTCAGCGATATATAGAACGGGGCGTCTTTGATAAATAAATTTGCTTTGGAAGCCAAATTCCTCAAGTCCGCCCACGTGGTCGCCATGAATATGGGTTATAAGGCAGGCGTCGATGTCGCCGAAATGTTTGCCAAGCTGATAAAGCGAGGCGGGTGCGGTAATCCCGCAGTCAATCATCAGCGTAAAATCGTCGCCCAGCAGCAGGGCGTTATTATTATAATTTTTTTTGGCAAAAGCGTTGCCCGTCCCCAGCATCTGCAGCTGCAGTCCCATGAATAAATCCTCCTTAGAATGGTAAAATCCTGTCCTATCCCGAATAGTAACATAAAAGCGGGTTTCGCCAAAGGGCGGAACAAGGGCGCTGTAGGCCGGCCATTCCCAGTTCCTGATCGCGACGTTAGTCCTGAGCCTATGAATCTGTCCTTTTATTTCTGAATCTCCTGGCCTCCCTTGCGTCAGCGGGGGCTGCGGTGATAGCCCTGATCCGGCCGGGGGGTTTCTCCGGTTCGGGTCCTGGCGGGATTGAACGCGGAGAACTATTTTATATGCGGATGTACGCGGCGCGTTCCATTCCGTTCGGGCTGGCCGCCGGGATTTTGCCGTATTGGCCTGGAGGGCCGGCCGCCGCTTGGGTGCTCTTCACCGCTGCCTTCGTTCAAATCATGGATGCCGCCATTGCTGTGGGGAAGAGAGAACGCGGGATGGTAATAGGCTCCTCTATCGGTGCCGTCGTGCATCTTGTCTGCGGCATTACACTCCTTTAGCCGGGTGGCGCGGGATCGGCGGCTGCTTCCAATCAAAACGGGGATGTCCCTCAGGTCGCTTTCCGACCTTGTGGGATATCCCCGTTTTTAGCGCGCTTACGTAGATAACAGCGTGATGACCAGCAATTCATAAAGCACAAGGGTAAGAATCGTATCGTTATAGCCGAAAAAAGAGCGCGGCGCACCCGGTATCCCAGGTACTCCTGGTATTCCCGGCGTTCCCGGGGTTCCGGGAATTCCTGGCACCCCAGGCATTCCGGGGATCCCCGGTGCCCCCGGATGCGGCGGACCGTACGGCTGCTGCCGAACTGCCAGCTGCAGCAGCCCGCGTTCACACCCGACGATCCTTCCGGCATACACCTCGCCGTCCAGGGTTTCGATTCGGACCCATTGGTTCCGGTGCTGGTTACATAAATGATGCAGATGATTCCTGACGCCCCTTACCTGCTGGACGAAAGGTCCATCTGCCTGGTATATCGGCCGCTGCGGGTAACCCGGCAATTGAAAACTCATGATCATCACAGCCTTCCTGGAATTTACTACCACGATATGTAGGCAGGCGGACCATTATTCATTTCCCGTTGACGACAAACGGAAGTTCTTTAATTACGATGAAATATCAAGCCGAATTAACAATTCGTCCTTCAAAATAAGGTGGAGACCGATTTGAGTTTATGCGGATTGACAATCAAGTACAGGTTTTGAACCTTGCCGTCTTTGCCGAGTACGGGGCATAATATCGCGCTGATTTTGCCTGTATCCTTGTCGCGGAAGACGACTTGCAGTTCGCCGTTCAGGACCAGGAGGGAGGATTCGGCCTCCCGCAGGCTCGTCAAAATGCGCGGAGACGTCAGGATGGCGAGCACGCCTTTGAGGCCCTTCATCGGGCGAAGTACGGTATGCACGAAACCGCCGCCGTCGGATATGAATTCCGGCTGCTCGGCAAGAAGCTCCAGCAAGGCTTGCGCGTCATACGCGAGAAAAGCCTCCGTAAACCGCTCCAGCAGCTGGCGCCGGCTGGCATTTTCCTCTCCGGGGAGGGTGTAATTCTCCTCGGTATAAGGGCCGTCTGCCGCCAAGGTGCGGCGGGACCGGCTGTACAGCTGCCGGCAGTTGCTTTCCGTTTTGCCCAGCATGCCGGCGATTTCCTTGTAGTCGTACCCAAATCCCTCACGCAGGACAAATACCGCGCGCTCAAGCGGATTCAGCTGTTCCAGCACCACCAGAAAAGCGTAAGAAATCATGTCTTTACGCTCCAGGGCGTCCTCGGGAGCCGCCGGGCCGTTTCCCTGGAAAAGCCCGGAACGCTCCCTGTCTGCCGCAAGCACCCCTGCAGGACCGCCATGAACAGCTTGAACGGGACCCAGCCCGGGCACGGGCTCGGGCAACCATTCCCCTACATAGGTTTCGCGTGTCCTGCTTGCCGAGCCCAGCAGGTTCAGGCACCGGTTTACGGTCATTTTAGCGATATAAGACTTGGCATTCCGGACTTCATTCCCCGGCTTCCGCTGCAATTCCACAAAGCAGTCCTGAACGACATCTTCGGCGTCCGCCATTGAACCGAGCATGCGGTAAGCGATGGACAAGGCATACCTGCGGTAGCTGTGATACCATTCCTCCAGGCTGCCGGCCGCCTTATTCGTTTCCTTTCCTTGATCGAAGAAGAAGTCCCCGGACAACGTTTGCTCATTTTTGCTTGCCAAGAAATGACCTCCCTTTAGTTCGTCTGGAAACAGCCAGGATACATGCCCGTCGAGATCGCAATCCGGTTCCAGCTGTTTATCGTATTCATCGCCATAATCAAATCCATATATTCCTCTTCGCTAAAATGGGCTCTGACCCGGGCATACAATTCATCGGGTACGCCGTCTTTGGCGATCAAGGTCACGGCTTCGGCCAATTCCAGCACGGCACATTCCTTCTCGCTGAACAATCCCGGCACTTCGCGCCATAAAGCGATCAGCAAAATTTTATCGTGATAATCGCCCAGCTTCAATAAATCTTTAGTATGCATATCCAGACAGAAGGAGCAGCCGTTGATTTGAGATACCCGGATTTTGATCAACTCGTACAGTACTTTGTCTGCCGCACGGCCTGAAGTGAATTTTTCCAGCTCCGCCATCGCTTGATATACCCCGGCATTAGCTTTCATGTGATTAAATCTTAAACTCATTTTGTTCGCCTCCGTAAGTAGTTATCCAATAAAATTGGTCTATATTAAGGAGACAAATGGGCAGGTTGATTTGTGACAAGAATGGCCGAAAGTTTTTAGCCAGGGCTTAGAAGGCGAAGTCCCTGAACATTCGGTATACGACGACGGCGGCTTCCGCCCTTGTTGCCGATTGGCCGCCGTTAAAGCGGTTATTGCTGCTGCCCTGCATCAAGCCGAGCCGGGTGACCTGCTCCACGGCTTCTCGAGACCAGGGCTGGATTTCCGTTTGATCGGCATACTGGACGGCTTGTCCGTTTGCCGCTCCGGCGTTCCCTAGCCATTTCAGGGATCTGGATAAAATAACGGCCATCTCCGACCGGGTAATGATCCGGTTCGGGGCGAAGGTATGATCGGCATACCCGCTGACAATGCCTTTTGAAACAGCGGTTTGAACGGCATGTTCATACCAGCTTCCAGCCTTTACGTCGGTAAACGCCGTTTGTCCGGCGCTTGTCTCCTCCGCCAACCCCAGCGTTCTTAGCAGCAAGGCAACAAATTCGGCCCGCGTCACCTCTTTTGCGGGTGCAAAACGGTTTGCGCCCGTGCCCGTAACGATATCTTTGGAGGACAAGACCTCGACAGCCTGTTTTGCCCACGGATAATTTGATGCGCTCATATCCGCGTAAGCAATCTCTTTAGCCATAAACAGATAGCGGCCGGGTCCGTTAACCTCCGCCGTAATTTTTCCGTCCTTCAAGCGGCCGATATGCTGGACGGGGCTGCCCTGCGGCCTAATTTCATAGAGATTAATGGTTTCAGCGTTCAGACTGCCTGGGGATAGGGTTCCCAAGGGCATGGATACCTCGACCGGTTCCTTAAAGGAAGCGGAGTTGAGCGGGTTTCCGTTTGCATGGTTTTGGAGGTTTTTTCGTTCCGATTTTGGGACTGGCTCATCAGAATGCACCCTTTTGGGACAGCCTCTTTTTGCTGTTCATTCTTCAATCTCGCTCACCTGGCCGTCTTTACTGTAGATGACTTCCGGATGAATCCAGAGGCCATCTCGGTTTTATTCAGCTTGCAGGTTTTGCAGGTTTTATCTGATTAAGAGTTCCTTCCGTTTTGGAGTTTAATGTGTAGATTACGGTATACAATCGGTTCGTTTCAATAAGTTCCCAGGTATTTTCATTATCGACTGTCAGAGTAACCGGCTCTTGATTGTTTTTCTCAGGACCCTCTACTACTACCGTAAATTTTTGATTCAGTGATTTTTTTTCAACTACTGTAACGACTGCGCTTGTTATACTGGGCGTAGTACTACAAGCACTGAACATAAAGATCAAAATCAGTGGAAAATAAAGACGCCAGCTTCTTCGTATCATACAAATCCCCTCCAATAAATATTATTCCATATTTTATTCAAAAAAAGAAGGTTATTCCTTTTATTGTAGAATTTTAATATATATGGAAAAAGGAGGAATTAAAATGAGTAAAAAATCTAAGTTGGCAATTTTTGGTTTGGTGTTATCTTTACTAGTTGCTGTATTACCTTCTTCTAGTTTTGCAGATGAAGTCGTACCCAGTTATACAAATGATCAAGTAGACCAGATCCTACTTGATCATGGAATGCCGGCAGACAAAGTTGCTTTAATTGACGTCGATCTAAAACGTACCATTGTAGAGAATTCTGATGAGGGTTTTAAATTTGCTTATGAGGAATCTTCAGCATTCCACCTCGACGATAGCACTGGTAAACTTACCAAGATTCCTCCTGCAGGCTCTATTACGACACAAGCTATTCCTCGTTCCGATCTTACATTTACTGTTCTTGCCTTCTCTACATCTACAGCGTATGAATATCAAATTTACGGTGGATATGAATGGCTGACTAGCGGAGCTGGTCCTGCTGTTGGCCCCGGAGGAGTTAATAAAGATATGTTTGCAATTGCCGTCCCAGATGGTTGGACTATTGAATCTGGTAAATACGGTGGGTCAATGTATAGCAACCTATATAACACTATCACTGGTACTTACCTTGGATGGACAACCATGGGCTCTACCGGTTATGAAAACCTCGGAAACCCTGCATCTGATGGATATAGTATGTATGGAGCCGCATGGAGAATGAACTCCAACACAAACAGCATTCTTTCCAGATATAAAGGCTCAGTATTTCTTACAATGAAAGGTAATTCCTCCTCTCAAAGAAGAGTTCTCGTTAATTACATGCAAGCAAGAGAAAACCCAGTTGGTGGGTTTGGAGTTTCTCTAGGATGGGGTCCTCTTACAGTTAATTTCACCCCTACTACTGGTAGCAGAGATATCGCTAATCAGGATTTCACTTGGTAATTAAGAAATTGATAGTTTTTATGAGACTGTGATTGAAGAGCTCCCTTAATTGGGAGCTTTTTGCTGTTCTTCGCGTACCTGGCCGCCTTTTCATGACTTCCGCTCATCTTCCGGATAATTTCGGATGATCTTTCCCTTCTGGCCGTATACCAGGTGTTTGAATTACAAGCGTCTTGGTGAGCTTTACTAGCAGCCAAAAGGCTTAAACGCTGAAGACCTCCCGATTAACCTTCAAGCTTGTTCTACCTTTGATTCTGATATACTTCCCGTATTTCGCCCAACACTGCGCTGATCTCTTCCGTCTCCATCTCCGTGAACTCGGGAAAATACTTTTCGGTAATCGCGCCGATCTAAATGAGACGGCGTGTACGTTCTTTACGTTCCTTCTGACTTACCTTCACTTGTACATTGCTTTGCAATGTGTGCGGCAAAGCTTCGCTCTGCATTCTTTCGCATCTGTCGATGCGACAAAACGCATTATGGCATTCTGCCGATTCGCGTTTTGGTAATTCAACGGAGGTCATGCTTCGATGGCGATCTACCATTTTGCAATGCAAATCGTATCTCGTAGCTCTGGTAAATCTGTTATTGGAATGGCGGCGTACCGTTCCGGTGAACGCCTCTTTGATGAGCGAACTGGCCAAACCAGGTATTATCCGCGCAAGGACAAGCCGGAAATGGCGATTCTTGCTCCGGAAGGAATGCCGAGTTGGGTCTTCTGATCTTGAACATGCAGGAAGAGATCCGCGCGGTAGAGTCACAGATCGAAGAAGTGATGAACACCTTTGATGCTGGACAGTATACCCAAGCCTTTTTTGAATCTCAGCAAGCTACACTGTACCCGCTGATGCTGAAATACCACATGTCAAAAAAACTTGAACGAGCTAGAGCAAAGCTGCACTGACGAGTATTTAAGCACATTAAAAGGCGTGCCAGTTTACCCAATGCCCACCCGTAGCAAGGAAAAAGCAGATGTGTAAATGGACGCCCAACCCTTATTTTAAAACAACATCAGGCGAAAGCAAACGATATTTAAATCCATTAACGATTGAAAGGTGATTGTATGAAACGTGTTTTGTTATCTATGACAGCAGCTGCCCTGATGTTTGGGGCAGCTGCGCTCCCGGCCAAGGTTGCTTCTACAACAGACATAATGGTGCTTATCAATGCCCGGCAGGTGAAGTTCGACGGAGTTGCAGCTTATGAAACAAACGGACGCGTGATGGTGCCGTTCCGGGGCATCGGGGAGTCCCTGAAAGCAAAAGTAGATTACGCGAATAAAAAGGTGACGTTCACCGGCAATAAAAAATTGGCCTGAATCTCGGAAGCAAAACGGCGACCGTAGACGGGACAGCCGTGCAACTGGATACGGCAGCCGTGGCAAAAAACGGCCGTACCTATGTGCCGCCGCGGTTCATCTCGGAAAATTTGGGGCAGCCGGTAGAATGGGATTCCGTGGGTCTAAGGGGGTTAGTATATATACCCAATTTTGGTGCAGTGAACCTTTTTCTTCTGTTGAAGGAAACCGGACGTGTAGTCTAAACAGGAAATTCCTCTGCCGGTAAAAACACTCCCTGCTTTGCTGCTTGCAAAATCGGACAAAAAGAGGCAAAATAGAGGTAGTGTAAATATGTAATCTACTAACAAATATTTAGTTATAAACAAGGAGAGACTAGCCGTAACCTGAAGGTAAAACCTGAAGGAAGACCATTATGAACGATTGGGGAGGAATTTTCCGTGGAAATAGGACTGAGTACTTTTGTAGAAACAACGCCGGACCCGAAGACGGGCGAGGTGATCAGCCACGCGCAGCGTTTGCGCGAAGTGGTGGAAGAAATCATTTTGGCCGATGAGGTCGGCCTGGACGTTTTTGGGGTCGGCGAGCACCATCGCGTGGACTACGCGGCATCCAACCCGGCGATCGTGCTGGCAGCGGCCGCGCCGCAAACCAAGCGCATCCGCCTGACCAGCGCGGTTACGGTTTTGTCTTCCGCCGATCCTGTCCGCGTCTTTCAGGACTTTGCCGCCCTGGACGGCATTTCGAACGGACGTGCCGAAATTATGGCGGGCCGGGGTTCGTTTATCGAATCTTTTCCGCTGTTCGGTTATGATTTGAACGATTACGACGAACTGTTCGACGAGAAGCTGGAGCTGCTGCTCAAGATCCGGGCTTCGGAAAAAGTCACCTGGAAAGGCGGTCATCGTGCCGCCATCAATAACCTGGGCGTCTATCCGCGCCCGGTTCAGGAGCCTCTTCCGGTTTGGATCGGCAGCGGCGGCAACCAGGAGTCCGTCGTCCGTGCGGGCCTGCTCGGCCTGCCGTTAGTGCTGGCCATTATCGGCGGCAGCCCGGTGCAGTTTGCGCCTTTGGTGGATCTATATAAACGGGCGGCGGCACATGCCGGGCATGACGTATCCAAACTTCCGGTCGCTTCCCACTCGCACGGCTTTGTAGCGGAAGAGACGGAGCTTGCGGCGGATAAATTTTTCCCGTCGACGCAGGCGGCCATGTCCAAGCTGGGCCGGGAACGCGGATGGGGACGTTACGACCGTTCGGCGTTCGATGCGGCGCGCAGCTTCCAGGGAGCCTTATATGTCGGAGGTCCCGAAGCCGTAGCGAACAAGATCATCCATCTGCGCAAACACGTCGGCATCACCCGCTTTATGCTGCATACGCCGGTCGGCACCATGCCTCACGCCGACGTCATGCGGTCGATCGAGCTGCTTGGCAAGGAAGTGGCGCCGCGTGTCCGCGAAGAAATTGCCAAATGGGAAGCCGAAGGCGGAGCGAAATAAGGGTGCCGTTTGTAGTTGAGAAAGCCTGATGACGCGCCGTCTGCATGACTAGCGTTTCGGTTATAAGAAACAGGATCATGTGGCAACGTGCCCGCTATGAAAAAGAAAAAAACCATGGCCTCCGCCTTCGGCGGGAACCATGGTTTTTTGCGTCTATCAGAGCTTTAAGCCCTGAATTTGGAGCTTGCTTATCCTTCAAAATTCTCCAGCACCAGCTTGCCGATCATGCGGTTTTCCTCGACTTTGAGATGGGCCTTGCGCAGATTGGCCGCGTTGATCGGGGAGATCTTTTCCGTAAGCGTGGACTGAATGCGGCCCTGCTCGATCCAATCGGCCAGCTCGCTTAGCAGCAAATGCTGTTCGATCATATCTTCCGTTTCGTATTTGGAACGCGTAAACATGAACTCCCAGGCGAAGGTTACGCTTTTATTTTTCAGGAGGGTCAGATCGAGCGGTTCAGCGGTTTCAACAATGGAGCAGATGCGGCCCAGCGGTTTGATGACGGACTCCATCGCTTTCCAATGTTTATCCGTGCTGTGCAGACAGAAGATGTAATCGACTTCGTGGATGCCCTCTTTCTCCAGCTGCGTGCGGAAATCTTCATAGTGGCTGATGACGATGTCGGCTCCATGGCCGCGGACCCACTGCTCCGTTTCCGGACGGGAGGCTGTCCCAATGACGGTCAGACCGGCTTCGCGGCCAAACTGCAGCGCAATCGACCCAACACCTCCCGCTGCCCCGATAATCAGCAGCTTTTTGCCGTGGTTGTCCGCTTTGTTTTTGGAAATGGAGAGACGTTCAAACAAACCTTCCCAAGCGGTGATCGCGGTCAAGGGAAGGGCTGCCGCCGAGGCGAAATCGAGATTTTTCGGCTTCCGCCCCACGATTCGTTCGTCCACGAGATGGAACTCGCTGTTTCCGCCCTGGCGGATCAGGCTCCCCGCGTAATAAACCTCGTCTCCGGCTTTAAAGAGCGTAGTGTCCGGGCCCGTTTGCTCAACGATCCCGGCAACGTCCCAGCCCAAGATTTTTGGTGAATCTTCGACCCGGGCTTTCGGAGCTCTCACTTTAACGTCTACGGGATTCACGGATATGGCCTTCACGCGTACGAGCAGGTCCCGTCCGGCGGGAACCGGCTTCTCCACCTGCAAATCCTGCAGGCTTTGTTCGTCGGCGGCCGGTAAATAGCGATACAAACCAACGGCTTTCATGGTTTCTGTCATTTTCTGTTCCACCTTTCCTGAATTAAGAATTGTCGTAACCTCAATATATGTGATATAGTTCTCGGCAACAAGTACACACATTTATGTTGTATAGGCACATAAAGTATACTGTAAACGGGAGGTTAATCAGCATGAGAAACCGAAAAAGCGGCTACGGGGATTGCCCGAGCGGTGAAGGATGCCCGGTTGAATATACGCTTGACGTCATTGGCGGGAAATGGAAAGGCGTTATTTTATACCATCTGCTGGACGGCAAGAAACGGTTTAACGAGCTGCGCAGAATCTGCCCGGCGATCACCCAGCGCATGCTGACCTTGCAGCTCCGCGAGCTGGAGCGGGACGGCATCGTGGAACGGATCGTTTATCAGCAGGTCCCGCCCAAGGTGGAATATTTGTTAACCGAATTCGGTATGACGCTTTCGCCGATTATCACCGCGATGAAGTCCTGGGGGGAAACCTACAAGGATAAAGTCGGGGCCAACCGGACCCCCGAGACGGAAGCCGGATCGGAAGTGGAGGCCTAAGCGAAGCGCAACCGCAACCCAATAAATAGAGAATAGGGAATTTCAATAAAATCCGAACCTTTTGCTGTCCGTCAGGAGAGGGTAAGGGTTTTTTATTATTTTTGGAAAAAGCAGTCCACACAGGTATGCCCAGTTCTTATCTAGGTTATCCAATATATAGGGAAAAAAGAGATATCCACTAACTTTTTGTTGGTAAATTTTTAAATTTCGCAAGACAAAGTATTGAAATCATATATAATCGGATATATAGCAATATTTAAATAATACGATGGACCTATAGGGAGGGAGCGCTTATGCCTGATTCTTCTTACCCTCTTTCCGTGATGGAAATGAAGGTGAGCTGGGGGGACTGCGACGCCGCGGGCATTTCTTATTATGCCAGGACGTTCGACTGGTTCACGAATGCGCGAATGAAGCATCTTGCCGACTATGGTTTTCCTTATATGACTACTTTCCATAACCTCGGCATCGCGCTTGTCTGTCTGAAGGCAGACTGCGAGTACAAACGAATGGTACGTCCGGAAGAGGAAATTACGGTACATACTTCGTTAACGGCGTTCACCCGTACCCGGATGACCTATCAATACCGGATTTACAAGCAGAACGGGGATTTGGTGGCGGAAGGAACCACCTCCCACGCCTGCGTGGACCCGGAAGGGAACCCGTTTAACCTGAAACGGCGCCATCCGGAGCTGTGGCAGGAACTTTTGGAGAAATGGCCGATGTTTAAAGAGCCGGAAACGGATAACTAAATCGGTTTAGATGAGGTGCAGCAAATGGGAAAAGAAGCGAAAGACCGGATCGTCATCACCGGTATGGGAGCAGTAACCCCGCTAGGGATTGGCGTTGAAGAATATTGGACCCGTTTGAAAAACGGTGAAACCGGCGTAGCCCCAATTACCCGGTTTGAGGCCAGCGGACTTCCGGCACAGATCGCCGCGGAAGTGAAAAATTTTGAGCCGTCCGATTATTTGCCGAAAAAGCTGGCCGGTCAGACGGATATTTTTATGCAGTTTGCGCTGGTTGCGGCCGAGGAGGCCCTTGAGGACAGCAAACCGGATGCCGCGCCGGAACGGATCGGCGTGGTGCTCGGGACCGCCCTCGGCGGCATTTCCACCACGACCGGAGCGCAGGAACAGATCACGGGGAGCGGCAGCTTCCGGGTCAGCCCGCATCTCGTGCCGAAGATGCTCGGCAATATCGCAGCCGGACATATCGGCATCACGCACGGCTTTAAAGGGCCGAGCTTGACACTCAGCACGGCCTGTTCCTCCGGAGCGGACGCGATCGGCATGGCGGCCATGCTGCTGCGCAGCGGACAAGCCGATGCCGTGCTGGCCGTAGGCGCCGAGTCCATTCTGTGCCAGCTGATGGACGCAGGTTTATCCAGCGCCCGCGCTTTGTCTATCCGCAACGATGAGCCTGCAAAAGCCAGCCGTCCGTTTGACCTGAACCGCGACGGTTTTGTCATGGGCGAAGGCGGCGGCGCGTTGGTGCTGGAAACGCTGGAATCCGCGCTGCGGCGCGGAGCGGAGATTAAGGCCGAGCTGCTCGGCTATGCCAACAGCAATGATGCCTACCACGTAACATCGCCCGAGCCGGAAGGACGAGGCGCTATTTTGTGCATGCAAAATGCGCTCCAGCAGGCGGGGATCGAGGCGTCCGCCGTGGATTACATCAATGCGCATGCTACGTCGACCAAACTCGGCGACCAGATCGAAACGAAAGCGATCAAAGCGGTGTTCGGCGAACGGGCACATGAACTCGCCGTCAGCTCGACCAAAGGGGCTACCGGCCATCTGATGGGTGCCGGCGGCGTTACGGAGCTGATTGCCTGCATTCAGGCGGTACGCGAAGGCGTGGTTCCGCCAACGATCAATTATGAGACGCCCGATCCGGAATGCGATTTGAATTACGTGCCGAATACGGCGCAGCGGCGGGAAGTGAAGGTGGCGATGTCCAATTCATTTGGCTTCGGCGGCCAGAACGCTTCGCTGATTGTCGGAAGATTCGAGATTTGACTCAGGCTTCGGCTTAAAAAGCTTAGGAACGATATTTACTGGACTTGGAGGGGAATTTACCGTGGAATATACTTATGACGTTACCATGTTCAAAGATACCTTTGAGCATGAATATACCTATATCAAAGGATTTATGCGCAACGTGCACCGGTTTGCGAACCGGCCGGCCGTAACCTGCACGCAGCGCGAACAGACCTGGACTTACGGCGAGCTGAACCGGGAGGTCAATAAACTGGCGAACGCGTTTCTTGCCGATGAAGTGGGGAAAAACGAAGTCGTCACCTACCAGCTTCTGAACTCGCAGGAATTTGTGCTCAGCTACCTGGCTCCGCAAAAGATAGGGGCGATCAACTCCCCGATTAACTTCCGCTTGTCGCCCGGAGAGACCGCTTATATTCTGGATGACAGCAAACCCGCCGTTTATCTCTATGACGCCGAAATCAAGGAAATTGCGCTGCAGGCCTTGGAAATGGCCGCCCACAAACCCCGCCGGATCGTGATGGTCGACATTACGGGCAACGGCAACGAAGCGCCGGAAGGCCACGTCACCTTTGCCGATTACCTGGCCGGCCAGTCCGATCAGGAGCCGCAAACCGATGTTCGTCCCCACATCTATGACGAGAATACCCGCCTCTATACTTCAGGCACTACGGGAAGACCCAAAGGCGTGCCGCTGAACCACATTAACGACGTGCTTTCCGCTCATGACGTAGCCATGCATTTTCCTTTAAGCCCCGTTGATAAAACGATGAACATGAGCCCGTGGTTCCACCGCGGCGGCCTGCACTCCGGCGGCCCTACACCTACGTTGTATGTAGGCGGGGAAGTGGTGATTTTACGTTATTTCCATCCGAAAACGGCTTTGGAGCTTGCGGAAAAATACGGGATCACCTTCCTGATCGGCGCGCCGCCCATGCTGAAAATGCTTCACGACAGCCAGCTGAAATCGCCGTCTGATTTGTCCAAGCTGAAGGGCATCGTGACGATGGGCGCGCCGCTGGAGCGCGAGGATTGCATCAAATACCAGCAGGTGCTGACGCCGAACATCTTCAACGGCTACGGAACGACGGAAGCGTTCTGGAATACGTTCCTGCGTCCTTACGATCTGCCGGAGATGGCCGGCTCTGCCGGACGTTCCTGCACCGACGACGACATGGCCGTCGTTAAGGTGTATCCGGACCGCAAAGCCGAGCCGGACGACGTTGTTGCCAAAGATGGAAGCGAGGTCGGGGAAATTATCGTCAAGGCGCCTGCCAAAACGACTTATGCCTACGTCAATAACCCCGGCGAAAGCGAAAAAGTCTTTTACAAGGGCTGGATTTACATCGGCGACATGGGCACCTGGGATGAAAACGAGTTCGTGACGGTCGTCGGCCGTAAAAACGACATGATTGTTTCTTCTGGGGAAAACATCCATCCGGTGCAGATCGAAGAAATTCTAAATCAGCATCCGGGCGTCAAGGAATCCGTAGTCGTAGGCGTTCCCGACGAACTGCGCGGCGAAGCCGTAACCGCCTATATCGTAAAGGCTGATCCGGAGCTGACAGCCAAGGAGCTTAACAAGTTCTGCAGCAGCCATCCGATGCTGGCCGCTTACAAGAAACCCCGCTTCTACCGGTTTATCGACGAACTGCCTTATACGGCCACCGGCAAGAAAAAACATTTCGTAGTCAAAGGCATGGCGGTCGAGGATCAGAAAAACGGGCTGCTGGAGAGATAACGGTACGAATAACAGCTAGATAGGACCTGCCCAAGGGGCTCCCGCTGACCAGCGGGGGTCCTTTTGCCGTTTTTTCTGAAACTTTTTCCATATCCTGGCGTCTATTCGTAAATGGATTATAAATTTATGGAAAAGGTGGATAACGATGAAGATCATGCGCAAGGCCACTCTCTACCTGGTTTCTCTTGCGGTGTATCTTATCCTTTAAATGAAGATCCTGCCGAGGCCAAGCCGGTTTTGTATGCCGTGCAAGGAGGGCGGGGGACTTTTGCCTGGGCCGCCGGTCCGTACGCCCAAAAGCTCTTTTTTGTCGGTTCGGAAAATACGAGCCTTTACGGCGTAAAGTTTGCCGACAGATCCTCCCTCTCCTATGACGGAGCGGTCAGCAACCCGATTGCCCGGTTCGATCTGATTGGCAGCGGGCTTTACATCGGTCAGACGGACGGTTTGTTCCGGGCGGTAAATCTGCAGACAGCCAAGCCTGTTCTGCAACTGGCTGTTCCGGGCAGAAACTACGGGCCGACGCTGCGCGAGAACGGGATGATTCTGGTGCAGGTCAAGGGCAAGCTGCTGGCCTTTCCCGAGCCTGCGGAGCTGAAGTAATACGTTGGCCGCCTTTGGCTCCCAAAGAGCTGCCAGGCGGCCATTTCGTTCCAGGCGACCTTTTTCGCCGGAAACTCTTTTTATTTTTCCACGTGGAACTTTTTGCTGTCGAAGGAGCGGGTGAGCGGGAAGGAAGTGTCGGCTGCTGGCGGATTTCGTGAGCGGCAGGGATTTATCCTGTCGACTTTCTCCCCCGATCAGAGAAGAAAAAATCCTTCAAGAAACGCCTTTATCTCCAAATACCGGTGTTCCCAGGTGTTCTCCAGGGCGAACAGGGTTCGAGCCCTGGCGGCCGCAGGGTCTTTTTCAAAAAGGCGCTGCCGCAGGAGCCCGATGAACCGGCCGGGCGAAGCGGCGGCATCCACATGCGGCTGCATCAGTTTGCATTCGGGAAGCGCGCTCGAAATGACCGGTTTGCCTGCGGCCAAATATTCGTAAGCTTTAACCGGGTTCGCGGCTAGCGTGATCGGCGTCAGGCGGAAAGGGATCAGTCCCGCCGAAAAATGCCGCAGATAGGCGGGCAGCTCCGCATGATTTTTAAGGCCGAGGACGTGCAGATTGTCCTCCGCAGACCACTTCGGATATCTGCGGCCGAATTCCGGGCCGATCAGCACCAGGCTGGCTTCGCCCCGCAGCTCATGTGCAGCGCGCCGGATCAGCGCCGCGTCGATCCAGGGCGCCCAGGCTCCGATAAAACCGGCAACGGGACCGGGGGGCAGATCGGCCGGCCTGCCGAGGGGATAGGCAGAGGCGGGCGAGGCAGAGGAATTCACGCCGGGGCTGGGGCCGGAGCCGGAGTCAGGGCTAGAGCCAGAACCAGAGCCAGAACCAGAACCCGGGATTGGAGCAGCTGCCGGAAACCTCGCCGGTGAGACCGCCGGAAGCGGCGGCGGCCCTCCTTCCTCCCGGTCCGGGCAGGGCAGCGGGCTGCCGGTTTCGTGCAGCGCCATATCGGGGTCATAGCCGTTGCGGACGAGCTTGACGGGTTTGCCGGGATACTGGCGGCTCACCCGCTCCGCCAGCCGTCCGGAAGAGCAAATGACCGCGTCGCAGACCGCGATCATGCCGGCTTCGAACGGCTGCCATTCCGGCACTTCATCCGCGCAATCATAAACAATCCCATCCGCTTCATAACGGTGGAGCCCGGCGGAGAGCATGGGCAAAGTGCACCAGATGAGGCGAGAGGTTTGTCCCTTCTGGCTCCCGGCTTCAGCAGGGGAGCCTTTTTTTTGTTTTTTCAGATCCATCAGCCAGGCCTCGTGGTCGTGAACGACAAATAAATCAGGTTCTATGAGCTGGACCGGCTCGCCGTTTGTTGTCCGGTTGCAGAAATAGACCGTATGCCCGGCCCGCGCAAACCGGAGCATCAGCTGCTGGGTGCGCTGTTTCATCCAGGTCCAGTCGGTGGCAGGAGGGACGATGATGACAGCCATGGGGGACCTCCTTTTCATTTTAAGCCGGGTACCGGGCAGGCATTTTTTTTGCCGAGGTGCGCTTTTCCCGAATTCCCTTTCTTCAAGGCATATTCCTTCCCCTGTTGGAATGTGCATGTTTTCAAAACGGTGAAGATTACCGGGATAAGAAGGGGTTTGCGTGAGGTTTGCGTATCGCTTTCCTTTTTGCCGCATAGGGTGAAGAGAGGGGGAATGCGGATGATCATCGCGGTATTGTCAGCAGAGCAGACGGCGGCAGCCCGGCTAACGTTGGATTCGGCCAAAGCTTGTTTTCCGGATGCGGGATTTGTGTCCGTGCGAACGGGGCGGCTGCCCGAACTGAATGCATTTTTGCGGAACTGCTCCGACCCTTTATGTATGACCTTGCAGGCGGGAATCAAGCTGCTGCCCGATTTCCCTGAATATGTTGAAAAAGGTATAAAAACGTCCGAAGCCGCTGATTTTGACTTCCTGCGTACGGAAAAAGAGTCGGGTTGCGGACCTTATTTCTGGAAAACCGCTCTGCTCCGGCCCGCCGGTTTTGCCGGCAGCGACAGGCTGCCTTTTGGACGTTATGTGGAAACGGAATTGTGGAACAGGCTTGCTTCGCGGGAAGGAAGCGTGGGTCTTCAGGTGAAAATACCGGAGCCCGGGGGTTGGCTGGACCATAGTCCCCGGACTCCGAAATGGCAAAACAGCAGAGAGGAGCGGCGGCATATTGAGCCTATGCTGCAGTTTAAAGCCGCTGAGCCGCTGCAAAAGCGGCCGCATTTTTCCATTCTTATGGCCGTATATAACGAAGCCCCATATATTCCTTGGGCGATCCGGAGCGTCGTCAACCAGTCTTTGGCAGATTGGGAGCTGCTGATTGTGGACGACGGTTCCGAGGATGAAACGCTTGCGGCAGTTAACGATTGTCTGGCCGGGCTGGGTGTGCCCCCGGACGGGGGTTCCGGCCGGATCCGGATTATCCCGAGCGCAGCAAACAGCGGAAAAAGCGCGGGTCTGAACCAGGCGCTCCAGCTGGCCCGCGGGACTTGGTCGATCGAGCTGGACGGCGATGACTGGCTTGCCCCGGATTCGCTGGAGCAGCTGGCCCGTACCGTTTCGGATCCCGAAGGCGGAGAGGTGCTTTGGTACGGCGATTACGTGGAATGGCGCGAGCTGTCGGACGGACGGCTGGTTTACAGCGGCGAACGCCGGTTTGACCGGCCGCAAACCGCCTGGCAGATCGCCTCCGGCGGTTATCCGGTGGCTCCGCGCTGTTACCGCACCGACGTTTTGCGGCGGCTTGGCGGCTGGCCGCAGAGCGGCCCTTACGGCGGCCGTTTATACGAGGATATGCACCAGCTTCTTCGCCTGTCCGCTGAAGGAAGGTTTGGGCATGTCCCCCGTCTTCTTTACCACAGGCGGCTTCGAAGCGGCAGCATCACCCGGCGTCATTCGTCGGAGTACAGGAAGTGGAAGGCCTGGGCTGCCGAGGAATATGGGCCGGAGCCGTCTTCCCCATAGCCGGAGAACCCGCCTAATCGGCTCCCTTTCTGTCGATCGGCCGCTCAGCTTGCCAGTACCCGGACGAAACCGACCTTCGAAGCCAGGAACGTCACGTCGGCATCCGGCTGCTGATAGGTGGAGTCGGACACTCTAACCGTAAACAGGCCGCGCCCGGCGGCGATCAGCTCGCCGGTGTAAAGGCTGTTTTCCAGGAAGACCTCTACGGTTCTGCCGGTGTAGAGATTCAAAAGCTCTTCAAACGTCATGGATGTTCCCCCCCTATTTTTTCCGGTTCAGAAAACGGCAGCAATGCTTTCGAACGGAATCAGTACGAACTCACCGGTCGGTTCCTGAAGTTTAATGAAGTTGGAGCCCAGAATAACAAGTGTCCCTGCCACCGTCCCTGCGGAAGTTTCCACGGTTACGGCTTGGCCGAGCCGCTCCATGAAATACCGGGAAATTCCCGGAACCGGCGTTTCACCCCGGACCAGCGTATAGCTGAAGCCTCTGGCATCCCCGCTGGCGAAAGAAATGTCGAAGCCGTCCTTCAGCAGCTTTCTCAGCGCTGCCGCAAGAGAAGTACCGGCTCTCAGCGCCGGCACCCTTCCGGCTTTGCTGATGACGGATACGGTTGAATCTCCTCTCAGGCAATGATTTCTGGAGCGGAGCACTACGATGTCCGGCATATGATGACCTCCTGTCAGGCTGTTTTCCCAGCGTTCCGGGGCCTTTCGGCCAACTTGAACGCTTCTATGCAGTCTACGATTCCAGGTCGCCCCAAGTGAGGTACAACCATCTAAAAACGGCCGAATTGATTCAGACACACAATTGTCTCCCTCAAAAAAATCATATACTTTCATCGGGTGAATTTTTGTGCTTGGAGGACTTTTTCCAGTCCGTCTAGGGCAGGCTGCGGAGCAGCGGCTTAAAAGCATGGGGTTTGCCGGGGCCTTCGATTTGGGAAGGGCCCAGTACGCTTGGAAGGGGGAAGGTTCATTGCGTTTCTTAATACACGGTTTCTACGGGGCAGCCAACGCCGGAGACGATGCCATTTTGCATGCTATCATCGATCAGATTCACGTGTGCAGCCCGGATGCGGAAATTACGGTCATTGTCAGGAGCAAAACGCTGCAGCCTTATTTTGGCCCCCACCCGATCGGAACCGTTGACGGTTTTAATTTAAAAGCGATTTACGATGAGGTTCTGCGAAGCGATATGGTTATTGTCGGGGGCGGGGGGCTGTTTCAGGACTACTCCGGTTTTTCCGCGCTTCATTTGTTTCAGGGGAGCCCTTCCGACCTGAGCCGTTTAGGAGCGCTTAATTATTACAGCACGCCGATTTTTCTGGCTAAAACCTTGGGGAAGCCGATTTATTTGTATGCCCTTGGGATTGGACCCTTCCGTACCCGGGAGGCCGGGCGGGCGACGGCCTGGATCTGCGGGCTTGCGGACGTGCTCACCGTCCGTGACCGGGGTTCGTATAACCTGCTTAAGCAGTATGGCGCCAGGCGGGTGCATTTAACGGCGGATCCGGCCGTGCGGCTGGGGGAAGCGGCCTTTGACGGGGGCGGCTGTGCAGAAGACTCCCGGACGGAACTACCTGGGTCAGAAGAGCCCGGCGGTGTCCGGCTCGCCGGATTAACGCCTTTTGCCGCCGGCGAGCCGGGTGCCGTTCCGCAGGTCGGGCTGAATCTGCGGGAGTGGAATTATGCGGCGGAAGACGGCAGGAAAGCCCGTGAGGCGCTGCTGACCGCAGCAGGAGAGCTGGCGCGGGAATGGGGGGCCAGGCTGCATATTTTTACGCTTAACCGGAGTAAAAGGGAAGTGAAGCTGGCCGAGGATTTTGCGGCCCGTCTCCCGGCGGGCTCGGCGGAAGTCGTCGGTTATGATGGCGATACCCCTCTGGAGCTCAAGCGCAGGCTGGGAGAGCTGGATCTGATGCTTGCCATGCGTCTCCATGCCTGCATCCTGTCCTTATCCGCCGGCACCCCGGCGGTCGGGCTGTCTTATGACCCGAAGGTTAAGCAGTTTTACGAGGAGCTTGGTCTGCCCGAGCTTTGCCTGGAGATCCATAGATCGGACGGTCAGCTGCTGCTTGAAAAAGCGGGCCTGCTGCTTGCCGATGCCGCGCTGTGGCGCGAACGGACAGCCAACCTCATGGTGCCGCTGAGGAAGCGGGAGAAGCGGAACGGGGAGCTGCTGTTCGAGCTGATCCAACAAGCGGGCCTAGGGGGAGTGCGACCATGACGGAAAATACGGATCGGAACGTTGTTACGGGCAAAAGTGCCGGTGCATCGCTAAAAGTGACTTACATCTGCCGGTACGTGCCCGGCGTTAATGAAATCTTAAGAAGCATAGGCAACGGCCTCCAGGAGCTGGGCTGCCAGGTGCAGGAGTTGAACCTCACCGGGCAGATCCAGCTTCTGCACAATCCGCAGCGGCACCAGGGCGGCAACGGTCCGGTGTTCGTGCGGCTGGACAAAATCATGGACCGCCTCCGGTCGTTTAAACCGGATGTGGTTATCTTGTGCGGCGGAGGGTTGACCTTCACCAAAATGCAGATGGAGCAGTTAAAGCGGCACTGCGTAGTCGTCGGCGTTACGCTGAGTGATCCGGACGTTTTTCCAACGGTTTCGCGTTACGCCGATGATTACGACTGGCATACTACGAACGCGCTAAAGGCTCTCCGTCAATACGAAGAGCTGGGGCACCGCCGGACAATTCATATGCCTTTTGCGGTCGATTCCCGCTATTTCGTTCCCCGTGAGCCGGATCCCGAATATGTCTGCGACGTGGCGGTGATCGGCCATGCCCGTCCTGACCGCTATGCCCTAACCCAAAGGCTTACGGAGAACTTCAGCACGATCCTGTACGGCACAGGCTGGTCTTCCCACACTAAAGGCGTCGTACGCGGCGAAAAATGGTTCAAGGCGGCTTACTCCACCCGCTGCCTGGTCAATTTCCCCCGAACCGGTGCCGGGCATACCAATATCAAGGTAGGCGTATTTGAAGCAGCGGCTACGGGCCGCCTGCTGTTTACCGGTTATTTTCCGGAGCTGGAGGCTTATTTCGAATACGGGCGTGAAATCATCGGCTACCGGGATGCGGGCGATCTGGTAGAGAAGCTCAACTATTACTTGGGTCATCCGGAGGAAGCGGAGAAAATCGCCATGGCCGGCCGGGAACGTTGTCTGCGTGAGCATACATGGGACCGGAGGCTGGCGGGGCTGTTTGCGCATATCGATTGGGAAAGCTGCCGGCGGGAGAGAAGCTGGTAGAGGGGCTTAATGAAATCATAAGAAAAAAAGCTGTCCCGGACGCCTGGTCCGCCGACAGCTTTTTTGGTATGGCCCATTGGTGAACAAAATCTGAATTGTCAGCCCACAAATTCAATTTGAAAATCCGGCTAGCAGGAATCAGCCTCTCCCCGCTTGTTCCCGGCCTTGGATCAGCGCGGAGCGGATTTCCGGATGAAGCCGGTACAGCAGGAGGCCGCGGACGGCCCAGGCGATGCCGATGCCGGCGAAGATCAGCCAGTTGCCTTCCGAGAAATGAGTGAAGCCATAGGCTCCTTCAAACACCCAGCGGACCAGCAGCCGGCAGGCGAGCAAAACGATCCAGCACAGAAAATAGCCGACGCCGCCTTTGGTGTACAGTACTCCGCCCCGATACTCCAGCCGGGTGGTGTAAGCCTGACCGATGCCGACCACGGCGGCCAGCAGCACGGTGACTAAAAGTTCGGCCGCGCTTTTGCCCGGAAGCGGGTGCGGTATCGATTGCAGCGCTTCGTAGAAGGCGATGACCGGCAGCAGGAAAAACTGCAGGCGCCGTACTTTTCTTGCTTTAAATTGTCTGAAAATAACCACAATAACAACGGCCGCGATTAGAAGCGGAACCATATACTCGTTCAATGGATCTTCCTCCTGAATGGTTTTGGATTGTATTTTCGTCTTGCGCCGGTGAAGATGTATACAGCTTATCAGGCATCCTGCCCTTAGCGCCTCTGCCGGCAGTTGATTTCCTTAAGCTTCTTCCTCTATCCGGAGATAGAGAGAGATTGGAGGAGGTTATGATACAATGGCCATAAACTTATCGGATATACAGAAGTCAAAGAGGAAAGAAGGAGCGCAAGTTGTCCGCTGGTAACAGAAACCTACTAAGATTGTTCAGACGTTATACGCTGCTGACGATCGTGATGGTCTTTTTTCTTTTGTCGGAATACCGGCCCGAAAGCGGGGCAGGGGCCTTTATTTTAGTCCTGTACGGGGCCGGCTATTTTTGGCTGTTCACCAGCCGGCGCAGGGGATGGAACGGGCTGGAGATCATCGGCCTGCCTCTGCTGCTCATGGCAGGTGTGGCCGCGGGGTATTTGGCCGGCGGAGAATATCCGGGACCGAATCTGCTTTGGCCCCTGATTTTTTTCCTGGCTGTCCCCCCAAAGAAATTCGAATGGGCGGCAAGAGCGCTGGCGGTCTGCACGGGCATCGAGATTGTGATTTTTACGTTCAGCGGCGGCATTCCCTATGAAGCGATCTTTGCCGTTTTTGGCATCTATCTGGCGATTCAGGGCAGAACCCGGTTAAGGAGTGCTTACGGCGTCATCCAGCAGCAGCTCAAAGAATTGAACCAAACGCACGAAGAGCTTCAGGAGGCCCATAAGCAGCTGCAGGAAGCGACCGTAAACTCGATGCGGTATGCCGCACTTTCGGAGCGCACCAGGATAGCCAGGGATATTCATGATGGTTTGGGCCATCATTTGACCTCCATGATTGTGCAGCTGCAAGCCCTTGAGATGATGCTGGAAAGCGAACCCGAGGCTGCGCCTGAAGCGGTGGAAGGGTTGATACGAACGGCCCGCGCGGGGATGCAGGAGGTCAGGCTTGCCGTGCATGAATGGAAGGAAGATGAAAGCGGTTTGGGTCTGGCCGCCCTTCGGGGACTCATTTCGCAAACCGCTGCAAATACAAATCTCCATATTCATTGGGAAGAAAATCAGGAGTTATCCGATTGGGACCCGGCCATGTCCATTGAGCTTTACCGGATTCTGCAGGAGGCGCTGACCAACGTCCTGCGCCATGCGCAAGCGGACGAGGTGAAGATCCGTCTCCTAGAAGAAGACGATTTATTAAAAGTAACCCTGCAGGATAACGGGAGCTACCGGCATGAACCCGGCCAGCCGCTCGGCTTTGGCCAGCAGGGCATTCAGGAACGCTGCCGCTCGGTTGGCGGCACCTGCCGGTTCGGTCAAAATGAGCCCAGCGGGATGACCTTGACGATTGAACTTCCCCTTTGTCCCCCTAATTTTTCGATGTAGGACAAGGCCGGAGCAGGCGTCCTTTTCAGCCGGATGTCAGCCGCTATGAACAGCAGCTTTTGAAATGAGGAAGAAGCGGCGCTTATGAAAAAGTCCAGCCGCTTCATGCGGGAGGAAGATATTTTGGATACTTTAAAACCCATTCGAATCGTGCTGGCGGAGGATCAGGTTTTGATCCGCGAGGGCCTGCGTTTTATTCTGAACCATCAGGAGGACATGGAGGTGGTCGGCGAAGCGGGGGACGGGGAAGAGGCCGCCGCGGTAGCGCAGAAGACCCTTCCTGACCTGATGCTGATGGATGTGCAAATGCCTAAAGCGTCAGGGCTTGAGGCTACCGCGCAGATCGTAAAGCAGCTGCCCGGCGTCAAAATAGTGCTCCTGACGACCTTTGATATCCAGGACTACGTGTTTGACGGGATTCGGGCCGGAGCCTGCGGATATCTGCTCAAAGACACGCCTACAAAAGAGCTGTTATCGAGCATCCGGGCCATCTCATCCGGAGCCGCTTTATTCAACAGCAAGCAGGCGGGTTCCGTTATGTCGCAGGTCATTGCCCTGAACCGTTCGGAAGCGGGGTCAGACAAGGAGGGGGAAGAGGCTCCTCCGGCCCTCCTGCTGGATCCGCTGACCGAACGGGAAAAGGAAGTGCTGCAGCAGATGGGCTACGGAAAGAAAAATGCGGAAATCGCCGCAACGCTGTACGTTTCCGAAGGAACCGTAAAAACGCATGTCCACAACATCATCCAGAAGCTTGGCGCCCGCGACCGGACCCAGGCGGTGGTACTGGCCATCCGAAGCGGTTTGATCGATTAAGCGCGAAAAAACACCCGATCCGAAATCCCGCGGATCGGGTGTTCCATTTGCAACCCATCAGCCCCGCAAGGCTTCTGACTGGCGTTAAGAGCCTTGCGGCTTAACTTGCTTTACTTAAACTTAATACCCATCCGTCTTATGCCCGGATTTCTCTGCGATTTCCGCACCTTCGCGGAAGGCGGCGGAGCCGGTATGGCTCATGTCGGCTTTGGCTTTTTCCAGGCCGTCCTTGACTCTTTGCCCGTAATCCGCGTCGGCTTGAGTGAAATGCTCGATCATTTTCTCCTGGATCACCGGCTGGCATACTTTGAGCGCATCCACCAGGTTGCTGATCAGCTCGTCGCGTTCCCAGTCTTCGAATTTGCGGTACGTTTCGCCGGCCTGCTTGTAGTCGTTGGTCCGCTCGATAGATTGGCGCACCAGCTTGGCATTGTAGGAAGGCTGATGATCTTTGCCCGCAGGCTGGGCCTCCTTCAATCCGCCGAGGGAGGACGGCTCGTAATCGACATGCGGATTTTGGTCTGGTGCCTTGTCGACATGGTAGGCCATTTGGCCATCCCGCTGGTTGGTAGCGACGTGCGTCTTTGGCGCGTTGATCGGCAGCTGCAAATAGTTGGAGCCTACCCGGTAGCGCTGGGTATCGGAATAAGCAAAGGTGCGGCCCTGCAGCATTTTATCGTCGGAGAAGTCCAAACCGTCCACTAACACGCCCGTCCCGAAGGCCGCCTGCTCTACTTCCGCAAAATAGTTTTCCGGATTTTTGTTCAGCACCATTTTCCCGACTGGCAGGAAAGGCCATTTCTCCTGGTCCCACAGCTTGGTATCGTCCAGCGGGTCGAAATCCAGCTCCGCATGCTCGTCGTCGCTCATGATCTGCACGCACAGCTCCCATTCCGGATAGTCGCCGCGTTCGATCGCTTCGTACAGGTCCTGGGTCGCGTGGCTGGTATTCTTGGCCTGAATGGCGTCTGCTTCCTTCTGCGTCAGGTTTTTAATGCCTTGTTTAGGCTCCCAGTGGTATTTGACGAGCACCGCTTCGCCGTCCTTGTTCACCCATTTGTAGGTGTTGACGCCGGAGCCCTGCATCTGGCGGTAATTGGCCGGAATCCCCCAAGGAGAGAAGACGAACGTAATCATATGAATCGCTTCAGGGCTGTTGGCTACAAAATCGAACATGCCTTCCGGATTGGCCAGGTTGTTGACCGGATCGGGACGGAACGAGTGGACCATGTCCGGGAACTTAAGCGGGTCG
The DNA here is from genome assembly GCF_058267595.1 of Paenibacillus mobilis. NCBI lineage: Bacteria > Bacillati > Bacillota > Bacilli > Caryophanales > Paenibacillaceae > Paenibacillus > Paenibacillus mobilis. Next base: position 214,658 of record NZ_JBZCMS010000003.1, read on the forward strand.
CGGATGAAGAAAATTTTCAGGTTGTTGCCGACCAAATCCCAGTTGCCGTCTTCGGTATAGAATTTAGTGGCGAACCCGCGCGGATCGCGGAACGTTTCCGGGGAATGGCCGCCATGGATCACCGTGGAAAAACGCACAAACACGGGCGTCTGCTTGCCCGCCTCCTGAAACAGCTTGGCGCGCGTGTATTTGGACACCGGCTCGTTGCCGACCTTGCCGTAGGCTTCAAAGTAGCCGTGTGCGCCGGCCCCGCGGGCATGGACGACGCGCTGAGGAATACGTTCGCGGTCAAAGTGGGACATTTTTTCGAGATAGTGATAGTTCTCAAGGGTCGAGGGCCCACGGTCGCCGACCGTTCTGATGTTCTGGTTATTGGTGATCGGGTGGCCTTGACGGTTTGTCAGCGTCATGTTGTTGTCTTTTTGATCCATTGTCAGCTTACACATCCTTTTTTCCAGGGTATGGATGTACTTTTTGCCAAGTGAATTGGAATTATGCGGAAATAATGGATTTTTCATTTTTCAGCTTGAAGACAAAAAGACTCCACTCTCTTTTAACCGGAGAGCGGAGTCCTTTAATCTGTGTCGCGAAAAACGGATTAAATTTGAATTTCGGCTGCCGTCTTATTTCTTCATCATATCGGCAACGGTTTTATCGAATTTGGCCAGCAGCTCGTCTTTGCTGATGCGGCCGCCTTGATATTCCTGCATCGCCGCGCCGAAGCCTTGGGTCGTGCCGTCCGGGAAGCGATCCCAGAACCAGCCGAGCGCCGTAGAGTTCAGAGCTTTGACGCCGTCGGCGATGGCGCCGATATCTTCTTTCGTAGCGTCGATGTTCGTTTCGGCAGGCATGAAATGGAACTCCTGCGTCAAATATTTTTTGCCGGTATCGGAAGTCACCATCCAGTCCAGGAATTTCTTCGCTTCGTCCGGATGAGCGGATTTGCTGTTGACGATCCAGTTGTTCGGCACGCCGATCAGCACATGCCCGGCCTGGTCGTTAATGGGGATTGGCAGCACGCCGAGGTTTAGGTCCGGATTAACTTTGTCGATGTCGCCTTGTACCCAGTTCCCTTGCGGCAGCATAGCCGCCTGACCGGCTGCGAAGGTGGCCACCTGAGTCGCATAGTCGGTGGTCAGCATGTCCTTCTGCGCGTTCTGGAACACGAGATCCACGTAGTCGAGCCACTGTTTAAATACTTCGTTGCCTGCGGCCGTCGTTTTGCCGGCCTTCCAGTCCTCCACGAACTTGGCAGGGTCCGGCTGGTTGGCGATCGCGACGTTCACCATGTGAATACCGAGAGACCACCATTCATTTGTAGCTTCAAAAGGCGTGATGCCGGCGTCTTTGAGTTTCTTGACCGCATCGGTCAGCTCGGGCAGCGTCTTGGGTTCAGTTGTAATGCCCGCTTTGGCAAACAGATCTTTGTTGTAAATAATGCCGTAGCCTTCCGTATTCATCGGCATGCCGTACAGCTTGCCGTCCACGGTGGTAGGCGCTTTAGTCGCTTCCAGCAGGTTTGGCACCCAGGCCTGGTCGGACAGATCGGTTGCCCGGTCCATGTAAGGCTCCAGCGCGGCGTAGCCGCCGTTGTTGTAGATTTCAGGCTCCGTGCCGGATGCGATGGCCGCTTTCAGCAGCGCGCCGTAATCTTCGCCGCCGCCGTGCGTTTCCACGTCGACATGAACGCCGGTTTCCTTCTCGTATTCTTTCGCCAGCTGATTGAGCTGGTCGGCAATTTCCACTTTAAACTGGAACACTTTGATCGAAACGTCTTTAGCAGGAGCGCTGCTGGAGGCCGTACCGCTGTTCGTGCTGCTTCCGCTATTGCCGGAGGCCGAGCTGCCGCTGTTGTTATTGTTGGAACCGCAGCCTGTAGCCATAACCATGGCCAGCAAAGTAGTGACCCCTACCATTAAAACCTTTTTCATGTTTGGAAATCCCCTTCCAAATCTTTATTTTGAAAACGTTTACTTCTAATTCAAGTATAGAAACGGACTGCATTTTCTTCGACTTCCTGCATTGAACAAAAAGGGGGAACATATTGATTTTGATTTATCCTTTAACGGAACCGGCGGTGATGCCTTCGACGATATATTTTTGCAGGAACAGGAAAAAGACGATGACCGGCGCAATGCCGATGGCCAGACCCGGAAGAGCCAGGTTCCACTGCTTCGTATATTGCCCAAAAAACTTCGTGATCCCGATCGGGATCGTCGTCAGGTCGTTGTCGCCGCCGATCAGCAGGACCGGAAGCAAATAGTCGTTCCAGATCCAAAGCGTGTTCAAAATAATGTTGGTCACGATGATCGGCGTCAGCAGCGGGAACACGATTTTCCAGAATACCCCGTAAGGCGAGCAGCCGTCAACCACCGCCGCCTCTTCAATCTCTAAAGGCACCGTTTTGATGAAGCCGTGGAACAGGAACATTGAAAGCGCCAGACCGAAGCCGAGATAACAGATGATAATGCCGTACAGGTGTCCGCGAATCTCCAGCAGAGACGTAATCCGCACCAATTGGAGCATAACCGACTGAAACGGAATGATCATGGAAGAAACCAGCACGGTGAACAACACTTTGTTAAAAACGGTAGGCCGCCGCACAAGGCGGTAAGCCGTCATGGAGCTGATGATCACGATGCCGATCACGCTGCAGATCGTAATTATAAACGAGTTCCGGAACACCAGCGGGAAGTTGATGGCTTCCCATACCTTCGAGTAATTGTCCCAGAGGAACTGCTTCGGCCAGGAGGCCGCGTCGATCAGAATTTCGCCCAGGTTCTTGAACGAATTCACAAGCACAAAATAAAACGGCGAAAGAAACAGCAGGGCCAGCAGGATCGCCGCAATTTCCAGGATCAGGGTCGAAACTTTGTAGCGTCCGCGGGTGTCCATCAGGCTTCGACCTCCTTGCTTTTCGTAATCCAGACCTGAACAACCGTAATGATGGACACCGCGAAGAAAAAGATCATCGCTTTGGCCGTGCCCAGCCCATAGCGGTTATTGTTCAGCGCTTCCGCGTAAACGTTGAAAGCCAGCGACTGGGTGGAGGTACCCGGCCCGCCTTTCGTAAGCGACAGGTTGAGGTCGAACATTTTGAACGCGTTGGAGGTTGTCAGGAACAGGCAGATCGTAATCGCCGGCATGATCAGCGGCAAAATGATTTTGCGGAGCAGCTGCCCGTAGCTGGCGCCGTCGATGCGGGCCGCCTCGAGCAGATCCTTTGGCATGCCGGCCAAAGCCGCAATGTAGATAACCATCATATAACCGGCCGTCTGCCAGATAAAGACGATGCAGATCCCCCAGAACGCCGTTGTCGGTGTGCCGAGCCAAGGCTGGTTAAACAGCGGAATATGCGTCAGGTCGCCGATCGCGCCGAACCCTTTGGTGAAGATAAACTGCCAGATGAAGCCGAGCAGGATGCCGCCGATGACGTTCGGCAGGAAAAAGACCGTCCGCAGGGCGTTTTTCGCCTTAAGCGGTTTGGTCAGCAGCAGCGCCAGCAGGAAGGCCAGCACATTTGCGCCGATGACCGTGGCCAGCGTGAAACGTAGCGTAAATCCGAAGGAATGCCAGAAGTTCGGATCATCCGTAAAAATCCTAGTCAAATTGTGCATGCCCGTCCATTTGGCTTTATCGAGATCCAGACCGTCCCAGTCTGTAAAGGAGTAATAGAAGCCGAGCAGAAACGGAATAAAAACGATGGCCAGGAAAAACAAAACGCCCGGCCCTACAAAAACCAGCTGCTGCATCCATTCGCTGCGTTGTTTGCGTGTCATAAACCTTCGCCCCTTTCGTATTGTGAGTATACTTGCTGAAGCTGGAGAACGAACACCGACTATGATGACGCAGTGGGTGGATTATATTGACATGGCGTTTATAATGGCTTATACAATAAAATCGTTATTGAAAGCGTTTTAAGCACGTTTTGAAAATGGAGGACAGGGACCGATGATCCGCAACAGCATCCGCAAAAAGCTGCTTATTTTACTGCTTGCCGCCACCATGATTCCCATCTGTTCATCCATCGTGATTTCTTACTACTACACGCGGCATTCCGTGACGGAAACCGCCATCGAGCAAAACTCCAGCCGGATCGAGCTCGGGAAGCTGAACGCGCTGAATTATTTTAATACGCTGAACCAGCTTTCGGTGTCCATCTACAGCGGCATCAACGTGGCCGACTCGCTGTATACCTATCTGGAGAATACGCGCAAAAACCCGGTGAGCACCTCGGAAGCGGTGGCGACCAGCTACGACCCGGTTTATCTGCACTTGTTCAACCTTTACCAGACGGATAAAGATATTTATCAGATGCATTTTTATATCGCAAACGGCAGCCAGTCGAATTTGTGGGTGAGCGGCTATTTCCGCCGCGAATATAACCCCGGATACCGGATGCCGAAAAATCAGGACGGCGAATATAAAGCTTTTATCCAGCCGGCGCATATCAACAACCAATACGGGCTTAAGGATGCCCTGCCGCCTTCCAAAATCGCCGAAGTCCCGGTTTTTACGCTGAACAGGCCGCTGTATCAGGCTCCGACGGTCGCCGTGCTCGGGTATCTTTCGATCGACGTAAGGCTGGACGGCCTAAACCAAATCTTCGATAAGCTATATAGCCCGGATCGCCATGAACAGCTGTATTTGCTGGATCAGGACGCGAGGTTCCTCTATTCTTCACAGGCGGAGGACTACGGCACGGTGATGCAGGAGGGCTGGGAGAAGAAGCTGAAGGCCACGGAGGGAAGCGGGCATTTCGAGTGGAGGGACAGCCGCTTTTCAGGGATTATTTTCTACGACCATCTTGATACGGGCTACATGAACACCGTCGTGGTGAAAAAGATTCCGTTTACCGATCTCTACCATAGCGCCAACGAGCTGACGGGCATCAATTCCGGCATTGCCGCAGCTTCGCTCATTGTGGCGATGATCGGCACGGTGCTGATTTCGCTGCAGATTACCCGCCCGCTTAAACAGCTGCTTCTTTACGTCAAGAAAGTACAGAAAGGCAATCTGCGCGTGCCGATGAACGTGACCAGCAGCGATGAGATCGGTCTCCTGGCCCGGAGAATGGAAACGATGATGGAGACGATCGACGAGCTGATTCTGCGAGAATACAAACTCGAGCTGGCGAATAAAACCAACCAGCTTAAAGCGCTCCAGGCTCAGATCAACCCGCATTTTCTCTACAATGCGATGCAGCTGATCGGCACGCAGGCGCTGCATTCCGGTTCGACCAACACGTACCGGCTCGTCGGCAACCTGGCCAAAATGATGCGCTACAGCATGAACAACGAAGAAACGGAGGTTCCGCTGCGCCGCGAAGTCGAGCATGTGAAGGCTTATTTGGAGCTGCAGCGGGAACGTTTTGAGGATGCGCTGGAATACAGCCTCGACTTTGAGGAAGCCGCGCTGCGGATTACCGTGCCGAAGATGCTGCTCCAGCCGCTGGTGGAGAACTACTTCAAACATGGTTACGACGGCCGGCTCGGCAAAGGCGATATCTCGCTGAAGGGTTATGTGGAGGACGAAGGGAAGAAGCTTGTCCTGCAGATCGACGATAACGGAACCGGCATGGAGCCGGAGGCTCTGGAGCGGCTGGTTCAAAGGATCGAATCCATGGATCAGGGAACGCCGGTGCAAGAGCAAGAGCGTCAAACGGAAGAGAAGGCCCGCGGCGAACTGGAGCTGCTTTCGGGGGGCGGCGAAAGCAGGGGCAGCGGCGAAGGCGGCATTGGATGGCTGAATGTAGTCTCCCGGCTCAGGCTGCAGTACGGAAGCGGCGTGGCAATCCGGCTGGAAAACCGCCCTGGCTCCGGGCTGTCCATACGGATGGTGATTCCGCTGCTTGGAGAGAAGGAGGTCTTGGGATGAAAGCATTGATCGTAGATGATGAGAAACATGTGCGCGAGGCTATCAGAATGCTAGTGCCCTGGCAGAACTGGAACATCGGCACCCTACTGGAGGCGACGGACGGCCAAATGGCGATCGAGCTGATCGAGAAGGAGCACCCCGAGCTGATCTTTACCGACATGATGATGCCGGTCAGGAACGGAGTGGACCTGCTCCGCTGGATGCATGACAACAACGTGACGGGGAAGACGATCGTCATCAGCGGTTATGACGACTTTGAGCTGGCGAGAAGCACGATTCGTTACGGCGGGCTGGATTATATCCTGAAGCCCATCGAACCGGAGCAGCTGATCCGCGCGGTCGATTCGGCGGTTGCCCAGTGGCGGCGCGAGGAGGAAGGACGGCGGGCCGCCGTGAAGCGGGGCATGGAGCTGAACCGGCTTAAGCCGGTCTATTTGGACAAGGTGTTCTCCCAGCTGATCGAAGGAACGGGACTTCACCGGGCCGCGGCCGACCTGGAGGGCGAAACGGGCCTTCCTCCGGGCAATCCGCCGGTCAGGCTGGCCCTGCTGTCGCTGGAAGGCCTTCACCCGGCCAATCTGCGTTCTTTTTCCGCCAATGAGGATCTGTTTTATTTTGCGGTGCTGAATATTTGCAACGAGATTCTCGGGAAGGAGAAGATCGGGTACGCCTTTTCCTACTGGAACCGCCGGCGGGAGGTCGTCATGGTGCTGTGGAGCCGCCTTGCGCAGGCCCATGAAGTGATGCGCCATGTGCAGGAATGCTGCCTGCGCACGCTGCGGACTTCTTTCCATATCGCCCTTGGAGAAGTACACGTTTTCCCGGACGGGCTGCGGCAGGCCTACGCCGAATCGAAGGGGATTCTGCAGCAGCGGAACCTGCTGGAGAACGGTTCGTGGGTTCATGGGGCGGAGGACGGCCGGGTGGGAGACGTTGTCCCCAAAAGCGGACCGCATTTGTCCGATTATGAAAGCGGGCTTCGCCTGGCGGTCTTCAGCGGACAGCCGGCCGAAATCCGGCGCTCCGTGCACGGCTGGGTAACGGCCGCCGCAGGAGCGGGGCGGATTACGCCGCAGCAGCTGCAAATCTGGGGAAGCGAATATGCGGTGCTGCGTCTGCAATGGGCCAAGGATTGGCTGGGCGAAGAAGAGCTTTCGGCTGAACTGCAGCGGCCCGGCGATGCTTTTGAGGTGAAGGTGGAGCCGGACGGCCTATTTTCGCTGGGAAGCTGGGAGGAGCGGCTGTCGGGGGAGCTTGCCGAATTCGCGAAAACGCTGCATGCCCTGAAGCAGCAGAGCGGCAGCGTGATTCATCAGATCCGCAAATACGTGGAGGATCGCTACCGGGAGGAAATTTCCCTCCAGGATATCGCGAATCAATTTTTTCTGAGCCGGGAGTACATTTCCCGCAAATTCAAGCAGGAGCTCGGGGAAAATCTGTCCGACTACATCGGCCGGATCCGGATGGAACACGCCAAGAAGCTGCTGGGCAACCCGAATTTGAAAATCATGCAAATCGCGGACAGGGTCGGCTACCCGGATGAAAAATACTTCAGCAAGGTGTTCAAGAAGCATACCGGCCAAACCCCCAACGAATATCGGAAGAATCAGAGCTAATTCGGACTTGCTGAACCCGGAGCCAAGCCATGTACGGCTTAGGCACCGGGTTTATTTTATTGGCGGGGTTCGGCCTTCGGGGGGATTTACAAGGCAAAATGAAAATAAATGAAAATTTTCTGGGTTTTATGCTCTGTTTTGTATAGACAAGGTTCGACATAGTCTTTAAAATTCAGATATAAAAGCTGGGCGTATGTCCAAGTTATGCCAGTCTTTTTACAAGGTCAAATTCTATTATTATTATGTGGCGGGAGCGGGGTTGTCAGGTATGAAAGGAAAAATGGGGATTCGGTTGAAACTGGTGTCGTTTATGGTTGCGGTAGTGATTTTAGGTACGGGATTTATTGGTTATTATGCCGTATCCACCGCGCAAAAGGATATTCTTTCGACCGCCCATGAAAAGCTGCAAGCTGATTTGAATGCGGGAATGATGCTGATTGACCGGCTGTATCCGGGCGATTGGTCCGTACAAAACGGCAAGCTTTATAAAGGAGAACAGGCCATCGATGAAAATTTGACGCTGCTGGATGAATTCGGACAGGAGACTGGAGACACGGCGACTCTTTTTCTGGGAGATACCCGCGTGGCCACCAACGTTGTGAAAGAAGACGGGACCAAAGCGGTCGGGACGAAGGTCTCGGACCAGGTGGCTGAGGCAACGCTGCAAAAAGGACAAGTTTTCATAGGCGAAGCCGTCGTCGTCGGGCAGGTCAACCAGGCCGCTTATGAACCGATTAAGGATGCCTCCGGCAAGGTGGTCGGCATCTGGTATGTCGGCGTTCCGGCCAAGCCATATAAAGACGCGATCAGCCATTTGGAGAGCCGGGTGCTGCTGTTCGGCATTGCCGAACTCGTGCTGGCAGCTCTTCTCATTTGGCTGTTGATCGTGCAGAGCCTCAGACCGCTGGTTTCCCTGGTGAAGGCTTCGGAAGAGGTGGCCGCAGGCAATCTTCGCGTACAGATCAAGGAATACCGTTCCAGAGATGAGATCGGCCGGCTGACCTCGGCGATTTCGGGCATGGTCAGCAGCTTGAAAAATACGATGACCGAGCTGAACGAAAATATTTACGCTTCGGCCGATCAGGTGGCAAAAGCTTCGGACAGCATGGCCCGGGCGCTGGAGGAATTAACCCAGTCGCATCAGACCGTTGCCGACAATAACAAGCAAATGAGGAAAGAGGCGGCTACGGGGCATGAAAACGTGCAAATTTCCGCGCAGGTGCTCGGTGAACTGTCCGCGTTGATCAAACACGCCAATGAACAGGCTGAGGAAGCCCAGAGCGACTCTGTCCGGACGAAGGAAATGGCTCAAAAAGGCCGGGAGACCGTGCTCCAGACCTTGTCTCTGATGGAATCGATCCAGGGCCGCTCCGTAGAAACGGGCGGGCAGATCGGACGGCTTCAGGAGCATTCCCGGAAAATTTCCGAAATTACGAGTACGATTTCGGAGATCGCGGCATCCACGAATTTGCTGGCTTTGAACGCCTCGATCGAAGCGGCGCGTGCCGGAGAATCGGGGCGCGGGTTTGCCGTGGTGGCCGCGGAGGTCCGCAAGCTGGCCGAACAATCCGACAGGGAGGCTGCCGAAGTGGCCGGTCTGATCCAGGCGATCACCGCCGACATTGAAGAGGCGGTGTCTTCGACGGAGCACAGCCGGGAGGAAATTGGCCGCGGCGCGCTGGCCGCACGCGAAGCGGGCGAAGCGCTGCAGGACATCTGGCTTGCCGCGACTGGAACGGCGGATAAGATGGAACGCATTATGCAGATGACGAACGAGGAAGTAGCCGGGGCGGACAGCATGATCCTGCTGAACGGAACCGTTATGGATGTGATGAAGAGCACACTGGATCACTCGGAGACGGTCGTGGCGAGTGCGCAAATCATGGCCGAAGAGATCGAGCATCTGGCTTCCGCTTCCGAGGAATTGACGGCCATGGCGGAGGAACTGAAATCCAGCTTGGGCAAAGTCAAGGTATAGGCGAAACAGGGCATAACAAAGAAACAGCGAGAAGCGATCCCGACAGGTCTGTCTTGACCGGAGGGATCGCTTCTTTTTTGGCGTGTGTGCTGTGCGGGATTAGTCCGCTTACGGCGTTTCCAATCAGGTCAGCCAACCGTTGCTTTCCGCGATATTGATCGCTTCGATCCGGTTTTTGGCCCCCAGCTTCCGGATGATTTCCGAAACGTAATTGCGCACGGTGCCCCGGGACAGAAACAGCCGTTTGGCAATATCATGGACCGGCAGGCCTTCGGCCACTAGCCTCAGGACCGCCTGCTCGCGTTCGGTCAACGGATTTTCGGCTTCCCAAAGGCTGAGCGAAAGCTCTGCGCTGACCACCCGCCCGCCTTGATGGATTTTTCGCAGGGCGGCGCTCAGTTCGTCGACGGGCGAATCCTTCAGCAGGTATCCTTTGACGCCGGCTTTCATGGCCCTTTGAAAATACCCAGTCCGGGAAAAAGTGGTCAGGATGACCACCCTGCAGGGATGGCCTTCTTCTTTCAGCCGTTCCGCAACCTCAAGTCCGGTCAGCTTGGGCATTTCAATGTCCAGCAGGCAAAGATCGGGTTTCCGTTCCCGGACCAGCCTCAGCGCCTCTTCGCCGTTTTCGGCCTGCTCGATCACCTCGATATCTTCCTCCATATCCAGCAGCAGCTTCAAAGCGCCGCGCAGCATGCCTTGATCCTCGGCAATCAACACTTTCATGGTGCCGTTCCTCCTGTGCTTAAAGTCCGGGCGATTTTAGGAACCGTCAGCCTTACACTGGCGCCTTTGCCGGGGGACGTCGTGAAGTCCAGATTTCCGTTAATCAGGGCAAGGCGCTCCTTCATGCCGTTCAGCCCGGTGCCGCGCGTCCAAAGCCCTTCTTGTCCCATCCCCATGCCATTATCGGAAATGGTCAGGGTACAGGAATGGGGCTCATGCACCAGCTCGATCTCGCACAGGGTAGCCCGGCTGTGTTTGACGACGTTGGTCACGGCCTCGCGAAGGCACATGCCCAGCACGTTTTGGGTAAAAGGCTCGATATCCGGCCCATCGCTGTCCCGATCCTTTCCGGTCCCCCCGTCATCCCCGATAGTTCTGCTGCCTGCATCTCCGCCGCAGCCGTTTACTTTCAAGCTCATCCCGGCCGCAGCAAGAATCTGCCTGGCATGGCCTATTTCACCGTCCAGAGTAACCGAGGACATGTCGGCAACAAGCTCCCTGACCTGCTTTAGAGCAGCCCGGGCAGCCCGGTGGATATCCTTTGCTTCCTGCACAGCTTTCTCGGGCTGCTTGGGGATCAGTTTTTCCGTCAGCTCGCTCTTCAAGGCGATCAAAGACAACGTATGGCCCAGCGTATCATGGAGATTGCGCGATATCCGCTGCCGTTCCTCCTGTTTGCTGAGCCGGGCAATCTCCTCTTGGGCCAGATTCAGCTGTCCTTTTAACTCGCGGGATCTTAAGCCTCCGCGGACCCCCATCGGGACAATAACGGCCACGATCATGGCGGGGACGAGGTTCAGCAGTTCGCTTTCCGTAAGGAAGGAGGAAGCATAAGCGAAAAACCCGCCCAGCAGCAGAACCAGAAATGCCGTGAAAGCCCGGAATATTTTCGGATTAGGAAGGAACGCGACAGCAGGCGTGATGAAAAAGACCAGGTACAGGTAAGACGATTCCCACAGCAGGGTGAAATACGCGGCGATGCCCAGCTCGGCGCCCACATAATAAAGCAATCTTTTGGAATCCCACCAGCTCAGCAGATAAGCGGCAACGAACACTGCCAATACAAGCAGGCCAAGGATTCTTTCCGCGGAGCGGCGGCTTAAAATATCGGCTAAAGGAAATGCCAGGTAGACCAGCCATACCAACGGGAAAAGAAATTTTCCATTTTTCGAGAAAAAAGCCACGCTAAATCGCATCCTGTCTTCGGTTCAGATAGGAAGATAATACCACAAACAGCGCGGCGTAGGCGGCTAATGTCAGCAGGCTGGGGGCTGAAACCGCATGGCCGGCGGCCAGGCTCCAGGCTCCGCTGCCAAAACGGTAAGAGGGCATAAACTCCATCACCCGCTGAAGAGCGGGAGACAACGCCTGTTTGGGGAACCATAACCCGCCCAGGATCGAAATGCCCATGTAGACCAGCTGGGATACGACCTGAACCGCGTCCGTGTTCTTCAGCTGTCCGAGCAGCGTGCCCAAGGCCATAAAAGGGAGCGCTCCGGCCCAAATCCACAAGCCGCAGAGCAGCCATTGTTCCCCGCTCAGGGTAACGCCTTTCACCAGGCCGCCCAGCAGAAACATAAAGAGGATGATCCCGGCGTTTACGAGCGAGGTAGAAACGATCTTCGACGCCACGTAAACGGATGAAGGGAGGGGCGTAACGCGCAGCAGCCGGTTATATCCGGACGCCCTTTCCGCCGCAAGCCGGCTGCTTAGGCTGGTGATGCTGGAGCCAAGCACCCCGTATACGGTCATGGACATCAAGTAATAAGCTCTCCATTCGATTCCGCCGACCTGCATGGCGTCTCCAACTACGCTTGTGAAGATGAAATAGAAAAGGGCCGGCATCAGCAGGGCAAAAATCATAAATCTTCTGTTCCGCAGCGTCCGCAGCATTTCGGCCCGGCATTGGGCAAGCAGGGCTTTAGACAACATGGCGATTCTCCTTTCCCTTCGGTCCCACGCTTTTATTCGTTCCGTCCGCTTCGCTTGTCCCCGTCCCGTCCACCAGATTCCGGAAGGCTTCTTCCAGGCCGCCGGAACGGATCTCAATGTCCCGGACGTCGAGCTCCAGGCGGGCGATGGCAAAAATAAGCCGGTCGGTATCCGGACTGGTCAGCGTGACCTGCCGGCCGTTCCAGACGGCTTCCTGCATCCCGGGAAGCTGCTCCAGCTGCCGGGAATCCAGCTCCGGTCCTGCCGTGAAAAGGATGGATTTCCGGCCAGCCTTTTTCTTCATTTCGAGCGGCGAACCGTCGGCGGCCAGTCGTCCGTTATTGATGACCAGAATGCGGTCGGCCAGCTGATCCGCTTCCTCCAGATAGTGGGTGGTGAGCACGATCGTTTTGCCTTGTCCCGCAATGGCCCGGATATTTTCCCAGAAGAGCTGCCTGGACATCACATCCATGCCGGCCGTCGGCTCGTCGAGGAACAGCACCTCGGGATCGCCGGCCAGCGCAAGCGCAAAAGACATCCGGCGTTTCTGTCCGCCGGATAGGGCGCTGGCCATCCTGTCTTGGACTTCCTCGAGTCCGGCCATCCGGAGCAGCCGCTTCAGCGGCAAAGGTTTGCTGTAATAATGGCGGAACAGGTCAACCGCTTCCCGGACCTTCAGTCCGGTGACGGTTTCCGAATCCTGCAGCATGGCGCCGACCCTGCTTCGCACCGCTTCGTCCCGGGGATTTCCGCCGAGCAGCTTAACCTCTCCTCCGGTAGGCCTTTGAAGGCCCAGCATCATCGAAATGGTGGTGGATTTCCCTGCCCCGTTAGGGCCGAGCAAAGCCACGATGCTGCCGGCCTCAATGGTGAAGGAGAGGTGGTCAACGGCGCATTTGCCGTTTTTATATTGTTTAGTCAATGCTTTCAGAACAATTGCCGGTTTTGCATTCATTTGTTTTTTCACCCCGTCGTTTATTGGATGTCTTAAGGTTATCGCAACAATCGAAAGGGAAACAGACCGATTTGTCAGGAAAGAGGGATGACATTTGTCATCCTGCGTCCGTAAGGTGGAAAAAGAAACAGGCAGCGTTCGCGCCTGGCGCCTGAAGGCAGAAAAAAAGCCGCCGACCGGCACCCGAGCTTATTCGGGCGCCGGTCGGCGGCTTTTTTTTTATGTGAAAATCAAAGAGGCGAAACCGTCTTTCCAGAGGCGGCTGTTCTTAGAAATCGAAGTTGTCCGGATCCGGGCCGGTACGGTGATTTTGGTTCATGGCCTCGATCGTCGCCATATCTTCGGCGCTGAGCTCGAAGTCGAAGATCGAAGCGTTTTCTACGATCCGGTGTTCTTTGGTCGATTTAGGGATCGTAACAATTCCGTTTTGAATATCCCAGCGCAGGATCACCTGGGTAACCGATTTGCCGTATTTGGCGCCGATCGCTTTCAGTTCCTCGTTGTCCAGCAGTTGTCCTTGCATCAGCGGGGACCAGGCCTCGATCTGGATGCCTTTTTCCTTGCCGTAGGCGCGCAGTTCTTTCTGGGTCAGACGAGGGTGGAGTTCGATCTGATTGACAGCCGGTTTGATCTCGGCATCGGCGAGCAGATCCTCAAGATGATGAACCTGGAAGTTGCTGACGCCGATCGCTTTGATTTTGCCCTGCTTGTACAAGGTTTCCAAGGCTTTCCATGCGGCTTTGTATTTGCCCTCTTTCGGCCAGTGGATCAGGAACAGGTCGAGATAATCCAGACCCAGCTTGTTCAAGCTCACTTCATAAGCAGCCAGCGTTTCTTCATAACCGAGATCGGCAGTCCATACTTTGGAGGTCACGAAAAGGTCTTCCCTTTTCAGGCCGGTTGCTTCCAGGCCTTGGCGAATGCCGTTGCCTACGCCTTGCTCGTTGCCGTAGATCGCTGCGGTATCGATGCTGCGGTAGCCGTTTTTAATGGCTGCGGCAACAGCCGCCTCCAGCTCGGCTCCTTCTTCCACCTGGAATACGCCGAGGCCAAACCAAGGCATTTCTACGCCGTTATTTAATTTCACTCTGCTTTGCAGATTCAAACTCATGATTGAATTCCTCCTGAAATTTAATGTTTATATAAAATGAACCGACGCATGCCGCTCCTCTGGGGTAGCGGTCATGGTTTTGTTCACTCCATAGCTTTTACCCATCCGCCCGAAGTTTGGGCATCTTCTTTAGATTTGCTTTTCTTGTCAAGGACGAGGCTGACAGCCGTAAGAATGACCGCAGCGGCCACCATTAAAGCGCCTACCCAGGCGGTATGCACGAGTCCAAGCGAATCGGTTACGATGCCGCCGATATAGGCCCCCAGCGCAATGCCGGCGTTAAAGGCGGCGATATTGAGCGCCGATGCGACGTCAACCGCTTTGGGGGCTACTTTTTCCGCAAGGATAACCACATACAGCTGCAGCCCGGGCACGTTCATGAAGGCCAGCAGGCCCATGAAGAAGATCGTAATTAATCCGGCAACCTGGTAGGGAGCCGTAAAAGTCAGCACAAGCAAAATGACGGCCTGGATAATGAACATGCCGAGCAAAGCCTTGAGCGGCTTGCGGTTAGCGGCTTTGCCCCCAATGATGTTGCCGACGGCAATGGCGATTCCGTACAGAAGAAGCAAAAGGGCGACCGTTTTTTCCGCAAAACCCGTCACTTCATGAAGAAGCGGAGATAAATAGGTGAATACTACAAAGGTTCCGCCATAACCAAGCGCCGTAATCGCAAGGGCAAGGACCATCCTGCCGCTCTTAAACAGCTTAACCTGCTCGCCCATCGGCGTTTTGGTCCCTTTCCGCAGTCCGGAAGGTACCAGAATCAGGTTTCCGATAAAAGCAAGGATGCCGATAGCGGCAATGGCGAAGAAAGCGACTCTCCAGCCGAACTGCTGGCCAATGAAGGTGCCGATCGGCACACCGGTGACAGTGGCAACCGTCAAGCCGGAGAACATCATGGAAATCGCGCTGGCCCGGCGGTCTTCAGACACGAGGTCTGCAGCAATCGTCGAGCCGATCGACATGAACACCCCGTGCGAGAAAGCCGAAAGAACGCGGGCGACAAGCAGCAGGGCTATGCCCTGCGAGAATGCAGCCAAGCCATTCCCGGCAATAAAAACGATCATAATAGCCATCAGCAGCGTTTTGCGCGGCACGCTCGCCGTTAACGCAGTCAGGATCGGGGCGCCGAAGGTGACCCCAAGGGCGTATAAAGTAACCGTAAGCCCGGCAAAGGTTACGGAAATGTTCAAATCATCAGCAATCAGCGGAAGCAGCCCTACGCTGATAAACTCCGTCGTTCCGATTGCGAAGGCGCTTATCGCCAAGGCGAGCAGCGCAAAGGTGCTTTTTCGTTTATTGAGCTCCATTTTATTCTCTTTGTCACTCCTACCTTGTAGAAATCACCGGCCGGTAATGCTATTATGGATGAACAGGATTACTTTGAATAGTACGTACTTATTTGTGCTATAGGCACTTAAAAGTTATCTATACAAATATTTATATATTAATATAGCGGAGTCCTTGAGGCCCGCAACAGGAGGAATCGTTATGCCAGAAGTTCAGAAAGCGCCAAGAACCAAGAAATACAACATTTCCGTTGAAGCTACGCTTGAGGTGATCGGAGGTAAATGGAAATGCGTCATCCTCTGTCATTTGACGCACGGCCGCAAGCGCACAAGCGAATTGAAGCGCCTGATGCCGGCCATCGCTCAGAAAATGCTGACCCAGCAACTGCGTGAGCTGGAGGAAGACGGTATTATTAACCGGATTAGCTACAACGAAGTCCCGCCTAGAGTCGAATACGAGCTCAGCGAATATGGCTGGGGCCTTAAGCCGATTCTGGATTCGCTCTGCAATTGGGGCGAGCAGCATATCATCCGGGAGTATGGCGACAAATTTGCGGTGCTTGAGGATAATATTTTGAATCACTGATGTACAGGACTTGCAAGCTTAAAGATTAAAAAAATCTGAAAGCCAGCCCAAGAATGGATGCATTCTTCGGCCGGCTTTTTTTCTTTTTTCAGGTTCATCTTTTTATTGCCCAGATAAGCTCATTAAGATACCATAAGAAAAACAACATAACGTCATAATGTTTGATTCTTTGATTCAAATACAAACTTAAATAAGGAGGCGGTAAAGAGATGAAGCTGCGTTTTGAAGGGGAAACAAACGGGCTGCTGCCGGGAATCCGGCTGCTGGCCGGAGAACTCGGCATTGAGGCCGGAAATGAGGGGAATGAGGCGAATGCCGGGGCTGAAGGGGCTGTCGGGATTCCTGTAGATGTAGAGGTGTCCGTATTCGTTAGCGGCGGTCTGGAGGTCGGCTGGGACGGGAACAAAGCCTATATCCGGCATGAGCTCAAACATCAATTTTTTCGCGGGCTGGGTTTATTGGTCCAGCATATGCGCAAAGGAAAGCCTTTCGAGATCAAGGAGGAGCAGCAGTTTGACCTGACAGGACCGATGTTTGATCTTTCGCGCAACGGGGTCCTCACGGTCGAAAGCTTTAAACGGATGCTGAACAAGCTGGCCCTGATGGGCCTGAATACGGTCATGCTGTACATGGAAGATACATATGAAATAGAAGGCGAGCCCTATTTTGGCTACATGAGGGGCCGCTATTCGCAGGCGGAGCTCAAGGAAATCGACGACTATGCCGACCAATTCGGCATTGAGGCGTTTCCAAGCATTCAGACGCTTGCCCATCTGGAGGAGTTCCTGAAATGGGAGGCGGCATCGCGGTATCGGGACACCAAAGGGGCGCTTCTGGTCGGGGAGGAAGCCACGCTGGATTTTATCCGGCGCATGATCGAATCGGCGACGGCGCCTTTCCGCAGCCGCAAAATCCATATTGGCATGGATGAGGCCGAGGAACTGGGACGGGGCAAGTTTTTGGATAAAAACGGATACGTCGGCCGTTTCGACATCATGACGGGTCACCTGGAAAAGGTGCTGGAGATCGTCCGCGAACGCGGCCTCGAGCCGATGATGTGGAGCGACATGTTCCTGAAGCTCGCTTCGGCCAGCGGCGCCGATTATTACAATTCCGATACGACCATTCCCGAAGAGATGGCCAGCCGCATCCCGAAAGACGTCTCGATGGTTTATTGGGATTACGGACTGAAGGAAATGGAGGAATACGGCCAGCAGGTCGCCAAACACCGCCCGTTGGGCGCGAATCTGGCTTTCGCCGGCGCGGTATGGATCTTCAACACCTTCGGCGTGAATTACGGGCTGTCCCTGAACGCTTCGGACAACGCGCTGCAGGTGTGCAAGCAGGAGGGCATCCGCGAGGTTTATGCGACGATGTGGGGCGATGACGGGAACGAAGGCAGCCCCTTTGCGGCGCTCTTGGGCTTGCAGCTGTATGCCGAACATGCCTACTCGGCGGCGAAACCCGAATGGGAGCGTGTGGCGGAACGGGCGGCCTTCTGCACGGGCATCAAGGCGGACAGCTATTTGCTGCTGAAGGACCTTGATGAAACGCCGGGCTCCGAGCCGAATAACCGGGCGCAAAGCAATCCTTCGAAGTTTCTTCTCTACCAGGACGTGCTTCTCGGGTTATTCGACAAGCAGATCGAAGGGCTGGAGCTCTCCGCCCATTATGCCGATTTGGAGCAGCGGATCCAATCGGCACGAAAGAGCGGAGGCAGCGGCACAGCCGAACTCCTGCGGATGCCGGAGAAGCTGTGCGCCGTGCTGAAGCTCAAAAGCGAAATCGGCATCCGGCTCAAACAGGCCTATGACGTTCAGGATCGCGCCGCCTTAAACCGGGCAGCCAAAGAAGAGCTGCCGCTCATAGCCGCCGCGGTCCGCGAACTTCGCGATGCTCACCGCATTCAGTGGTTCAGCATGTTTAAGCCGTTCGGCTGGGAAGTGCTCGATATCCGCTACGGGGGCGTGGTGAACCGTCTGGATTCCGCGGCGCAAAGGCTGCTGGACTATACGGAGGGCCGCATATCCCGCATTGAAGAGCTGGAGCAGGAACGGCTGCTGTACAGCTCCAACAATCGTTTTAACCATAAAGGGATCGGTTGGTGCAGCTACTATTACCGGATGGCGTCGCCGAACGTCTTTTTCCACGTCTTAAACCCGCTATAACTGTCCTGTCCCGAAATAAAATTCGGGCTTTGAACCTTATGAGGCAGTGAGGACGCTCCGACCGGCTGGAATTGGCTTGTCGGCGCGGCCTTATTTTAAGACCGCTTTTTTATATGTAAGGGATTTCTTTTAGGGATAAAGGTAAGCGCTTCCAACGGGAATTCCCCTTGTCCGTAAAGCCTTGCCCGGCAGTCCTGCCGCGCGGGAAACGACAAAAACCTTCATTTTCCTTGCCGGTCTGACATCGGGTGTTAAGACGGGTGCGCCGCCTGTGTTGTAAAATGTGAAAAACAAAAAAAGGGGTGGTCCGATGTGGTTCAAGAATTCTTTAAAAAGCAAGCTGACGGTGCTGCTGATTGCGGCCATCGTTTTTCCGCTGCTTGCCACAGGTATTGTTTCTTACCGCATCGCTTCGAATCTGACGGAAAAAATCGAGAAGCAGTCCGGCATGAACACGCTGCAGCAGATCTCGGACAAGCTGGATTTTATTATTGGCGACGCGGAGAACATGTCGGTCTTTATCATCGGCCAGAAAAACATTCAATCCTACCTCGGCAGCGACCGGTCGGACATTTCGTTATATTCGCAAAACGTTGCTTTCCTTATGAATCTCGCTTCCTCCAAAACCTATATTTCAAACATTACGATTACCTCGAACCGGGGGTTTCCGGCCTTGTCCAATACGACGATTATCCGCTCCGGCCTGCCTGAGGTTATGCGGGCCAACGAAGGGAAATATAACCCGGCTGTAAAATGGTGGACCCCGCTGTATGAGAATCAGACGACGGACAACGGGCTCAAACAGGTGTTTACGCTGGTCCGCCCGATCCGGAGCACCGACAAGTTCCAAAATTACGGAGAGCTGTCCATCAGCATCGACGCGCGTGAAGTACAGCGCATGTTGGAGAACGCCGCCTGGAACGAAAGCGGGCATTTGTGGCTGATCAATGAGGAGAACCGGGTGATGGTTTCGGAGAAAGGCGAAGGATTAAACCAGCCTTTGAAGGATAAGATTTCGAAGCTGGGGCTGCTTCATGGCGCTGATGGGGTTGAAAACGTCAAGCTGGGCGAGGAAAGCAGCACGCTGCTGTACTACACGGTCCCGAGCTTGGGCTGGAAGCTGGTCGGCGTCATTCCCACCCATATTTATACGGCGCAAAACCAATACGTGTTGACTTTGACCGCTTGGGCCATCGGAATCTCCGGTCTGTTTGCCGGCCTGCTTGTCCTTTATTTCGTCACCTGGGTGACCCGGCCGCTCATCAAGGTAGCCCGAAAGCTGAACCGGATTGATCCGGATGAGCCGGTCAGGCCGATCGAAGTCAAAACCACGGATGAAATCGGCATGCTGCTGCGCAGCTACAACCTGCTTAACGAACGCATCCAGCGGCTCAAAAGCCAGCTGCAGCTAAATGCCGCCAAGAAAAAGGAGGCGGACATCCAGGCGCTTCAGGCCCAGATCAACCCCCATTTTCTATATAACACTTTGTCCTCCATCCATTGGATCGCCTTAATGAACAAACAGAAGCCCATTGCCGAGATGGTCGGGGCGCTCACCGATTTCCTCCGCTTCAGCCTGAATGACGGAAAAGAGTTTTGCACGGTCGGGCAGGAGGTTGCCCATGCACAGAATTACGTGCGTATTATGTCCAAACGTTTTCAGGATAAATTCGAAGCGACCTTCCTCATCGATCCGGCCATGCAGGATCAGACCATGCTGAAGCTTCTCCTGCAGCCTCTGATTGAAAACAGCATCATGCACGGCATTCAGAAGCGAAAGGAGAAAGGCAGCATTCTGGTGCAGGGGGAACTGCGCGGGGCAGGGATGGTTTTTATCGTTGAGGATACCGGCATCGGTATGGAGGAAGCGAAGCTGAGGGAGATTCGGCACGAGCTTCAAATGGAAAAAGAAAGCCTGGAAAGCCAGGCTGAGACGGAGGAGGACGCGCCCAACCGTGCGTTCGGAGCGGAAACGTCCGGATATGGCCTTGGCAGCGTGCACCGCAGGCTGATTTTGCATTACGGAAGCGAAACGGGACTTCATATCGAAAGCGAGCCTGGCGCCGGTACGAGAATCTCTTTCACCATACCTTTACTGGAGGGATCCGCATGAACGTTTTAATCATAGATGACGAGGTGATTATCCGGACGGGACTGTGCACGGTGATCGACTGGGCGGAGCTGGGCATGAATCTGCTTCCGCCCGCGGAATCCGCGGAGGAGGCGCTGGAGCGCCTCCTCCCGGAGCGTCCGGACATCGTCCTTACCGATATCCGGATGTCCGGCATGGACGGCATTCAGCTGGCCAAGGAAATCAGGGAGAAGCTGCCGGACGCCGAAATTATCATTTTGACCGGCTATGACGATTTCGGGTTCGCCCAGCGGGCGCTGCGCCAGGGCGTAACCGACTATTTGCTGAAGACAAGCGATCCCGAGGAAATTATCAAATCCGTGATGAAAGCCAAAAAGAATCTTCAAACCAGATGGGAGCTGCGGAAGCAGGGGGATGTTCAGGCTGCCGCTCTCCGCAAGCAGCATTTCGAGTCCTGGCTCACGGGAAACGGAAGCGGAAGCGGGGATCCGAACGGGACGGCTTTTAAGTCGGTAAGCGAATGGCTGGAGGATGCCGGCTTAACCTTGGAAACGCCGGACGGCCAGCCCCGGGCTATGCGCGTTCTTTTGATCGGCGCTTCGGGATGGGGCCATGACCGTTTCTCCGGCTTAATGCTCGGAGCGGCAGAGAACATGCTGTCCGAGCTGCTTCCCGGTATAACGCTGCTCAGAAACAACAGGATCCTGGCCGTGGCCGGCGTGAATCCGGGCTGGTCCGGAATTCGGCAGCTGGAGAAAATGGTCGGCCGGGTTCGGGATACGCTGAGATGCGATATTTTTGCCGCAGCAGGAAATGAGGTTTATTCGGCTGGCGAGCTGCCCCGTTCCTACGAGGAGGCGCTCAAGGTCTACGAATACCGGATCGTCTTTGGCGATAAAGGGCTGTTCGAGCCGAAGGCCGTGGAAGACCGCCAGGGCGGAAGGACGGTCTGCTCGGAGAAGGAGGAAAGCGAGCTCTCTTCCCTGCTGATGAACAACAACGGCAGCCAGCTCCATGATTGGACCGCCGCAATCGTGAGGGAACGGCTGGAGGATCCCGAAACGACCCCGGCTGCCCTGCAGGCGTTCCTTCAATCCATTGTGATCGGGGCTCACCGCTGGCTGGACAGGGCGAAGGAGACGGCTTCGGCTACGCAGCCGTCAACGGGACAGGCGGGCGCCGCAGCGACACCGGCCATTTCCTTTGAGCCGGGGGTTGTCCTTGAAGATGAGCTGTTCAAGCTGCTGCTATCGGTGATGAATGAGTTCCACCAGCTCGTCGGAGACGGCAGGTATTCTTACATACACCGGGCCATTGCTTATATTCGCAACCATCTTGGCGAGCACTTGACCTTGCAGCAGGTGGCGGGTTTCGTGCACCTCAACTCCAACCATTTCAGCGAGGTTTTTAAACGGGAAACCGGGCAGGGATTCAGCGAGTTTGTAATCCGCGAGCGGATGCAGCGTGCGGCAAACATCCTGCTGACCACGCAGAAAAAGATAGGCGAAGTAGCCGGGGAAGTAGGCTACGAGGACATCAAATATTTCAGTCAGCAATTCAAGAAATGGATGGGCTGTACCCCGACGGAATACCGTCAGCTTTAAGGCGGCACTTGATTCTGGATGTGGAAGGAACCCGAACTTCGGAACGCCACATTCCGATAAATCTAACACGCATGTCACATCTAATGGACCCTTTTTCGGCTTTTATCTCCGCTTGAAGTCGAAAATCCGAACGATTAGCTGATATGGGTCCGAGGAGCCGAATTTTATCTACCCTCCGGCTGGAGATCACCTCCTTACGGTCCTAACCCGGCAATTTTATACTTTTAAACATAAATGGAACTAAAGGAGGGGTCTTAATTGGCAAAGAAAAAACCAATCGCAATTCTCGCTCTGTTACTATCGTTTACCCTGCTGCTCGCGGCATGCGGCCAAGGGGGGAAGAACGCGTCAACCACCGGTGCGGCGGAGACGGACGGCTCCAAATCCTCGGGGGAGAAAATCAAGCTGTCCATCTGGCATAACTTCTCCGGGGATGATTTAAGAGCCAAGGTCGTACGGGCACAGATCGAAAAGTTTAAAAACGAACACCCTGAGGTCGAGCTCGATGAGCAGGCGATCCCGCCGGACGGATACCGCCAGCGTCTGAAGACGGTGGCTGCCGCCAATGAAATGCCGGACGTCTTTTTCGTTCAATCGGGTACATCGATCAAAGAGTTTTACGACGGCGGTTTGATCCAGCCGATCACCTCCCTGCTCGATGAGCATCCGGATTGGAAAAACAACTTCATTTCAGGCTCGCTCGACACGCTTTCCTTCGACGGCCAGGTGTACGCGACGCCGCTGAGCGGTTCGGCTACTTCCTTCTTTTTTTACAACAAGTCCCTGTTTGAAAAATATAACGTCAAGGTTCCAACCACGTGGGAGGAATTAATGACGGCGGTCAAAACGTTCAACGACAACAAAATCACGCCGATTTCGCTGGGGAATAAAGCCTCCTGGCTGGCGCAGTCCAGCATTCTTTCCTCGCTTGCGGACCGGGTGACCGGCACGGACTGGTTCATGAAAGCCGTAAATCAGGATGGGGCGAAGTTTACCGATTCCGAGTTCGTGCAGGCTCTGCAGTATTTCAAGGACCTGGCCGAAGCCAATGCGTTCCAGTCCGGCTTTAATAGTCTGGATAACACCCAGATGGAGCAGTATTTCGCCGAAGGCAAAGCCGCAATGATGATCGACGGATCGTGGGCGCTGACCAATATGGCTGCGGCAGCGACGGAAGAGCAGCTGAATCAGATTGATATTACCGTGCTTCCATCCATTCCGGGCGGCAAAGGGGCCCCGAACTCGATGTCCGGCGGCTCCGGAGGCGGTTTGGCACTCAGCAAAACCGTCACGGGCGACAAGCTGAAGGCCGCTTTGGACCTGATCTATACGGTCAGCGGTCCGGAAGCGATGCAGGCCATCGCGGACAGCAACTCGATTGTCACCTACAAGGTAGAGCCGGATAAAGAGAAAGTGATGCCGCTGTTCTACAAAGCGTTTACGCTCTACAAATCCCTGAATCTTACTCCGGTATATGACGCCTATTTAACTTCTTCTGCAACCGACGCGGTAAATAACGGCCTGCAGGAGGTGTCCCTGGGCGGCGATCCGAAAGCGATCGCCCAGAAGATCCAGGACGCCCAGGCGAGGGATCTTGGCAAATAACCGGGCGCTCCTTCACTCATAAAACAAATTCCGGACGATATCCGTTCCCGCCTTTCAAGGGGCGGGTATCGTCCATCCCTGCATCTTTGAAAGGAGGCCGGTTATGGCGTTCGTAAACCGTCTTAAAGGGTTTGTGGTGATCGGGCTTCTGCCCGCGCTCGTTTTGTACCTGGTTTTTGTGCTTGTGCCGATCGTCTGGTCGGTTTATTACGGATTTTTTAACTGGAAAGGCATCGGCGCGGCCAGCTTCATCGGTTTTGACAACTATGCGGAAGCCCTACGCGACCCGATTTTCTGGCGGGCGTTGAAGAACAACCTGATCATCGTGGCCGCATCGATTCTGGGGCAGCTGCCGATCGCGCTCATTTTGTCCCTGATTCTCAGAAAAACCACCCTGTTCCACCGGTTCGTCCGGTCGGCCGTTTTTATGCCCATGGTTGTCTCCACCGTCGTCATCGGCATGATCTGGGGATACATTTATCACCCCCAAATCGGCATATTGAACGTTATTTTGGAAAATATCGGCCTAGGCTCCTGGATCCGAGACTGGCTTGGGGACGCCCGCATCAACATGTATTCGGTCAGCGTGCCGGTCATTTGGGCCAATATTGGCCCTTATCTGATCATCTTTATTTCGGCCATCCAAAACATCCCGTCCGAAATGGAGGATGCCGCCAAAATCGACGGCGCCGTCCGGGCCAAATGGCTGTATCTCATCGTTATTCCGATGATCTGGGATACGATCAAGGTTGCCATCGTTCTCTGTATCTCGGGCAGTTTGAAAGCCTTTGATCTGATTTATATCATGACGGGCGGCGGTCCGGCCCAATCGACCGAGCTGCTCGCCACTTATATGTACAATAATACGTTTGAAGTTTTCCGCTACGGCTACGGCTCCGCCGTTTCCTCGCTGATCATCGTCATCAGCCTCATTCTCGTGCTCGGCAGCCAGCTGCTGATGAGAAAGAGAGGGGTATGATGAATCTGATTTCACCTGAAACCCTGACGGGAAAAACAGTCCGCAGACCTTTGCCGCGGCGCCGGAAATCCGGCTGGCTGTGGGGACTCGACACGGCGCTGCTGGTTTATGCCCTGGCGACGATTTATCCTCTGCTGTGGCTGTTTATCAGCTCCTTCAAGTCTGTGCGCGACTTCTCGGCCAATCCGTTTGCCCTGCCTTCGGTCTGGCAGTTTGAAAATTATACGCGGGCCTGGGAGATTGCCGGTATCGGAAGGGCATTTGCCAACTCAGTTATCGTCACGCTCGGTTCGCTTGCGCTGACGCTGATTCTCGGGACGCTTACCGGCTACATTTTGTCACGGCTGAACTTCCGGTTTAAGGGCGTAATTATGGGTTTGTTTGTACTGGGCATGCTGATTCCGATCCACAGCACGCTGGTACCGCTGTTTATCATGATGAAGAACCTGCATATTCTGGACACCTATGCTTCGCTGATTCTGCCCTATGCGGCGTTCGAGCTGCCTGTGGCGATCTTTATCGTGGCGGCCTATTTAACCTCCGTGCCCAAAGAGCTGGAAGAAGCGGCGATGATCGACGGCAACGGATATTGGGGGATTTTCTGCCGGATCATTATGCCGCTGGCGGTTCCGGCCATGGCAACGATCTCGATTTTGGGTTTTCTGCGCTTCTGGAACGATTTCGCTTTTGCGCTCGTGTTTATCAATGACCAGTCCTTAAAAACGCTGCCGCTCAGCTTGTCCATCTTCTCCGACGGCTACGGCACGGACTACAGCCTGACGATGGCCGCGATGTCGATTGCGGTGATTCCGACGGTGATCGTATACCTGATTTTCCAGGAGCAGATCATGAAAGGCATGGTGGCCGGAGCGGTTAAAGGTTAAGGAGCGTTTATGTAAAAATGAAACCGGAAAAGGCGCGTCCTGAGACGCCCTGCTTCCGGTTTATTTGTTTTCGTTAAAGTTCTTGCGGGCTTATTGTTTCCCGCCCGGATGCCCGCCGCTGAGTTTCTCCTGAGCTTGGCGGATCATTTCGCGGACCATCGAACCGCCGATGGCGCCGCCGATTTTCCCGGCCTGCTCGGCCGTAAGATCGCCGTTGTCGCCATGTTTCAGCGGAACGCCCAGCGACTCGGCCACTTCGTATTTAACATCGTCGGGATGTTCGGGATTTACCCGGTAGCCTTCCTGGCGCATGGCCTCCGCCTTAAAATGCTGGAGCGCCCGGTCTGCAGCCGGTCCTCTGCCTGATCTTCTTCTTGCCACGTCAATCAGCCTCCTTTAGCCTGCGGAATCCTGAGTTAGGATGCCCTGATTCCAGCGGATTTATGACCGCGTGCGGCTCCTAAAGGCGATTGCCTGTTTTTACATTGAAGCCGTCTCTGACATCTGCCATAATAATGACAATCAAACCAGGTTGTCCTGTAAAACGTTGGATGAATAAAGAGGAGGCTTTTGTTTCATGAAAGGAATCATTACCGTGCTCGGCAAGGATAAGGTGGGCATTATCGCCAAGGTCTGCACTTACCTCGCCGGACAAAACGTCAACATTCTGGATATTTCCCAAACGATTATCCAAGGCTATTTCAATATGATGATGATCGTCGATATTACGGCTCCGGCGAAAAGTTTTGAGGCGCTGGTCGAGGACCTGCAGAAGCTTGGGGCGGAGCTTGGCGTGGAGATCAAACTCCAGCATGAGGATATTTTCAACACGATGCACCGGATCTAACCGCAGGTTCGGGCGGGCGGGCCCGCAAACTGCTGCGATTTTTTTAGCTCAGGAGGAAATGCGATGATTACGCTTGGAGAAGTACAGGAAACGAATAAAATGATCCGGGAAATGAATCTTGACGTGCGTACCATTACGATGGGTATCAGCCTGATGGACTGCGCGCATTCGGATTTGGCGGTTTTTAACCGGAATATCTATGACAAAATTACCCGTCTGGCCGAAAAGCTGGTCAAAACGGGCGAAGACCTGGAGCGCGAGTTCGGCATTCCGATCATCAACAAACGGGTTTCGATTACGCCGATTTCCATTGCGGCCGGCGGACTCAAAACCGATTCTTACGTCCCTGTCGCCGAAACGCTTGAGAAAGCGGCCAAAGAAATCGGCGTCAATTTTATCGGCGGGTTCTCCGCTCTGGTACACAAAGGATTTACGGAGGGCGACCGCAAGCTGATCGAAAGCATTCCGGAGGCGCTGGCCGTAACGGAGCGCATCTGCGCATCGGTAAACATCGGGTCCTCCCGAAGCGGCATCAACATGGATGCGGTGAAGCTGATGGGCGGCGTCATCAAGAAGACGGCCGAGCTGACCGCGGACCGCGATTCCGCAGGCTGCTCCAAGCTGGTCATTTTCTGCAACGCGGTGGAGGACAACCCCTTTATGGCGGGGGCTTTCCACGGCGTGGGCGAACCGGAGTGCGTCATTAACGTCGGCGTCAGCGGTCCGGGCGTCGTGAAGCGGGCTCTCGAAGAAGTCAAGGACAAGGACTTCGAAACGCTCTGCGAAACGATCAAACGGACGGCGTTTAAAGTGACGCGGGTCGGCCAGCTGGTCGCCCAGGAAACCTCGAAACGCCTCGGCGTGCCGTTCGGCATCGTCGATCTGTCGCTGGCTCCGACGCCGGAAATCGGCGATTCCATCGCGGAGATTTTTCAGGTGATGGGCCTGGAGGAAGCCGGTGCTCCGGGAACGACGGCGGCTTTGGCGATCCTGAACGACAACGTGAAAAAAGGCGGCGTGATGGCGTCTTCCTACGTCGGCGGCCTCAGCGGCGCTTTTATCCCGGTCAGCGAAGACCACGGCATGATTCAGGCCGTACAGAAAGGCGCGCTGACGCTTGAAAAGTTGGAAGCCATGACCTGCGTCTGCTCGGTCGGCCTCGACATGATCGCGATCCCTGGCGACACAAGCGCCGCGACCTTGTCGGGCATCATCGCCGACGAAGCGGCCATCGGCATGATCAACAACAAAACGACGGCCGTCCGCATCATTCCGGTCGTCGGCAAAGGCGTCGGCGAAATCGCCGAATTCGGCGGACTGCTGGGTTATGCGCCGGTCATGCCGGTGAACGCCTTCAGCTGCGCCAGCTTTATCGAACGAGGCGGCCGGATTCCGGCGCCGATCCACAGCTTCAAGAACTGACCGTCTAAAGAACGGGCATCAAGGAACGACAAGAAGGCCGCTTCTGTTGGCGAAGCGGCCTTCTTGTGTAAGGTATGTCAGTTTGTATGACAAATGAGGATTGCGAGTGCTTCCTAGAGGACTCCTTTTTCCTTCTTGAACGCCTCGGCAAATTCGCTCAGCTCCGGTCTGTCGCGGAAGTTGATCGTATTGCCGTCGGGAAAGATTACGGCAAATTCATAAAGCATTTCATATTTGTCTATGGCATTTTTGCCTTCCGAAAATCCCAGCTCATTGATCGGGTGCCTGTGAAGCTCGCTGCCGTTTTGACCGTAGGTAACAAAATGGCCGTCGGCAATTTCATAACGCATGTTATGAAGTTGAATTGATTTCTTCTCCATCGGAAAAACCCTCCAATCTGCAAAATAACTCCTATTACTATTTACCACGGACAGAGAATGTAAACATAAATGACGAAATACTGCCTTATTTTTAAAAAAACATGCGCCTTAACCCGATTTGACACTAGGAAAATCAAGGTTTGCGTCGAATCTTTGTTTAAGGAATAGTAATCCATAAATAAACCATTTATCCGTATATACCGGGTTATATTACATCATTTTGACAGCTTAGCTAGAGCATAACGGACAAGGAGAGGAAGTGTATCGTGAAGGACCAGACCAGGTATTCTCGACTTGCGAATATAACCAAGATGATCAACACCAAGCTGGAGCTGCGGGACATGCTGCAGTACGTCACAACGGCTATTTCGGAGGAAATCGTTCGTTGCGATTCCGTCGGCATTTATTTGCCGGAGGAAGACGGGAGCTTCAGGGGCTATGTGGGGAAACCGGAGCTGATCAACGGCATGTCGCTGGATATGCACGTCATTGATACGGAATACGATCTGCTCGCCAAGGAGGTCATCGAAACCCAGAAGGTCGTTTACATTCCGGACACCTCCAAGGATTGCCGGCCCGACCCGCGGGCGGTCCAGGGCTTTCAGATCAAATCGCTGCTGGCGCTGCCTATCTCTTATGAGCAGGAACTGTACGGGCTTGTTTTCCTGTTTGATTACGGCAGCCCTATGAACTTGACGGAGTCGGAGATTCAGACCGTTGAGGCTTACGTGAATATGGCAGCGGTTGCGATCCGGAACGCGAAGAACCTGACGCATAAGGAAAACCTGATTGTCGAGAAGCAGCTGCTGCTGGATCTGACCCGGGATTTGTCCCTGTCGTCCAATATGCAGGAGGTGCTGGACAACTGTTTTTCCTATGTGGGCAGAGTGCTTAAAAACTTCAATCCGGCCGTGCATTTGGTGGATCCGCTGGCGGAGCGCTCCATAAGACCGGTAAGATTAAGCAAGGACAGCAACTGGACGCAGGAAGACTGGATGGCCACCCATCAGGCGGTGCAGTTTGATATGAGCCAGGACGCGCTTTTTCAGGAGGTCATGCGGACCAAAAAGGCCGTGCTCGTATACGACGTGATGAAGGATGAGCGCCCCAACCATGAAATTTGTAAAAAGTTTGGCATCCAGGCGATGTACCTATTCCCTTTAATTTCTATGGGGGAAGTGCTCGGCGTTATCGCGGTCGTGGATTTTAAGAAGAAAAACACCGTTTATTCCGAAGCCGACATCCAGCTTACCCAGTCGATCGTGGATGCAACGGCCTCCACTATCTCTAACCTGCTTTACCGGGAGAAGCAGGAGATGATCATCGAAGACCGGACCCAGGAGGTGCGGTCCAAAAACCAGGAGCTGGAGCGCGTCGTGGCGGAGCTGCAGCAGATCAGCCGCGAGCGCGAGCTCATTTTGAATTCGGCCGGCGAGGGGATTTTCGGCCTGGATCTGGAAGGGAAAATCACATTCTGCAATCCCGCTGCGGAAAGCATGCTGGGCTTTGAGAAAGGCGAGCTGATCGGGCAGTCTTACGGGGTTATTTTTGGCGGAAAAAATCTGGACCTGCTTAAATTCTCGGCTTCCTCGAACCGAAGCTGGAACAATTTCCATCTGGAAGAGGCATTCTGCCGCAAGGATGGAACCGAACTTCCGGTTGAATACGTCATTTCCTCGATTCATGAAGGAGACCGGATCGTCGGGGATGTCGTCACCTTCAAGGACATTACGCAGAGACGGCAGATGGAGGAGGAAATCCGCTATCACGCTTACTTCGACAGTGTCACCGATTTGCCGAACCGCGTGCTGCTGAAAGACCGGCTGAACCAGGGGATCACCTATGCCCAGGGCGACGGCGGCAAGCTGGCGCTGCTTTATCTGGATCTCGACCGCTTTAAGCTCATCAACGATTCGCTCGGCCACAGCTACGGCGATCGCCTGCTTCGGGAAGTGGCCCAGAGGCTCAACTCCTGCGTACCGAAAAATGCCACCGTCTCCCGCCAGGGCGGCGACGAGTTTACGGTTTTCCTGCCGGATATCGGAGGCAAACGCGAAGTGCTCCGTATTGTTAATCAGGTGATCAGCTCGTTTTCGAAGCCTTTTTATCTGGCGGAAAATGAAATTTTCATTACGGCCAGCATCGGCATCAGCCTTTTTCCGGAGAATGGCACAAGCAGCGAAGAGCTGATCAAAAACGCCGATACCGCTATGTACAAAGCCAAGGAAATCCCGGGCAACAGCTATCATTTCTTCAGCACGGGCATGGAAACGCGGGCATTCGAGATCGTCAAATTCGAAAATGCGCTGTACAAGGCGCTGGACAACGACGAAATCGAAATCTATTACCAGCCGCAGATCGACTACAGGGACCGGAGCCTGATCGGAGTGGAAGCTTTGGTCCGCTGGAATCATCCTACGGAAGGACTGATTTCGCCGGACGACTTTATTCCGATTGCCGAGGAGACGGGCCTGATCATTCCGATCGGGGAATGGGTGCTCAAAAATGCCTGCCGTCAGCTCAAACGGTGGCATGACCTCGGGGGACCGCCGATCAGCGTATCGGTGAATCTGTCCGTCCGCCAGTTTGAGCAGAACAACCTGTTCTCAACGGTAAAAAGCATCCTGAAAAAGCTGGATTTATGCCCGCATTACCTGCATTTGGAGCTGACGGAAAATCAGATTATCAAAAATACGGAAATCACGCTCAAAACGATGGAGCAGCTCCTGGATCTGGGCGTGAAAATCGCCATCGACGACTTCGGAACCGGTTATTCTTCGCTCGGCTATCTGAAAAATTTCCCGATCAGTACGCTCAAAATCGATAAATCGTTTGTTCAGGAGCTGGGAAAAAGCGATGTGACCGCGATTACCAATACGATCATTACGCTGGCTCAAAATTTAAATCTGAACGTGATTGCAGAAGGGGTGGAAACTTTGGAGCAGGCCGAATTCCTGTCCGCCCGGGATTGCTTCCTGATGCAGGGCTATTATTTTGGCAGTCCGATGAAAGCGGAGGAGATCGCCCGCGAATATTTGTCCATTTCCCGGCTGGAGCAGGGAATCTAATCTAAATCATTTTCTGGAGGTTATGAAATCAACATGAAGGCAGCGCGTTACGTACTCGAGTATTTGAAGAACAGCGGAGTGGAATATATTTTTGGCATTCCTGCCGGATCGGTCAACGTGATTTTTGACGAGCTTTTCGATATGCCTGAGATTACGCCGGTCGTGACCAAACATGAGGGAGCCGCATCCTACATGGCGGCCGCTTATGCCAAATATGCGAACAAGCTCAGCGTCTGCATCGGCTGCAGCGGCCCGGGCGGAACGAACCTGGTAACCGGCGCGGCCAACGCGATGCGCGAGCATCTGCCGGTATTATTCATTACCGGGGCCGTGCCGATGAACACGGTGGGTCTGAACGCATCCCAGGAGCTGGATGCGGCGCCGATCTTCGCGCCGGTGACCAAATACAGCGTCCGCGTCAGCGAGTCCAAAGACGTGCTGGCCGAAGTGGCCAAAGCCGTTCAGATCGCCGTGTCCGGCGTTCCGGGTCCGGTGCATGTGGCCCTGCCGATCGACGTTCAAGCGGGGCAGGTCGAGCATAAAGAACTGCCCGCTCCGGCAGTGCGAACGCCGATGGTGCCGGATGCCGACACGATCAAACATGCCGCCGAAGAGCTGGTGAAACGCGAAAGCGGGATTATTTTGGCCGGCCAGGGCATCCGGGGTTCGGTAGATCAGCTGGTAGAACTGGCGGAGCTGCTGAACTGGCCGATCGTAACGACGCCGGTCGCCAAAGGATATCTCACGGAGGACCATCCGCTGAATGCCGGCGTATTCGGGTTTGCCGGTCATGAGTCGGCTTCCAGCCTGATCAATACGGAAGTACCGGATCAGGCGCTGCTCGTCATCGGCTCCAGCCTAGGTGAAACGGCAACCAACAACTACAATGCCAACCTGAACAAAAACCGTTTCACCGTGCAGATGGACTTTGACCAGACGGTGTTTAACCGCAAATATAAAGTGGACATTCCGGTGCTTGGCGATATCAACCTCGGCCTGCTGTTCCTGATCGAAGAGCTTCGCGCTTTGGGCCTGGAGAAGAAGGAAGCGGGTGAACTGCGGAAAGTGGAGCAGCCGGAGCCGCATGTCCTGACGGACGAATACAATACGAAAAACGTCTTCGCCGCCCTGCAAAACAGCCTGCCGTCCAACACCCGCTACACCGTGGACATCGGCGAGTTTATGTCTTACGTCATTCACTATATGCATGTGGTGGACCGCTACAGCTTTGATATAAACGTGCATTTCGGCGCGATGGGCAGCGGCATCAGCTCCGCCATCGGCGCGAAGCTGGCCGACCCTCATCGACCGGTGGTCAGTCTGACCGGCGACGGCTGTTTCTTCATGCACGGCATGGAGATTCTGACCGCCAAAGAATACAATCTTCCGATTCTGTTTGTCGTGATGAACAATGCGCGGCTTGGCATGGTCTATCACGGCCATAACCTGCAGTACAAACGCACGCATGCCTCCTTCGACCAGCAGGAGACCAACATTGCCGCCATGGCAGCAGCCATGGGACTGCCAAGCTTCCGGGTAAGCGGCCTGGAAGACCTGAACGATGATTTCCTGAAGGGCTTCGCCGACCTGAAAGGCCCGGCCGTGCTGGAAATCGCCTTGAAGGACAACAGCATTCCGCCGATGGGCGACCGGGTAAAGTTCTTGTCCTCTTTCGGGAAATAAGAGCTTGGGTAGGGAAAGAGTGTTGCAAGCTGCGAATAGGGGATAAAGCAAGGGGATAAGTTCGCCTAACGGACTAATCCGTTGATGGGGCGAGTCTATGGAAGAGTGAGTTTATGGAGGAGCAAAGTCTATCGGACTTAAGGAGAGGTGCCAAGAGAATCTAACTCTTGGCGCTCTTTTGTTTTTCTTAGGGGTTACCCCCTACACCGCCATGCCCTACTCTCCCTCGAATATAACTTATTATGTAATGTTATTTAACCAAAGGTCATCTATTTATCTAGGTTTTTAGCGAAAAAAGCTTGACTAGGCTGGTTTTTTGCCTAATAATAGGTTTCATATTAAACGATCTTCCTAGCCGCACCTCAAAATGCGGTAGATTTCCTTACATGAGAGGGTGCGGGGATGATGGTAACCGCCGGTGATTTTAAACAGGAGCTT
Source organism: Paenibacillus mobilis (assembly GCF_058267595.1). Lineage (NCBI taxonomy): Bacteria > Bacillati > Bacillota > Bacilli > Caryophanales > Paenibacillaceae > Paenibacillus > Paenibacillus mobilis. Next base: position 247,901 of record NZ_JBZCMS010000003.1, read on the forward strand.
CTGAGGATTTACAACGCGATAAACAAAAAAATGTTTAACGCAGGAGTGAAGCAGCAGAAAGTCGATTTTGCCGGGAACAAGATCATTATCCTTTCGAAGAACGCTAGGGTGCCGGTTTTGAAGCTGCTGGACGAAAGCCATCCGCAAACCACCCGGCAGCTGGACCTTCTGCTCTTTCAGCTGATCAAACAGGAAATCAAGGAAGAATTGAGGAAGCAGTTTCAACTGAATATCGTCACCGTGCTCAAAGATTATGATACAGAGACCGAATTGTCCGGTACGATCATCATTCTTGAGCGTGACGTGGAGGATTATCTGAATGAACTCCCGGAACTCCGTTAGAAATCAGCTTCAAGCCCGGACTTGAAGCCTGATGCCTGGAGAGCTGGTTGATCGTCAGTTTGGAACCTGGCGCAGGTGCCCTTGGGCAATTTTGCGTGCAGCGGACTGGACTGGCGATTTTTTATACCCATTTTTAAATTTTCAGAAAGAAATTCAAATCATTTTCACGAGGAGGAGAAAAGGATGACCCACAAAATCGAGATTAAAGGCGTCAGCAAATGGTTCCGCAGAAACGGGGAAAATATCGCAGCCATGCAGGAAACGAACCTGCAGATTGAATCAGGGCGTTTTGTCAGCATCATTGGCCCAAGCGGGTGCGGCAAGTCCACTTTGTTTAACATCATTGCCGGATTGATGCCTCCTTCCACGGGGCAAGTGCTGGCGGACGGCGAAAATATCGTCGGCAAAGCCGGGCATGTCGGCTATATGCTGCAAAAGGACATGCTCCTGCCGTGGCGGACGATTTTGGACAACATCATTTTGGGGATGGAAGTCCGGGGCGTTCCTTATAAGGAGGCCGTGGGAAGAGCGCTGCCGCTGATGGAAAAATACGGGCTTAAAGGGTTCGACAAGCATTACCCGAAGGAGCTCTCCGGCGGGATGCGCCAACGGGCCGCGCTGCTTAGGACGCTGCTGTACGACCGGGACATCATTTTGCTGGATGAGCCGTTTGGCGCGCTCGATGCTCAGACCCGGCTGACCATGCAGAACTGGCTGCTGCAGATTTGGGCCGATTTCGGCAAAACGGTGCTGTTCGTCACGCATGATATTGATGAGGCGATTTATCTGTCGGACGATATTTACGTCTTCTCCCCAAGGCCCGGACGGATCAAGTCCAAAATAACGGTTACCATGCCGCGTCCGCGCCATACCGAAGACATGACTTCCCCGGCGTTTATGGAACTCAAGCATCATCTGATGGATTTGCTGTCGGCCGGCCACGAAGATGCGGAACATATTTCGTAATGATGGACCCTGGAATCTTAACAGGATTTTAATAACGAACAAGAGGAGGAATTAGAAATGGAAACCGCACGCCAAGATGCTTTTGTCATTCACACGGTTAAAGCCGTTCCGCCGTCCGCAGAGCCGGTGAAAATCCTGGAAACCGCCGCTGCTCCGCTGATCCTGGACGAGGAGGCTTTGGCCCGGAAAAGGTCGCGCAGGATCGTGATTGGCCGCCTGCTGGTGGCTGTGCTGATTTTTGTGGTTTGGGAGCTGTTCACCCGTTTCGGCTGGATCGACAAATATTACTGGAGTTCGCCGAGCGCCATCGTCAAAACGATGTGGACGGGCCTTACACAAGGGACGCTGCTGGGAGATATCGGGTATACCTCGGCTTCGACGGTGATCGGTTTTATTGCGGGAACGCTGGTCGGCTCCGCGATGGGCTTGTCTTTCTGGTGGTCCAAGTCCTATGCGGGCATCAGCGAGCCTTACCTGATCATTCTCAACGCGCTGCCGAAGCTGGCTTTGGCTCCCGTGCTGGTCATTTTGCTGGGGATCGGGTTTTTCTCGAAGGCTGCGCTGGCTTTTTCGATGACGGTTGTAGTTTCGGCCTTGTCGGCCTACAGCGGCGTTAAAAGCGTGGATCCCGACATGGAGAAGCTCATGTATTCCCTGGGCGCCAAACGCCGCCAAGTATTCGCCAAAGTGGTTGTTCCGTGGTCGATGCCATGGATGATCAGCAGTCTGCGGATCAATATTGCCCTGGCGCTGGCGGGCGCGATCGTCGGCGAGTTCATCGCCTCCAGCAAAGGCGTCGGCCGGATGATCATGTATGCGGGCACGATCCTTGACATCAATCTGGTCTGGGTGGGCGTCGTGGTGCTGTCGTTATTGTCCATGGTCATGTATTGGGGAGTGGTTCTCCTCGAAAAATGGCTGGCCAAAGGGTTCGTGAAGTAACCGGACGGCCCTCGGCCCTGCTCAAAAACAAAAATATTAAAATAAAATCAAAAGGGATAGGGGAATCGGATATGAAGAGCAAAAAAAGAGTTGTACCGCTGCTGCTGCTTCTCGCGATAAGTATAGGACTGCTGTCCGCCTGCGGCAATAAAGAGGCCGGGACGGCTGATGCCGCCGCTCCCGGGAACGGCAAGCTGAAAAAGATCGTCATCGCCGAACCGCTTCATTCAACCGGTTATCTGCCGCTGTATTTGGCGCAGCGGGAAGGTTATTTCGCCAAGCAGGGGCTTGACGTGGAGGTGATTCAGGCCGCAGGGGGCGCGCACATCACCGCGGTTGTCAGCGGCGATGCCTGGGGCGTGATCGGCGGCGTGGAATCCAACGCGCTGGGCAATAAAAACAGCTCCGATCCGATCGTATCGGTTGTAAACGCAGTAAACCGGGCCAACGTTTATCTGGTCGCCAAAAAGGGGCTTGCTCCGGCAGGCGACTCTCCGGAACAAATGAAAGAGTTCCTGAAGGGCAAAAAAATCGCGGCAGGCCGACACGGCGGTACGCCAAACTTGCTGACCCGCTATTATCTGCTCAGCCTGGGGCTGGATCCCGAGAAGGATGTAACGCTGCTGGAGCCGGCTGACGCCTCCACTGTCGTCACCATGGTTCAGCAAGGGGCGGCTGACATTGCCAACGGCGCCGAACCCCAAATCAGCGACGGGATCGCGAAGGGCGTCTGGGATGAACCTTTTTACAAGTTCCATGATCTTGGCGATTTCTCCTATTCCGTGCTCAGCGTCAAAAAATCGACGATCGAGAAAGATCCGGAGACGGTGCAGAAGTTCACGAACGCGATTTTGGAGGCCCTGAAAACCGTTCAATCGGACAAAGAGCTGGCTACCAAGGATTTGAAAGCCGAATTCCCGACCCTGTCAGATGATGCGATCAAAGCCTCGATGGACCGGGCGTACGCGGATAACCTGTGGAGCGTGGACGGGCAGATTTCCGAAGCGGGCGTCAAACAGGATATGGATGTGATGATCAAAACGGGCATCTATTCCGGGGACTACAGCTATGCGGATCTGGTTGATATGCAGTTTGTGAACCAGGCCAAATAAGAATTAGAACAATTCATATTAAATTGGTGTGTTTAGTAGTATATTATTAATAATAGATTGGCAGATTAACCCAAAATCCAATAACGAGGTGTGAGATCATGAAAACCTTGCAGGAGCTTGTAACAGAAAAGAAAGCCGCGGTTGTGATTGTAGATGTGCAAAACGATTATTGCCACCCGGAAGGTTCGCTTGGGCAAAGGGGAGCGGACGTAAGCGGCGTAGCGGAGATGATGCCGAATTTGCACCGCTTGCTGGATAGTGCCAGAGCACACGAGGTGCCGCTGATTTTTATCCAGACCTTCCATGAGGATGCAACGGATTCGGAAGCCTGGAGAGAGCGTTCCGCCGGCAACTCGGCCAAGGTCTGTCGCAAGGGCAGCTGGGGAGCGGAATTTTTTGAAGTGGAGCCGGCACCGGGAGAAATTGTTGTTAATAAACACCGGTACAGTGCATTTATCCATACAAGGCTGGATACGATCCTTCGGACGCTTGGCATCCAAACGCTGATCATGACGGGCGTTAGCACCAACGTATGCGTAGAGTCGACGGCCCGCGACGGTTACATGCTGGACTACCATATCGTAATGCTTAAGGATGCCTGCGCTTCGTATTCCCGGGAAGCCCACGACATGACGATGAAAAATATCAGCGGTTATTTCGGCACCGTCACCGACACGCATGAGGTGATCCAATCATGGGATTACAGCCGGGAAACGGCCGCGCTGCTTTAATCCCCGGCCGGGAACAGGCTGACGGGGCGCCGCGAATTTCACGCTGGTTAACGCCTTATACCATTTGCCTGGGAGCTTTTCTGTCCAATCTCTCGGCCGGAATGTTCAATATCGGGTTGGTTGATATTTCGGGCGACTTCGGGATCAATCTGGCCTCTTCGCAGTGGGTGGTTACCGTTTACCTGCTGGTGATCACGATTTGTTTGCCGATCATGGGCAAGCTGGGAGATACATTCGGTAAAACGAAGATTCATAATACGGGTTATTTCCTCTTTATGCTGGGTGCGCTGCTCTGCGCGGTGGCTCCCTCCTTCGGCCTGCTGGTCGGTTTCCGCATCCTGCAGGGCTTTGGAGCCTCCATGTACCAGGCTACCAATATGGCGCTGATCGTCTCCGTCTATCCGGAGCAGCAGCGCGGCAAAGCGCTGGGTCTGATCAGCACCTTTGTCGCCGCCGGCTCCATGGCCGGGCCCAGCCTGGGCGGGTTTCTGATCGAATGGTTTTCCTGGCGCACGAATTTCTGGCTGCTCGCGGTAGTAGCCTTGGGGGCTTGGCTGCTCGCCACCAGGTTTATTCCCAAAGAACGGGGAGCCGCCGATCAGGGGCTGGATTTTACAGGCGCGGCCTTGTTTGCCGCCGCGGTGACCGGTCTTGTGACGGCGGCGGGCCTGGGCGGAAGCTGGGGCTGGACTTCTCCGGCTACGCTGATGCTCCTGCTGCTGTTTGCGGCAGCGGCTTCGGGATTTATCCTCTGGTGCAGGCCTCGGCGTTGGAACGGCCGGATGAACGGCGAGAGCCAGACTATAAGCCCTGTTGACTCTGTCGACCCTGTTGGCGGGTTTCCTGCTTCTAATCCCCGAAAGTCCGGCTCGCCCGCTCCGTTCCTGGACTTGGCGTTGTTCCGTGATTTCCGCTCCAGCGCGGGTATCTTCATTACCATCGTCACCTACATGTCGGCTTTTGCAGTTCAGCTGCTGCTGCCTGTCTTTCTGCGGACGCAGCTTGGACTCAGTGCAGCCGGCACTGGACTGATGATGATGGGTTATCCGCTGGCGCTCATTTTGTCCGCGCCCCTAAGCGGAAACCGTTCGGACAAGCAGGGGCCGATCCCGCTGATGACAGGCGGATTGATTGTGATGGCCGCCGCTTTGGCGGTGCTGGGCGTGTTGACGCCATCTTTTCCGCCAGCGGTTATCGTAGTGCTGATTGTGCTGCTAGGCGCGGCGATGGGCATGATTTCTTCGCCTAACAGCAGTCTCGTGATGAGCCGGGCGCCCAAACGGCAGGCCGGGCTGGTCAGCAGCATGCTGGCCTTGTCCCGGAATCTGGGCATGATGTTCGGCACGGCTGCTGCCGGTTCCCTGCTGGCTGGTCAGGCCGCTGAAGCGGGAACCAATGGGGAGGCCGGGCTGACGGCTTACCATACGATTTTTACCTTGTGTGCGCTGCTCGTTGTGGCCTTCCTGTTCTTGCTGCTGATGGCTTCCCGGCAAACGAGGCGAGAGCAAGCGGGGGAGTCGCAGGCGGCGGGGCGCTGAGGGGGGATGAACTGAGGATTAGAACAAGAAGGCAGTGCGAGGAGATTTCCCTGGCACTGCCTTTTTTAGTGCGGGTGAATAATGCTGCGGGACACGGGCTTTCCAAGCAATATTCGGGCGGCATCATGTCATGAATACGCTGTAAACCTTTTTTCTAACCGGGCAGGCGTTTTTTTCGGCCTGAAAAGGTTAAAATTTAAACATTACTCACAAAGCAGCTTAACGATTTTATTATGTAAAATTTTAACTGAAATCGGATGGCAGGCTAAATCCCCAAAATTATGCTATGATATAAATTACACACTGAAAAAATGTAAGACTCTATTTATTTGTTAGCCCAGTGAAAAATTGCTGCTTGGGCAGCTTTTCATAGGCAAGGTTTTTATATCTTTTAAAGGGGGACTCCTGTTTTGGATGCGCAGTTTCTGGATTTGTTGGCCCAAAAATACGATTCTGAAGAAAAAGTCGTTACCGAAATCATCAACCTTGAAGCGATTTCGAGTCTGCCCAAAGGAACCGAACATTTTGTCAGCGACCTGCACGGGGAGTACCAGGCCTTTCAGCATGTGCTGAGAAACGGATCGGGTACGGTAAGGGAGAAAATCAAGGATTTGTTCCGGGAGTCATGGACGGATCAGGAAATCAGCGATTTTGCGGCGCTGGTTTATTATCCGGAAGAGAAGTTACAGCTGGTCAAAAGCGACCTTTGCAACAAACCGGCCCTGAACCGGTGGTATAGACAAACGATCGAGCGGCTGCTTAAGCTCATTTCTTATGCTTCTTCCAAATATACGCGTTCAAAGCTGCGCAAGGCATTGCCGCAGCAGTTTGTATACATTATAGAAGAGCTCCTGTACAAGACGGATTTAACGAACAATAAAGATCCTTATTATGAGGAAATTTACCGGCAAATTATTACTCTAGGCCAAGCGGATAAGCTTATTATCGGCCTTGCTTACACGACCCAGCGACTGGTGGTTGACCATCTTCATGTGGTCGGGGATATCTATGACCGCGGGCCTGAACCCGATAAAATTATGGACACGCTGATCAACTACCATTCCGTAGACATTCAATGGGGGAATCATGACGTGCTGTGGATAGGCGCGTATGCCGGTTCACTGGTTTGCTTGGCGAATATTATCCGGATCTGCGCCAGATACGACAACTTGGACATTATTGAAGACGTATACGGCATCAATCTTCGCCCGCTTCTGAATCTGGCGGAGAAATATTACGATGACAACCCGTCCTTCAGACCCAAGCTGCAAGCCGGCCATAACGTGTCGGAGCAGGAAATCCTGCAGATCACCAAGATTCATCAAGCGATTGCCATGATTCAGTTTAAGCTGGAAATCCCGATCATCAAGAGACGCCCGTTTTTTCATATGTCGGAAAGGCTTCTGCTTGAGAAAATCGATTACGATAACAACGAAATCACGTTACGCGGACAAACCTATTCCTTGGAAAATACCTGCTTCGCAACCGTAAATCCGCAGCAGCCGGAGCAATTGCTGGAAGAGGAGCAGCAGGTGCTGGACAAGCTGCTGTTCTCCGTGCAGCATTCCGAAAAGCTGGCCAGACATATGAATTTCCTTATGAAAAAAGGCAGCCTCTATTTAAAATACAATGGCAACTTATTGATCCACGGCTGTATTCCTTTAGATGAGGAAGGGAATATGGAGGAAATGCGCATTGAGGACAAAACCTATTCCGGACGTCAATTGCTGGACGTTTTCGAATATTTTTTACGGTACGCCTTTGCCCATCCCGAAGAAACCGACGATCTGGCAACGGATATGGTTTGGTACATCTGGACGGGGGAATGCTCTTCCTTGTTTGGAAAAAGAGAGATGACCACCTTTGAGAGATACTTCATTCCGGATAAGGAAACCCACAAGGAACGAAAAAATCCTTATTACCACCTGCGTGAAAATGAGGAGATCTGCCGGAAAATCCTGCAGGAGTTCGATCTGAATCCGGATCAGGGACATATCATTAACGGCCATACCCCGGTTAAGGAAATCCGCGGAGAAAACCCGATTAAAGCCAACGGGAAAATGGTAGTCATTGACGGCGGTTTCTCCAAAGCTTATCAATCGACAACGGGGATAGCCGGTTATACCCTGCTGTTTAATTCCTTTGGCATGCAGCTGGTAGCCCATAAGAAATTTAAATCCAAAGAAGATGTGTTATGCAACGGAACGGACGTATTGTCCGTCAAAAGACTGGTTGACAAAGAGCTGAAGCGAAAGCTGGTCAGGGAAACGAATATCGGCGAGAAGTTGCAGCGCAGAATTTCAAATTTAAAGAATTTGCTGGAATATCGGTACATGAAGTAAAGGAAACCGATTGCCGGGATTGCCCTGATCTATTAAAGCTATCAAGCAAAAAAAGCAGACGAGCCCGTCTGCTTTTTTGTGTCCGCTTTTTCTTTCTGCGGACCGGTGAGGATCCGAAGGGGATCCCTGGAGCTTTTCTTTTTATTGCATCAGGCCGGCAGGCTCCCGAACCTTGCTGTAGAAGTTGCCCGGGGTGACCGAAGTAGCGGGGGAAGCGGCCTTAGCATTGTCGGCCGGCGGTTTTTATTTTTGTTTTCCCTGCAAAAAACGGGCGAGATAACACGGTCTCAACTAAGCCTGAAACGGGCGAGCCCCCATTCATATCCGCTGCGTAGAAGGTGTTTCAGACTTCTCTTCTGCACGACGTAATAGGGGACCAATTCCGCCCCCCACGGGGCTTTGGATTTGGAAACCGAGGGGATATTGGCGCCGGCGAAGTCGAAATACTCAAAGCCGCTCCTTGACAAGTCCTCAAAAGCGCAGCTTTGGGACAGCTGCACCACGCCGTTCGCGATATGCCGGCTTTTGCTCCCGGCCACCCAGCCTTGGGCCAGCCGCGAGTCCAGCGCCAAAACGACGCTTGCGCTTACGGCTTCGCCGTCAGGCGCATAACAGACATAGCAGCGAAAGGCCTCATCGCCAAGCAGCCGCCGGGCAAGCTCCAGATCTTCTGCGCTCAGCTGGTGGCTGAAGCCCTTGCGGCTCTCCGTTTCAGCCAAACAAGCCATAACATCGGCCATTCTGCAGGTTCGTTCCGTGCGGTAGCCAAGCGCTGCCGCTTTTCTGATTTTACCCCGGATTTCCGAGCTGGCTTCCTCCAGTTTGAACGGCAGATTCAAATAATAAGTGTATTTCATCCACACGTGAAAGCCGCTCCAGATAAACGGGCGCATGTCCGTAATTTCGGGAGGGAAAACAATTCCGGCCGTTCCTTGACGGGTCTTCATCTCCCGGATCAGCAACGCTGCCGTTTCATGCCATCGGCTGCTCAGCTTGTGCTTTTTCAAAGCGGCTCCAGGGTTAAAATAAACCGGGTGATAGGCATTTAGCGGCGGCAGGTACCATTTTCCTCTTTTCCCCTCAAAAAATAACGCTTCGCCGTAATAATCCGACTCCCCCTGCTGGAACCTGCGGATCACATACCTGCAGCCCCATTTCAGCCGGTTAAATTCCGCCCAGGCGGTCAAACCCGCAGTAGTTTGGGAAAAAGCGGGATTAGCTTCAGTAGAGCCCTCCTTCCCGCTGAGCGGAATGCCGAGACCGTTTGATTCAAGTCTTTTTCCGTACCCATACAGGCTGTTCATTTTGAAATAATAGCTCCTTGTCCTCAAATATTGGCGTTATTCGGTCCAAAGCCTTGCTTGTCTGCCTAAAGGATATTCGCCGTGCCGCTTCTTTATGCCGGTTCATATGTTGCAGAAAACGTTTTACTAGGTTGGTTGACAGGCGGATGTTCCGGCAATAATGAGAATTCGGAGAAACGAGAATAGAATCGACTCCCATACAGCAAACTAGGCAAAGTCTTACAGGGAGGGACTGCACATACCGCCATTTATTAACGGACAAGGGAGCCGTCTAAACAGGAATCGCCCAATCGCAGCCAGCCAGAATCAAGCCCATCATAGAAGGTTGGAGGAGTGGCGATATGAACAAAAATTGGTTTGAAGCATCCACCGTGGTGCTCTTCATTTTATTGCTGATTGTGAAGCTGCCTGTATCCGAACAGGATTCGCAGCCTGAGTTGAAGGTCAGCTCGGCGAATGTCCGTCTTAATGTCAAGGATTACGGTGCTAAAGGCAACGGGAAAACCGACGATACGGCGGCGATTCAAAAAGTGTTCCGGCAGGCCGCGGGAGGCGGCAGGACGGTTTATTTTCCCAAGGGCACCTATATCGTGGACAGCACCAAAGATTTGATTATCCCGGCGGGGACTACGGTTACGGGAGACGGCGCGGCTTCCGTGCTTAAGGCCGGGACCCGAGCCTTCGGCTGGGAGCTGCTTAGGGCAGCCGGCTCGGATATTTCGGTCAGCCGGATGACCCTAGACGGCAGCAACCAGGTCAACCGGATCCTGGTGGTAGGCGGGAGCAGCGAAAGGGTCAGCTTGTCCGGCCTGACGGTGGCCAACGCCTCCCAGAACAAGGATCCGAACGCGGAGGGATACGGCGAAGTTGTCTGCGGCATCGTAATTTACGGGAATACAAGGCAGGTTACGGTCAGCGGGGTAGAGGTGAAAAATATCGTTGCCATCAACTCCCGCATCGGCGATCCTATCGCCAGGGGGATCTATGTGACGGCGGCCTGGGGGTCGCAGGAAAAGGTGGCCCGGGAGGTTACGATCCAGGGTTCGTACATCCACCATATCGGCCCGGCGGATGACGGGGACGGCATTTATTTTGAGGATCCCGGCATGGACAGCGGACGCGGGGAGGATTCCTCGAGCGTTATTGCCGGCAACCAACTGGATCATGTGGCAAAACGGGGCATCAAAATCTATGCCCAAGGCATCCGGGTTCAGGGCAACCATATTACAAACTCTTATCTGAACAATAATATCTATCAGGGAGGAGCCGATAAGGGGAAAACGGCGCCGGACATGTACGCCGGGATCAGCCTGTACGGCAGCAACAACACGGCCGAAGGCAATGCGATTGACGGCGTAGGCAGCTATTATGCGGCGATCGAGGTGTCGGCAGGGACGGCGGTCCATCAGATTACGATCGCCAATAACAGCATTACAATGGGGGCGCAAAGCCATATTAAAGGCACCACCGCCATCCGGCTGGGGAGCCTGTCGGACTTTAACGTGAGCGGCAATTCGATTACGAATGGAGAGAAAGGGATCTGGACCTGGCAGAACGCAGCGAACGGGGTTATCAGCGGCAATGTGATTGTCGTAAGGCAGGGCGGGGGCATTGATTTGTCCACCTACCTGCAGGGATATACGCAGGAGAATATCCAGGTGCTGGGCAATCAAATCACCGCGGGCACCTTCACTATCCGCCAAGGATCCGCCAACCGGAATGTAGTCATCCGATAGATTTCTTTAAAAATAAAGAAGAAACGGCACTATATAGGTCTTTAGACCTAGAATAGGTGCCGTTTTTTTTTAATAGAAATCTGAGGAATACAAGTTTTGAAGCGGTCCGGTGAACCTCCCGGCAGAAGACATGGCAACCTGTTTAAGAGATTTGGAAGACTCGGCGGACCAGCCGGGGAACCGGGTATAGGGCCGAGGTTATGAAAGGCAGGGACCGGACAGGCCGGGATTGGACAGAGGCCATGAACCGATTGAGGAAATGAATGGATGGATGACATGCTGAATCAGGGTTTTTTCGTCATATCGATTGACTTTGAACTGTATTGGGGGCTGCGGGACGTCATGCCGCCGGACAGATACGAGCAGGAGCTGCTCCGCGAACGGGAGCTTATTCCGCAGGTGCTGAAGCTGTTCCGGGAGCAGGGCATACATGCCACCTGGGCCACGGTAGGGCTGCTGTTTCTCCGTCATCAACAAGAATTAGGCTATTATCTGCCATCCAGAATCCCCGCCTACAAAGATCCCCGTTTATCCCCTTATCCGGCTTTGCACGGCGGGGAGGTCGGTGAGGATGAAACCGCAGACTCCCTGCATTATGGGGCTTCCCTTATCCGGCTGATTGCGGAAACGCCTTACCAGCGCATCGGCACCCACACCTTTTCCCACTATTACTGCAAAGAGCCGGGGCAAGTGGCGGAAGATTTTGCAGCCGACCTGGAGGCGGCCGTTCGGGTCGCCGGGCGGGAAGGGATCTCGCTGGAGAGCATCGTTTTTCCGAGAAACCAGTTCAGGGCGGATTATTTGCGGGAGCTGGCCAAGTCCGGCATCCGTTTTTACCGGGGCAATCCCGACCATCCCTTATACCGGGACGGATACAGCCGCCGCGATCCGCCGATGAAACGGCTGCTGCGCCTGCTGGATGCGTATCTGAATCTATCAGGCTGCCACACTTACGTCCCGGAAGTCCGGGGAAGTTTCACGGGAGGGAGACCGCCTGAGGAAGACCCCCCGCAGACGGAGCCGCTGAACCTGCCGGCCAGCCACTTTTTCAGATCTTATGCGCGGGGGTTGCGTCTGCTGGAGCCGCTCAGGCTGCGAAGGATCCAAAAGGCCATGACTTATGCGGCCCAAAATCGCAGGATCTATCACCTTTGGTGGCATCCTTATAACCTGGCCGACCGGGACGGCCGGAATTTCAAGCTGCTGGAGCATATCGTGGCCCACTATAAACAACTCGAGCAGGCCTACGGGATGAAGAGCGCGGGGATGGAAGAACTGGGCAATCGGATTACGGGAAGGGAGGATGAGACCCCATGAACGGAGTTTTTTTGGGAAAAGCCTTGGGCAGGCATTATATAGCTTTTATTATCACGCTTCTGGTCTGCATCGGTTCCGCCTGGCTGGTCAATCTGCTGGTCAAACCGAGCTACCAGGCGGAGGCCAGTCTGGTGGCCAACATCGGCTCCACGGACAATTCCGGGACTTACAATGAATTTTTGGCCAGCCAGATGCTGACGAAAACGTACGAGAAAGCGATCCAAAGCCGCTATATCGCGGATGAGGTCGTAAGCAAGCTGGGCCTGAAGCAGTCCGCCTATGAGCTGCTCAAAACGATCAACGTCCGCACGGATCCCGGCACCCTGGTGATTATGCTGTATGCCAAAGCCGATGATCCCAAACGGGCCGTCGAGGTGGCGAACGCTTTTGCGGATTCTTTCATTACCGACTCGAAAAACATCGTCCAGAACGCCAACGTAACGCTGCTGGACAAGGCCGATCCGCAGCAGGCCTCCATCCCGGTCAGCCCCAAAAAAACGTTTAACCTCGCTTTGTCCGTGCTGATCGGTATTTTTGCCGGCTTAAGCGTCGCGGTGGGACTGGAGAAACGCCAGCTTTCCCGCAAGAAAGCCAGGCTGCGCCGGATCGGGGTAGAGATGCCGGAGCTGTCGGCTTGAATGGAGACCCCGACAAAGCTGTAACCAGGATGACGAACAGAAAGGAAGGTACCGCCTATGATTCATTTCGGAATTGCCGGCTGCGGCCATATTGCAAACAAACATATCGAAGCGATCCGGCGGACGGACGGGGCGGTGCTGGCCGCGGTCTGCGACACGGACGCCGATCGTTTGAAGGAGGCGGCCGGGCGAACGGGCGCGCCGGGATATCTTTCGCTGGCGGAGATGCTGGAATCGGAGCCCAGGCTGGATGCCGTCTGCATCTGCACGCCGAGCGGGCATCATGCCGAGATGGCCGTCATGGCTGCCCGGATGGGCAAACATGTGGTCATCGAGAAGCCGCTGGCGCTGACCGTGCAGGACGGCGAATGGATCGCGGAGGCGGTCCGCCAAAGCGGGGTGAAAGCGGCCGTCGTGCACCCGAACCGCTACCGCCCTGCGGTACGGGAGCTTAAAGCGGCGCTGGATCGCGGGTTGTTCGGCCGTCTGGGCCATGTCAGCGCCGTGGTCCGGTGGAACCGGGAGCAGGCTTATTATGATCAGGCGGCCTGGCGCGGCACGAAAGCGCTGGACGGCGGCGTCCTGATGAACCAGGCGATTCACAGCCTGGACCTGCTGCTTTGGCTGTTCGGAGACGTGCGGCAGGTCAGCGCGATGGCGGAAACCCGCCTCCGCCGCATGGAAGCGGAGGATACGGCGGTGGCGCTGCTCCGGTTCGAGAGCGGCGTATTGGGCACGGTCGAAGCTTCGACGACCGTCTATGCCGGCAATCTGGAGGAGTCGGTCAGCGTATTCGGCGAAGACGGATATGCGGTTATCGGCGGCCCGACCGCGAGCTGGATCCGCCACTGGCAATGCGGCGCCATGAGCCGGGAGGAGTCGGCGGCATTGATGCGGCTGGTGGAAGCCGATCCTTACGGGATCCCCGGACACGAACAGATCATCCGGGATATGACGGCGGCGATCGCGGAGGACCGCGAGCCGGCGGTAACGGTAGAGGACGGGCTGCGCCCCGTCCGTCTGATCGCCGGTCTGCTGGAAGCATCGGAAAAGCTGGCGGGCTCGTTGACGGGCCGGCTTAGTTAAGACGGATAGAGGATAGAACTATTCAGCTGTTCAAAATGGGGGAAAGCGAATGCTGCGGGAATCGGTATCGGTCAAACGGGAGCGGAACAAGGAAGAGCTGCTTGCCAAATTAAAAAACAAGTCGGCGGTCATCGGCGTCATCGGGCTTGGTTACGTCGGGCTGCCGCTGGCGGTGGAGAAAGCGAAGGCGGGTTACCGCGTCATCGGCTTTGACGTCCAGGCCGCCAAAATCGACATGGTTAACCAAGGCACCAATTATATCGGGGACATCGTGGACGATGATTTAAAGGAAATGGTGGCTTCCGGCCAGCTTCGGGCAACGGCGGATTACGCCTTTCTCGCCGAGGTGGACGCGGTGGCGATCTGCGTGCCCACGCCGCTGGATACTTACCAGCAGCCGGATACGAGCTACGTGGAGAATTCGGCTGCCGAAGCGGCGCGTTACTTGCACCCCGGCATGCTGGTCGTGCTGGAAAGCACCACGTATCCCGGGACGACCGAGGAGCTGGTCAAACCGGCGCTGGAGCAGTCGGGGCTGAGATGCGGCGAAGATTTTTTCCTCGCATATTCGCCCGAGCGGGTAGACCCCGGCAACCGGACCTTCCGGACGAAAAATACGCCTAAAGTGGTCGGCGGCGTTACCCCGGCCTGCTCGGAGGTCGCCGCGGCGCTGTACCGGGCCGTTCTGGAGGGCAGCGTGCATGTCGTCTCCAGCCCTTCGGTCGCCGAGATGGAGAAAATCTATGAAAATACCTTCCGCCATATCAACATCGCGTTGGCCAACGAAATGGCGGTCTTGTGCAGCCGCATGGGCATCAACGTGTGGGAAGTGGTCGAGGCGGCGAAGACGAAGCCTTATGGGTTTATGGCTTTTTACCCCGGCCCGGGCCTTGGAGGACACTGCATCCCGATCGATCCGTTTTACCTGACCTGGAAAGCCCGCAAATACAACTACCATACCCGGCTGATCGAGCTGGCGGGCGAAATCAACCAGGCGATGCCGGAGTTTGTGGTCCAGCGGACCGCTGAAATTTTGAACGAACGGAGGAAACCGCTGAACGGCTCAATCGTTCATGTGCTGGGCGTGGCGTACAAAAAAGACATCGACGACTGCCGGGAATCCCCGGCGCTGCACATTATCGGCCTGCTTGAGGAAAGAGACGCCCGGGTGCGGGTAAGCGATACGCATATTTCAAGCTTCAAAAGGGGCGGGAAGATTTACGAATGCGTAAGGGTATCCGAGGAGCTGCTGGAGGAGGCCGACATCGCCGTGATCACGACCGACCATACCGGCTTTGATTACGGGCTGCTCGCGGACAGCGGGACTCCGATTTTTGATACCCGGAATGCTTTTCAGGATAAACGAAAGCCGGAGCACTACTATTTGCTGTAGCCAATGGGAAAAGGAGAAGAAAAACGATGGGGTATTTTGTGCATCCGACGGCGGTGGTTGACGCCGGTGCAGTAATCGGGAACTGCACCAAGGTCTGGCACTTCAGCCATATTTCCGCCCGGTCGGTGATCGGACAGGCCTGCAGTCTGGGGCAAAACGTCTACGTAGCCGACCGGGTCAAAATCGGCAGCGGGGTCAAAATCCAGAATAACGTTTCCGTTTATGAGGGCGTAGAGCTGGAAGATTACGTGTTTTGCGGTCCCAGCATGGTGTTCACAAACGTGCGGACGCCGCGGGCGGCTTTTCCCCGGAATACGAGCAGCGACTACTACCGGACGTTGGTAAAAAAGGGGGCCTCCATCGGGGCCAATGCCACCGTGGTCTGCGGCGTAACAATCGGCGAATGGGCGTTTATCGCCGCCGGCGCCGTCGTGACGCGGGATGTTCCGGCTTACGCCTGCTTTGCGGGCGTGCCGGCCAGGCAGACCGGATGGGCCTGCGAATGTGGGAGCCGGCTTGAATTCAAGCTGGAGGAAGCGTTTTGCCGGGATTGCGGCCGGTCCTACCGGATGGAAGACGGCCGCGTCGTCAAAATAAAGGAGGAGTAGCGATGGGAACTCGGAGGTTGAGCCGGGAGCAAATTCCCGTCCTCGATTTGAACCGGGAGGTCCGGGAGCTGAAACCCCGGATTTTGCAGGCGGTCGAGGAGGTATTGGACAAAGGCGTTTTTATTATGGGCGAGCAGGTGAAACGGCTGGAGCGGGAATGCGCGGCCGAACTCGACGCTGCCTTTGCGGTTGCGCTGAACTCGGGTACGGATGCGCTGATCATTGCGCTTCTGGCTGCCGGAGTCGGGCCGGGGGACGAGGTGATTACGACCCCGTTTACGTTTTTTGCCACGGCTGAAGCCATCAGCCGGGTTGGCGCCGAGCCGGTGTTCGTGGACGTGGATGAAGGCACGTTTAATCTGGACGTGACGAAGCTGGAGCAGGCCGTAACGGAGCGGACAAAAGCGGTTATTCCCGTACATCTGTTCGGGCAAACGGCCGATATGAAAGGATTAATGGCGATTGCGGAGGCCCATGGGCTGATGGTTATCGAAGATGCCGCGCAGGCGTTTGGCGCCGAGCATCTGGGGCGGAAGGCCGGGACGATCGGTCATATGGGGTGCTTCTCCTTCTTTCCCTCCAAAAATCTCGGCGCCTACGGCGACGGGGGCATGCTGGTCACCAATGACGAAGAGCTGGCGGCGAAAGCCCGAATGCTGCGGACGCACGGCTCGAAGATCAAATATTACAACGAACTAATCGGCCTGAATTCCCGGCTGGACGAGATACAAGCGGCCATTCTCCGCGTCAAGCTGCCTTATGTGGCGGAATGGAACGGGAACCGCCGCCGGGCGGCTTCCTTGTACGGGGAGCTGCTCGGATCTCTTCCCGGTCTGCATTGCCCTGCAGAGGTCCCCGGCCTGAAACATGTATACCATCAATATACGCTCCGGGTAAAAAACGGCCGGAGAGACAGCCTGCAGGCGGCTTTGGAAGAAGCCGGCATCAACACGGCCGTTTATTATCCGGTTCCCGTACACCGGCTGCCGGTTTATGCCGGGGTGCAGGTGCAGGTGTCTCTGCCCGTCGCCGAACGGCTGGCGGAGGAAGTGCTGTCGCTGCCGATCGGCCCTTATCTGGACGCGGAAACGCAGCTGTTCATCGCCGGAAATATATCCGAGCATCTCCGTTAACCACCCCTATGACAGCTTACCTGAAAAAGCTCCTGCTTGACCGCTTTATCCGCAACGTCGCCGTGCTGGCGGGCGGCACGCTGATCAGCCAGCTTCTGATCCTGGCGGCGCTGCCGCTTTTGACCCGGCTGTATACGCCCGGGGAATACGGCGCTTACTCCATGTATGTATCCATCATCGGCATGCTGCTCATGCTTGTATCCTGTGCTTACGAATATGCGATAACACTGCCGGAAGACGACAAAACCGCAGCGGAGCTTGTCCGCTTGTGCCTGCTGATTTGCACCTGCATGAGCCTGCTGGTGTTCATCCTGATGGCGCTGCTGCGCCAGCCTTTGGGCCGCTGGCTGAACGAGCCGGATCTGCCCCGTTACTTCGTTCTGTTTGCCGCCGGCTTGCTCGGTGCGGGTTTCTACCAGATTCTAAGCACCTGGGCGGTACGCAAACAGCATTTCCGCAAGCTCTCCCGCACCAAATACACTCAGAGCATCGGTCAGATCGGCGTTCAGCTTGCGTTCAGCCTGGCCCATCCGGGGCCGGCGGGACTGATTGCGGGGGACCTTTTGGGGCGATCAGGCGGGCTTGTCCCCCTGTGGCGGCAGTGGCTCCGGGATCGGGCGGACGCTGCCGGAAAGGGTTCCGAAACCGGAACGACGGCTGTCCATAAAGCGGCATCGGCATCCTTAATGAGGGCTGCGGCTGATAAACTGGGCCGTTTTATCAGCTGGGGCAGCCTTAAAGAGGTGGCCTGGCGGTACCGCCGTTTTCCGCAGTTGTCCCTGGCTTCAAATGTGCTGAACAGCGTCGGCATTTATTTGCCGACGGTGCTGCTGGCCTCCTTCTATGGGGCCGAAGCCGCCGGACTTTTTGCTCTAGGCCAGCGGATCCTCGGGGCTCCGATGACGCTGCTGGTCAGCGCCGTCCGCAGCGTTTATCTGGCTGAATCTTCGGAATATATGCTCAAAAATCCGGCCAAGCTGGTGCCGCTGTTTAAACGGACGGTGCTGCAGGTGCTGATCGCCGGAACGGGAATCATCGTTTTGTTTGTGGTCGCCGCCCCGCTGGCGTTCGGCTCCTTGTTTGGAGAGGAGTGGAACGGTTCGGCCGGTTATATCCGGCTGATGGCGGTCATGTATTTAGGCCAGTTCGCAGCCAATGCGGTCGGAACCACGATTGACGTCATGGAACGCCAGGATCTGCATCTGCTGCGGGAGGTGATCCGGACCGCGCTGGTTTTGGGGGCCATCCTGGGCGCCAAAGCCAGCGGGCAGCATGCCGGGACGGCGGTGCTGCTGTTCAGCGCCGCTTCAACCGCGGGTTATATGCTGCATTTGGCTTTGTCCTGGATCTCCATCCGGAAGTATGGATCCGCTCCGCCGGAAGCGGAAAGAAATACCGTTGTGGCACCGGAGGACCAAGCCGTTGACCAGGCTGTTGAAGTGGCAAACGAGGAAAAAGCCAAAGCCGTAAATGCTTAAGCGGTAAACGTTTAGCCGTTATACCCGCTAGTCAACCGGCAGCGAAGCGGCATCCGGACCGGTAAGCGGATCAGAAGGAGGAGAACTCGTCTATGCTGATTGTTCGTTCGCCCCGGCAGCGGTTGCCGGAAAGGGCTTATATCTATGAAGTGCTGCTGGGCGAGTTCCTTGGCCTGCCTTACCGGGTGGTGTACGAAGAGCGCGTCAGCATTGAAATTTCGGTGCAGGAGGTCAACGGGGAGGATCAAGGGAGCTTCGAGCGGGTTATTCGCTCTGGCAGGGAGGCCGACATGTTCGGGCTTGGGCAAGGCGAACTTGCCGGCGTTGGCGGCGGCATGGAAGGAGCCGTTTTAGAGCTTGCGGACGTGCTGCTGCAGGTCCCGGAAAGCGACTGGCTGAAGCCCCTGTCGCTGCCGAAGCTGCCGTTGGACCAGTGGCAGGCCGCGCCTGCAGCCGGACTAGGGGTTGAACTCCCTGCCGGACTGCTGAAGGCAGGGACGATTCCGGTTTTGTACGGACTCCGCTCAAGAAGCGGAGGGAGCCTAGGCAGCGTACGAAGCGGACGTTTAGGAAGCGAGTCTGGCCTTTGCCCGGACCGCCCTTATCTGGAGCGGATGCCGCACGGATTCTGGTGCGGGATCGATTTGTTCGGCGGCAGCTTTTTTATGCTGACGCGTTACGAAGAGGCCGTGGCCGACCCTGCGAACCGGGACCGGCATGACCGGGCCTCCGCCGCAGGTTCGATCGCTGCGCGGGCCGGGTTTCTGAACCGCCCCGTCGTCAACGAATACGCGGAGCTGCTGTGGGCGCTGCTTCGCCATCTATGGCCGGGTCTGCGGCGCCGGCCGCGCGGGTTTCGGCTGCGGGTCAGCCACGATGTCGATGTTCCTTATTTGTCCCAAAGGCGGAGCAAGCACAGTCTGCTGAAGGAAAGTCTGGCCGAGCTGCTCCGCCGCCGGAGTTTGGAAGGGGCCTGGCGGAAGGCGCGGATGGTATGGAAGCGCGAAGGCCGGTATGCGGCCGATCCTTTTAACCGTTTTGACTGGCTGATGAAGCTGAGCGAAGCGGCGGGAGTGCAGAGCAGCTTTTACTTTATTACGGAGGATACGGCCCCCGGTTTGGACGGCACTTACCGGATGGATGATCCAGAAATCCGCGCTCTGCTGCGGGAAATCCATTTACGCGGTCATAATATCGGACTGCATCCCGGTTATCACACCTATTTGCATCCGGACCGGATCGCCCGGCAGTTCCGGATGCTCCGCGAAGCGGCGGAGGCTGTGGGCATCCGGCAGGAGGCATGGGGCGGGCGCCAGCATTACCTGCGCTGGCGGGCACCCGATACGTGGCAGCACTGGGAGGACGCGGGGCTGGATTATGACAGCACCCTCAGCTATGCCGACCATGCAGGATTCCGCTGCGGGACCTGCTACGAGTATCCGGCTTTTAACCTGCATACCCGGCGGCAGCTTCACCTCCGCGAACGACCGTTGATCGTCATGGATCAATCCATCCTGCATCCCGCTTATATGGGGCTGCAGGGAGAGGGGGCCCTGCAAGCGATCCGGCGTTACTACGACCAGTGCGCCTTATACGAAGGGGACTTTACACTGCTCTGGCACAACAGCCAGCTGGTGCGGCGTTCAGACCGCCGGCTGTACCGGGACAGCCTGGAAAGGTTCGGGCGGGAAGACCGGCAGAATACAGAACGAATTACCGAACGGATTTATGAACAAATTACCGAGCAAAACGCCGGACGAAGCGGAAAAAGCGTTATTTTTAAAGAGTTTAAAGACAGAGCGAGAGCCAACCTACATAACGGCCAAAACAGCGAAAACAGTCAAAACGGACAAAACTTGCAGGACGAATCACCAGACAGCCGGGCCGTTCCCATCGGGCTTGCCGGCAGAAGATCGAGGAGGTGAAAAGCATGAAAATCGCTTATTTGGTTCATTGGAATGAAGGAGAGGAAAGCGGGGTGCTGAAAAAGGTTGTACACCAGCTTGCCGAATGGCGGCGGCAGGGGCATGAACCGGCTTTGTTTCTGTTTACCTGCCGGCCAAACGGGGATTGGGGCCGATTGTGCAAGGATGCGGGCGTAACGATTACGACCCAAACCTATAAGGGCTCCGGCGGCCGGATGACCGACTTCGGCCTGCTTGCCAAACAGATCCGAAAGTGGGGGCCGGATGTGCTTTACCATCGTTTTGATCTTTATTACCTTTCTCTTCCGGGCCTGCTTCGGGCGTTTCCCTCGGTGCTTGAGATCAACACCAACGACATGGCCGAGCTGCGGCTGGAGCAGGGGTTCCGTTATTATTATCACTCCTTCACCAGAAGCAAAGTGCTTTCGGCCGCCGACGGCCATGTCTATGTAAGCCGAGAGCTGTCGCAATGCGAGCATTACCGCCCTTACGCAGCCGCCTCCGCCGTAATCGGCAACGGCATCCGGCTTGCGGATTTTGAACCGCATGCCGGGGAAATGTCCGCCCGGCTCCCTGCGAATAAGGCGGGGGCTCCGGCAGGGCCGTCCAATGAAGAACCAGCCCACCCGGAGGCGCCGGACGAAGCGGACCTCGCAGATGCCGAAATCCGTCCTCTGCGTATGGTCTTTATCGGCACGGCCGGCCAGTCCTGGCATGGTCTGGATCACATCGCCGAGCTGGCCAGGCTGAAGCCGGAGTGGCGTTTCGACCTGATCGGGGTCGGATCCGAAGAATGGGACGGCCCCGCCGTCAATGCCAGTGCCGTTGCCGATACCGCCGCCAATGCCGCCGGTCAGGGCGGAGCCAAGCATAAGGCGGGTCATGCCGATCCGGCAAAACCGGGCGGTGCTTACGCCTTAGACAGCGCAGGACCTGGAGGTCCCGCCCGCGTCCGTGCTGCCGCCGTGCTGATGGCGGAGAAGCCCGGCCCGCCGCCCGGAGGAGGGGCAGGATGTCCGGCTCCGGCGAACCTCTTTTTCCACGGCAAAATGACCCGCAGCGCCTATCAGCCCCTGCTGGATCAGGCCGATATCGCCATCGGTACGCTGGCTTTATACCGTAAAGACATGAAGGAAGCGTCGCCGCTGAAGGTCAGGGAGTATTTGGCGAACGGGCTGCCGGTGATTATCGGCTATGAAGATACCGATTTTCCCGAAGAAGTGCCGTTCCTGCTGCGGCTGCCTGCCGAGCCGGACAATATCCGAAGCCATATCGGCCAAATTGAGCGGTTCGCGCAGGCTTGGCGGGGCCGCCGGATTGCCCGGGATCAGGTGGCGCATTTGGACACCCGTATCAAGGAGGCGGCCCGCCTCCGCTTTATGGAAGAAATCGCGGCCCGCCGGACGCCGGGGCCAGGGAACCGGCCATGACGGCGGAAACCGTACTGATTGCTTTGCTGCTGGCCAGTATGCTCGTTTTTCTCGCGCAAAGCGTGCTGCATTTGGGGCTGGTTCTGAATCCGGCCCTGCTGTTCGGCTTGTGCCTGTATTTCGATATGATCGGATTTTTCTATAAAAAAATCATGCCCGGCAACGCCCTCCTCATCCTCGTCGGATTTCCTCTCCTCCTCGTACTGATCATCGTCCTACAAAGGCCGCTCAGGCCGCTCGGCATGCTGAACAATGAAGGTTTATGGCTGTGGGCGGTCTTTTTCGGCTACTGCATCTTGTCCTTTGCCTGGTCGCCGCAGCAGTCGGGCGGACTGTCCAAGCTGCTGCTGCTGTTTGCACACGGCGTCATTCCGGGACTCTACACCTACGTTTTCTACAAAAAATACAACGTCTTCTCCTGGTCCTCCGCCGCCCTGTTCGGGTTCGCTTATGCCGTTGTCCATTTGACGTTTGGCGTGTATTCGGCCGAATATCCCGGACGGCTCACGCTGCCGGGGGACAACCCGATCTTTAACGCCCGCATATCGCTGCTGACCGTCACAATCTGCCTGTGGGGCCGGGGCATTCCGCTGTGGCTCAGGCTTGCAGCGGGCGGCACCGCACTTGTCTCGGCCATTCAAACGCAATCGCGTGGTCCCCTTGCTTTTTTTGTCCTCGCCAACCTGCTGATTCTCGGCTGGACGGTTTTTCGCCAAATTCGGACCAAAGGAAGCAAAGCCCGTTATCTGACCAGATGGCTGAAAGGGTTGTCGGCCATTCTGGTCGTCGTAGGGGCGCTGGCCTTTGCGCTCAGGGGGGAACTGGTGGAGGCGATTGAAGGCAGCCGATTCAGCGTGCTGATTGACAAAAATCAGCTTCTGGGTGACGACAACTACCTCGGCCGGGTCGGCCTGCAGCTCGAGGCACTTCGGACCTTTGAGGAGCATCCGTTTTTCGGGGTCGGGCTCGGCGGGCACACGCCGCCGGTAACCGATGAATTTCCGCATAACGTGCTGCTGGAGATGGCCAGCGAGCTTGGGATTGTCGGACTTGCCCTCTGGCTTGCCGCATTTCTTTATACGCTTTATGCGGCGAGGCAGCAGTACGTTTTGCTTGTGCTGCTCCTTCAGTCGCTGGGCTGCGCGCTCGTGAGCGGCGACTTCGGCTATAACTTTGAATACGTGTTTATCGCGATGGTCGCTTTGGCTTTCAAGCCAAAGCGGGAATATGAAGGAGCTGCCAAATATGAAGAAAGTTCTCTTTCTTATTACAGGGCTTGATTATGCCGGGGCCGAAGCGCAGGTCGTGCAGCTCAGCCGGATTTTCCGGGGAGCGGGTTTTATGGTCCAGCTGATCAGCATGATCGAACCCGCCGCTTATCTGGAGGAGCTGTCCGCAATGGGCGTAGTGGTACTGACGCTGGGCATGCGCAAGGGCGTTCCCGATCCGCGGGCAATTTTCCGGCTCCGCCGGCTGGTCCGCTCCTTCCGGCCGGATGTAGTGCACAGCCACATGGTGCATGCCAACCTGCTGGCGCGGATCACACGGTTGTTCGTGCGGATGCCGGTGCTGGCCTGCACGGCGCACAGCATGCATGAGGGCGGCCGGCTGCGGACCTGGCTGTACCGGTTGACGGACCGCCTCTGCGACGTCATGACGAATGTCAGTCAGGAAGCCGTGAACCGCTACATCGCCATCAAGGCTTCCCCGCCGGACAAAATCCGGCTGATGCCAAACGGCATCGATATGGAGCGGTTTGTCCGGCCCGCTGCCGACCGGGAGCGGCTGCGGCGGGAGCTTGGGGTGGAAGGGCGTTTTGTCTGGCTGGCAGTGGGGAGGCTGGCTCCCGAAAAAGATTATCCGACCATGCTCGAAGCGTTTGCCGCTGTCCGGAACATCTACTCCGATACGGTGCTGCTGATCGCCGGAATCGGCCCGGAGGCAGCGCGGCTGGAGCAGTGCTGCCGGGAGGCTGGGGTCGGGGAGCACGTCCGCTTCCTTGGGCTGCGCAGCGATATTCCGGAGCTGATGAACGGCGCGGATGCGTATCTGATGTCCTCCAAATGGGAGGGGCTGCCGATGGTGCTGCTGGAGGCCGGTGCCAGCGGGCTTCCGATCGTAACCACCGATGTGGGCGGCAACCGGGAGGTGGTGGAGCATGGCGTGAGCGGGTATCTGGCTCCCGCTTCAGAGCCTGATCGGCTGGCCGCAGAAATGCTCCGGCTGTTGGAATTGACCGCTCCGCAGCGGGCGGAGATGGGCCGTTTATGCCGGGAGAAGATCAGGCGGCAGTACGAGATCCGGGCGGTCGCCCGCGGATGGGAGGTGCTGTATGAACAAGCCGGACGCAAAAGAAGTCCCGGGAAGAAACCGGGAGGCGGAACCAAAGGCGAACGCAGCGGGCGCCGATTCGGACGGCAGCTGCCATGACTGGGAGGAAGAAACGGCAAGAACGGAAGGGGGCGCCGGCCTGGCAGGCACCGGTCCGGCCGGAGGGTGCGCTTCTAGCGAATCCAAGAGGGGAGACGCAACCTCTACCCGCCCCAAGGCCGCCTACGTGGCCACCGTATATTCGCATCTGGCCGCCTTTCATCTTCCCTTTATGGAGGATCTGCTGAATGAGGGCTACGAGGTGCATGCCTATGCGGCTCCGGACAGCCGGAGGGACAAGGTCGAGGAAGCGGGAATCAAATGCCGGGACGTTCCGTTCAGCCGGAATCCTGCCGCTTTAAGCAATGTGAAAGCGCTGTTATGGATGTACCGCTTCTTCAAACGGGAGGGCTACGAGCTTGTGCATGTCCATACGCCCAACGCGGGATTTCTGACCCGTCTGGCCGCGGCGTCGGCCCGGACCCGGAACGTTTTTTATACGGCGCACGGGTTCCATTTTTTCAAAGGCGCTCCCCTCCTCAACTGGCTGGTTTATTACCCTCTTGAACGATTGGCTGCCCGGTGGACGGATACGCTGGTCACGATCAACGGCGAGGATTTCGGACGCGCAAGCACTTTTAAGGTCAGGGGCCGGGCCGTACAACTGCCGGGCGTAGGCGTGGAGGAACAGGCTGGTCAGGCGCTTGGCCCTGAGGAACGGAGCGAGCTTTACCGCGAGCTGGCTATCCCGCGAGACACGTTTCTCCTGCTCTGCATGGCCGAGCTGAACGGCAATAAAAACCAGGCCCAGCTGCTGTATGCGGTCCAACGGCTGTTGCG
This sequence comes from Paenibacillus mobilis, assembly GCF_058267595.1. Taxonomy (NCBI): domain Bacteria; kingdom Bacillati; phylum Bacillota; class Bacilli; order Caryophanales; family Paenibacillaceae; genus Paenibacillus; species Paenibacillus mobilis. Next base: position 273,132 of record NZ_JBZCMS010000003.1, read on the forward strand.
GAGCGGCGTTCCCGTCTGCTGCCTGTTTGCAGGCGAAGGCGGACATGAGGAACGGTATAAGCGGCTTGCGGAGACATTGGGCATTCGGGAGGCTGTCCGGTTTTTGGGGTTCCGGAGGGACGGTTCCCGGCTGATGGCGGCTTCGGACGTGGTCGTGCTGCTATCCAGGCGCGAGGGGCTGCCGAAGGTGCTGCTGGAGGCGCTCAGCGCCGGCAAACCGGCCGTAGTCACCGACATCCGGGGCTGCCGCGATCTGGTCGCTCAGGGCAGCAACGGCTTTCGGGTCGGCGTCGGCGATGCGGCAGGAACGGCCAGGTCGCTAAGCCTGCTGTACCGCAACCCGGAGCTGAGGAAGCGGATGGGCGCAGACAGCCGAAGCCGCTTTGAGGCCTACCGGCTGGATCGGGTGCGTGAACGGGTGAAGGAGCTCTACCGGGACCGGGGAGCCGGGGGGGTTGGAGCAGGTGGATCAGGTGGGGACGGGCTGATCGCGATTAGCGAACAAACGGGCAAAAAGGGGGAGCAAATATGAAGCTGTTTCGGCTGGGCTGGCTGAAGCTGGCGGTGCTGCTGCTCGATGCGGGCGGGGTTTACGTCAGTTATCTGCTGGCCTATCAGTTGAGGTTCTCCGTCCGGATTCCGGCGGAAGAGTGGGCTTCTTTTCTGAATTATGCGCCATGGCTGGGCCTGCTGACGGCGGTAACCTATTATTTCTTCAACCTCTATGATTTTGCCGGAAGACGAAAACCCGTTTTGCTGCTGTATAACCTGGTGGTGGCGCATTTGGTGTTTGTGGCGGCCCTGATCGTCGTGAGCTACTGGCTGGAGACATTCAGCCTGCCACGTTCGGTAGTGGCTGGAGCTTTTGTGGTCCAGGTGCTGTTTACGTTTGGCCTGCGTCTTCTTCTCTTTTACCTTCAGGCGAAAGGAAGCGGCCGGAAAAAAACCGTGGTCATCGTCAGCGGCCGGCCCTCCGACCTGTTAATGCTTGAGAAGCTGCGGAAAAATGGAGCGCCATGGCTGGACATCACGCAGGTCGTTGCATTCAAGGCTTCAGACGGGGGGCCCTCCGGCTCCGGCTTCCCGGCGCTCTCTCTGCCGGGAGAGACCGACATCGATTGGGGCGAAGCCGAGGTTTTGATGATCGGGCAGGGCGTGCCGGAGGCCGTGCGCAGCAAGTGTATCCGGGAGGCGGGCGAACGGCAGATGGAGGTGCTGCTGATCCCGGATTTTTACGAGCTGTATCTGGTTAAGGCGGAAGCCCAGCAAATCGACGATCTGCTGGTCTATTCGATTATGCCTCCGCAGCCGACGCTGCCGGAACGTCTCGTAAAAAGGCTGCTCGACATCGCCTGCTCGTCCCTGCTGCTGATCCTGACCTCCCCGCTGCTGCTGGCTGCTCTGGTGTCGGTCCCAGCGACATCAAAAGGCGGGGCGCTGTACGTGCAGGAAAGGATCGGCCTTCTCGGCAGGCCGTTTAGGCTGCTCAAGTTCCGCAGCATGGTCGAGAATGCGGAGCAGGCCACCGGTCCCGTGCTGGCGGGGGACGGCGACAGCCGGATTACGGCGCTGGGGCGTTTCCTGCGCGCGACCCGCATCGACGAGCTGCCGCAGCTGTTTAACGTGCTGGCCGGCCAAATGAGTCTGGTCGGACCACGGCCGGAGCGGGCTTTTTTCATCGAGCAGTTCAAGGAGGAGCTGCCTTATTACAGCTATCGTTTGATGGTCAAGCCGGGGTTGACCGGCCTCGCCCAGGTGATGGCGGGTTATACGACTTCGCCCGCGGATAAACTGAGATACGACCTGATGTACATGAGAAATTATTCTCTGCTGCTCGATCTGAAGATCTTGTTTCAGACCTTTCTTGTTGTGCTCAGCCGGGAGCAGGCGCGGGGGGTGAAAGAGGCGGACGACGGCCGGCCGGCCGGAACACCTGTCGTACCTGTAGTGCCTATCGTGCCTGCGTCCGGCCAGCCGCCTATGCAGACGCCCGAACAGCCGTCTGCGTAAGGCAACGCCTAAGCAAGAGAAGGAAGGAGAGGAGGCTGACCGATGAGAAGCAAGAGAAGCAGGAGGAGCGATTCCAAACGCCCTCCTATACCGAAGACGGAGTCCGTTCTTCCGTGGAAGCCGCGCTTCAAACGTTTCGTGCTGATTGCCGGCGCCGTTATGCTGCTGCTTGCAGGAGTGTCTGCGGTCGCCTACGTCCGTCTGCTGCCGGGCCAGCATTTTCGGGAGGCCGATATTCCGGTGGTGGCGGTGCCGGAATCGAATGACGCCGGCGGGACCGGCTCAGGGGAAAAGGCTGAGCCTGCGGAAGAGGGCGCACAGGACGGCAGGGCCGGTGCTGCTGCGGACAGCGCAGGCGGCCTGAACGATGCGGGTCAAGCCGGCCAAGGCCCGCTTGGCACAGGTCTTTCGGCCGAAGACTCAATCGGAGCCGCCAACGGAGCGTCCGATGCGGCAGCATCGAATTCTCCTTCCGGCACCAAGTCCTCGTCAGGCCAGTCGGAAACCCGGTTTAATTTGCTGCTGCTCGGCATTGACGCCCGCTCGTCGGAGGATTCGCGAACGGACGTTATGATGCTGGCCCATGTCAACCTAGACCGGCATCTGGTGAATCTGGTATCCATTCCCCGGGACACGCGCGTGAATCTGAAAGGCGTTGGTTATACCAAAATCAACCACGCCCATCTGCTCGGCGAGCTGAAGGGAGGGGAGCATGCGGGCACGCTGGCTTCCCTTCAGGCGGTCAGCAATTTGTGCGGCTGTGCGATTAACTACTACATGAAAACCAATTTCGAAGGTTTTGTTCATTTTATAGATGCGATCGGCGGGCTGGATATTACGCTGGAGAACCCGGTGAAATTGACTTATGCCAAGATTACTCTCCCGGCGGGCAGCCAGCATTTGAACGGCGATCTGACGCTGAAGCTGGTCCAGGAGCGTCATTCCCTCGCTTCGGGAGACCTCAACCGGCAGCAGAATCAGGCGCTGGTGCTGAAGGCTTTGCTGCGGAATCTGCTCCAGCCGGACAATCTGGTGCGGATACCTGGGCTGCTGGGCAAGGTCAGGCAGGATATTTTGGATACGAATCTGAGCGACGGCGATCTGATCAGCTTATCTCTGCTGGCCAAGGATTTGCAAAGTGAAGATATCCGCTACGAGCAGGTCCCGGGACAGAGCGGCAGGGCTAAGGATCCTTTGGTCGGGAAGGAGCTGTATTATTGGATTCCGGATCAGGAGGCTTGGGCGGACCTTGCAAAAAAGGTTTTGGAAGACTAGTCTACTTTGGAAATCCCTTTCATATATTGGAGGACAAAAGCACTAATTGTGAATGGGAGAGTCGGGTACTATGAAAATTATCGTTACCGGAGGAGCGGGATTTATAGGTTCCCATACGGTAGAGCTGCTGCTGCGCCAGCAGCATGAGGTCGTGGTGGTAGATGACCTGGGGCAGGGAACACGCACGTTTTCCGGTCCGAGAGTGGCCTTCTACCCGCTGGATATCGGGTCCGCCAATTTGGCCGCCGTCTTCGCGCTGGAGAAGCCGGATGCGGTCATCCATTTGGCCGCGCAGGTCAGCGTGCAGCGTTCCCTGGAGCAGCCCTCCCTGGATGCGCGGCATAATATCGTAGGCACCGTAAATCTGCTGAAGCAGTGCGTGGATTACGGGGTGTCCAAGCTTGTGTTTGCTTCGTCGGCGGCCGTGTACGGCAACGTGGATCAGCTGCCGGTGGCCGAGGATACGACGGCCGCGCCGCTTTCTTTTTACGGAGCGTCCAAAAGGATGGCGGAATCGTACATACAGATGTTTTCGGAACGTTACGGCTTGAATTACGCGATTCTGCGGTACGCCAATGTGTACGGAACAGGGCAGAGCACCAAGGGGGAAAGCGGCGTCGTAGCCTCCTTTGTAAAGCAGATGCTGGAGGGCGGCAGGCCGTATGTGAACGGGGACGGGCGGCAAACGCGGGATTTTATCTATGTAAAAGACGTGGCCGCCGCCAATTCGGCGGCGCTGCACCTGGGCGACCGGGCTGTTCTTAATATCGGCAGCGGCCGGCAGGTTTCCGTAAACGAACTGTTCGGACTGATCCGGGAAGTCGGCGGAAACCGGGACCTGGAGCCGGAGTACCGTCCGGCCAAACCGGGAGATATCCGGGACAGCCTGCTGGATAACCGCCGGGCACTGGACGTGCTGGGGTGGGAACCGGCCTATTCGATGCTGGACGGACTTAAGGAAACCCTTCAATATGAAAAAGAACTGCGGGGAGAAATTGAGCTTCGTTTATAAGTAAAAAAGAATGAAATAATTGGATTTCCATGTGAATAATTGGAAACATTTTCCGTAATGGACCATAGAGTATAGAGATCATCCTCTTGGTACCAACGCTGTTCCTTCCCCTCTTGTGGCTGCGGGCAACAAGGCCGATAACCGTCCTGTTAATAAGGGCGGTTTTTGGCGTTTCGCGCGGCTCCGCTCGAACCCATGCCCATCCCTCTGCATACATATAACCACCGGACTTGTTGTTAGAGGTTCAGGCGGAAGCGAAGGGATGTGACAACATGGGTATTCATTTGACGGCCCTGCACTGGGTATATCTGGCCTTTATCGTTTTGATCATGGCGCTGCTGATCCGGCGGAGGGACACCACGATGATCTGCGTGGCCGGGATTTTTACGCTGGGTCTTATCGCTACGGAGACTTTAAGCGGCTCGGTTTCAGGCGTATTCAACTCCTTTATTTACGCGACCAAGGAATTGATGGGAACCATTATGATCATTTCCATTATTGTCGCGATGAGCCGGGTGCTGATCGTTACCGGCATTAATGAAACGATGGTGGCTCCGCTGACCCGTTTTTTGCGAACGCCGGCTATGGCTTACTGGGGAATCGGGATCATTATGATGATAACGTCCTTCTTCTTCTGGCCCTCCCCGGCCGTAGCGCTGATTGGGGCGGTGCTGCTTCCGGTTGCCATGCGGGTGGGGCTTCCGGCGCTGGGCGCTGCGGTGGCGATGAATTTGTTCGGCCACGGCATTGCTTTGTCCGGGGACTACATTATTCAGGGAGCGCCGAAGCTGACCGCCGATGCGGCCGGACTGCCGGTTTCGAGCGTGATGGAGGCCAGCATCCCGCTGGTTGCGGTCATGGGACTTGTAACGACCGTTGCCGCGTATTGGCTGATGCGGCGCGATATGAGACGGGGGACGTTCCGCGACGGTCTGGTTTCGGGCAGAAGCGGAACCAGCGCGCTGGCTTCGGCGGACAGCCCGGATAACACGCCTGCCGTTATTCGTCCCGCGGCCAAAAAGGCGCTTGCCATCGCGATTCCCGTTTTGTTCGCGATCGACGTTGCCGCCATGTTTGTGCTGCATCTGCAGGGAGGAGACGCCACGGCATTGGTTGGCGGTACGGCCATTCTGATCCTGCTCGCGGTGACGCTGTTTGCCCACCGGAATAAAGGTCTGGAGCAAATGACGTCTTATTTGATCGACGGTTTTGTGTTCGGGTTTAAGGTATTCGGGCCGGTTATTCCGATCGCGGCGTTTTTCTATCTTGGGGACTCGGCTTTCACCGAAATGTTCGGCAAGGTGCTGCCGGAAGGCTCGCAGGGCATCGTGAACGACCTCGGAGTCGCCCTCGCCCATGAAGTGCCGCTGAACGGCGCTGTCGGCGCGGTCACGCTGACGGTGACCGGCGCGATCACCGGCCTCGACGGCTCCGGCTTCTCGGGCATTTCGCTCGCCGGCTCGATTGCGCAGCTGTTCGCTACCGCGATCGGCTCAGGTGCGGCTACGCTGACTGCCCTCGGCCAAGTCGCCGCCATCTGGGTCGGCGGCGGCACGCTGATCCCGTGGGCGCTGATCCCGGCGGCTGCCATCTGCGGCGTCAGCCCGTTCGAGCTGGCCCGGCGCAATCTGAAGCCGGTGCTGATCGGCCTCGCCGTCACGACAGTGGTGGCGATGTTCCTGATTTAGCAGGACGGTCTTCGGGATTAAGCTGACCGCAAGCGTAATTTCTATTTCAAACCCCCCGCCAGGCAAGGGCATTCATGCCGTGGCGGGGGTTTAATTTTTTTCGGCATAGCTCTTTCTGTTCATCAAGTTTAAACCGTTCATTCTGCAGCAGGAAGAGCAGACGGTCCAGAGAGTCGGCGTCGCCGCGGCGTTCCGGCCGCACTTTTTTTCGACCGCCCAAAGATTTATAATGATCTTATCGAACACCAAGAGTCATGCGGACGTTTTATATATGCGGTTAAAAATTCACGGGGAGGTTGTTTATATGTCCATCTACGACATCGAAGTCGAGACGATCCAAGGGAAACACAGCAATCTTTCGCCTTATCGGGGTCAGGTTATGCTGATCGTCAATACGGCGACCAAATGTGGGTTTGCTCCTCAATTCAAAGGGCTTCAAAAGTTATATGACCAGTATAAAGACCGCGGTTTTACCGTGCTTGGCTTCCCAAGCGGCCAATTCGCGAACCAGGAGCTGGAATCGAACGAGGAGGTGGCGGAAGCCTGCGAAATCAATTTCGGGGTGAATTTTCCGCTGTTCGCCAAAATCGACGTCAACGGGAAAACCGCTCATCCCTTATTCCGTTTGCTGACGAATGAGGCCAGAGGCGTGCTTGGCTCCAGAACGATCAAATGGAATTTCACCAAATTTCTGGTGGACCGGGACGGCCGCGTGCTGAAACGTTTTGGTCCCAAGGATACGCCGGAGAGCATAGAAGGCGAAATTCTCAAGGTGCTGGACAGCAGCAGTGTTCATGCCTGATGAGGAGTCGGAAGTTTTTTGGAAGTCAGCCTTTTATAGGCGGGTTAGAAAAAGCAGAAAACAGCAGTGCCGGGTTAACCACCTGACACTGCTGTTTTTTGTTGCAAAGGGATCCCGCTTTTACCTTCGACTGCGTCTATTGTCATTGTCCGTCGCCTAGTGTCCAGCCATCGCTGCTACAGGTCCATGTATCCTTCACCGAGCGTCTGGATCACCGCGCCCATCGTTTGGCCTTTAAAAGCGTCCGGAACGGCCAGACCGTCCGGGTGGGCGTAATAAAGACTTTCTATTCCGCCTTCCGCTTCCGGAGAATAGCCCAAGCCGAGCAGCTTGGCGCGCAGCTCGGCCGGCAGAGCGGTTAAGCCGGTATGCCCGGTAAAATAAACGGTTGGGGAAACCCTCACGTCGACATCTCCGGAGCCGGTCCACACAAGCACCAAATCGCGTTTGTTCCGGACGATCCACTGGCCCTTGGAATACAGCGAAATGCGGCACTGCTCCAGGCCGGCGATGGCGTCCAGGTTCACGCCGAACGTATCATTAATCGCCTTGCGCAGCTCAGCCCCGCTGGTCCCCGCTTCGGCGGGCAGCTCATCCAGCCGTTTGTCCATCGCTGCCGCCGCAGCGTCGGGAGACGCCGCCAGCCCGGCATCAGGGACAAGTACGGGCACTTGATGCAGATTAATGCCAAAGAGGGCATCTACGATTTCAAACAATTCGGCGCTGCCGATTTTTTTCTCCCGGGTGAGCAGCGCTTTATCCATTACTTCCGCTTTGCTCAGTTTGCCCAGCGCTACGTCCAATTCTTCTGCAGAAACGTGCTCCCCCAGCTCTCTGCGCAGCGCTTCGGCCGCTCGTTCCTTGATTTCCGGCAGAGAGATAGGCTGATTCTGGCTAATAGTCATATATGTCTATGTCCTCCTAATCAATAATGGCAAGGCATGCCGGGATTGTCCCTAAACGGGGTACTCCAATCGGTTCGGCGCCGGGGATGGATAATTACAGATCCGCCAGCTGCCGGTTCAGGTGCTCGATCGTTTGTTTAACGTCCATGATCGCATGGAGAGCTTGCTTGATCGACAAGCCGAGGATTAGCTCGATTTTTTTGCTGTCGATGCCGCCGCCGTCGAGCCTGCGGGTTTCGCGGATGCCCTGGGCATTCATTTTGTCGGCGTCAAGCAGCCACGGGTACAGGTTGCGGATGGTGTAATGCTCGGATACGGCCGGATTGGCCGTAGTTCCGCCCAGCAGGCTGATTTGTTCGGCGATTTCGGTCCGGCTGACCCACTGGATGAACGAAACGGCTTCCGAAATCCGGGGGCTGTTCTGGGACACGCCGATTACTCCGCCGCCGAGAAGCGGCTTGCTGCCGGGAACCTCGGCCGAACCGATATAGGCGCCTACATCGCTGCGGGCGATCCGGGAGACGTGGTTCATAAACCCGATCACCATGGCGGTTTCGCCTTTGGCAAAACGGTTAACGGCTTCCCCCCACCAGGTTTCGTTCAGGTTTTGGGCAACCCGGACCGTTTCCAGCAGGTTCTCCAAAGCGCGCTCCGCTTTGCCGGTTTCCAGCTGCATGCCGGTTTCCGTAATGAGTTTTCCGCCTTCTGCGTAATAGCGGGTCAGAAATTCCAGTGCGACGATTTCCGCCTTGCCCAGCGTAACGCTTGTCCCATAGAGAGTAGGGGATTGGGCGGACCTGGAGCGGGAGAAGAAATGAACCAGCCGGTTAAACGACTGATAGTCGGTAGGTACGGTCAGCTGCTCTTTGTATTTTTCAAAAAACATCCGTTTAATCATTTGATCCTCAAACAGGTCTTTCCGGTAAAACAGCATCTGTACGCTAGGGTCGAACGGATAGGTGTAGGCCTTCCCCTGCACGCTCGAATAATGGGCTTTCATATGTGGAGGCAGCGCCTCCAGCAGCTTGTCCAGCTCAGGATCAAGGCCTTCCAGCGGCCGGTACACCTTGTTTCCGAACCAGGAAAGCCAGGCCATGTCCATGCGAATCAGATCATAAAAGGTATTATGCGTGAAATCGCTCAGGATCTGATAAATCTCTTCGTAGCTGTGGATCGCAAGCTTGACCTTGATGCCGGTTTCTTTCGTGAAATGGGGCAAAAGCTTTAGCAGCGCATCCGTTGTCGGGCTCGTAATGGTCAGCATGGTAAGCGACCTGTCGGACAATGGAGCGCTGTTGCGCGATACGCCAAGCTGGAGCCCGCTGTTCTCCAGAATCAGCCGCCCGCCCGGCAGCTCCTTCAAGGAGGCTTCCTTTTGAGCCTTCGTTTGCGGATCCGCCTGCAGCTCACTATCGCCCGCAGCCCGGACGCGGCGGAGGAGCAGGCAGGCGATATCGTGGCCCATCAGCCGGTAGTTTTGCCGGTAACGAATCCACCGGCTGTCCAAAAAGGTTTCGGTAGGCGCCATACAAATCATAGGCGGCCGGCTGCCTGTGGAGCCGAAATGCTGCGCTTCCATGAGCAGCTTGGCCCGGTTCAGGCTGGAAGCGACCAGAATATCCGGAGCTCCCTCGCTGAAAAATTCAAAAGACCTGCCGTAAGCCTGATTCAGCGGAGCATAAACGGTCTGGACTTCCGTTCCGTCCGCTTGCTCCAGATGGTGCAGGATCGCTTCGGCAAACAAGCGTTCATTGGTAAAGTCCTGCTCGCCCGCAAAGATGCCCACCTTGCGGTAACGATGCTCCGTCAGGTAAGCGCCGATCTCTTTGCCGGCCTGTTCAAAATCAAACGAAACAAACGTTTTGCCGTTCGGAATCTCTCGGTTGACGAAGAATACATTCTCCTGCGGAATGCTTAGTTCCTCATAATAGATGTTGGCATCCTCCAGGCAGGAGATGGCGACGATGCCGGTCACCCGCTCCTCGGCGATTTCCCGCAGAACGGCCCGTTCGTTGTAAGGCAGATCGTAAGTGATGTATAAATGGGTCCGGTAGCCGGCCTGGGAGAGCGTTTTGTCCAAACCTTCATAAAGCTGGACATACTCCTCCGAATCCAGGCTGGGAATGAGGATGGAGACGGATTTCGTAACGCCGGACCTCAGGGACTGGGCTTTGTAATTGATTTTGTAGCCGAGCCGCCGGGCGGCTTCCTCGACGAGCTGGATCTTTTTGGCGCTGACATTACCTCGCCCGTTTAATACATTAGAGGCGGTCCCGTGCGAAACCCCCGCCGCTTTGGCAATGTCTTTGATGGTAGCCATACTTCCGTATCCTCCTGTCAATCTAGTAGCTCCATTTTACTTCTCTTGAATTTAACGTTCAATCTATATTCGTTTTTTGTTCCTGAAAAGGAGTTTTAACGAGAAAATACCCTCTTTAATTGACACGTTCCAATCTTTTTTGTTACTCTGGATACAGGTACTTATTCTAACAAAAGACAAACGAAAAACCGCAGACTACAGGAGCAGGAGGCACGGGATGTTCGGTCAAGAGGCATACGCCAATATCAACAGGTTATTGAATGAGAGATTTGCAAATCGGAGAGTACTGATTGCGGTGCACCGGGGCAGGCCGGGCGGCAATATCATTGAAAATACAACGCCTGCCTTAAAAGCAGCCCTCATGGAGGGCGGAGATGTGCTGGAGATCGATATCTCCAAATCGACGGACGGGGAGCTTTATCTGTTTCATGACGGCGCAGAGCCGAGACTTTTTCGGGTAGACGAAAATATCGGAACGATGCATTCCTCCACGATTGACAGCATGAACTTCATCAACTCTATTTCCCATATTAAGCATCTGAATCCGGAAAGGCTCCGGGACGTTCTGCCGCGGTTCAAAGGGAATGCGCTGTTCAACATTGACCGTTCCTGGTGGTTTTGGCCGGAGCTGATCGCGGAGCTGAACCGGCATGACATGATGGAGCAGCTCATCTTGAAGGGGCCGGCGGAAGAAGGGACGCTTGATTTTTTTGAGCACTGCGAGCAGAAATATATGTTTATGCCGATCATTAAATCGGTGGAAGAGATCGATAAGGTTCTGGCTTACCGGCATATCAACCTGGTAGGCATGGAGCTGATCGCAAGCTCGGACGAGGATCCTCTGCTGCAAAATGAAGTCATCCGGCGCCTTCACGGCCTGAATTTGTTTGTATGGGCGAACGCGATCAAGCTGGACGACAAGACATCTTTGTACGGCAGCCTGGACGATGACGTTTCGATCATCGAAGGACCGGAGCAGGGCTGGGGCAAAATGTTCGACAAGCAGATCGATGTCATTCAGACCGATTGGCCCGCTTTGTTGTCCGCCTACAGGGGTCGGCGTTTGCAGGAGTCGTAAGAAAAGGGTTCGCGCTCGGAATTCGTGTATCGTTATTTGTACCGTAAGAGAACTCATAAAAATTGCCCGTCCGGAATTCATCCGGACGGGCAATTTTTTTTGGGAGAATAAAATAAATTCAGAGTTACGACTTCGAGTTCCTTCCATAAACCAGATAAAGCATCACGGTGGAAATCACCATCAGCACAACGGAATAGACGAGTCCGAGCGCTTGGGTGTCGGAGTTTGTCTGTCCGGAGGTTACGTTCTGAATGGCAATGCCCAGCGGTTCGTAGAGCGGATGATACAGAAACACGGTCAGGTCGTAGTCCGCCAAATGGCTGTTGAAATTCAGCGCCAGCACAGCCAGTGTCGAAGGCAGAATTATCGGGAGCAAAACCCTCCGGAACGTATAGAAGGTCCCGGCGCCCAGGCTTTTGGAGGCGTCCTCGAGGGAATCGTCTATCGTAAAGAAAGCGGCTCTCAGCATCCGCAGCGTGAACGGAATCAGGACGATGATATAAGCGATCATCAGAATCCACATCGTGCCGGTGAGCACATGGCCGGCCAAAATCCATTTTGGCGAATCATAGGTAAGGATCAGACCCAGAGCAATCAGCGTGGAGGGCAGCAGCCAAGGGATCAGCATCGCGTATTCCAGGGCGGTCGTAAAGATGTTTTTATGCTTGTGAAGAATACGCGAAACGAGCAGCGTCAGCGCCACGACGGCAACGGAAGCCACGGCGGAATACAAAATACTGATGATATAAGGCTTGTACGCGTCGGCTTCGGTGAACAGCATCCGGTAGTTGGCGATCGTGAAATGGCTCCAGGACAAGGTGGAGTTTGAGATGCTGTAAGAGTCGGTAAAGGAGAAAATAACCGTCAGCAGAACCGGCAGCGCGTAAATGACAAATAAAAAGTAGGCGATAACGTGAACCAGCACGTTTAATCCTTTATTGCCTATTTTCTGCTTTTTGATCTCCGACTTCACCTTGGAGACTGAAATGTAATTACCTTTTTGTTCGACTTTTCTGAGAAAAGCCAGCAAAATCAGCGTCGCGGCTCCCAGCAAAATCGCCAGCACGGCAGCCACATCCCGCGAGACGGGGCTTTTGGAAAAGGAAAGAATCAGAGGCGTAATCGTCTGAAACTCCGTTCCGCCTACAATCATCGACGCGGAGGTGGAGGCGAGGCCGGTCAAAAACAGCAGAATGGTGATGGCGAATAAAGTGGGCTGCAGAACGGGAAGCACGACCCTGCGCAAAATATAGAAAGAAGAGGCCCCCATATTCCGGGCTGCTTCAACGGTTTGGAAGTCAATTTTACGGATCGCATTGGACAGAAACAGCACATGGTTAGTCGTGCAGGCAAACGTCATAACGAACAGCACGGCCCAGTAGCCGTGAAACCACCCGGCGGGAAAAGAAGGGAACAGAAGCACCAGGAATTTCGTGATGAAGCCTTGTTCGCCATACAGAAATTTATAGCCCGTGACCAGCACGATTCCGCTGTAAACAAGCGTAGTATAATAGCCCAGCCGCAGCAGTTTCGAGCCTTTAATGTCGAAATAATCGGTAACAAACACCAGGAAAATGCCAACGATATTAACGGTAACCACCATGGAGCCCGCCAGGATAAAGCTGTTCAGCAAGCTCTTTAAAGCCCTGTTGGAATGCAGCAGCTTTTGGAAGGGTTCGACGGAGAAGGCGCCGTTCACCCAAAAGACGGCTTTGAGCAGATTAAGATTGGGATACACCAAAAAGGCGGCGATAAACCAGGCTAAAAACAAGCCTATAATCAGGCCGATCATTTTCCCCGGGGTCAAATAGTTTCTGAATCGTTCCATCAGCATGAAGCCAGCCTCCTAATATTGCAAAATATCGTCCGGACGGATAAAGATATCCATCTCGTTCCCTTGGGCGTAGCGGTTTTGTCCGTCTTCGATTTCCACCTTTTTCAGGAAGGCCCCATCTATTTCAAACGTGTATTTGGTGTAGAGTCCGTAGTATTCGGCTTCAACGACTTTAGCTTTCAATTGGGCGAGGCCGCCGGCGTCTGCGGAAGGGATGGAGGTGTAGATCCTTTCGGTCCGCAGATAGGCGGTTTTGGACAGATCAAATGATTTGCCGGATTTGGCCGTAATGTTTTGCAGCAGGGCTGGGCCCAGCTTGTTGATATCCCCGATAAAATTGCAAACGAATTCGGTGGAGGAATGATTGTAGATGTCAAAAGGAGTGCCCACCTGCTCGACAACCCCGCGGTTGAACACAGCGATGCGATCCGACAGGGTCAAGGCTTCCTCCTGGTCGTGAGTGACGTAAATCGTAGTGATGCCGAACTTTTTCTGCAGGCTTTTCAGTTCGTTTCGCAGTTGGACGCGCAAGCTTGCATCCAGGTTCGACAGCGGCTCGTCCAGCACGAGGATGCTTGGCTTAAGCACGAGCGCTCTCGCTATCGCCACGCGCTGCTGCTGTCCGCCCGACAGCTCGGACACTTTCTTGCGCAACTGCTCGGCGCTCAGGTCCACCTTTTGCGCAATGGCCGCGACCTCGTCTTCGATCTGCTCTTTGGGCATTTTCTTCACCTTTAGGCCAAAGGCGATATTTTCATAGACATTCAGGGTCGGGAACAAGGCATAGCTTTGAAAAACCATGCTGATGTTTCGCTTCTCCACGGGAAGATGCGTGATATCCTTGCCGTTAACGTAAATAGTGCCGCGCGACGGAGTGGCAAATCCGACCAGGCTTCTCAAGGTCGTGGTTTTGCCGCAGCCGGAAGGGCCAAGCAGCGTAAAAAATTCACCTTCACCGATCCGTAGATTCAATTGGCTTACTGCGGTAAAATCGTTATATTTGATTTCAACCTCTTTAAATTCGATCATGACTCCCCGGCTCCTCGCTAGTGGTGTATAAAGCCATCCGGCAGAAGAGGCCCGGCTGCGCCGTGGCGCGCCGAAAGCCGCTTCTGCCGGGGATATGAATTAGGAAAGGATTAGCAGGTCAGGACATTCAGGACATAATGAAGGGCGTTAAGGCAGAAGCTCAAGCTGGATTTTCTCCACCCAGTCATTGATGTGCTGGCTGACGAACGTCCAATCGATGTCCTGACGTTTGACGGAAGCGTCGAGGTCTTTAATGTCCTGCGATGCGTTGGCCAGCGCTTTGCTGTTTGCCGGCATGCTGGAGAACTGATTGGACCACTCCGTTTGCACTTCCGCGCTGCCGAACCAGTCAACGAAGGCTTTGGCCGCGTCCAGGTTTTTTGTGCCTTTGATGATGGCTACTTGTTCGACGAGATAAGGAACGCCGATATCGGGCTTCACGATTCCGGCTTTGACGCCGTATTGCTTCTCCCGGGAAGGAATCCCGCTGGAGAACATCGGAATGAAAGGTGTCTTGCCTTTAGCGAGATTGGCAAAGGAATCTTCGCCTTGGGCTTTGATGTGGCCGTATTTCAGGAAGTTTTTAATCGCGTCCCAGCCTTCTTGCGAGATGCCGTATTCCCCGTTCGGATCCTGGTAGCGGACCAGGATGCCGGCGATAACCGCACGGTTGGTCGCTCCTCCCAGGTCGGCGGCTGTTCCGGGCTCATCATATTTGCCATGGAACTGCTCGTTGTTCCACAGATCCGGCCAATCCTTCGGCGCGGTATTTTCGTTGTACATCGTGGAGTTATAGATCATGAGAATCGCCTGTTTCACCAGGGAGTGGTAATAGTCATCCTTGTCGTTCAGCCCTTCAGCCACTTCGTCGGCCCAGACCGGCTTGTACTGTTCCAGCATGTCTTGCGTTTTGAAATTTTCATAGTCGATAGTGCTGAGGCCGTAAACGACGTCGGCGATCGGCTTGTTCTTCTCGGCAATCAGCCGGTTGGCGATATCCCCGCCGCCGCCTTCAACGATTTGCAAATCAAAGCCCTGTTCCTTGGCTTTTTCCTTCAGCCAGTCGCCTCTGCCGTCGGAGGCGGAGTTGGTATAAACGACGAGTTTTTTCAAACCGGCAGTATCAGTAGGATTAGCAGACTCGGCTTGCGCAGCCGTATTGTTGGACGAGCCGGCAGGTTCGGCGGAATTGGCGGCGGAGTTACTGGAGGCTTGATTACCGCAGGCGGCTAACGATCCGGCCAATACGATGCCAAGCAGAGGCGTAAAAATCCGTTTAAGTTTGATGTTCATGCAAATCTCCCTTTTTGATTATTTTTGGAACGTGTCAATTTTCAAGCTCATTATAGCAATCTACGAAAATCCGCGTCAATCGAATTGACGTTATTTAACGCAGGCTTAATAAAGTTAACAATTCTCCAGTTCAGCGGAAAAAGGACGAAAAATAGACACAGGCAGCGAGGGCGTAAACGATGCCAATCATTCCCCTTGTGCTATTGCGTAAAATTTGGGACAATGATAGGGTTATCCGTCCATAAGCGGATAGATGCCAAGCAAGCATTTTTTTGTTGATGTCAAAGATGATTACGAAAATTTTTATAGATCGGAAAGAGGAAACAAACAATGAACAAACCAACCCTTTACGGCTTTACGTTAGAGCAGCTGTCGGTTTGGCTGGAGGAACACGGTCACAAGAGGTCCAGAGCGATTCCGGTCTGGGAAGCTTTGTACCGCGAGCGCGTCACTACTTTTGAAGAAATGACCGGTGCCAACGCCGCTGTAGTCGACCTGCTGAAGGAACATTTTGTGCTGCAGACGATGGAGGAGCATACCCGCCAGGAATCCGTGGACGGCACGATCAAATTCCTGTTTAAGCTGCAGGACGGCAACCTGATCGAAACCGTTTTGATGCGGCAAAAATACGGCCTGTCCGTCTGCGTCACCACGCAGGTCGGCTGCAACATCGGCTGCAGCTTCTGCGCTAGCGGCCTGCTGGCTAAAAGCCGTGACCTGACCTCCGGCGAAATCACGGAACAGATCATGAAGGTGCAGCTGCACCTGGACCGTGCCGGTAAGCGTGAACGGGTCAGCCATGTCGTCGTTATGGGCATCGGCGAGCCGTTCGATAACTTCGAACACATGAGCGGCTTTATCCGGACGATTAAGGACGCTAAAGGACTGGCGATCGGCCCGAGAAGCATTACGGTTTCGACAAGCGGCCTGGCCGGAAAAATCAAGGAATTCGCCGATTCCGACCTGCAGGTCAACCTGGCGATTTCGCTGCATGCGCCGAATAACGAGCTGCGGACGCGGATCATGAAGATCAACAAAGCGATTCCTATTGAAAAAGTGCTGGAAGCGATGGATTATTACTGCGAGCGGAGCAACCGGAAGGTGACGCTGGAATACATTTTGCTGCGGGACGTCAATGACCGCCGCGAGCATGCGGCCGAGCTGGCCGAGCTGATACAGGACCGGAAGCAGCAGGTGACGGTCAACCTGATCCCGTACAACCCGGTCGATGAGCACAGCCAATACCAGCGCAGCGAACGGGAAGTCATTTTGGAGTTCTACGACGAACTGAAGAAACAAGGCGTAAACGTCAGTGTCCGCCTGGAGCACGGCACCGACATCGATGCCGCCTGCGGCCAGCTGCGGAGCAAGCAGATCAAAGGGGCTTAAGACTGAGGCTCCTGCCGCTCTTATCCGGGCGTGCATGATCTTTTGCATTTTGCAGCCTGCAAAAAAGAAGCCGCCAGAGCCGGGAGCATTTCCCGACTGGCGGCTTCCTTTCACCAAAAAAAGAAACCGTTCTTTGGCAAAATGGCAGCGCGGCGCAGCCATACCTAAAGAAGACGGTTTTTTTGTGTATTCCACATATCATGGATCATAACTGACCGGATCTATTTACGCCGTGCGGCTCCCTTTTCATCGATAACAAGACTCTGCTTTAAGCGGATATCCTCACTGGAGCTTCCGACTATGATTTCGAATTCGCCTTCCTCGACGACCCATTCCCATTGTTTATTGAGCAATTTGAAGCTGTCGAAGCCTAGGTCGATTTCTACCATCGCCGTTTCTCCCGCCGTGAGGGATAATCTTTGAAAGCCCTGCAGCTGCTTCATCGGCGTAACGATGGAACTGGTTACGTCGCGGATGTACAGTTGGGCCACCTCATCAGCCAAAGCGGCGCCGGTATTCGTAACGCTAAACGATACGCGGAAGCCGTAAGGCGAATCGAGCGCCGCTATCTTTAATTCCGAATAGGCGAACGAGGCGTAGCTGAGCCCATGCCCGAAGGGGAACAACGCTCTGCGCGTGCCCTCCAGGTATTCCCCGCTGCCGCCCGGAAGCAGCGTGTAGTAACAGGGGATGTGCCCCACGCTGCGGGGGAAGGAAATCGGCAGCTTCCCGGATGGGCTGACGAACCCGAATAACGTATCCACGATCGCTTTGGCTCCGAACTCCCCGCCGAACCAGGCCGCGAGGATGGCGTCGCAATGCTCGTTCTCGTAGCTGAGATCCACCGGCTTGCCGTTCTCCAGCACGAGGATCGTCGGTTTCCCGAGCGCGCAAACCCGCTCGATCAGCTCGCGCTGCTTGCCGTAGAGACGCAGGTCGGTCCGGTCCATCCCTTCGCCGCTGGTCATCTTGTCGTCGCCGCAGACAATCACGATCGTGTCGCATTCCTCGGCCAGCCTGACCGCTTCCTCCATGCGCCCGGTTCTGCTGTCCAGACAAAGGCTCAGTTGATTGCCGTTCACGTCGCAGACGAATTCAACTTCCAGCTTATGCTCGGCTCCGTTCTCGAAAGTAAACTCGCATTCGGGAATTCTCATTTTATGGGCCCCGAAGCTTTCGATCACCGTCACACCATCTATTTTCACCCGAACGCTGTCGCCCGAGGTAAACACCAGCCGGCCTGTAAAGCGCTCGGCGTCCCCGAAATCACGGGTGTTCACCTTCAATTTGGCGGTCATGCGCACCGAGTAGCCTACAAAATCGAGATCGCGATGCGGTTTGGCCAAAATCCAGTTAAAGTTGATTCGATTCGCCCGGTTCTGCCCCACCGGCTCACCGGCAAAACGGCCGTTGTTGTAATAAGTCAGCGTTACTCCATCCGTGTACCAAGAGTCGGGAATAAGGTCGATGTCGTATTCGGTGATGCCGCAGCCGTCGCTCTGCCGGACCGTCACCCCCGGAACGGCCTTAACGATCTCTTGATAAACGGAATGCACCTCATAGCCGTAAGGAACCGAGGAATAGCTGCCGATCCGCTGGTGTCCCGAACTTGGGCCGATCAAGGCGATGCTGCCGCCATTTCTCGGAAGGGGAAGAATGTCTGCTTCATTTTTGAGCAGGACAATCGACTCTCGGGCGGCCCGATAAGACAACTCTTTATGCTCATCGCAGCGGATGACCTCCCGGTAGCGGTTCTCGTCCGTAAAGGGATGTTCAAACAGGCCTAGTTCAAACTTCACCCGGAGAATACGTCCTACGGCTTCGTCGATTGTGCTTTGCGAAACCCTGCCTTCAGTGACGAGCTGAACCAGCGTATCCTGCCAATATGAATTCGGAAAATCGAAGCCCTGCACGTCCAGTCCGGCATTCACCGCCATCTCGATGCTGTCCTTGCTGTCTGCAGTCATGAAATGCTGCGTCTTGAGCCGGTTGATCGCTCCGAAGTCGGCGCGCACATAACCCTTCAGGCCGTAACGCTCCTTTAATACCTCACGCAAATAATGCCCGGAGGAGATTACCGCCTCCCCGTCGATGTTGTTGTAGGAAGCCATGGCGTTGTACGCACCGGCCTTCTTGATGCCTGCCTCGAATACCGGAAGATGGCTGGTCTCAATCTCGCGTACACCAACGCGGGCAGATGAACAGTTTGTGCCTCCTTCGGGAATGCCGTGTACGCAGTAATGCTTCGGCTCGCTAACGACCGCGTCCGGAGCGGAAATATCATCGCCTTGCTCGCCCGTTATGATGGCGTAAGCCATCGATGCTGACAAAAAGGTATCCTCCCCAAAGGTCTCCTCCACCCGCCCCCAACGGGGCTCCCGCGCCAAGTCCAGGTTGGGCGCCAAAATTTCGGCGATGCCGAGGCTGCGGGTTTCGGCAGCGATCGCATGGCCGATCTCCCGGACAAGCTCCGGATGAAACGTCGCTCCCATGTTGATCGGCATTGGAAACACAGTGGCCCCCGGATAGTTGATACCGTGCAGCGCCTCTCCGGTGAACAAGCACGGGATGCCCAGGCGTGTTTTATCGACGAAATATTTTTGCAGCTTGTTCAGCACGCGGGGAGAGGAATAAACGTCGTGCACGAAGCCTATTCCGTTTTGCCCAATCCCGGCCTCCACCCGGTCCCAGTGAAAATCGGAATCCTCCGCCACGGCGCAAAAATGCGCCTCATGTACCTTGGTGGCGAGCTCCACTCCGCGGATCATATCCATCTGGGCAACCTTTTCCTCCAGCGTCATAAGGGATAAAAGATTCTCCACGCGTTCTTTGACCGGTAAATTCGCGTTGCGGTACGCATATTCCTGTGATTTCATGGTACGATCCGTCCTCTCTTTGATCGAATATAATAGTAATAGTTAGTAAGTACCCCATGCCGCCTGCGGCCCGGGAATCGGACAAAGCGGACGGCTGGGGCTGCATTTTTTATTTAGTAAACAACCTTTACCGTTTTGATTTCGAACGGCCGGAAGACCAGTTCGGCCTCACTTTTTCCGTTCAACGGCTCTACGGTTTCTTCCAGCATGTTGGTTATTTCCTTTGCTTTGGCCTGACCGCCAAGGGTCAGCTTTGTACGCGTGTAGGTTCCTTCCGCTTCGTATAAACGAAGGATGAACGCACGCTCAGCGTCCTCGCATGGTTTTATCGCTTCGATCAGCACATTGTCGGCGTCGACACTCGCAAATTGGTTTCCATCGACTTTGCCCTTGACGACAATCGGCCGGACGTTCAGCTCATAAGCCGGGTGGATGACTGAAGCCGCGCCGAAACCCTCGTCATGCGGATAGAAAGAATAAGTGCATGCATGCACGCCTTTGTCTCCGCGGAAATCAGGACGCATACCGCCTTTATGCAGGGTCAGCCGCATTTCGCCGTCCTGTACGGAAATTCCGTATTTGCAATCGTTGAGTAGGGCGACTCCGTAACGATTCTCCGACAGATCACTGTATTTGTGATTGACCACCTCAAACATGGCTTTCTCTTCACTTGTGTTCCGCGTTGTAGGGCGGCGCAGATATCCGAACTGCACCTCCTGGCGGACAAAATCAGTCAGAATGGACGTGCTGAACGCCGTTTTCAGCAAACGGTGTTCGTCCTGCCAATCCATAACGGTCTCGAACCGTACTTCCGGGCTCGACGCAAAGAAAATCATATCCTGCCGCAAAGTCGAGCGCGCCGACAGCCGGTACTGGCTGCGAATCCGGAATTCGGCTGCTCCGTTAGCGACGATCTGGCGGGACAGCAGCTTGGCAGAAGGTGCCAGCTTCAGCTCGATGTCGGCGTCGATATCCCAGTTATCCCAAGCCTGAGGGACGTCTTCAGCCATCAGGAACGTATTGAGCGGTTGCCCGTCGCCGCGCAGCTCCCGGCCGTTTCTTTGATCCACGAACGAGGCGATATAACCCTCTTCATCAAAAGTTACGCGGGCGAACGGCGTTTGCAGCGTATCAACAGCATATGCGAACGGAGAAACACCGGCCGGCTCGCCTGGAACCAGCTTGAGAGAAACCGCCGACAGCGCCGGTACGGTCAAGCCGGATACCGCAAGCATACGGTTGCCCTCGAGGTCTTCGACAATCTGCTGCCCGTAGCTGCCTTCGACCCGCCAATCCCCGTCGACAGGCAGATAGACCGTGTCCGTGCGGTCAAAAGACAGCGTATTGATGATGGACATCGTTTGGGCTTCCGGACTCACGGTGATTCGTTCGTACAGCAGCTTACTTCCCGTTTGCAGCAGTTCGGTCATTTCCGTAAGGGCCTGGTCATGCGCCTTCGGAATGGAAGTACCGGGCAGTGTGTCATGAAACTGGTTCACGAGCAGCGTTTCCATCAGCGGGCGAATGCCTTCGTCAGAGACGATACGGCCGGACTGAACCGCTTCGCGGACCGTAACGTACTCGAGATCGCGCAGCAGGAACTCGGCCTTGCGGTTATTGCGTTTGATGTTGTGCTGGTTCGTCAGCGTTCCGCGATGCAGCTGCAAGTACAGCTCACCGGTATGGGTGGATGGATTCACGACCGACTGCTCGAGCTGTCTCATGAATTCTCCGGCCGTGATGTGGGCAGAGCGGGGTACCCCTTCCAAATCCTGAACCCGGCGGGCCATTTCGATCATTTCAAACTGCGGACCGCCGCCGCCGTCGCCAAACCCGTATGAAATAAGCCGCATGTTGTTCACGGTTTTCTCGCGGATCGGGTCGCGGCTGTGTTTGCCGTCCACGACGTAGTCGATCAGGCTGGCTGCGTCAGGCCATAAATGCGTTTTGTTGAAATGGGTGAGCACCTTCGTTCCGTCGATGCCTTTCCAGTAGAAAGTTTCATACGGAAAGTCCGTGGTGTCGTTCCAGCCCAGTTTGGTCGTCAGAAAATAGTCGACGCCGCAGCCCTTCATGATCTGCGGAATAGCCGCACTGTATCCAAAGGTATCGGGAAGCCAGAACGCATTGGAGGTGTAATTGAAGTGCTCCCGGGTATAGCGCTGTCCCCACAGAAACTGACGGATCATCGATTCCCCCGAGGTTAGGTTGCAGTCGCATTCCACCCATACCGCGCCGTTTGGCTCATATCTTCCTTCCTTCACCATTTGGGAAATATCTTCGAACAGGGCAGGGTAATGTTTGCGGATCATTTCGGTATGGTAAGAGGAGCTTTGAATAAACTTGTATTCGGGATAACGCTGCATGAGGCTGATCTGGTTGGAATAAGTGCGGGCACATTTTTTTATCGTTTCATCCCGATGCCACAGCCAAGCCGTATCCATATGCGAGTGGCCGATCAAGCCGGCGAAGGGTGCGGATGCAGAGTTCGTAGCCTTGAGCGCCTTCTTGAGATAAGGACTCGCTTCCCGCAGCGCGGCGAAAAAGTCCTCCGGTTCGACCGCCTCATACGAATAGTACAGCACCTTATGTACTTCCGTTAACGCGTTCACGACCTCGGCCCGCCGGAAACTGTTTGCGTCCAATTCGGCGACGAGCTGGTTAAGCGTTTTCAAATCAAAATAAAACTCGGCGATCTCCTCATTCATCAGGCAGATTTGAACGCCGCCGTATTCATAGTCAAAACTGCGCATTCCGAGTTCTTCGAATGGCATACAGCCCTTAACATAATGCCCGGCGTAATATTCGATAGCGATATCGATCTTCTCGCCCGCAGCCGCATTTTGCTTGAGCAGATCGCAATAGTGGTTGCCATGTCCCGTTACGACAATTTTGCTGGCAAAGGTGCCGAAGGGTTTGTTGTTCACCCACAGCAGCGCCTCATAACCCCCGATTTCCGGTTTGATGTAGAGCGCCTTCCCTGCATATCGCGAAGGAACGGTGTAGGTTCCTTTAAACCAGCAATAGGTTCCTTCGCCTTGGTAATGGTCCCCGGGCAGGCATTCCTCGAAGCTGCTGTCGTCCGGGATATGGTGCCACTGCCGATCGGTGTGGAATTTACGCATGGCCACCTGGTCAATCGTTTCAAAGATCAATGGCTCCAGCGTCGTTTCAAACCGCGTTAATTTGCGCAGCATGCGGTCGATCTGCTTTTCATTCAGCATAATCCTTTCACCCTCCTGCTTAAGAATAGTAATAAGGCCTAGAATGTTTTTATTTGATATATCATATTATTTCATTTTACCAGCCAAAATACAATTCACTTTATTAAAGAAGTTTGCGGGGGGCCATATTCGCTATCTATCCGCCAATTTCCCGGCATAAACTTATGCGCATAAGATCAACAGTAGGCACATGTTTGACAAAATGTTATACTTAGGATATTTCAAAGAGTAGCTGCACCAGCAAAAAAACAATAAAAAATACAATATCGGAGATAAACATGCCAAAACAAACGAACAAATTATTATATCAAATCATAAAAGATGAGATTCTCTCCCGGATCGAAAATCAACAGTTTTCCTATGACGAGCCGATCTGCACCGAGAAGAGTCTGTCAGAGCAATACGGTGTCAGCCGCATTACCTCCAAACGGGCGATTGACGATTTGGAGAATGAAGGTGTGCTTTACCGTAAACGCGGAGTAGGCAGTTTTGTACGCCGTCCGGAGCCTGGAGAATCTCCCTCCCCAAGCGGGATCCATTCCGCAGAAGTTCGAACGGCGGGCAAAACAGTACCCCTGATTCTTCCATTCGCCATGTTCCAGGGAGGCATCTTCCGCATCGTCGAAGCGGCGACCAAACGGCTCGAGAACCATGACTATCATCTTGCCGTCCACATCTGCGAGCCGGACGACCGAAAGATGAGAAGTTTGCTGCTCCACTTGTATTCGCAGCATGTTGAAACCCTGATTTGGTATCCTAAGGGAAAAGAAATGTATCTCGATATTTTAAAAAAATTTACGGATGACGGAACAAGCGTCATCATTCTTGATAAACCGCACGATATCAGCTATTTGAGCAGCGTAGTCTGCGATAATTTCGAGGGAAGCTATCAGTTGACCAGCCATCTGATCGACTACGGTCATCACAACATCGCTTATCTGTCAGGGATACCGGTCAGTGAAGTGCCCAGTTTGTCCGACCGCTTCAGAGGCTTCTCGCAGTGCATGAAGGACCGAGGAATGGAGGTCAATCCGGAGTTTCTGAAAATCGGCCTGAGTTCCGACTACCATATGCTCAAGCATGTCGTCAACGTCCTTTATAAATCGGGGGTTACCGCGATCGAATGCGAAAACGACGAGGTGGCCTTTAATGTCTACATGTGCTGCCGGAGTCTGTCCATCCAGGTTCCCGCGCAAATGAACATTACGGGGTTTGACAATAGCGAATGGGCTGTAACCGGCAGTGCACAAATTACGACGGTCGACCAAAATTTTGCCGCCATCGGCGAGGAGATCGCCGATCTCATTTTGAGTGGCGATCCGAAGCCCGTCTCCAAGACGGTGCCCGTGCGCCTCGTGCCAAGGGCATCCACCGGGCCGGCGAACGGCTAGCGAAAGATTAGGAACGAGGTGCAATTAGGAGCGAAGTGCTGTCAATCGTTGCGAACAGAAAAAGCCTGGCCGCTGTTTTTGAAAGCCGAGGTGCGGAAATTCATCCATGCCCCTCGGCGATCACTTTAGCGGCCAGGCTCTCCTTTTCATTTACAAGAGTGACGTGATTATTTTGAATACTCGGCTGCTAATTCCTCCGCCTTCTTGTACTCATCCGTATACCATTTCACAAAATCGTTGATCCCTATTTTATCCGCATCGGAGATCATTTTATCCTTGAGCTCATTATATTCGGCATCGTTTTTGGCAAGCACCATCTTCCAGGAGTTGGTCTTGATAACATCCCCGACTCTTGAGGAAAGAACCACCATATCGTCGCTTAGCGTAGGATAGGTTGCTACTGTCTCCGTTTGTGTTTTATCTGCGTTCTTAGTAAGATAGCTGTTCATATCATAAGCTCCATAGTCGGCTTGCCACTCGAGTCTGAGCTTGGTATCAGCAGGGGCAAAAGGCGATTTGTCCCAAAATACATTCCCTACCGCAGCGCCGTCTTCCGGGTTGATGCTGGAGCCCCAGAAGGCAAGCGCATTCAGCGGTGAAGCCCCCTTCGCATAGGTTTTGCCGTCAGCAAACACATCGTCAGGATGCTGCTGGATATCAAAATATTTTTGCGTCAAAGCAGGTTTGCCGTTGGCATCGATATCCCAAGTAACGCCCTTTGGACCATTTTCCGTAGTGCGTGCAGCATCGAATGAATAATTCCAGTTGACAAATTCCATGGCTTTTTCAATATTTTTGGAAGACGCGCTCACAGACATCGTCCACGGAACACCTACCGGCTGCAAGGCCGTACGCGTTCTTGTGTAACCAAGCGGAAGCGGCATAAACCCGATGCCTTGATTTTGTCTTTCCACAGTAGAGAAATCGCTGGTGCCCCAGCCGTCAAGAGCAAACAATACTCGGCCTGCAGTTGTTTTTGCAACGGCATCGTCAAAACGCTGCGTAATGGAATCAGGGTCCAGCAGCCCCATTTGATTGGCTTGATAGAGGAAATGCAAGAAGTTCATATAAGCGCTGTCGTCACTCAGGATGGATTCAACCTTAGACTCTCCACTGACGTCATGAATTTCTACCAGAGATTTTTCATCGGGAATTTTACTGCCCATATAAGGCGCTGCGAACATCCCCATGGTCATATAAGACTGGTCCCAGTCCTTCCAGATGGACAAGCCGTAAACCTTCTGTCCGTCGGCATTCGTGGGTTCCGCATCCTGCATCTTCTTCAACACGGCAAGCAGGTCATCGAGCGTATTGACTGGCGGAGCGCCGACTTTTTTATACAGATCATACCGGATAAACGGGCCGCTATCTCCTTTTGTTTCAGGATCTGTCTTGATCTTTGTGCCAACGCCGTAAGATTTGCCCTTTCCTCCGCTCAAGTTATCCGCGTAATACTTCAAGGAAGTTGCTGCATTTGCATAAAGATTCGGGACAAGGTCCTTATAGTCATCGTATGCGGCGAGCATATTAGCATCCACTGCATTTTGCACCTGCTTATAATCCTTGAATACAACGATATCCGGAAGACTTCCGCTCGCCATCATCGCCTGCAGCTTCTGTTCGCCCTGATCACCGGTAGGCAAAAAGTTCAGCGTTACGCCTGTAGCTTTTTTAACCTCCTCCGCCCACCAGCCCGTCGCTACGCCCGATTCATTGCCCGGCAAGCTTAACACGGTCAGTTCAACATTGTCCTTGGAACTGTTTGTACTTGCAGTGCTTGCACCCGGCGAACCCGAGCTATTGGCATTATTTGGTGCATTGCCGCTGCAAGCCGCCAAGGTGGTCAGCATCACACCCGCAAGCAAAAAGGCCAAAACTTTTCTCCGCATCATCTAAGTACCCCCTGAAATTTTATTTGTATTTCCCAAATAGGGAATTACATATGTTGTTATCCTTTAACAGCTCCGAGCATGATACCGTTTACAAAGTACTTTTGCAAAAATGGATAGACACATAAAATAGGGATAACGACGACCATCGATATCGTCATTTTTACGCCCGTCGGCGTTAAAACCGTGGCCAGGTTTACCTGTGAACCGGCCGCCGCCGCTTGTCTCAGCGAGTCTGCCAGCGCGTTGGACTCATTCAAATACTGATACAGCATATACTGCAAGGAATAATATTTCGGATCCGTCATTAAAAACAGCGTATCGGTAAATGAATTCCACTGGCCTACTGCGGAAAACACAGCCAGGGTTGCGACAATCGGCTTGGACAACGGTATGATCAGCCGCGCATATTTGGTCATATAGCCTGCTCCGTCCATATCCGCCGATTCCTCCAAGGACGAGGGAATGCTCTCCACATAGGTTTTAAACAAAATCAGGGAAAACGGAGCTACGATAGACGGGATGATGTAGGCTAAAAAGTTATTCAAAAGCCCCAGGTTTTTCATATTGATATACCACGGTATAATTCCTGCATTAAAATACATGGTAATCAGGACAAAACGGTACCATATCTTTCTTTTCCAGAATTCGGGCCTGCTAAAGGCATAGCCCAGAAACGTCGTGCCTACCAAAGTCAGCACCGTTCCCAAAACCGTTCTTCCGACTGAAACCAAAACCGAATTGAACAGCCCGTCGATTTTGAGGATTTGAATGTAGTTTGCAAAATGAATCCCTTTGGGCAGCCAGACAATAAGACCTTTTGTCACCAGCGTATTATCGCTGATCGTATTGATGAAGAGGTAATAAAACGGGATCACACAAGTTAGAGTAAACAACGTCAAAATTACATAATTGATAGAATTGAAAACATAATCACCCGTTGTTAATTTGTATTTCAAATCATTCATTCCTTTCAATTAGGATTACATGACGGATTCTCCTCTTGTGATCTTCGACAGGAAGTTTGCAAAGAACAGCAGCATGACGCTGACTACCGATTTCAGCATGCCAACTGCGGTAGCGAAAGAATAATCGTACCCCACCATTCCCTGATTGTAGACATAAAGGTCCAAAACCTCGATGGAGTCTTTATTCATGGCATTTTGGAACACAAAATATTGCTCCATCCCGTTATTCAGCAGGTTGCCGATCGACAGCAACAAAAGAACAAAAAAGGTTGGCAGCAAGCCTGGAATCGTGATATGCCAAGTCATTTTTATCCGGCCTGCCCCGTCAATCCGGGCTGCTTCATACTGTTCGGCGTCAATATTGGTCAATGTGGCAATGTATATAATTGCGCCCCAGCCCAGACCCTTCCATATTCCATAGCCCAGCATGGTAAGCCATACATGATTGCCGGATGCGAGAAAATTAATGCCTTCATCCCGGATTCCGTTATTGATCAATATCCGGTTTATAAGGCCGTCATTGGTAGAAAACATGGCATAAGCAATGGAGTAAACCAGAACCCAGCTAATGAAATTGGGGATGGTTACCAAAGTCTGAATGGTTTTTCTGAATCGCAAGTTTTTTATCTCTGAAAGGAGTATGGCGAAGATCATGGGAAAGACAGAGGTCACGATGCCCAGAAAGCTCATTCCGAGCGTGTTTTTCATGACGCGTAAAATATTGGTTACCGCATAATGGTCTGTAAACATCATTTTAAAATTTTTAAGCCCGACAAAATCAGTGGAAAACAAATCCCTGCCCGCTTTGTAATCATAAAAACTGTAGATCCATCCATAAAGCGGCATGTAGGAAAATACAAACACCAGGATCAGCAGCGGCGAAGACATAAGAAACAATCTGAAACCCTGTTGATTCAGCAGCCTTTTAAAACCAACCATTTGCATACCCCCATTTATTTATTCAAAATACCTAATGACAGTGTGCTGCAGGACAGATAAAGGTATATATTTGTTTGGAAAAAGTACATCTTTGCTATCGCAAAGGGCCTGACAGCGTTTTCATTTCCTTCGAAAAAAATTTAGTTTTCTAACTATGTTCCATATTAAATTTGCAATCTCATTTGTTATATTAAAGTATAGGTTTATTGGGTTGTTTGTCAATAGCGAAGAACTGCGATTTTATCGATAAACGATATTTTATCATTTTTTTTATTTTATCCGCCTAGTTTTACATTGTTATGATATAATAATCGTGTGTATTCCGTCCCGTTTTCATTTTGCTTATATATATCATATCGGCGCGCTGAAAAAGGGGTGTCCCAAAGTTTACTTTTGGGACACCCCTTTTTCGCATTAAGCAGAGAGGGACGATTTCCTCCCCTGATCTTACATCGCTTTGCCTTTGCGGAAAAACATCATCAGACAGCCCGCGATGACCAGGACGGCCGCGATGATCGGCTGCCCTCCGGCCAGGCTTCCAATCAGGGAGCCGATGGAGAAAACGGCAAAGAACAACAGGGACAGCACGGTCAAAATATTGATTGGAATCAGCAGCCATTTATTGCGGTTTCCGAACCAGTACAGTTCAAATAATCCGGCGGCAGGAGCCAGCAGGAAACCCGGCCACATCACATCCCAATTGTCGAACAGCATGGCGATCTGGCAGACGAGGGTCACTACCAGCAGCACGCCGCCCGGCACGAGTACGCCGACTCCGCGGCGCTGCAGAATAGAGAAGTACAGCCAGTGGAAAAATACAGCAACGGGAAGAACAAACAAAGTTGGCCAGAAATAAGCGAACGTTGAGCCGGTCGTCCAATGGATTTCTCCCTTAATGAGCATGAAGATGCCTAGAAGCACCAGAATCGGGCCTAAAAAGGCACTGCGGTCAACTTTCAAAAGGACTCACTCCTTAACGAGGTTTTTAGCTGTTTTCAGCATAACATGGGGATTTTGGGTTGTCTTCATTCCCCGGAGTGTAAAACATATCGGTCTGCAGACCGAGTGTGGTAGAATAAAGGACGAAATTATAGAGGAAAAGAGGATGGCTAATCGTATGCTGACCGTTAAGGATTATACAGCGGAGTTTGTCAAAGACCCTTTTGGCATATTGTCCGGCAAAAGATACGAATTCAGAATCAATCTGGATATTCCGGAGGATGACGATCTATATACAGTAAACGGCGTTTATGCCCGTGTCATCGTGAAAGACGATAACGGCGAAATCAGCATGGTGACTTACGATCTGGTCGAGCGGGGGACGGATAAACTCCTGGAGTTCGATCTTGAGGATGAAGAAGAAGCCGAGCTAGCCGAGTACTGCAAGACGCATATACCGGTAGAAGAATAAGTCTGTAAAAGAAGAAAAGCTCCGCACCGGCGACCGGGCGGAGCTTTTTTGCTGTGTTAGCCCTGTACGGCAGCAAGAACGACAAGCACCCAGGATGCGAGGAACAGCAGTCCGCCGAGCGGCGTAATCGCGCCTAACTTGCGAATCCCGCTGAGACTAAGCGCATAAAGGCTGCCCGAAAATAAAACGATGCCGGCCGTCATAAGGCCGCCTGCCCAAACAACCAGCGAAACATGATCCAGCTGTTTGCCAAACGTGCCGAGCAGCAGCAGCCCGAGGCCATGCGCGATTTGATACTGGACGCCGGTTTGATAAGTTTTTGACTGGTCCTCGGATAATCTATCCTTTAAAGCATGAGCGCCGAACGCGCCAAGGGCAACTGCCAGAAACATGGCGATGCCTCCTAAAGCCAATAATCCGTTCATTTTTTTGGAACACCTCCCATCAGTCATACTAAAACCGGCAGGCATCAGCCGTCAAATCGTACTCCCTTCGACCTAAAAAGGAGGAGGAAAAACGAATTTAACGAGTACAACCCGTCCTAAAATGGTATAATATGCATAACATTACTTAGAGACATAGAAACACATAGGAATGGCCAAATAAACATAAGCTAGGAGATCGTTAACCATGCCGAATGAAGACGAAGTCATTTTAACCCCGGAAGGCGTAGCCAAACTGGAGCAAGAACTTGAGGAGCTTAAGACGGCCGGGCGCAGAGAGCTTGCGGAACGGATCAAAATCGCGCTCAGCTATGGGGACTTGAAAGAGAACAGTGAATACCACTCGGCCAAAGACGACCAAGCGTTTATGGAGACTCGAATTTTGACCATTACGAACATTCTGCGAAAGGCAAAAGTGGTAGAGAGCCAAGGCACCGACGTGGTCGCAATAGGCTCCGTTGCGGTGCTGAACGACCTCGAATTTGATGAGCGGATTGAATATCAGATTGTCGGACCTGCGGAAGCGGACGTAGCTAACAACAAAATTTCCTACGAAAGCCCTCTGGGCAAAACGTTGATCGGACACAAGGTTGGAGACATGGTGGAAGTGGAAGCTCCAATCGGTATCATTAAGTACAAAATTTTGGATATCAAGCAGGGAGTTTAAAGAACATCGCTATACGGAAAACGAAATTTAGGCTGCCGGATTCATTACGGGCAGTCTTTTTTAGTTTTATTGGCGCATTTTCCGGTCTGCATTCGCAAAGGAAAAATGGGGCATTCTATGCAGGAAAAGGAGGAGAATAACCATGCCGAATGACCGAAAACCAATTGAAACGGATGGAAATCCGGAAACCGTATATGAGGATACCCGTATCCATGAGCATCCGATCCTGCCGGCCCCCGCCCAATATACATCAAAACCTGACAAGGTAACAGAAGGACCGGACAAGGTCAAAAGAACCTAAGTTTGGTTGGTACGGGTTGCAGCTTGTAAAAAAAGGCGCCCTTTCGGGGCGTCTTTTAGTGTTGGATTCGGTTATTCAGGTATAACTTACACCAGCGGCTCAGCCGGTTTACTGAATTCATCGACATAATTCGTATCCATGATTTTAGCTACTTCGGAAGGGTTATGGGTTAGGCCCAGCGCCCACATCATTTTCGTTACAAGCGCTTCCGTCGTCATATCGTAGCCGGGAATAACGCCCTTCTCCAGCACCCGCTGGCCTACCTCGTAAATCGTCAAGTCTCCGCCCTCGTACGGGCACTGCGTCGTCACGACAATCGTCATGCCCTCCCGCATCAGCTCTTCGATTTTATTGATGAGGCTGCGTTCCTTGAACGGTACGCCGCCCAGCCCGAAACCTTCAATCACAATCCCTTTGTACCCGAGGGAACGGATCGCATCAAAGATATGCGGATTAGTGCCCGGAATCAGCCTGAGCAGAAAAACCTCCGAGCAGTAGTTGTCGTTGTACGGAAAGTCTTGTTTTTCCCTTTGCGGCAAATCGGGATTATAAATCAGCTGTCCATTCACCACGGTGCCGATGTAAGGGTGATTAATGCTGTCAAAAGCATTGTAGCTGCGCGTTCTGACCTTCGACGCCCGGCTGCCGTTAATGATTTTGCCGTTGAATACGACAAATACGCCGGGACGTTCACCGCAGGCGGTGATGAAGGAATCGATCACGTTTTTCTTCGAATCGGTATGTTCAGCCAGGATGGAGACCTGGGAGCCGGTCAGGACGACGGGTTTGTCCACGCTTCCCAGCATAAAGCTCAGAGCGGAAGAGGTGTAGGCCATCGTATCGGTGCCGTGGGCGATAACGATGCCGTCATATTTTTGCAGCGATTCATGCACAAGCCGGGCAATGGCGGCCCAATCCTCCGGCTGGGTGTTGGTGCTGTCCATGCTCATCAGATCAATGGCGTCAATCCGGCAGATTTGGCGGAGTTCCGGAATCTGCTCCAGAATATTGTCCGCGCTTTGCGTCGGCGTGAGCCCGTTCTCCTGGTAGGACGAAGAGATCGTTCCGCCGGTATTAATAAATAAAATGGTTTTCATTTCAGACGTTCTCCCCATGTGGAACAAAATAAGACGCCCCTTAACGCTAAAAGGGCGTCCGCTGATTTGTATTTTACTATGAAACAGGCGGCGAATAAATGGGCTTATACCCTCCGCGATCCGTCTTTTCCCGGAAGAGCTTCCAGTTATGTCCGGGAAACGGGGAGATACGGGCTAAAGATGGACGTCACTTCGCCAAACAGCTGTGAAAATGGATCACCCGAAGCCTGCTGGGCAGCATCTTCAGCGCTGTCCGACAGCTTCCCAAAGAAGTTAAAGGCGTTTTGCAGCCTCGTCAAAAGCTCTTTTTTGTCATGATCGGTGAGCGAAGAAAGGTCGGCCGTCCCGGTATGACCTTCTCCGGGCGGGTTGTCAGTGCTGTCCCCATTTTCAGCTTGGGCGCTGCCCAGATTCCATAAAAAAGGAGGAGTTATGCTGCCCATGTTCTGCAGCCCGAGCGGCAAAGCGCTCAAATCGATGACAGTCCCGCTCGGATCCTCCGGGTCTTCCGTATCCGATTCGGATCCATCCCCCTTAGGAGGAGCCGGAGGTGTAGAAAGAGCGTTCTGCAGCTGTTGAACAACCTGATCGAACACCGTAGAGATTTCGTCTTCTCCTGCAGAGGACAAATCGATTCCATTTAAGTCGGACGTAAGCTCAGAAACCAGATCCTTATCTGCGGAATCGTCGTCTGAAGCGGAGTCCGATCCGGAACCATGCGAAACGTTCTCCAGTGCATCATTCCCTTTCGAAGCCGACGAGTCTTGTAAGCCGGCCAGCAGGCTTTGGATACCGGTCAATACCTCTTTTTTCTGATCCGAAGTTAAAGCTTTTGCAGCCGAATCCAGTTGACCGGTAAGATCCTGGTTCTGCCTGGAAGGAGCGGGCAGAGTCCGGAGAGTCACGTTTTTCTGGTTGTAAGGGTTGGAGGGGGCGGAGTTATCCAGCGTCTCTGTGACCTTTCCAAACAGTTCGTCAATTTGGTCGTCCGTTGCAGTTGAGGAATCAAAACCGTTCATGAGGCCGGAAAGGGAAGAAAGCAAGTTATCCGGAGAGCTGCTTGTGTCATCCGCGCTACCTGAGGAATGCTGTCCGCTGACCTGGTTTTGGAGATAGAGCAGGAACTGCTTTTTCTGATCGGATGATAAATTCGGGTCGCCTGATCCTGCGCCGGAGTTGCCGCCGGAAGATGCCTGGCCCGCGCCGGCTGCACTTTGGGAGGATCGCAGGATGTCCAGCAGCTGCTGGCTAAAGTCGACAGTGTCGGCAGAACGATGTTTGGATGGGCCGCGGGTGTTGTCAGTCCCGTTACCGTCCATTTGTGAATAACCGTAATTCCAAACCGAAGAGCCATACGGCTGGATATTTATTGACATGGATGATCGCCTCGCTTTATTTCTTAGGATAAGACTTCCGGAAGTCCTAACTTCTCATCGGCAGCCAAGATGAAAAGAAACTTAAGTTCAGCTTAAATCAAACTGAAAATACGCTGAAAGTTTTCGGGACTTTCATCCAGGAGGATATCGTAGAAGGGAATCGCGCAAAAGTAGTTGGAAATCATAAACCGCCCGAAATCGGGAAGCAGAGCTCCGGACGTTTTCGAGCGGTTTTAAAAAAATCTAAGTTTGTTCGGCTTTACTCCAATCCGGTTTGTTAAACTGGCCCGGCACCGAAGCCAGCTGCCACATCACCACGGCCAGCCAAAGGACCAGCAGCACGTTCACCAGGGAAACGAACATCAGCGAATAGGTATAGCTTGGAGTGCCATAGCGGCCCGTGGCTCCGTAAAGCACCGAATACGTATTGGCAAAAACCGTAAAGCTGAAGCCCGCCGTGATCCAGAGCAGCCGTTTATCTTTAAAGAAAACATAAGCCGCGCAGGCCAGCGCGATGCCCGGGAACAGGTAACGTTCATGCATGCTGGTGGAGAAGGTGAACACGCCGGCGATCTGGAATAAAGCGGCAAGGAAAGCAGCCTCGCGGGTCCGCATTTTCCAATAGATCAGCCAGGAGAAGGCGGTCGTCAGCACGATAAAAATAAAACCCCAGGTATGGTAGCTGAACACGAGGAAGGTGGACGCGCTATCCTTGTGGTTCGCACCGATCAAGCTGAAGAAATTGTCGGCATTAAGCGAAGCGTACGGATATTCGTCAATAGTGCCTATGAACAGCTTGATGATCCACAGCGGCTCCTGGCCGGATGAGAAGGGCAGAATGAGAAGCACGGCTGCCGCAATCGCCGCCAGTAGGCCGGCAAGAGCCTTTTTGATGCTCCGCAGTCGGACCCATTCAAAGAACAGCACCGGGGTAAAAATAATCCCCTGCGGCTTCATCATCACCGCTGCGGCAAACACGGATGCCGACCAGGTCAGGCGGCCTTCCATGATGAGCAGCACGGCGAGCACGATGAACAAGGTGAAGAAGGAATCCACCTGTCCCCAGAATGCCGAGTCCAGCAGCACGGCCGGGTTGCCTACGTAGAGGCCCGCCAGAATAAGAGCGGCCGTAAACGGCAAATATTTGGATGCCAGACGATAGAGCAGATACCCGGTCAGCACATCGGCGATCAGGGACGGCAGCTTGATCATCGTATTAAAAAAGATTTCCATTCCCGGCAGACTGGCTGCTTTTCCGATAAGGTAGAGGAAATAAATCAGCAGCGGCGGATAATCCGCGGATCCGTTGACGTAAAAACCGGTGAAATCCAGGGCCGCCGAAGCTGCCCACTTGCGAAAATAATTCATGTCCCCGGCATGCCCGGCCGTCCATGGGGCGATGGCGATCCGCAGCAGCAGAGCCGTGCCGAGCATCAGCCAGAGGATGCCGAGCCTGCGGCGGCGGTTAACGCCGCAGGCTTGGGGTTCTGCTTCGTCAGCCGGACGAAGCAACGAGGTGCCGCGGCGGCGGAGCCGTTTCCAGCCCCAGACCACCAGCGCGGCAAACAGCGCGGCGTACGCGGCCAGCGAAATCGGCTCGGCCAGCGCTACACGTGAGGAGCGGCCATATCCGCTCGCGAAGCCGCCGAAGCCGCTGCCGCCGCCCGGCTGCAAAGCGCCGCCTCTTCCGGCGAAGGAGCCGTCTCCGCCGGACGGATTATGGCGGCCGCCGAAACGTCCCAGGCCGGGCGCCATGCCCGCAAAGCCGTCTCCGCTTTGCGGATCGCGCGGTCCGCCATGCTGCCAGCTCTCTTGCTGCGAGCCGGCACGGCTTCCTGCCGTATCCGGAGCGTGAGTGCTGGAATACCGCCAGAGCGAAGCAATGCAGAGCGCCATGGATATAAGAAATATAAGGATTAGTGTTTTGTGGAGTTTAGCTGAGTTTAATGCAGCAGGCAAAAGGCAACGCCTCTTTCTATATAAATAATTGATTTAAAGCATTATAACGGGTATTTCTTAAAGGCACCTGAAAGCCGCTTAGTTCCCCTTTACAACATTCGAATACTTTCAAAAACTTGCGAAAATTGGCTATTAAACCAAAACGCCATCAAGTATAATGGGAATATTATTCGACAATATTTTTATGTCTTCGACGCCTTGTCGGACTCCGATTTTTAATACATGAAGAAAGGGTGAACGCAGCTGAAAAGGTTAGCGATGATGGCGACGCTTCTGCTTTCCGTTTTTACTTTGGTGTCCTGCCAGCGTTCCAGCCCAGCAGCCACTCCCCTTCAGTCTCCAGTACCCAGCAGCATCGAGCCTGCTGGCCTTTCCGTGCTGCCAGCCCATCATTATGGGAAAGACGGCAGCTTGAAACGGCAGGAGGAGGCGCTCGCTGCCTTCATTTACAACAAACTCGAAGGTCCTTATGGAATATATACGAATTTGATAGAAACGGACCAGGACGCCGAATCGGCCACGGGGCACGAGGTGCTCAGTGAGTCGGCAGCCCTGCTGCTGAGATACGACGTATTGTCAGGGCAGCCGGACCGTTATGCCGCAGACTGGCAGACGGCTTTGAAAACCTTCGACCTGGATACGGGTTTCAGCTACCGGTACAGTCCCAAAACAGGCAAGCGCTACGAACTGAACGCCGCGGTGGACGATTTGCGCCTGATCCGCAGCCTGTATGAAGCCGGCGAGTCTTTTGGCCGCGAAGATTATACCCGTCTGGCGGACGATTACAGCCGCCGGTTTTTGAAATATAACGTCCAGGACGATTATATGTACGATTTTTACGACCAAATGGCCGGGAAAAGGAACAGCTTTATTACGCTGTGTTATATAGACCTCAAAACGCTGGCGTTGATGCCGGACGTGCCCGATAAACAAAAGCTGCAGGATCAAATGGCGGGTCTGGCGGACGGAGGGTACATTTCGGACAATTTTCCATTTTACCATACCCGCTACGATTACCAAAAAAAGGCCTATCTCACGGAGAGCGTAAATACGGTTGAATCGCTGCTGACCATCCTGTCGTTGTCCGAAGTCGGCCTGGAGAAGCCGGCCAGCATCAGCTTCATTAAAGAGAAGGTGAAAGCCGGGCAGCTTTACGGCAAATACACCTTCAAAGGCCAGCAGGCGACAGACATTCAATCCACGGCTATCTATGCGCTTGCGGCCATGATCGGCTCGACGATCGGAGACAGAGAGCTGTACGAAGCCAGCATCAGCCGGATGAATGCTTTTCAAATCCCGGATGGACAGGGTGGGCTTTCCGGCGCGTTTGCCGACCCGGCTTCCGGTCAGGCTTATTCCTTCGACAATTTGATGGCGCTGATCGCCTATCAATATTAATTATTTTATTAACCGGTAAAGGGGAAACGCATTATGATGAGCGGACGTTCCGTGCTGAACGGAATCCGGCGGGGAGGTCTGCGGCTGATCCATTTGGTATCGCCTGCCGCATTCGGAGCTGCGGGGGTCCTGTTGATTACGGTCTTGGCCTTGTTCGTCCCTCCTTATATCGGAATGGCCGATAACGGGGACTTTTTCCGGGTGGCCTACAGCAATGGCATTTATTTTAACGCTCCGGATTACGACAGCCAGTATTTCCACTATTTTGTGAGGCAGTACGGCATTCTTCAGTATTTCAATGAAAACGGGGCTACGATCA
Organism: Paenibacillus mobilis; assembly: GCF_058267595.1. Lineage (NCBI taxonomy): Bacteria > Bacillati > Bacillota > Bacilli > Caryophanales > Paenibacillaceae > Paenibacillus > Paenibacillus mobilis. Next base: position 310,025 of record NZ_JBZCMS010000003.1, read on the forward strand.
ATTCGTCCCAATCGCTGTTTATTAAGCTGGCTTTGGCCCTCAACAAGCTGTTCTTCAGCAGCACGGTGTTTGACCTGCGTTTTCAGGCTGTTATCTTTACGGCTTTGTACGCCGCGGCGGTTTATCTGCTGATCGAGGCTTTGACCTGGGGGGTGCCGCGCAAACGGGGATACGTCATCGCCCTGATCGCGCTGTTTATTTTCGGGGATACGGGATATACCGCGTATTTTAATTCTTTTTACAGCGAATCCATTGTTCTCATTATGACGGTATTTCTGTTTGCTTCGTGGCTGCTGATGTACCGGAAAAGATTTAACGATTACGTGCTGCTCGCCATTTTCGTGATCAGCGCCGTCCTGCTTACGACTTCCAAGCAGCAGAACGCCCCGGTCGGCATCCTGGTGGCCGTGATGGGCCTTTCGCTGCTATTTCTGCGCAAAAGCAAGGTGTTTCGCATCCTGACGGGCTGCTCGCTGGCGCTGTTCATGGCGGCGGGTGTGCTTACCTACACCCTGATTTCGAAGGAGTTCGTTAATATTAACGCTTATCATGCGATGACCCGGGGGGTGCTGATGCAGTCGGTTGATCCCGAGCAGACACTGCAGTCCTTCGGCATCGATGAGCAGTATGCCCTGCTCAAGGACAGCATTTATTATGATCCTTATTCGACCATTGACGTGAACTCGCCGAAGCTGGAGCAGGATTTTTACAGCAAATACGGTTTTGTATCGATTTTGAAATATTATGTGCTGCACCCGGGGCGATTGGGCGCTATCCTGGATGTCGCCGCCAAAGGGGCGTTTACGATCCGCCCTGACGCCATGGGCAACTTCGAGAAGTCGACGGGAATCGCGGCGGGCACGCATACGCATTTCTTCTCGCTGTACAGCTACCTGAAGGAGCGGTGCATGCCGAAGACATTCGGCTTTATTTTTCTGTGGGGCGTGGCAGTGATCGGACTGTATGTATCGTCTTTCGTCAAGGCGGTGAAGGAGCGGAACTTCCGGCATTTCCAGAAGCTGATCCTCGTCGCAGCTATGCTGCTGATCGGGTTGTCCGGCATCTTCGTGTCGATTATAGGCGCGGGCGATGCCGATTTGGCGAAACACGAATTCCTGTTTACTTTAACCTTTGATCTGATCCTGCTGCTGCTGGTTTCCGACCTGATCGGCCAAAGCCTGATGAGCCATCGGGAGTCTGAGGTCAAGGAGGAGAAAGTGGAACTGCCTGCGGCAGACGCCGGGCGAGAGGTGGCGGTATGAGGGGGCTGCTGTTTCTGTTCATTCTGCTGGTTCTGCTCGTTTCGCCGGGGAACGCGCAGGCGGTAGCTGCTCCGGCGGAAGGACAGACGCCGGAGCAGACCGCCCAGAGCGGAGGACAAGCCGGCGGCGCAGCTCCAGACGCAGAGTCTTCCGCCTTCGATCACTCAGTCTCGTCCGTCTCCGTCCTGCTTCTCTACGACAGCCTCGGAGCCGGAACGGCGCAGGAGGGCAGTATCGCCGCGTTGGAGCGTCTTGCCGCAGCCTTTGGAGCGGGCATCAAGGCGGTCAGCTTGGACGATTACGAGGCCGGGATGCTCCAGCGATATGACAAGGTGATTACGGTGCTGAATCTGGAGTCGGGCGTCGAGCAGGGGGCAGGCGAGATAGCGCCTTCACTCGCAAACGCTGATTATATCAAGGATCTGCACGCCTATGCCGGCGATTATCTGCAGGTCGGAGGGCAGCTGCCCGATTTCCTGCAAAACCGGCTTCAGGTTCATACCGGCGTGATCCGGAGAGAACCGGTCCGCCTGACGGCGGACGGCGGGTTAAACGCTTTATTCAACGTCCAAGAGCTGACTTATATAACAAGAAGTAAAGGGGAGCCTTACGGGAAGCTGGAGCTGGATAGCGTGCAGGGGACTTTTCCTTACAGCGTCCGGTCGGGCCGCGTCACCTATGCCCCTTACTTTACGGCGGACAGCGGGAACGAGCTGGTTATGGCCGGCGTGCTGAAGCGGTGGTTCCAGCAGGAGACGCTGGCGCACGCTTATCTGCTGATTAAGGAAATTTCTCCCTTCTCGGATTTAAATCTTTTGAAGGACATGGCCGATCAGCTGTACGAGACCGGGCTTCCTTATATCGTGAGTATCCGCCCGGTGTTCAGCCACACGGAATACCCGGCGATGCAGCGTTATCTGGAGACAATCAAATATATGCAGGCCCGGGGCGGGAGCGTTCTCGTGAATGTGCCCGTGGTGATGGACGGCGTACAGGCCCAGCAAGACGAACTGAAAAACGATATGGAAGGGTTTATCGATGTACTGGTCAAGGCGGGTATAGCCCCGCTTGGCGTCGGGGCCGAGCAGTATTGGACCCATGACGCGGAGTACACCGGCAAAGGGTTGATCTTTTTCGATTCGTCGGCGTTGTTTCCTGATGTGAAGCCGGTCTATAAGGAGCCGCTGAATACGTACCGGCCTTTCGGTTCGTCGTTGTTCAGCGTAACGATGACGGATATGCAGCAGAGCTTTGGAGACCGCCCGGTGGAGGAGCTGCCGGTGAATACGGCGGTGACCTATGATTTTCCGGACAATGCGGACGGCCTGAAAGCTATGCTGGCAGAGCTGAAGGCCTCTTGGATCACTTTTGCCGACTATAAAGGAATCGATCACGAAGTGAAGACGCAGAGCAGCACGGTTCAGTCGCGAAACGGCTCGGTCCTCCTGAACGGAGAAACGCTGAACCTGAATTACAACGGCAGCACGGTCAGCCAGGACTATCAATACGTGAAGCAGACGGAGACGAGTTTCCGGAAGCTGTTCCAGGTACAGAACACCTTTTTTATGGTGATTATCGCTTTCTCCCTGATTTTCTTCGGCGGTTTGCTCCTGATCGGACGCCGCTTGTACAGACGGAAATTTATGAAATGAGCTTTTTATAGCCGAAAAAGGAGACTGTACGATGGAATTGTCCAATTATTTAATGCTCATAGCCGTGATTTGCATCTGGTCTTTGCTGCTGGTCAACGTCATGCTCATTATTTCGGGTTATTTCTATTATATGAAAACGGAACGGGAGGACATTCCGCCCCTGGAAGGCGAGTTTCCTTTCGTCTCCATCATGGTGCCCGCGCACAATGAAGGACGGGTGATCGGCAAAACGGTAGAGTCGCTGCTGGCGCTCGATTATCCCCATGACCGCTATGAAATCATTGTCATCAACGACAACTCGTCTGACAACAGCGCCGAGCTGCTGGCCGGCATTCAGCAGAAGCACGCGAGCCGCAATCTGCTCGTCATCAATACCGACAAGATCACGGGCGGCAAAGGCAAATCCAACGCCCTGAATATCGGTTTTGCCCGGAGTAAAGGAGAATTGATCGCCATTTATGACGCGGACAATACGCCGGAGAAAACGGCGCTGCGTTATTTGGTGGCCGAAATTGTCAATGACGGCTCCCTGGGCGCGGTCATCGGCAAATTCCGGACCCGAAATCGCGACGTCAACCTGCTGACCCGCTTCATCAACGTCGAAACGTTGTCTTTCCAATGGATGGCCCAAGCCGGCAGATGGCAGCTGTTCAAGCTGTGCACGATTCCGGGCACGAATTTTATCATGCGCCGCCACATCGTGGAAAGCATCGGGGGCTGGGACGTTAAAGCGATTGCAGAAGACACCGAAATCAGCTTCCGCATTTACATGATGGGCTACCGGATCAAGTTTCAGCCCAAGGCGGTCACCTGGGAGCAGGAGCCCCAGTCGCTGAAGGTTTGGTTCAAGCAGAGGACCCGGTGGGCGAAAGGCAACATTTACGTGATCGTCAAAAATTTGCCGCTGATCTTCAAGCGTTCGGCGCGGATCATCCGGTTTGATATTTTATATTTTCTGTCGATTTATTTCCTGCTCGTCACTTCGCTGCTGACCTCGGACATTCTGCTGATCCTCAATACGGTCGGTTACGTGCATACGACTCTGGCCGGGCTTAGCACCTTCCTGTGGCTGCTGGCCATCATCTTGTTTGTGGTGGGCACCTTTGTAACCCTGACTACGGAAAAAGGGGAGATGTCCTTCTCAAACGTTTGGGTCATCGTGCTTATGTACGTGACGTACTGCCAGCTTTGGATGCTTGTTGCGGCTTATGGCTTGTATAACTATTTCAAGGATCTGATCTTTAAAAGAGAAGTGAAATGGTATAAAACGGAGCGGTTTTAATCTTGTCGAGAAATTCAAAAAATTCAAGAAATTCAAGAAATTCAAGAGATTAGGAGCAAATATTCATGAGTAAAAAGCTGTCCGCCCTGCTACTCAGCCTGCTGGTCCTGATCTTGGGCCTGCCGCTTGGACAGGCCGCTTCAGCGGCTTCCTCCGCCGGCGAGCTGACCTACGTCACCAGCTTCGGCACGGACGTTTCGCTTTCGGGGGAGAAGGTATCGAAGCAAGTTTATTTTCAAATTCCGGATTATTGGAACGTCTCTCAAACTACTGTAAAGCTGGCCTACCGGGTATCGCAGATTCTCGAAAATCAGAGATCCAGCATCACGTTGTCGGTGAACGGCACGTCGTTCTACTCCTTTCGTCCTTCGGCTGGAGAAGGCGAGCAGCAGCTCAGCGTGCAGGTTCCGTCCAACCTGCTGAAGGAAGATTCCAATCTGCTGGAAGTAACGGGATATCTGCGGGAGGAAACGCTCAATGACCTCTGTACGTCCGATACTTCGCCCGATCAGTGGCTGAATGTATACGGCACCTCCAGCGTTGCCGTTTCCCACACCAACAAGGCCATGACCCCGGAAATCCGGGAGTTCAATAAAAGGTTTACCGCCATCGACAATGCCGGCGGGGGCCGAAGTGCCGTAGCTGTTCCAGAGGGCGCGAGCACGGCTGAGCTGGAGGCCGCCTCCTATGCGCTTTCCGGGTATGCGGGGGCCAGCGCGCTGGACAACGAGGCTTTGCCGCTTATTCCCTATGCGGCAGACAAGCTGCAAGGAAAGTTTCTGGTGCTGCTGGTTTCTTCCTACGACCATCTGCCTGCCGATGTGAAAGCGGAGATCGGCAGCGGTAGTTTGTCCGATTCTGCGGTGATCAAGCTGATTCGTCCGGATCATCAGCCTACGCTGGTCGTAACGTCCGCCAATGACGAGTTGCTGGTGAAAGCAGGCCGCATGGTGGCCAACCTGCCGCTAATGAGTCAGCTGGACAGCGATACCAAAGCTGTGGATGCCCATACGGACGTAGACACCCCTGTCGTCAACATCAACCGGAACGTGACGCTGACCGATGCGGGCGATAAGCTTACCGGGCCGCGCCATCAGGAGCAGACCTATTTTATTCCGCTGCCTGCCAACCGTGCAATTGCCGGCTCGGGCAAGATCAGCATTAGTTACCGTTATGCGGAGAACCTGGATTTTAGCCGCTCCTTGATGACGGTGCTCGTGAACGGCATGCCCATCGGCAGCAAAAAGCTGTCCAAGGAGCTGGCCGGCGGCGATAAAGCCGTGTTTCCGATTCCATCCAACATCGAGGTCACGGGCAATTTTTCCGTTACCGTCGCTTTTGACCTGGAGCTAGCGGGCGCCGACTGCATCGCTGACCAGAATCAAATGCCTTGGGCTTTGATTTCTAAGGATTCTGTTTTGCAGCTAAACAGCAAGGACCGGACGGAGCTGCTGTTTAACAACTATCCTTATCCGTTCTTGCGGGACGGCAGCTTCAACCATGTGGCAGTCGTGCTGCCCGAGAAGGTGGATGAGGCAACCTACGGCACGATCGGCAATCTGTTCAGCCTGCTTGGCCGGTATGCCGAAGGTAATTCGGGGCAAATCGCTTTCTATAACGATACTGCAGGCAAAAACGAGCTAAAGGACAGCAATATGATCGTCATCGGCACTTATCAGGACAATAAACTCATTCAAGCTTTCAATAAAAACTTGTATTTCCAATATAACAGCAGCGGTACCGGCATCGTGTCCAATGAAAAGATCAGCATCGACGAAAGCTACGGCAAACGGATCGGCGTGATCCAGCTCGTCCCTTCGCCGATGAATGACGCAAACGGCATGATGGTTGTGACGGGGGCCGCTTCGGGTTACTACGAGCTGGCTTCCAGGCTGGCTTCGAATGAAGCAAGCAAATACAAGCTGTTTGGCGACGGCGTGATTACCGACAAAGACGGCAATGTTCACGCTTACCGTTTTAAGAAGGATACGGGCGGCTCGGACGAGTCGCTGGTCGGGAATGTGTTGCAGCGCAGCGATGTGCTCGGCTTTATGGCTGCGGTTGTCCTTGTGGCGTGCCTGGTCGTTGTGTCGCTGATCCTGCTAATCCGCAAGCATAACCGCCGGCAGAAGAAAGCCGATCATCATACCCGGCAGCATGCCCGGTCGAAGAGAAGAGGTGGCAGATAATGCGGAACACTCGCAACCCTAGTCTCGTATCCGACCTTGCGTTTCTTGCGTTCATCGTGCTGTGCAACATTTGCCTGATTTTTACGGCAGGCGACCCGAGTCAATATTTAGATGATTTGATTATGCTGAACTTATGTTTTTTCCTGGCTCTCGTAACCTACTTCACGAACGTGACGGCCGGCCTGGTGCTGAACGTGGTTTTCATTTTCGCCTACGGCATCTATATTACGATCCGGACCGTTACGCTTTCACAGACGATTGGACTCGGTACGTATTTCTGGATCATTATGGCCCCTTTGATGACGATCGTGGTGTGGCTGTTTACTTCCTCCGTGCGGGATCTCCAGACGGAGAATGAGATGCTGAAACGGCAGCAGGAACGGCTGGTGACCGTCGATGAGACCACCGATTTGAAGAACTCGCTTTCTTTTAACAAGGATGTGGCCGTATTCGCGGGGTTGTCCACCCGTTATCAGATTCCTCTGTCCCTGCTGGTCATTAAAGTGAAATACTGGAACGAAATCCGGCGGTTTATTCCTGAAGAGCAGCTTACGGAAGCGGTCTACGACGTTTCGCAGATCAGCCAGTCCAGCATCCGAACCAACGATACCCTGTATTTGCTGGACAAAGAGGACGTGACCTGGGGGCTGCTGCTGTTCACGAATCTGGAAGGCACGCAAATCGTGGTAGAGCGCATCAAGCAGCGGCTGCGCGAATTCAATGAGCGGCAGTTCGCCGGCAAATACAAGGTGGAGCTGAGCCTTAAGATCGGGGCGACGGAATATGCACCGGGCACGATCGATTCTCCGCTTGAATTTATCGCAAGAGCCAAGCAACAGCTGGAATACGACGTGTAATAATAGATTTCCTCTTCATCTGCCCCTGCCAGGGTTCACTCAACCCTGGATGCCGTTCCCGGATTTAAGGGAGTAGAACTTCCAAACAAGCGCTGACAGGCCCGTCGGCGCTTGTTTTTTTGTGCTTTGGGAGAGGCGGGGGCCCTATCAGGAGATGGTACTTTGGGATTGGCCGGCCTGGTCCGTTGAAAGAAGGGCTCCTACTGCCTGGAAAAAGAAACCTACGCCAAAGTAGCTCCTCTGTTAACGCCCCGGTGTAAACCAATTTGGTTCCTGGCCGGCCCATACAAAGTAACCGGAATGGTGAAGTCTTTCCCTGAGCCTTCCGGCTATACTTGGTTTACAAGCAAGGGTTGTCCCAAACAAAACGGACAAGAGAGGAGACTGACGGACTGATGTTGACTAAGCTGCAGACTGCAGGCGTGGCATTCATGCTGACGGCTGCACTGACAACCGGAATCGCTTACGCAGCCCCACTCGCGGGTGATCCGCTGCAAACCTGGTACGAGAAGAGCTATACCCAAGCTGTTCGGATCCTGGAGCAAAAGTTGTTGAAGAGCGAAGTCAAGCTTGATCAGACGACGCGGGAAGTCAGCGCGGCACAGCAATCGGCCGGGCGTTCTGAGCTTCGTGAATATCAGAGTCAGTGGCTGGATCGGTTTAACGGTAAGTTAGATCAGCGCAAGGAGGCTTACATCGAGCAAGTCGATGCCGCCGGGGATGAACTGCTCGGCGGGGATGGAGCCATCAGCCGGAAATTTGCCGGTTACACCGATCAGGTGACGGGGCAAATGGACGAGCAGCTGGAGCTCGAAATCGGCGGTGTCTTGGACAGCCTTCTGGAGCAGCCGGAAACGACCGGATCCTCCCTTAAGCAGCCCTAAAAAACTATTAAACATTGAAGAGGAGAAGATGACAAAATGGTATTGAAATCCTTGAAGAGCAAAATCGCAGCAGGCGTAGTTGGCGTTAGTTTGGTAGCGGGCATGAGCACCGTATTTGCCGGTGTCGATGCAGGGGCTCAATTCAAAAACTGGTATTCCAGCTTGTTCACCAGCACTTCTGCTCAGGTTCAAGCCAAAGTTACAAGCGATTACGCAAAGAAAATCGGTCAATATACTTCGGAATATAACACTTTGAAAGGCGGCTCCACTCAAGCTGTTAAAGATGAAGCCACTTCCAAAAGCCAGACAGCAACTGCCGCAATTAACGGCCAAAAAGACGCTTATATCTCCCAAATCACAAACGCTGAAAACAGCATCGACGTGGCGGGCGACTTCACTAAGTTCACTAACACTGTGAACGGTACAGTGGACAATCTTAAAAACCAAGCCGAAGGTTATGCTAAAAGAGATTTAAAAGGCGCAGTTGACGCTCAAGGCAGCAAAAGCGTACAAGAAATCAACGGCCAGCTGAACCAAACCAAAACGGCTGCAGCTACAGAATTGACGAATAAAATCAATGAAACGAAAGCCGAAATTCAACAGCTTGTCAGCGAGCAGGCCAAAACGGCCGATGCAGCGATCCGCCAGCATATCGAGGATCAAATCGCCGCTCTGAAAACTACGCTTAACGATTATGCCAAACAGCTGGTAGACACAAACAAGGCGGCTGTTGACGCTGAAGGTGACAAAGTACAGCAGGAAGCTTTGTCCGCACTGGACGATATCGCAAATTCCATCAAATAATTTGACGGGTACAAACCGGGGTTTTCCTTCCTAGGGAAGGAGGCCCCGGTGTTTCCTGAAAAAAATGGACTATAAGGCTATTTTAATTTAAAGGAGGCCATGGGGATGAGAAAAGCGCGAAAAACCGTCCTTTCCAATCGCCAAAAAACGAAACAGCGGGTTTTGATCGGAATTGTTTCTCTAAGCGCTTTGGTCGCCGCAACCACGAGTTTGTCTTTTGCCGACATCGATCTTAAAGGCAAAATGGAGTCTTGGGCGAATCAGACGGCAGGCAGCGCGATTTCGGACCTGGATTCAGCTATTCATTCCGAAACGGAGCAGCAGCAGGAGCGTTTGAAGGAAGAATTACGGGCAAAACTGGAGGCCCAGGCGGCAGAGCTCAAAAGCTATACCGAGGAACAGAAGCAGCAGCGTATTGCGCAAATCAGAGCTTATGTGGACCAGCTGATTAACAGCAGGGACTACTCCGGCAAAGAAGATAAAGCGCAAATGGCGGCTAAATTACAAGCCATCATGGACAGCGCCATCGACGCTATCCATCAGCTGGACGCTAGTTATGTTCCGCCGCAGCTGAGTTATGACCCGCCGGCCGCACCGCTGCCTACGGAAAATCCGCAGCCGTCCCAGGCTCCGGAGGCTTCGGAGGATCCTCAAGGAGGAGTTGCCGCGCCGTCGCCGTCCGATCAGCCCGCCCCTTCGGCTTCTCCAGATCCGGGATCCTTGCCAACTCCCGCCCCATCAGACCCGGATGGCCCATCGGCTTCTCCACCCCCAACCGGGGATCCGGAGGCGGAGCCAGCACCAACGCCAGCACCAACGCCAGTGCCGTCGGACCAAGCCGAACCTTCCCCATCCACGGAACCGGAAGCGGCTCCGTCACCGGAGTCCTCTGATCAGGCTGATTCCTCTGCCTCTTCTGAACCGGAACCGACGCCGACGCCGGCAACGGAGGCAACGCCAGAGCCGGCGCCAGCTCCTTCGGATCAGGTGAGCCTGCCTCAATCCCCTGGTCCGGAGCCAACTTTTATTAACCGACAAGAAGGGTGATTTACATGGAAAAGGCAACCGCCGGCATTGCCGGAGCCATAACGGGACCGGAGCAGGCCCGGACAAAAAAGAAATCGGAGGTTTGGGGCTGGATCAGATTTGTGATTTATCTGGCCGTCCTTTATTTTCTCATCACGCATGTAGTAGGCCTAAGCCGGGTTTCCGGCCATTCCATGCAGCCCACTTTAAACAGCAATAACATTTTGCTTATCAACAAACTGTCCGTTTATGTAGGCTCCCCTCATTATGGAGATGTTGTGATCGTCAAGAGCCACAAGTTATCCTATGAACTGATCAAACGGGTGATCGGCGTGGAAGGAGACCGGATCCTTATTAAAGACGGGGTGGTTTACAAAAACGGCCAAGCCCTTCCGGAGCTGTACACAGCAGGGGTACCCGATGATATGTCCGAAGTGCTTGTCGGGAAAAACGAAGTGTTCGTCATGGGGGATAACCGGACTCCGGGGGAAAGCCTCGACAGCAGAAGCAGCGAGCTGGGGCTTGTGGAGAAAAAAGAGATCAAGGGTTACGCGCTGATGAAGCTGCTGCCCTGGTCGGCCATTGCCAAACCGCTTAAATAATGCTGCCATTGCGTAGAGGAACACAAAAAAAGGTCAGATCGGCAAGCCGACTGGCCTTTTTTGATTTTTATGAGGGCTGGCAGATCCCTGTTTTTCCCGCTATACGTGAACGTTCTCCCGCATCCCCCTGTTGTGATAATATAAAGCCGCTTTGGTCCGGTCGGGCAAATCGAGCTTGGACAGAATCTGGCTCACGTGTTTTTTGACGGTATAATCCGTAATAAAAAGACGCGAGGCGATTTCCTTGTTGGATAACCCTTCGCTGAGCATTTGCAGCACCTCGGTTTCCTTGGGCGTCAGGTGGCTGTCGTTTTTCTGAAAGCCTTCCAGCAGCTTGGACTCCAGCAGATCATAATCATAGTATTTGCGTCCCCGTCCGACCATGCCGACGGCAAACAGCAGCTCTTCGGGCAAAGCCTCCTTGGGAATAATGCCTTCTATTCCAAGCATAATCGCCTGCTGCAGCTCCGAAGGTTTCATGCTTGAGGTCAAATAGATGAAGCGGCAGCCTGCACCCTCATGCTTTAGCTTCTCGATGACATCCAGACCATTTTGCTGATTAATCCGGTTATTCATGATACAGACTTGAGGTTTCCGTTTTACGATCAGCTCCAGCGCTTCTTTCCGGTCAGCGGCTTCCCCGCATACTTCAATGTCGGGTTCCCCGCCCAAAATCGAGGTGATGCCTCTTCTGACAAGCTGATAAGGATCGACGACAATAACCTGTATGGGCATGATAGGGGTGAAACTCCTTTCCTCTTACAAAGTCTGTTGGAATCATCCGGCATGAACACTGGTCCTATGTAAAAAGAACTATATAAAGTATACCTGTCCTACAAATTTGCTTCAATAATAGAAGTTGTCGTCTTATGTAGAATACGTAATAAATTAAGTTAAAATGAATTCAAAGCTTCTGCGGAGCGTAAAAAAGCGAGGAATGAGAGAGGAAAAGAGGGGGAAGAGCGCAATAGGCCCGATGCGGGAAACATCGGGCCGTGGAGATTTTTTTGCGAAATTGGCGTATTGAACTATTCCAGATTCGCATGGTTGCCGTACATCCTAGCCGTATCCAGCCCTTTAAGCTTCATTAACTGGAGGATGACGGCATCGTAAAACACCAGCAGCGTTTGCTCGTAAAGCGAGCCCATGGGCTGGATCGTCTCCGCCGCTGTCTCTGTTCCGGTTTTTGCGCTCCGGTCTTTGACCGCCCCGGGGAGCTTGATGATCAGGTCGCTTAGCGCGCCAAGGGAGGAGTCCGGGTGAATCGTGACCGCGGCCACGGAAGCGCCGATGGATTTAGCCTTTTTAGCCATGGAGACCAGGCTCGCGGTTTCGCCGGATCCGGAGCCTACGATCAGCAAGTCCCGACTCGTAATCCCCGGCGTCGCGGTTTCGCCTACGACGTAAGCGGAGATCCCCGTATGCATCAGCCGCATGGCAAAAGCGCGTCCCATCAAACCTGAACGACCGGCTCCGGCGAGAAATATCCGTTCCGATCGCTCGATTTTATCGGCCAGGGCCCGAATGGAGCCTTCGTCAATCAGCCGGACGGCATGATCCAGCTCCCGAGCGATCAGGCCGGCGAAGTTCGCAGTGTCGCTCATGCTGCCCATGGCTTACGCCTGCTTCACGAGTTTTTGAATTTCGGCTGCCGCCGCTTTCGGGTCGTCAGCGCCGGTAATTCCGCCGCCTACGATGACCAGGTCAGGTCCTGCGCTGACTACTTCGGCAATCGTATCCAGCTTGATTCCGCCCGCAATCGCCGTTTTGGCTTGTTTTACCACGCTTTTGATCGTGCGAAGATCCTCGAATGAATTCAGGCCGGCGGCCTGATGGTCATAACCGGAGTGCACGCAGATGTAGTCCACACCAAGCGCATCCACTTCCTGCGCGCGTTCGGCCAGATTTTTTACGTTGATCATGTCGACCAGAATACGTGCGCCTTGTTTTTTCGCTTCGGCTACTGCGCCGCTGATCGTCAAATCATCGGATACGCCCAGGACCGTTACGATGCCCGCTCCGGCTTCCGCTGCTTTCATCACCTCATAACCTCCAGCGTCCATCACTTTCAGATCGGCTAGCACCGTCAGATTGGGGAAAGCCTCTTTAACCGCTTTTACAGCGTGCAAGCCTTCGTTAATAACCACTGGTGTGCCGATTTCAACAATATCGATATGCTCCGCTACCTGGGATACCATTTCTTTCGCGCCTGCAATATCTACCAAATCCAAAGCCAATTGAAGTTCCATTTATATAACGCTCCTTTGATTAAAATTAATGAGGCCGCGGATTTCAAAACCCGAAATTAAATCGCCTGCGGCCGGCCTAGGACTTATTATAAAGGTCCGTTATTTTTGCGAAAGTAGGCACTTTGCCGTCAGGTAGTCACCTGGAGGTGACTAATGGCGTAAATTCCGGAGTGGGCAACACAGCCTTTGAGCCGGAAAATCCTTGTCCTGCTGCATAGTTTCCATTTCGACTATAAGGGTCTGGCCGGATACTAAGTGAAAATGATATACTATCCAGACAGGAGGTGTCAGAGATGGCCAATGAACTGAAAGAACGGATTAACCTCAAAGAGATTAACTGCGAGAAGGAATTGACTCTTGCCGTTATCGGCGGGAAATGGAAGCTGATCATTTTGTGGCATCTCGGCCTGGAAGGGACCAAGCGGTTTGGGGAGCTGAAGAAGCTGATTCCGAACATTACGCAGAAAATGTTGACCAACCAGCTACGAGAGCTGGAGGAAGACAAGCTGATCAGCCGCAAGGTTTATCCGGAGGTGCCGCCGCGGGTAGAATATTCGATGACGGAATACGGCACCAGCTTGATGCCTGTCTTGAAAGCCATGTACGATTGGGGCAAACATTACGGCGAAGCCGTGGTCTGGAACGGATGTGAAGAGAAGGAGACAACCGGGGTGCTCCCGGCTGCAGTTAGCGAATAAGGCCGGCTATTTAAGAGCGGGCTTTAGGAAAATAGAAGAAAGCCGCATGCTCTAAGGGCATGCGGCTTTTTGCGCGGCGGGCGGCTTCGAAACCCCATAATGGGGCGCCGCCGCCGAGTTGCTCCGTTTAGCTGTTGGAACGGGCGCCGGAAGCTTCCCCTGCTTCTTCGCCGTACCACAGCTGCCGGAAGCTTTCGCTGGACTCCAGCAGCTGGTCCGCCGTTCCGGCGGCTTCGATCGTGCCATTCTTCAGCACGATAATGCGGTCCGCATGCGCCAGCGCGGCTTTGCGGTGCGAAACCACGAGGCAGGTTGCCTCGCTGCGCTCGCGGAACAGCCGCTCCCAAAGCTTGCGTTCCGTCTCGACGTCCAGCGCGCTGGACAGGTCGTCGAAGACGTACAGCTCGGCGTCGCGGACGAGCATGCGCGCGGCCGCCGTACGCTGGGCCTGGCCGCCCGAGAGCTTCACGCCGCGCGGGCCGACCACGGTGTCGAGGCCGTGCTCCAGCCGGGCGACGTCTTCATCAAGGACGGCGGTGTGCAGCGCGCCGTCCAGGTTGCTTTGCTCGGGCGGCAGGCCGAGCAAAATGTTGTCCCGCAGCTTATCGCTGTACAGCCGCGGGATTTGTGCCGTGTACGCGCTTTGCGGCGGCACGAAAAAGTCTGCCGGCTTCTCCACCCGCCGGCCGTTCCAGCGGATTTCTCCGGCATTGGCCGGCAGCAGGCCAAGCAGGGCCCGAAGCAGCGTTGTTTTGCCGGAGCCAATCATCCCGGTGATGACCGTAAAGGAGCCGCGCTCCAGCATCAGGTCAATCCCCTGAATTCCGCGTCCGGTCTCCGGATAGCGGTACGTCAGGCCGTGGACCTCCAGCGTATGCAGAGGTCCGGCCTGGGGCACCGGCATCCGAGAGCCTTCGTCCATATAGGCTCCGGGACGGGCGGAAGTTTGGGCTAATGTTCCGCCCAGATTTCCGCCCGAAGCGGCGGCATCGCCGACTGGAGCTGCAGACACGGCTGCGGCATCATCCGATCTTGCGGTACGGTCCGCATTCACGGACCCCGCCTGACGGCTTTGTTCCAGGCTGCCCTCCTGATTACCCTCTAATCGGCCTTCCTGGCGGGCCTTCTTCCAACTGTCCCAGTCCCGGCCGGGTTTGCCGATGCCGATGTAGGCCGCGGCGGTGAGCAGGGAAGCGGGCGCTCCCTGCAGCATGTTTTTCAGCCGGACAAAGCTGACGGACATCTGTTTATAAAACGTCATGAAGTTGCCCAGGTTGGAAATCAGCTGGGTCACAAACGTCAAATAATAAACGAATAAAGACAAATCGCCGACGCTGAAGGTTCCGCTGCGCATCTTGTAGCCGGCCAGCACCAGAATGACGCCGGTCCCTAGGTTCACGGAGTTGGTGAACACGGAAGACAACGCTTCGGTAATCAGCTTATCCTTTACCATCGTCTGGCGTCTCTCGTCGCTAAGCTCCACAAACCGGCGCACCACGCGGGACTCCGCTCCCGCTACCTGGATCGCCTGCACGTTCGAGAACATCTCGCTGATCGAGCTGGTCACCCTGGCCGTCGCTTCGCGGCTGGCCGCACGGTATTTCTGAATGCGCGCGGTCGCAATCTGGGCGGCCGCCACGACAAGCACCAGCGGCACGAATACAAACAGCGTCATCTGCGCATCGATAGAGATGAGGATGTACCCTGCAACGATGGCAAAGCCGACGAGGCCAAAAGAATCGACCGACCAGCTCACGGCTTCCTCCGTCTGGTCGATGTCGTCGCGGAAATTGCTGATCGCTTCGCCCGGCGAAACGGGGATCGCTTTGGCGCCGGGTTCGTTCAGCACATGCGCCAGCATGTTGCGGCGGACCAGCATGCTCATTCGGAACCGGAAATGGACATCGGTCAGGAAGCCGACGGCAATGACGCCCATCCGGGCAAGGGCCGCGCCGACCAGCAGGGCGGCAAGCGCCCAGACGCCGTAGCCAAGATGGGTCTGGCTTTCGAGCTGGTCAAAGTATTTTTTCGTAATGAGCCCCGGAATCAGCAGGGACATATGCACCAGCGTCCAAGCAATCAGATTGGCTATATATAAGACGGGATGCAGAGAGAGCAGTCGGATGAAAAAATGTCTCGGCTTCACGCCAGCACCTCCTCAAGCCCCACGGACAGCATGCGGCTGAAGCGGGAATCCGGGTCTTCGGCCAGTGTTTTGCGCGGACCTTCCTCCAGAATCCGGCCGTCCTCCAGGATTAGAATCCGGTCGGCCCGCTGCACGGTGGATAATCTGTGGGCGATAATGATGCAGGTTCTTTCCTCAAGCAGCCGGGTAATCGCCGCTTCGATCCGGCTTTCCGTCAGCGGATCCAGGCGGGAAGAAGCTTCGTCCAGGATCACAAGTCCCGGGTCGGTCAGAAACACGCGGGCGAAGGCCAAGAGCTGCGCTTCCCCTGCCGACAGGCCGCCGCCGCCGGAGGCCAGCAGCGTATCCAGACCCTCTCCCATTCCTTTATACCAATCCCCGAGTCCGACTTCTTGAAGCACCGCGATCATGCGGTCGTCCGGAATGCTCTCGTCGAACAACGTCAGATTGTCCCGGACCGTGCCTTCCATGATTTCGATGTTCTGCGTCACCATCGCTACCGAACCGCGCAGCTCATGCAGCTTGCATTCACGGATATCGCGGCCGCCAAGCTCAATGGCCCCCTGCTGCGGATCATAGAAACGCAGCAGCAGCCGGGCGAGCGTTGTTTTTCCGCTGCCCGTGCGGCCGAGCAGGCCAAGCGTTTGGCCGGGCTCCAGACGGACATTCAGCTGCTCCAGAGTCGGAGCCTCCTCAGGCTCGTAAGCAAAGCTGAGATCTCTGATATTAACGGAGAGGGGACCCTTTGGCAGGGGAGCCCCCGGGCCGTCTTTGATCGCCGATTCCGTAGCCAGCAGGCTCTGCACCCGGACGAGGCTGGCGTCAGCCTTCTGCAGATCCTCCAGCTGGGTCCGGATTTGTTCGATCGGTTTGGCGAGCAGCTCCGTATAATAGAAGACCAGATAGATGCCGCCGATCGAAAGCTCTCCCCGCCTCCAAAGCACCGCGCAGACAAGAAATGCCGCGGCGTTGCCGACGGCAAACACAAAAATGGTCGTCCCCCACATCAGGAAAAACCCGAAGAAAGCCCGAACCCGGACGGGCAGCATCCGGCGGGCTAAACCGTAATACCGGCCCATGACATAACCGGCAGCACCGTTAGCGCGCGTGTCTTCCGTGCCTTCCAGATGTTCGCCGATAAAACCGTAGAATTCGGCGCTGAGCGCCCGCCATTTGGTCCATACCGGCACGGCGAATTTCCGTATCCACTGGATCAGGAAAACCGCACCGACCACAAAGGCGGTCATAACGATGCCGACCCAGAGATTTTCCCGGAACAATAAGATCAGAATGCCCAGCATCAGCATCGCGTTGCCTGCCATATGTATGATGAAGCTGGAGAAAAAGTTGGCGAGCGAGTTGACGTCGCCGTCCACCCTTTCGATCAGGGAACCCGAGGTTTGCGTTTTATGGAAAGACATATCCAGGGACAGGCAGTGCCCGGCCAGATCGGCGCGCAGCTTGTTGGTCGTTTTCCAGCCTAAATTTTCACTAAAATAAGCGGCGCAGACCGACACGATCTGCTGAACCAGCGAGAAGCCGATAAACAAAAAAGCGGCCACATACAGCGGCCTCAAGCTGCCTGTGCCTTGCGCGTTATCAATAAAATAGCGGATAATTTGCGGATTCACCAGCTGCAGGCCGATGGAGGCAAACAATAAAATCGTTAGTGTGATCATCAATTTGCGCTGAGGCAGAACGTATCTGCCCATGATCGTGCGGTATTTCCCCAGTGGCTGGGCCCTTCGTGCGTTTTCTCCTGCCGTGATTTCCCCCGACATAATCAGAACACTCCTTTCACTTCGGTAAATGTATCCTGTTCCCGTCGGAGAGTCAATGCCGAGTTTGGTTATAAAACCCTAGGGATCATTCTCTCCGGTAAAAGCCTTATTCTATCTTATATGGAAACATATGTTCCTGCAAGAGCGATGGTTTGCTTATTTTATCCTTCTTACGGACAGTTAGGGCTTGATGGGGTAAAATAAGATGTGAGTTTGCTTGCCATTTGTTTTTATTATCATGGTAAAAAAGAGATTAAATTCCATTCTACACGAGGTAAGGAAGCTGGATGCCATGAATTTAACATTGGATATGAAAACCGTCTTTATCCTTGTCGCTCTGGGCCATTTATGTACCCTGATTCTTATTTCGGCTTACCGCAGCCAATTTGCCCAAGATACGGCCATCCACTGGTTTGGCATTTCGAGATGGCTCCAGGGTGCCGTCTGGGGATTGTCCGTATTCCGGTTTGTCCTGCCTTCGTTTTTCGGCGTTGCTTTACCCAATCTGGTTTTGTTTGTGGCCGCCTTTCTGGAGACGGGCGCGCTGCTGATGGTCATAGGAGGCATGAACTGTACCGTTAAAAGGTATCTGGTTTTGCTTACAGGGATTAGTATAGCCGGTTACCTGCTTATTTTTGTAAGCTACAATGCCGAATGGCTGAGGATTTGTTTTTCGTCGCTGATGGCCGCTTTGTTTATTGCCTATCCGGCTTACAGGCTGGTGAGGGACAAACAGGCATCGCCTTTGAAAAAGACCCTGAGCCTCATGTATGGTTTGGTATTCGGCCTCCTGCTCATCCGGTCCGTTCTCTCCATCGGTATGGCGGATGAAATGAGTTTGTTTTCGAGCCCCAACTCCTATCAGCTGGTTTCCTATTTTTCCATTTTCTTTATGATGCTGGTCGGAAATATCGGGTTTGTGCTGCTCTCCAAAGAGCAGGCGGACCGGAAGCTGCTGCAGTTTGCCAGTTATGACGATTTGACCGGCGTATTCAACCGGAGGACCTTTGTCGAACGGACCCAGCGGTGTATTGATGAGCTTGCCAAAAGCCGGAGGCCGGTTTCTTTTATCCTGTTTGATATTGATTATTACAAGAAAATCAACGATTCTCACGGGCATGAGACAGGGGACCGGGTGCTGCAGGAAATGGCCGAAACGATTCGCCTGTTCATTGAGGGCAAAGGAATACTGGGCAGGTACGGCGGCGATGAATTTGCCGTGATTCTGCCGGATCTGGACGTCCGGGAATCGGATGCCTTGGCGGAGCAGCTTCGCTCTGAAGCCGAGCAGCATGGCACCTGCGGGAATCGGGTTTTCTATACCCTCAGCATGGGGATTGTTACGCTTTCGGCCCGCAAGGAGCTGACCGTTTCGGAGCTTTATCATTTAGCCGATCAGGCGCTGTATGCGGCCAAAAGGCTGGGGCGTAACCGCGTGGAGCGGAACAGGAACCCGGCCGGCGCCGGGGCAGCGCTCTATTAGATCTGCGGCGAACGGATGTTAGATGTTAGGGGGCTTCAATTGAACCACGGCGAATTTTTGCGAAAAAAAGCCTGTTTCTACCCAAAGCGGAAGAGACGGGCTTTTTTGTGCCAAAATTTTCGTTCTAGCTCTATTTGCTATTCGGGAGTTTGCCGCAGCGCTTAAGCGGGTCTCTTTATTAACCGTTTGGCCAACCGCCATTGTCCATAAAGAATAAAAAATATGACCGGATAGGCACAGGCGGAATACCACCACTCCCAACGATAGTAATGGATCATCCCGGAAGGCAAAGCGACAAAAACTTCATAAGCTATTGAAAATAAGGACCACCCCAGGATATACCCGGGCAGCCGCTTCCAGTTCGCAGGAACGAAATTCAAAAAAATCAGGTTGATGCAAGGGCCGATCACATAGACGACGACGTATCCGCCCAGGCTGACTCCAGGGTGAAAGTAGGTGTAAAGATTCAGATGCAGATCAACAACAAGATCGCAAGAGATATTTAAGATTAAAGCAAAAAGGGTTGTAAAGTAGTATTCGGAAATCGACAGCCTTTTGGGCATAAAGATTATAACCATTAAAAGCAAGACCACTGTGATCGCCAGGGTCAGCATATTCCCACATCCCGATAGAATAAATAATGATGTAGTCATTATTCCCATTCCATAAGGGTCTAATCGGAGGCCTCCTTTCCAATTTGCAAAAAAAAAGCCGCCCACGTAGGAGCGGCTGGAGTTCGCCTGTGATCAGCGGCCAAGGCTAAGCCCAAGGAGACGGTTCAAATGGCCGGAGCCGTTTGCTGAACAGGTTCTGCCGGCGCGTCATGGTCAACCAGGGAGTAGTGTTCCCAAGCCCGGCTGCGCCAGCGGAAAAACATGATGACGGCCCGCGTCCACTCGTCCGCCGCAATCGCCAGCCAGATGCCGGCCAGACCGAGATGAAGCTGGAAGACCAGAAGATAGCCGAGCGGCAGCGACATGCAAACCATGGAGAGCAGCCCCATATAAACGGGGAATTTAGCGTCTCCGGCAGCCCGCAGGGAGTTGATGATGACGATGTTGACCGTACGTCCGGTCTCCAGGACGATGCTGAGCAGCATGACTTGAGAGCCCAGCCTGATGATCGTCAGATCGTCCGTAAACAGGTGGAACAGAGGAACCCGGAAAGCGATAATGATCAAATCGACGACCACGGTAGCCGCGAGCGCCCACTTTGCGCTTTGCAGAACGCGGGTATAAGCGTCCTGCTGGCGTCGGGAGCCCACATAATGGCCGACAACGATAGCGGTCCCCATGCCGATTGCCATGCTGAACAGATAGATATAGGACGAAATATTAACCGCATACTGGCGGGTAGCCATCGCTTCCGCACCGAGATAAGTGACGTATAAGGTAAAAATAAGCTGGCAGATCTGATAAACGATGCTTTCAAAAGCGGAAGGGATGCCAATCTTCAGAATTTTGAAAATATATTGCTTAGACAGCTGCAGGTAATACTTGACCCGGACCCGGACTTCCATGACCCGGTACATCAGCCAGAAGAAAATCATCAGGCAGATCAGGCGGCTGAATACGGTAGAGATGGCGGCACCCTGGACGCCCAGGGGAGAAAATCCGAAATGCCCGTAAATCAGCACATAGTTGCCGGCGACGTGAAAAACGTTCATCAGCAGCGACACAATCATGGTCTGCTTCGTAAAGCCATGCGTCCGGATGGTCGCCGCCAGCGCATTAATCAGCGCCTGCAGGAAGATGCCTCCCCCGACGATTTGAATATAAGAAACGGCATAATCCAGAATAGCGCCGTTCACATTCAAAAGCTGCAGCATCGCTTTGCCGGACAGCAGAAATACGGCGCTGAGCAGGATGCCGACGGCGAGGTTGATCGTAATGGCGTTGCCTGTGACCCGGGCGGCTTCGATGAGCTTTTTTGAACCCAGGTACTGGGCCACGACGATGGCTGCTCCGTTGCCGATCACTTCCAGCACCAGGATAGCGATCGAGATGATCTGGTTGGCGGCGCCGACGCCCGCGACCGCATCATCGGACACCGAGCTGATCATAAACGTGTCCACGCTGCCCATCAGCATGAAGAGAAACAGCTCGAGAAAGATAGGCCAGGTTAAACGGAACATACTAAATTGACTTTTAACGGCAGCAGACGGGTTATCGAGGGTCTTGCTTTCCAAGTTGTCACCTTCCAGACTTTCAGAAATGAGGATCTTTCCTGTATTCAAAACGGACGACTTAACAACGATCTTCGTATAAACAAACGTATATTAGCACAGTTTTTTTGTAATTACAGCAATTAAAATGTAAATTAATGAAATCCCCTAAAATTTTCAGAGAGTTGTCCAAGGGGATTATTGAGGGATTATTCTTTTTGGATCGTTTTACATGGGAGTTCCAAGCCCGTTTTGGCAAATAAAAAAAACCTGCAGCCAAGATCAGGGGCCCCCTTTACCTGTCCTGAAAAAAAGGGCCTCATCCAAAGTCTGCAGGTCGTCTACGTCATACTTCCGTCTTTACTTTCTTGCTTTCCGGCTCTTACTTGCCGAACAGCTTTTCGGCATCGTCGAGCGCCATATCTTGGCCCAGAGCGGAGTAGTCCAGCCATTTTTGTCCGTCCAGCATATAGACATGGTTGTTTTTGACCGCTTTGAGGTTTTTCCAGAGCGGGTTGGACTCCAGCGCGTCGAAATTCGCTTTGGCCGTGCTGCCCGTGCTGATAATGACAAAGATGGCGTCGGCGTCAAAGTCCGGAAGCACTTCTTGCGAGATGGTCTCGTACGCTTTGTTGATTTTCTCTACGCCGTCCGCCGGCTTCAGCTTTAATTCCTCGAACATGATCGGGCCCATCGGATGGCCGGCTCCCATGACCCGCAGCTCCTTCGCCGTAGAGCGGATCGCCATCACCTTGGCGTCTTCGCCAAGCTTGGCATGGATCAGCGCGCTTACTTTTTCAGCTTTATCCGTATATTTCTGAATGAAGTCGGCTGCCTGCTGCTCACGTCCGGCGTGTTTGGCGATTTCGTTCAACTGGTCCTGCCAGGTGCCTTCGGCTGTATTGACGGTGATCGTCGGCGCAATCTTTTCAAATTTCGAGATATCTTGGCCGGAATAGGTCTCATCCAGGAAAATCACGTCCGGCTTGGAGGCCAGGATCGCTTCCATATCCGGATCGTTGACCGTGCCGTATTTGGCGGCTCCCTGCAGCAAATCCTTCACGTGCGGGAGAAAATCCTTCACATCGCCGCCGATCACGGAACCGACGGGCGTCAAGCCGATCGCCAGCAGATCGTTCGTAATATGGATGGAAATCGAAGCGATTCTTGCATCCGGCTGGCTTTTCAGAATTTCATCGGCCTTGGCAGAGGTGGACGAAAGGTCCGAAGTACCGGAGGCTGCAGGATCGGCAGAAGCGGTATCTCCGGCGCCGTTTGAGGAAGCCGGGGCCGCCGAAGCGGCGGAGCTGCCGGCATTATTGGAAGCATTTTGGCCGTTTGTAGCGGAATTTCCGCAGGCGGACAATATAAAAACGAGAGTAAGAATCAACAACGGGGTAAGCCATTTGAATTTAAGCACAAAGTTTCCCTCCAGCTATTTGTTCGGTATTTTTTATTTCTATAGAAAAATTACTCAGTTTTTGCTTCTCATTAGCAGCGTAAAAAACAGCGGTGCTCCAACGGCGGCGACCACTACGCCCGCAGGGATGGAATTGGGCGCAAAAATCGACCGCCCGATCGTATCCGCCGCCGTAAGGATCAGCATGCCCGTCAGCGCCGACAGGGGCAGCGAATGGCGGTGCATCGGTCCGGCCAGCCTCCGGGCGATATGCGGGGCGAGCAGGCCGATGAATCCGATGCCGCCCGCCATCGAAACGCTGGAGCAGGACAGGGCCACGGCCACGCTGAGCAGAATCAGCCGGTTCTGCGTCACCTTGTTGCCGATGCTGACGGCCGTTTCATCGCCCAAGGCGAAGGCGTCCAGCATTTTCGACTTCGCGAACACGAAGGGAAGCAGCAGCACGATCCAGGGCAGGAGCGCCAGCACGCTGGTCCAATCCCGCCCCCATACGCTCCCGGCCAGCCAGTTGGCCGCAAAAGCGTAGGTGTCCGGGTCGAGCCGGAGCGCCAGAAACAGGGTGACGGCGCTGAAGCCGGCCTCGATGGCGATGCCCACCAGGATCAGGCGGATCGGGACAAGACCTTTGTGCCGGTCATAAGCCAGCGCAAAAATCAGCGCGGCGATGACCAGTCCTCCGCAAAAAGTGAAGATCGGAATGATCAAAGCCGAAGGCCCTTCCAGCGTCCGGAAGAAGGAGACAAAAATCATCAGCCCGAAGGCGGCGCCGGAATGAAGGCCCAGAATGCCCGGATCGGCCAAGGCGTTGCGGGATACCCCCTGTAGGACGGCCCCGGCTGCCCCTAGTCCGGCCCCGGCCAGCAAAGTGACGACGATCCGTGGAAGACGGTATGTAAACAATACAAGCTGATCCTGCGGAGAGCCGTAGCCGAGCAGGGTCATGACAAGCTCGCGGGGCGAGAGGCGAATCGTCCCCGTATTGATGCTGATGACAAATACGACAATCACGGCCAGCAGCAGAAGCAGGCCGAACAGCCAGGCCCGGGCTCCCCGGTTCAGGGTTGAAGGAAGCATCGTTAGAGCGACCTCCCTTCTTTTCGGGCTAAATATAAGAAGAACGGTACGCCCACCAGCGCAACCATCGCTCCTATGGCAAATTCACGGGGCGGATTGACCATCCGGGAGGCGATGTCCGCCAGCTCAAGCAGAATGCCGCCAAGCAGGGCCGACATCGGAATGACCAGCCGGTAGTCGACGCCAACCAGCCTTCGAGCCACGTGGGGCACCACGAGACCTACAAAGCCGACGGCCCCGGCTACGGAAACCGAGGTGCCCGCAAGCATTACGGCGGCCGTCATGGCCAGCACGCGGATCCGTCCGGCGCGGACGCCGAGGTTTACCGCCGACTCGTCGCCTAGCGACAGGAAGGTGATCGACCGTCCCATGGAGACGGACCAGATCAGCGTCGCAAACACGATAGGCGCCAGCAGCTTCAGATGCGACCATCTTACCCCGGCGACGCCGCCGGCATACCAGAAAGCCAGGTCCTGGCTCAAGCCGTAATAGACGGCTATCCCGGTGCTGAACGAATGAAGCAGCGCGGCGGCAACGGCCCCGGCGACCGTCAGCTTCAGCGAAGATAAACCTCCCGGCGTTGCGGAGCCCAGCAGCACGATAAACAGCGTGGCCAACGCCGCTCCGGCAAAGGAAAGCAGGATCAGGTTGAAGTACGACAAACCCGGCAAAAAGGCAAACGCCAGCGCCACCACAAATGCGGCTCCCGCATTAACGCCAAGAACGCCGGTATCGGCAAGCGGATTCCGGGTGACTCCCTGCATCAGCGCTCCCGCAGCGCCGAAGGCCATGCCGGTAATGGCCGCGCCAAGGGCTCTCGGCAGGCGGAGATTCCGGATAATCTGATGGGCCTCATCATTGGGATCAAAGCGGAAGATGGAGGCCAGGACATCTGCGGGCGGGATACTTTTGGCTCCGTAAGAGACGGCGAGCAAAACGGCAAGCAGCAGCCCGGCCGCTGCCGCCGGCA
The DNA here is from genome assembly GCF_058267595.1 of Paenibacillus mobilis. Classification (NCBI taxonomy): domain Bacteria; kingdom Bacillati; phylum Bacillota; class Bacilli; order Caryophanales; family Paenibacillaceae; genus Paenibacillus; species Paenibacillus mobilis. The sequence continues at coordinate 334,568 of NZ_JBZCMS010000003.1, forward strand.
GCCATAAAGCCCGCCGGAAGGTTTTGCCGGGACGATTAGGTTGACGGAACATATCGGGTTCTCCAATTAATATTGATAATCATTATCAATGAATAATTATAACGGCCCCTCAACTCCCGTACATGACATTATCCAAGGTCGAAAACATGGACAAATCCAAGATGGGAGGAGAGGGCCGTTTCAATTTGTTGGGCGATAACGCTGGAAATCGGGTGGCTTCAAGGCTGCGTGAGCAGTTGGAAGGCCTGCTCCAGCTGCCAATCAACGGCATATGGAGCATAGGGTTTCCATTTCGGCCAGGAAATAAAACGGACCTTGCCCGCGCGTACGGCGGGGTGGGCCGCCCAGGCCTCGTTTTCCCGGCACAGCCGCTCCATGCGGGATTGCTCATCGGCACTTGAGACGGCGATAAGCAGATAATCGGCTTCGTAGGCACCAATTTCCTTCTCGGGCAGGGCGGTCCAGTTGAAGTGGGTGCCCGCCGGGTAAGGCTCGGTCTGCCTGACGATCCGCTCCGGCGGCGCAAGCTGCAGCGAGCGGTAGAAGACATGACCGATGTTGCGCATGCCGTACATCCGCAGACCGGTTGCCCGGACAACACAAATCGCTATAGAGACCGGTCCGATACGGCGCTTTAATTCGCCGCGAAGCTCTTCGGCTCTCCGCTCGTGACGCTCGCGCCACAGCCTGGCTTCCGTTTCCCGGCCGGTGAGTCCGGCAATCACGGATAAGTGGGTATAAAGATCCTGGGTGGCCCAAGGGATGGAGATAACCGGGGCGAGGTCATTGACGTGCTCCATTGCTTTGGCCCTCACGTTGTCCTTGCACAGAATTAAATCCGGCTTCAATTCGGCAAATATTTTCCGGCGTACCTCCCAGGGGTCCGAGGCATGCTCGGGCAAATCCAGTTCCATCGTATCCAGCGGCAGGCCGGGGTAGGTCTGGGCCGCAATCGGGCTCAGCCCCAGGGTGTACAAATGATCGGTGTAGGGAGCGGAGAGGGAAATGATCCGGAAATCCTTCTTCTTGACGTATACGGTCGGGGCGAGGCCCGCCGTTTTTTTAAACCTGCGGCTGAAATAGAACTCATCCTCGTAGCCGATCTCGTAAGCAACTTCGCGGACCGATTTGCCCGTCTGCAGCAGCAGTTCCTTCGCCTTATTCATGCGCAGGCGCGTCAGGTATTCAACCGGCGTAAGCTCCATCGTCTGCTTGAACAGCTGGGCGTAATAAGTCGGATGAAGCTGCACCAGCTCGGCCAGCTTGTCCACCCGGATATCCTGCTGGTAATGCTGCTGCATGAAAAGAATGGAAGACTTGAGTTTGGACAACGTATCCTCGAATCCCGTCTCCGTTTCGTTCTCTACGGAAAGCAGAAAATCCAGCAGGCTGTATAGCTGCTGCTGGGCGAGCAGGCGGCTGCGGCCCCCGGCGCAGGCATCGGCCGTTCCTCTGCCGGGTTTCATGGCGTTAAACAGGCGTTTGAACCTTTTTTTGCTTAGGGTGTGCTCACGTACGCCGGGGAAATCCAGTACCCGTTCATAAGAACGGTAGGACAGCGTCCCTTCGGACAGCCGGTACAAATCAAAGGAGATCCAGTAAAACTCCGTATCTTTACCCGGTTTAGGAGGAAACGTCAGCGTGACCTCGCTCCCCGGAACAAACAAATATAAAGTCTCATCGCGCAGGGCCGGCGCCGGCGGTGCATCGTCTGTGGAAAGCTGGGAATGGGAATGGCCGTGCCCTTGCCCCGGAGCGGAGACGTAAAGGAGCATGTGATGCGCAAGCGGCTGCGGCCTAACCGAAGCTGCCCAGGGCGGGACAGCGGTGCTGGAGCGGACTTCCACGATCTCAATCAAGGTTTGCTGCAGGAAGGCCTGTTCAGGTTTGGAAGTGTTCATGTCTATCGCTCCTTTAATTCCTGAAGATCAACCCTATCTTACAACAGAAGAATACTTAAGGGAATTAAGCCCCCCCGGGCTTTTATCCCAAAAAGTGGATAATCACACACACTATGCATAGAAACGCCCCTTTTTTTGGAAGCGTTACCGAATTATGATCACCATGCAACCCTTATGGAATCCAGAATGAAGATGGGAGGGATACGCGTTTTTGTGATACCGCTTACATCAGGGTTGAAATTTAATCAAGCGAATAGATAACGATGGTAAAAGCACTATGGGATGTCCAGTATTCGAACGAATCTTTCCTAATGAAGGGAGCATGCAATTCGTGAAAATTCAAAGACGTTTCATCGCCTGGGCCTGTATCTTAACGATGATGGCAGGCACATTTTTTACCTCTTTTGGAGGGTTCGAATCCGTGCATGCGGCGGGCGGACCAAATTTAGCGGCGGGCAAACCCGTCTCGGAATCCGGGCACGCCGATGTTTATGCGGCGTCCAACATCACGGACGGGAACGCGGGGACTTATTGGGAAAGCTCCAACAATGCCTTCCCGCAATGGGCCCAGGTGGATCTCGGAAGCGAAGCCGCAGTCGACCAGGTTGTGCTGAAGCTGCCATCCGGATGGGAAAGCCGCACGCAAACCTTGTCCGTGCAAGGAAGCGCAAATGGAACCAGCTTCTCGAATCTTAAGGCATCGGCGGGTTATACGTTTGATCCGAATACCGGCAATACCGTAACCATCGATTTCCCTGCAGCCAGCGTCCGTTACGTGCGGATTCTCGTGACCGCCAACACAGGCTGGCCGGCCGGACAGATCGCCGAGCTGGAAGTGTACGGCACTTCTTCCCCGTTGGAGCCTTCGGCCATTCCGGGCAAGATCGAAGCGGAAAATTACACCGCGATGAACGGCATCCAGACCGAACCGACGTCCGATAACGGCGGCGGCCTCGATGTGGGCTGGATCAATGCCGGCGACTGGTTGGACTACAGCGTGAACGTGCAGAGCGCGGGCGCTTATACTGTAGAGTATCGGGTAGCCAGCAATTCGGGCAGCGGCGAAATTCAGCTCCAGTCCGGCGGGACGACGCTGGCTACCACCGCGGTGCCAAACACCGGCGGCTGGCAGAACTGGCAGACCGTAACCGCAAACGTGACGCTTAACGCGGGATCGCAAACGCTTCGCGTTTATGCCAGCGGATTCGATTTTAATATCAATTGGATCAATTTTACGACGGGCAGCATCTCGGATAACCAGGCTCCATCGGCTCCGGCCAACCTGGCTTTCACGCAGCCTGCGCCAGTGACGATCAGCCTTACCTGGAATGCGTCCACCGATAATGTCGGCGTCACCGGATACGATATCTACGCGAACAACCAGCTTCGCGGCAGCGTAAACGGATCGACGGTCACTTTTTCCGATACGCAGCCGGCCAGCTTGACGGTTACCTATTACGTGATCGCCAAGGACGCTGCAGGCAATACATCCGCTCCAAGCAATTCCGTGACCCGGAACGGCTCGGGCGGCGGCAACGGATCGAACCTTGCGATCGGTAAAACCATTACGGCCTCTTCTTCCACGTTTACTTTTGTTGCGGTCAATGCCAACGATAACGATGTGAACACCTATTGGGAAGGCAGCGGACATCCAAGCACGCTCACCGTGGACCTTGGCGCCAACGCCAGTGTCACATCGATTGTGCTCAAGCTGAATCCGGCCAGCGCCTGGGCTACACGCACGCAAACGATTCAGGTGCTTGGGCATGATCAAAACTCGGCGGCTTTCACCAATTTGGTCTCCGCCGCCTCCTATACGTTTAACCCCGCTTCGCAAAATACGGTAACGATTCCCGTAAATGCGACTGCGAGCAGCCTGCAGCTCCGGTTTACGGCCAACTCGGGAGCGCCGGGCGGGCAAGTTGCCGAATTCCAGATTATCGGCACGCCGGCCCCTAACCCGGACTTGACGGTAACCGGCGCTTCCTGGTCTCCGGCCTCACCGATTGAGACCAGTGCCCTCACGCTTAACGCTACCGTTCAGAACATCGGCACGGTTGCCTCCGCGGCTACCAGCGTAAACTTCTATCTCGGCACCACTATGGCCGGAACGGCCTCCGTCGGTGCGCTTGCCCCAGGCGCTACAGCGAATGTCTCCGCAAACATCGGGCCAAAAGATGCCGGAACTTATGCGGTGACCGCCAAGGTCGACGAAAGCAATACCGTGATTGAAACGAATGATTCGAACAACAGCTTTACGAATCCTTCGCAGCTTGTCATAGGCCAGGTGCAAAGCGCCGACCTGATCGGGACGACATCATGGACGCCCGGCAATCCAAGCGCGGGCAATACCGTTACCTTCACCGTGAACCTCAAAAACCAAGGGAATATCGCCTCCGCAAGCGGCGCCCACGCTATCACGGTAGTGCTGAAGAACGCCGCAGGAGCCACCCTGCAAACCTTTAACGGCACTTATAACGGAAGCCTGGCTGCAGGAGCGTCCGCGAACGTAACGGCAGGAACCTGGACGGCGGTTAACGGCAGCTACACTGTCACGACAACGATCGCTCCGGATGCCAACGAAGCCGCGGTCAAACAGGCGAATAACACCAGCACCTCCAGCCTGTATTCAGGCCGGGGCGCAAATATGCCGTTCACCATTCTGGAAGCGGAGTCTTCCGCGAACAACACTAACGGGACGAAGCTGGCTCCGAACTTTACGCCGGGCGACTTTGCCGGTGAAGCTTCCGGCCGTTCGGCCGTTTATCTCGATGCTACCGGTGAATACGTGGAATTTACGCTGACTTCGCCGGCTAATGCGTTTGTGCTGCGCAATGCCGTCGCCGAAAATACCACCGGTACGGTAAGCGTGTACGCCAACGGCGTTGATAAAGGCAGCTTTAAGGTGACCTCCAAGTTCTCTTACCTGTATGCAACGCCTTCAACGCTTGGACGTCTTGGCTACGACAATTCCGGCTCCAAGGCTTACTGGCTGTACGAGGATTCGCAGCTGATGCTGGATCAGGTGTATCCGGCCGGAACGAAAATCAAAATTCAAAAGGACGCCGGGGACGTTCCATGGATTTATGTGGACATGATCGAGACGGAAAACGTCGCTCCGCCTGCCGCCAACCCGGATCCGAGCAAATATGTTCAGGTTTCGGCTTCCAAATCCATTGAGCAGGCGCTGACCGAATTCCGCCAAGATCCGACTAAAAAAGGGATCTTCATTCCTGCCGGCGAATGGACGATTTCGAATAAAATCTTCCTGTACGGCCGGGCAACCGAAATTATCGGCGCAGGCCCATGGTACACCAAACTGACGGCACCGCAGGATCAGACGAATACGGACGTCGGATTTAATATCAGTTCCGCCGCAAACGGCTCTACGATCAGGGATCTGTCCGCCTGGGGCAACTATGTTTACCGGCAGGACGGACCTGGCAAGTTCATTGACGGCAACGGCATGCAGAACGTGACGATCGAAAACATCTGGGCCGAACATTTTGTCTGCCTGTATTGGGGCGTGAACTCTTCCCACAATACGTTCAAGAACAACCGGATCAAAAACATGTTTGCAGACGGCATCAACATGACCAACGGATCGTCCTACAACATCATCGACAACAACTATGCCCGCGCCACCGGGGACGATTCCTTTGCCCTGTTCAGCGCCATCGATGCCGGCGGTTCTTACAACGTAGGCAACAAGTACACCAACCTGACCGCCACCAACGTGAGACGTGCCGCAGCTTTTGCGGTTTACGGCGGTCAGGATAACCTGTTCCAGAACCTGTACGGCGCGGATACGCTCACTTATCCGGGGCTCACCGTCAGCAGCCTCAGCTTCGGATACAACACCTTGGGATTCGGCGCCATTGACACCGTCATCGACGGGGTTACGCTGGACCGCACCGGCGGGGACTTCTGGACCAGTGTCGGAGCCGACGACAAGATCAACGATTATCAGAACTTCGGAGCCATCTGGTTCTTCGGCGGCGACAGGGATTTGAAGAACATCCTCGTGAAAAACGTCGACATCAACAACCCGGTTTATTTCGGTCTGATGTTCCAATCCAAATCGCCGGAGAATCTGCCGATGCAGAATATCCGCCTGGAGAACATTATGATCAACAACCCGGCCCGCTACGGCATCAAGCTGGTTGCCAAAGCCGAAGACGGGCAGGGACCTGTGATCGGCGGAGCCAGCTTCACCAATGTCAAAGTGAATAATCCTGGCATTGCGGCTATTTACGGCGAAAACAAATCCCCGAACTTCACCGTCAACCGGGTATCGGGTAATAACTGGTGATTTAATCATCTGCTTGGCGGAGTTCAGCCTCCGTTTACTGAAGGTGTGGGAAAAACTGCTCGAAGCGAAACAAAGGACACCCGCGAGGGTGTCCTTTGTCGTTCTTATGAAGCTTCAAAAGGGCCGGTTAAAGGGCGCCGCAGGCCAGCCCGCACGTGCAGCGATGCTTGCCGAACAGGAGCGGATAGCTTGCCGCAAATTCACGGTTGACCCGTTGAACTTCCTTGGCGAACTCTTCCGCATCCGAGGGGATGAGACACAACTCATCCGCCTTTTGCTGCTTGTCGATCACCGCGCCAGGCGGAACAAACCGGTTGTCTCCGATAACTACCTTACTCGAAACGATTGCGTTATTGGAGATATAGGTGCCTTTTCCGACGATGGCCTGAAACACAAGCGAATGAAAGCCAACAAACGCCCCTTCCCCTAGGAAGGCAGGCCCATGGATGATTGCCCCGTGCGCAACAGTGACGGAACGATCCATATAGATCGAATAAGGCTGCCCGTTAACCTGTACTCGCCCTTCTTTCAAGCCATGAAGAATGACGCCGTCCTGCAGGTTGCTGCCTTCCCCGATATAAAAGGGTGTGCCCTCGTCGGCGCGTATGCTGACATTGGGTGCGATAAACGTATCGGTTTTGACGGTTACATCCCCGATGACGCTTGAGAAGGGGCCCACAAATACCCCCTCTTCGATCTGCGGCTCCGATATTTTCGGGTTGAAGCTCGTGGCCGGATTCGGACTGATAAACATGACCCAGTGGTTAAAGGGCCCTTCCGGGTAAGTAGGCAAACGATTTACTCCTCCTTATGCAACTTTACATTTAATTCAATGTATGTAATTGGCAAAAGGAAGGCGACTGCCTATAGCCTATACCCCCGGATTTTGTTCAAAACGCCGAATGATTTCCAGCATGACCTGAACGGCTTTTTCCATATTGTCTACCGAGATGTATTCGAATTTGCCGTGATAGTTTTCGCCGCCGGTGAACACATTTGGGGTAGGCAGTCCCATATAGGACAGCTGGGAACCGTCCGTGCCGCCGCGGATCGGTTTAACGATCGGCTTGATGCCGAGCGACTCCATCGCCTGGTAAGCGATGTCGACGATGCCTTTTACAGGCTCGATTTTATCTTTCATGTTGTAATACTGGTCATGCAGGTCAAGCATGATGCGCTCGGAGCCGTATTTGGCTTTAAGCTCGTCCACGACCTTGGTCAAATAAGCTTTTTTGTTCTCGAATTCCTGGCGGTCAAAATCGCGGATGATGTATTGGACCTTCGTCTGCTCCGTATCGCCCGTGATGCCCAGCAGGTGATAGAATCCCTCGTAGCCTTCGGTCAATTCAGGAGTCTGCTCGGCCGGAAGCTTCTGCTGGAGCTCCATGGCGATTTTGATGGAGTTGACCATTTTATTTTTTGCCGTACCCGGGTGCACATTGGTGCCTTTAATCGTAATTTTGGCGCCGGCCGCATTAAAGCTTTCATATTCCAGCTCGCCGAGCGGCCCGCCATCCATCGTATAGGCGTATTTCGCGCCAAAAGCGGCTACGTCGAATTTGTGCGGCCCTCGGCCGATTTCCTCGTCCGGCGTAAAGGCTACGCGGATTTTTCCGTGTTTGATCTCCGGATGCTGAATCAGGTAATCCATCGCCGTCATGATTTCGGCTACGCCGGCTTTATTGTCCGCGCCGAGCAGCGTAGTGCCGTCCGTGGTAATCAGCGTGTGGCCTTTATAGCTTGGCAGCTCCGGAAAATCCTTGGCGGACAAAACAACGTTCAGCTCCTGGTTCAGGACAATGTCGCTGCCGTCGAAGTTTTCAATCATTTGCGGATTAACGCCTGCTCCCGTAAAATCAGTTGCCGTATCCACATGCGCGAGGAAACCGATGACCGGGACTTCCTTGTCCGTGTTGGCCGGCAGGGTGGCCATGACGTAGCCGTTGTCGTCCATCGTCACTTCGGCCATGCCGATCGCTTTCAGCTCGTCCGCCAGCTGGCGGGCCAGCGTCAGCTGCCCGGGCGTGGAGGGGCAGGTTTCGCTTTCATCGTTGGATTGCGTATCCACTTTAACGTAGGATATAAAACGTTTCACCATTTCTTCTCTCAAAATCAGACAGCTCCCTTCGAAACTTCGAATATCTCTTATTATTGCGCTTATTGAAACAATTGGCAAAAGCAAACCGGTGAAGCTGAACGAAAGAGCGGTGAACAAGAGCCGGACCGTGCGGAAACCACGCGTCGAATTATGTATAATCCAGTATCATTCCTGACGAATGTTGGGTAAAATATAGAAATGATTAAAGAGACAAGGGAGGCTGTTATGGGAGAGAACGCCATCATCCGCTTCGATCAGGTGACCAAGCAGTACGATCAGGACGAGCCCGTGCTGAAGGAAGTCAGCTTTGAAATAGAACGCGGCAAATTTTATACGCTGCTCGGTCCGTCAGGCTGCGGAAAAACAACGATTCTGCGTCTGATCGCCGGATTCATTGAACCTTCGCAAGGCTCGATTTATTTGAACGGAGCCGTTATCAACCAAGTCCCGCCGAACGAGCGGCAGGTCAACACGGTTTTTCAGGACTATGCTTTGTTTCCCCATTTGAATGTATATGAGAACGTGGCTTTCGGGCTGCGCATCAAAAAGATGAAAAACGACGTCATTTCAGAGAAGGTCAGCGAAGCGCTGCGCCTGGTGAACCTGGAGGGCTACGAGAAACGCCAGATCACGGAAATGTCAGGCGGCCAGCGGCAGCGCGTCGCCATTGCCCGGGCCATCGTAAACGAACCTGAGGTTCTTCTGCTGGACGAGCCGTTGTCCGCGCTGGATTTGAAGCTCAGAACCGAGATGCAGTACGTGCTGCGCGAGCTGCAGCAGCGGCTGGGCATTACGTTTATTTTCGTTACGCACGACCAGGAGGAAGCACTGGCGATGTCGGACGAAATTTTTGTCATGAACCAGGGTGTGATCCAGCAGAGCGGGACGCCAAACGACATTTACGATGAGCCGATCAACCGGTTTGTGGCGGATTTCGTGGGCGAGTCCAATATCGTGCCTGCGGTGATGATCGAAGATAACCTGGTGGAATTCAACGGACGCCGTTTCGAATGCGTGGACCAGGGTCTCCGTCCGAACGAAAACGTAGAGATCGTGATCCGTCCGGAGGACCTTGAAATTACGTCGCTGGAACAGGGCAAGCTGCGCGTCAAGGTGGACACCCAGCTGTTCCGCGGCGTGCACTATGAGATCAGCTGTTATGACGAGTCCGGCCAGGAATGGCTGGTGCATTCCACCAAACGGGCGGAGCCGGGCAGCATGATCGGCCTCCAGTTCGAACCGGAAGCGATCCATGTCATGAGATTCGGAGAAACCGAAGAAGAGTTTGATAAACGCCTGGAATCCTATGAGGTATCCGGCCATGTCACGTAATTCCCGCGGATTGTACCTCATCCCTTATTATTTGTGGATGGTGCTGTTTGTCGCCCTGCCCGTGGTTCTGGTCGCGTATTATTCGTTGTTTGATATTGAAGGGCATTTCACCTTCTCCAATTACGCGAATTTTTTTACGCCCGTTTATTTGCGGATGACGCTGAGCTCGTTCTGGTATGCGCTGCTCATTACGTTATTCTCGCTGCTGGTCGCTTACCCGGCGGCTTATGCGCTGACGCGGACCAAACATAAGCAGCTGTGGCTGCTGCTGATCATTTTGCCGACCTGGATCAACCTGCTGCTGAAGGCTTATGCATTTATTGGCATCTTTGGCACTTACGGGCCGGTCAATTCGCTTTTTAAAGCGATCGGTCTTGGCGAACATCAGATTTTGTTTAATGATTTTAGTTTTGTGTTTGTGTCCGTTTATATTTTTATCCCGTTTATGATCATGCCGATCTTTAACGCCCTGGAGGACATTAATCCAACGCTGATTGCGGCTTCCCGCGACCTGGGAGCGTCGAGTTTTGTCACGCTGCGGCGGGTGATTTTTCCGCTGACGTTGTCCGGCGTCCGTTCCGGCTGTATGGCCGTCTTTATTCCGGCTTTGTCCCTCTTTATGCTGACCCGGCTTATTGCAGGCAACAAGGTGATCACGCTGGGCACGGCGATTGAGCAGCACTTTCTGGTCACGCAGGATTGGGGCATGGGCTCGACGGTAGCCGTCTTCCTGATTCTGATCATGGCGGTGCTGATGCCGGTGCTCGGCGGCGGAAGAGAGGTGCGGAAATGACTGAGAAAAACAAGCTCGGCAAGGTTTATCTGTTTATCGTGTTTGTGGTGCTGTATGCGCCGATCTTCTATCTGATGTATTACTCCTTCAACAGCGGCGGCAATATGCACGGCTTTGAAGGGTTTACGCTCGAATGGTACAGCGAGGTCTTTCATGACACCCGCCTGATCATCATCGTGATCAATACGCTGGTCATTGCGCTGCTGTCCTCTGCGATCGCTACGATCATCGGGATTGTGGGCGCTTTGGCTATTGACCGGATTCGCCGGAAACGGGTGAAAAATACGATCCTGTCGCTCAACAACGTGCTGATCGTCAGTCCTGACGTCATCATCGGCGCCTCGTTCCTCATTCTGTTTACGATTGCCGGGATCAAGCTGGGCTTTACCTCGGTGCTGCTGTCGCATATCGCGTTCAGCGTGCCGATTGCCGTGCTGATGATTCTGCCGCGTCTGCAGGAGATGAGCCCGACGCTGGTGGATGCTGCGCGCGACCTAGGCGCAAGCAGCCGGGACGTGCTGATGAAGGTCATTTTGCCGTTTATCAGCCCGGCGATTTTGTCCGGATTTTTTATGGCGCTTACGTATTCCCTGGACGATTTTGCGGTGACTTTCTTCGTGACCGGCAGCGGGTACTCGACGTTATCCGTCGAAATTTATTCGCGGGCCCGGGCGGGCGTGTCCTTGTCGATCAACGCGCTCTCCACGCTGATTTTCCTGCTGACCGTAGTCCTTGTAGTCGGCTACTATTTGGTGTCCCGGAGCAGCACGCGCAAACGCAGCAAAGAACCTGCGGCGGAATTGGGGGTGCCTGAATGAAACAGCTGACCCGTATTTTTGCAGTCGTGTTAATCGTGGCTTTCGGACTGATGGCGCTTGCGGCCAAGCTAAATTCCAGCCAGGGTTATTCCGGCTCCAACACGCTTACGATCTATAACTGGGGCGATTACATCGACCCTGACCTGATTACGAGGTTTGAACAAGAAACCGGAATCACCGTTATCTATCAAACGTTCGACTCCAACGAGGCCATGCTCACCAAAATCGAGCAGGGCGGAACCACGTTTGATATCGCGGTGCCGTCCGACTATGCCATCGACAAAATGAAGGAGGAAAACCTCCTTCTCCCGATCGACCACAGCAAAATCCCGAATTTGTCCAAAATCGATCCGCGATTCTTGAACCTGGATTTCGACCCGGACAATAAATATTCGGTGCCTTATTTCTGGGGGACAGTCGGCATCGTTTATAATCCCGAGCTGACCAAGGGTATCGAGTTCAACAGCTGGAACGACCTTTGGAATCCGGCGCTGAAGAACAACGTGCTGCTGACCGACGGGGCGCGTGAAATCATGGGCATGTCCCTGAACAGCCTCGGCTATTCCCTGAACGATACAAACGAGGACCATCTCCAGGAAGCGCTGCGCAAGCTGGAAAAGCTGTCGCCAAACGTCAAAGCGATCGTCGGCGACGAGATCAAAATGCTGCTCGCGAACGGCGAAGCCGCAGCGGGCGTCGTTTTTTCCGGCGATGCCGCGGAAATCATGGACGAGAACGACACGCTCGATTACGTGGTTCCGAAAGAAGGCTCGAACCTTTGGTTCGATAATATGGTGATCCCGAAAACGGCGAAAAACCTGGACGGTGCGCACAAGTTCATCAACTTCATGCTGGAGCCGGACGTAGCGGCGCAGAACGCCGAATACGTCGGCTACGCCACGCCAAACCAGGGGGCGCTGAAGCTGCTGCCCGAGGACATTTCGGGCGATACCCGGTTTTATCCTTCGGCTGAAGTGACCAATAACCTCGAGGTTTACAAAAACCTCGGCAAACGCATGCTCGGTCATTATAACGAGCTGTTCCTGGAGTTTAAGATGCACAAAGGTTAAATAGGAAATTTGAAAAAAATGAATCGTATGGGAAACGGAAGTCCTTCGGTTCATTTTCCCCAGAAAGGAAGGATAGGGTGAAAGACAAGCTGGCCCGTCTACGCATCGTCCGGTTCCTGATGGCTGCCTTTCAGACCAAAACCGTCCGGATCTTGATCCCTGTCTTGATCTTCGGTTTGGTGGTTTGGGCCGGGCAGCATGAATTGAAAAAAGTCCGCCTTGGCGTCATGGTAGCCGAGCTGAGACGGATACCGCCCGGAGCGCTGGCTGAAATTTTCAGCCTTGCGCTTGTTTCCGTGGCGGTGATGTCGTGTTACGACTTTGTGATCCGGCGTCAGTTCCGTTTCCAGGTAAGCGCAGGAAAAACTTTCCGATATTCCTGGATCTCGAACACCTTCAACAACCTGCTCGGTTTCGCCGGGTTGACCGGGGCGGGCGTCAGGACGCTGCTTTATAAAAAAAGCGGCGTGCCGATGGCGTCGATCACGGCCGGAGTTGTCTTTTTATCACCGGTTGTGCTAAACGGACTTTCCGTCATGGCCTGGCTCGAAATCTTCGGCTTGTTTGAAGCCAAAGCGCTGCTGCACGAGCATAAATGGATCAACTTGGCCGTTTGGGCCATCGCTCTTTACCTGCCCTTGTTTGTCGCCCTGCAGCGGACGAAGCTGTTTGCGAAGTGGTTCCATAAGCAAGGCCAAGATTTGTTTCCCTGGCGGACGATTCTGGAAGCCATCGGGGCTTCTTTTGTGGAATGGCTGTTTGCCGGCTTGACGTTCTCCCTGATCGCACATTACGTGCTGGGGGGCGTTACGTGGCGGGAAATGCTTGGTTTGTACACGGTCGCCGCGGTCGGCGGCATCTTGAGCATGGCGCCGGGAGGCGTCGGGGCTTTCGACCTGACCGTGCTGCTTGGCACGAAACTGATGGGTTTTCCGGCTGAAAGGGCCTTGGCGGTCATCGTGCTGTTCCGATTTTTCTATTACATCATCCCTTGGTGTATCGGTCTGATTCTTTCGATCTTCGAGCTGGGCTTTCGGGGACGGAGAGCCAGTCCCGAGGAGGAGGAACGGCAGCTGCTTGAGGTTCCGCTTACCTATTGGCAGAAGCTGTGGGGCTGGCCGGGACAGTTTCGGTTTCTGAGCGATCTGGGCGTATGGGCGCTTGGCAAACTGGTGCTGCTCAGCGGTCTGATCCTGCTGCTGTCCGCAGCGACGCCGGGGCTGCTGTATCGCATCCGGATGTCGCAGGAAATCCTGTCTATGCCGGTTATGCACCTGTCGCACCAGCTTTCCGTTATTGTCGGCTTTGTGCTGGTGGTGCTTTCCCGCGGCATTTCGCTCCGGGTGCGGCAGGCTTACGTCTGGACCAGCATCATGCTGCTGGCCGGCGCGGTGTTTACATTTACGAAAGCTTTTGATTACGAGGAAGCCGTCTTTCTGCTGCTGGTTGCGCTGATGCTCTGGATCTCCCGGGGACGTTTCTACCGCAGCGGAGCTCCGATCATCCGCCGGTCCGTGGTGTTATGGCTGGTGATCTCCGTGGTCATTGCTTTTATTTATTACTGGCTTGGAAGCCATATTCATTACAGCTTCTTTAAGCATCTGCATTTGAAAGAACCGTTAATCGGCCGGATGCCGGGCCGGGCGTATGCGGTCAACACGGCCATAGGTCTGGTAGGGGCCTGGATTGTGCTGGTCCTGATCTTTTCCTTACGGCCGGGCAGTCTGAAAGTAAAAGGTGCAAGCCCCGAGGAGCTTGAACGGCTGCGTGAATACCTGAGGAACCATAAAGGCAATCTGCTGACCCATATGCTGTTCGCCGGTGATAAAAGCTTTTATTGGGCCCAGGATGGAGAAGTGCTGCTGCCTTATTCCAAAGTGAGGGATAAACTGGTGGTGCTGGGGGATCCGCTTGGAAAAATAGAGCTGGTATCCGCCGCCATTGCGGAATTCCAGCATTATGCCGATCTTTACGGCTTGTCGGTCGTATTTTACCAGGTTACGCCGGCCTATCTACCCCTTTACCATGACAATGGCTGCCGGTTCTTCAAGCTGGGGGAAGAAGCGCTGATTCATGTAGATGATTTCTCGCTAGCCGGCCGGAGGAACGCAGATCTGCGCAGCGTCCGAAATCGCTTTGAACGGGAAGGCTATACTTTTGAGGTTGCAAATCCTCCGTATGGGGACAAACTCCTGGAGGAGCTGAAAGGGATCTCCGATGCCTGGTTGAAAGGCCGCCAGGAGAAAGGTTTCTCGCTGGGCTGGTTTGAACCGGCTTACCTCCAGGAAGCGCCGCTGGCGCTGCTGAAGAATCCGGAAGGCTCTGTCATTGCCTTCGCTTCGATTGCCCCTTCCTATGATGGGGGAGAGACGGTATCGATTGACTTGATGCGGCACAGCCCAGGCGTACCGAACGGCACGATGGACAACCTGTTCGTGCGGCTGCTGGAATGGTCTAAGGAGAACGGCTACAAGGTATTTAATCTGGGAAATGCACCGCTGTCCAGCGTAGGACAGAAGGATAGGGCACTGCGCGAGGAGCGGCTGGCCGGTCTTGTGTTCCAGCACGGTGGCCACTGGTATGGCTTTAAGGGCCTTCGGAAATACAAGGAGAAGTTTAATCCACAATGGGAACCGCGGTATCTCGCTTATCCTGCGTCCGCATATTTGTCGGTGCTGACGCTGGATTTGGTGCGGCTGGTTTCACGTAAAGTAAAACGGATATAATTTTATTAGGAATTTGGGTTGTCTGATGGATTCAGGCAGAACCTCGACTAAGGAGAGAATGGATTTTGCAGGAAAAAGCGGGATATAAAACAATTGCACTTGATATTGCTGGAAGAATTGTCAGAGGGGAATTCCCTTTGAATAGCAAGATTTCAGGCCGCTCCTTACTAGCCAGCCACTATCATGTATCTCCTGAAACCATCCGTAAGGCCGTCGCTTTGCTTAAAGATGAGAACATCGTGTCCGTCTCCCAAGGCAAGGAGATCATTGTCCTTTCGGACCAGAAAGCTCTTGAATACACGATTCGTAATAACCAATTAAAGACTGCCCATTCGTTAAAGAGGGATCTGCAGCAGTTGCTTGAAGAGAAGCAACAAATGGACCGGAAGTTTGAGGAGCTAGTGCACCAAATTATGGAGGCGTCAGACAGGCTCCAGAATTTGAAGCCTTACCAACCCGTTGAAATCAAAATTCAAGAACATTCTCATGTCGTAGGGAAGACGATTGGCAACCTGCAGTTTTGGCAAAACACAGGGGCAACCATTATTGCCTTGCGGAGAGGCACCGAAATTACGATATCTCCAGGACCGCATGTGGTGCTCAGAGAAAATGACATTATCATAGCCGTCGGGGATGACAAAATGAACGAGAGAACGGAAGTTTTTATCAATAAAAAAGAGCCCAACCAGTAAAGTACGAGTAAAGCGCGAGTAAAGCACGATGAGCCAGATCCAAAGGGATCTGGTTTTTTCATGCGCAAACATTACCACTTATTAACATACAATTTACATTTACGAATAAGGTTGTCAGTTGGATGGGGGTCTGTTATATTAAAAGACATACACTTAGGGCTAACGCCAACTCTGAAAGCAAGTGTAGAAGGGAGAGTGCCATGCTTAAATTTGAACATGTTACAAAACGGTATCCAAACGGACATGTGGCTGTGAAAGATTTGAATTTTGAAATCGCTGCGGGTGAAATTCTGGTTCTGATTGGCCCGAGCGGTTGTGGCAAAACAACCACGATGAAAATGATCAATCGCCTG
The DNA here is from genome assembly GCF_058267595.1 of Paenibacillus mobilis. Classification (NCBI taxonomy): domain Bacteria; kingdom Bacillati; phylum Bacillota; class Bacilli; order Caryophanales; family Paenibacillaceae; genus Paenibacillus; species Paenibacillus mobilis. The sequence continues at coordinate 350,663 of NZ_JBZCMS010000003.1, forward strand.
ATTGAACACACATCCGGGAACATATTCATTCATGATAAAGATGTCAATCTTCAGAACCCGGATAAGCTCCGCAGAGACGTCGGGTACGTCATTCAACAGGTAGGGCTGTTTCCTCATTACACCATTGAAGATAATATTGGACTTATTCCTCAGCTGAAAGGCTGGGAGAAGAAGCGGAAGCATCAGAAAGTCCAAGATATGCTTCGCCTCGTAGGACTTGACCCCGAAATTTATGCCTCCAGGTACCCCAAACAGTTGTCCGGCGGCCAGCAGCAGCGTATAGGCGTTGCAAGAGCGTTAGCCGGTGAACCTGACATTATTTTAATGGATGAACCTTTCGGAGCCCTTGATCCGATCACTCGGGAACAACTGCAGGATGAGCTGCTTAGACTTCAGAAAGAAGTAAAGAAGACCATTGTTTTTGTTACCCATGATATGGATGAAGCTCTGAAGCTTGGCGATAAGATTGCTATCATGAAAGACGGGGAGCTGGTGCAATTAGATTCTCCTGAGCAAATTTTAAGTCAGCCAGCGAATGCGTTTGTTGAAGATTTTATTGGGAAGAATAGAATTTTTCAAAACCCCGAATATATCCCTGTTCATTCCGTTATGCGCGATAATCCTTCCTTTACCTTACCGGACCGAAATCTGGGCAAAGCACTTGCTTACATGAGGCAGAAAAAGATAGATACTCTTCTTGTCTGCGATTCCAGCAATAAACTGATTGGCATAGCTTCAGCTTACGATGTAGTGGCCGGACTGGATCATCATGAAACCATCGGCGAAGTTACACATCCGCCGGCGATCGTCCTGGAAGAAACGGCAACCGCCAAGGAAGCGCTGCTGTTAATCGGCAAAGCCCCTTACGGCATCATTCCCGTTGTCGATCACGAAGGCACAATCAAGGGAGTTGTTACCCGGAGCAGTCTGCTTACCGCCTTCACTGCACAATGGTCTGACGGGCAGAAGGAGGTTGGGGCATGAATCAGAAGTCGCTTATGCAGCAAATCATTCAGCAGCTTGACAGCAGATGGCAGGATTTAATATCCGCGCTGTTGATCCATATCGAACTCGTATTTCTTTCCATGATTTTTGCGATCCTTGTAGGCATCTCCTTAGGCATCTGTATTACGCGTGTTCCCCGCCTGAAGGGCATTACGCTGGGGACAGCCGGAATTCTGCAGACGATTCCGAGTCTTGCCCTGTTAGGTTTTATGATTCCCTTCTTCGGGATTGGCATGAACACTGCAGTTGCCGCTCTATTCCTCTACTCCTTGCTTCCCATCATCCGAAATACTTATACCGGAATTACCGATGTGGATAAGGCTGTCGTGGAGGCAGCACGGGGGATGGGGATGACGAGCAGGCAGATCCTGTTCCGCGTTCAGCTGCCGCTTGCTATGAGTGTCATTATGGCAGGGGTTCGAACGGCTACGGTCATTAATATCGGTACAGCCACACTGGCCGCATTTATTGGAGCCGGGGGGCTTGGGGAGTTTATTTTCCTCGGCATACAGAGAAATATCGAAGCGCTGACGCTGCTCGGTGCAGTCCCGGCTGCCTTGCTGGCTATCCTCATTGATTATTTATTGGGGCTGCTTGAGAAATTAACAACACCAAAAGGACTGAAAGTTTAATCATCCTTGATAGTCTTATCTATCTGAAACCGTTTGGAGGAATAACGATGAACCCTTTTTATAAAAAGTTATTTAGTTCCTCAGCCATCCTTATGTCTTTAATCCTTATTCTGGCTGCTTGTGGAAGCTCTAAAGATACGGCCGGTGCGAACAGCGGCAAAGAAATTACGATAGGTTCCAAGAACTTCACCGAAAACATATTGGTGGCCGAGATGATGGCTCAGCTGATCGAAGCCAAGACGGACATCAAGGTGAACAGGAAGCTGAACCTGGGAGGTTCCAACGTTGTCTGGACGGCTCTGAAGAATAATGAAATTCAGCTCTATCCCGATTACACAGGAACAGTTGTAGCCAACTACTACCAAGAGAAAACAGGGACGGCGGAGGAAACGCTGGAGCATGCAAGAGAACTGGTTAAACAGGATAAATTGGTCTTCCTTGACCCGCTTGGCTTTAACAATACGTATACCCTGGCTGTAACCAAGGGTACCGCCGAGAAGTATAATCTGAAGACATACTCCGATCTTGCCAAAGTATCCCCTGATTTGGTTCTGGGCGTAGAATTTGAGTTTCTGGACCGGGACGACGGTTACCCGGGTATACAAAAGCTGTATAATATGAACTTTAAAACAGCAAAAGGTATGGATCACGGCATCATGTATCAAGCGATCAAAGGCGGAGAAACCGACGTAACGAATGCCTATTCTACAGATGCCCAAATTAAAGCTAATGATCTGGTTATTTTGGAGGATGATAAACAATTTTTCCCGCCGTATTATGCAGCCCCCATCATACGCCAGGACACGCTGGATCAATATCCGGAGATTGCCGATGTGTTAAAGACAATGAATGATTCCATTACGGAAGAAGATATGCAGGATTTGAACGGGAAAGTGGACATCGAGGGATTAAAGGAAGATCAAGTAGCCCATGATTTCCTTGTCGAGAAAGGTTTGATCGAATCCTGATGCGCAATGCCGGCATAATAGCAGAAGGTGTCCCAAAAAGTGAATTTTGAAGCACCTTCAGCAATAAATCAGAATGTTATTTAAAAGAAATTAAGGAGCTAAGCGGACGGTTCTCGCTTAGCTCTTTAATTTTTCTGTTCATGGATTTTAAATTACATTTTTACAAAATAGTCGTAGAATATTCTAGCATTTAAATTATAGTAAGAGAAGCGGAAGGATTCACTAGCTGGCCAGCCATTTTCAAAGCTTTCTAAAAAATTATTAAGTTTATAGCTCTGGCATCGCCTCAGCCATGTGAGATTGGGGCGATGCGACCATTCACATTGGAGGTTTCTTAGTGAAGTTGATCAAGTATTCCATTTGTTTATGGGTATTCTTCATTGGCGCGTTACTTATCGGGGAAAGCCAAATTTTCCGTCTGGAGAATTTCACCAGTCCCTATCGCTATACGACCCTATATTTACAGTACGGTCAACAAGAACAGGATATGAAAAACGATATTCTTAAGTCTGCCCTAAATAATGATGTTGAAGTTTTTACTTTTATCAAAACTACAAATGAAGGTCTAACCGAATTCAAAATCTATGGTTCACCGGGAACGGAGAAGGAAATTAATCAAACCTCGTCTATTCATGCTAAAGAATATAAAAGTTTGTTTTTAGGGGATGTTCAATTTCATTTCTATCCTTTGGAGCAGATTCAGGGGCTTGAAAATATCCATGATTTCTATCTCATCGGCACAAGCGTTCAATCCGAACAATTTAAAACAGAACTGATCGACAAATATGCAGGGAACTTTCCTCAAGAAGGCTCGGCCGATCATGACACCTCATATACGATTATCGGGATCTGGTTGCTGATGATTATCGTTGTACTGGTCTTGACTTATTATGATGTCATCTACCAAAAGAAAGAGAATTTGATCCGTATAACCATGGGAGAACATTCAGTCGCCCTTATCTTAAAAAATATAATTACGGACACTTTATGTTACACGGTTATTTTTGTTCTCCTGTTCTTTATGCTTGGAAATATTACTTCCCTTTTTCTGTCTATACATATTTCTATTTTTGGCTTTATAGCACTTTTATTGTTAAATTCCCTAATGTATCTAATTGCACGTTCTTATCAAATAAGAGAAGCATTCTCTAATACTAAAGCTGAGTCAAGAAGACTTCTTGGCGTCAATTATGGCTTAAAGCTGTTTACGGTTATCCTTACCGTATTTGTTATATCCAGTAATTTGGTGGTTATATTTGAATCCTACAGTCTTTATAAACAAAAGCCGTTTTTCAAAGAACACTCAAGCTACTCTTACATCACTACCCGGTATAGACCGGTGATGAATAGCAATGGCGAAGGTGATCCTATGTTTACCGAAAGCGAAAAGCTGCAAACCGATTTTTATACCAGGTACTTTAGTAAAGCGAATGCTATATTGCTATCCGTCGTCCACGAACCTTTGGGAACTTCAACGCCAACGCTTATGGCCAACAGGAATGCGGTTCCTTATTTGTCCAATCATATTAAAGAACTGAAAAACCTCGACGGGGATCAGGATATTTATTTTGTTTTGCCCGCCGTGCTTGAGCATGAAAAAGGGATTCTGGACCACTTAATAGATGAGTTCACATTTTTTGAGAATCAGGAGATTAAGGATAACTATGAAGTGCTTTACTATCATGACGATGCGAATCTTGTAGCGATAAATCAGAACTCTATTTATGGGAGCGATCTTTTAAATAATCCAATCCTTATTCTTAATAATATTTCTCCAGAACAACGGCCCTTACCCTTTGATCCGAGCAGAGCTAACTACATCTATGAAATTATGTATAACATCTCTGACGAACAGTTTAACTCCTTTATTCAAGAGCACCATTTAACTGAGTCTAACGCCATATTTGCAAAATCAAATGTTTTAGCCAGGTTTAATGAAAGCTGGAGTAGCGCAAAACACCTCTTATATATTAATGCTGTATTTAGTGCCCTTGTTTTATTTCTGGAATTTATCATTATCCTTTCGATCATTAAGTTGGAATATGAAGTCCACGCCATGGAACTTTCTATAAAAAAGATTCTTGGCTACAGCTTGTGGCAAAAAAACAGAAAAATTCTCCTCCTTACTTTGATTACTACGTTCATAAGCCTGGGGATTGCTGTGACCGGGGCTTTTTTAATAGGGGTAGGCTCATCTATTTATCTGGTATTGGGAGGGGGAGTTATCCTGTTCTCTGAAGTTCTGGTTATTCTCTTTTATATCCGAAAAGTGGAAAAACAACAGCTTCAAAAAATATTGAAAGGAGGAAGCATCTCTTGATCAAGATTGAACATTTGAGCAAATCGTTTGAAGATAAAGTATTATTCCAGGACTTAAACCTAACGATTGAAACTGGCGAATTTGTAATAATTTCAGGACCCAGCGGCTGCGGGAAAACAACCCTGCTTAACCTTATCGGAGCTATAGAGAAAATAGATGAGGGATTGATCTGGGTAGACGGAATGAATATGGCGGACAAAAGAAACCATCTTTCTTTTTTTCGAACTAAGGTAGGTTTTTTATTCCAAAATTTTGCCCTGGTTGATAACAAGACGGTAAAGGAAAATTTGAATTTGATCAAGAAAGACTCCAAATCGGAACTCTCCATTTCCGACGCCTTAACGAGAGTAGGGCTTGAGGACAAGTTAAACAAAAAAGTATATACCCTTTCGGGGGGAGAACAGCAAAGAGTAGCCTTAGCCCGTTTGATGTTAAAAAAATGTGATCTGATTTTGGCTGATGAGCCTACCGGATCTTTGGATAAAGAAAATGCCGCGGTAGTGATAAAAATCCTTAAGGGCCTTAATGTGGCAGGGAAAACAATTGTGTTGGTGACTCATGACGAGGAAATAAAAAAACAAGGGAGTCGGATTATAGATTTAAGGCTAGAAAAGCCTGCCTCAATTGCGGACAACCCCCTTTATATGCTATAAAAGAGATAGTTTGTGCCCGGACGGCTTGTCCGTCAAGGGCCCTAAAATGGCCGTAAAGGAGCTGCTCAATTCTATGCCTACTGAAATGAACACGCAGGAAGTCATTAATCTGATCAAAACCAGCAAGAAGAAAACGCCGGTTAAAGTATATCTTAAAGGAAATCTGGATGCTGTATCGTTCGGGGAGAACGTAAAGACGTTTATCACCGGCGGCAGCGGCGTTGTGTTTGGCGATTGGGCCGATATTCAAGGCGTTCTTGAAGCTAACAGCGCTAATATCGAAGATTATGTTGTGGAAAATGACCGCCGCAACTCTGCAATTCCGCTGCTGGATATGAAGAACATCAACGCTCGCATCGAGCCGGGCGCTTACATTCGTGAAATGGTCAGCATTGGCGACAACGCCGTCATCATGATGGGCGCGGTGATCAACATTGGCGTATCCATCGGCGAAGGCACCATGATCGATATGGGCGCTGTCCTTGGCGGACGCGTAAAAGTCGGCAAAATGTGCCACATCGGCGCTGGCACAGTGCTGGCAGGCGTTATCGAGCCACCGTCCGCACAACCGGTAGTTGTGGAAGACGACGTATTGATCGGCGCTAACGCCGTTGTACTTGAAGGCGTACGCATCGGCGAAGGTGCCGTGGTGGCCGCAGGTGCTGTCGTGACTGAAAATGTTCCTCCGTTCACCGTAGTTGCGGGTACGCCTGCACGCGTGATCAAACAAGTGGATGACAAAACGAAATCCAAAACGGAAATTTTGGCTGAGCTTCGTACGCTGTAAGCGAACGGCTGAATTTAAACCAGCCTGCAAATCGGCCGAATCCGGATTTGGATCTGCTGCATAATTAAACAAGCTTAGAAAGCTCGGCGTACACCGCCGGGCTTTCTGTCTACATAGGACAGGGGGAAGACGTTTATGAACCAATGGGTGAAGGACAGAGAGAACATTTTGATCGGCATCCGCCGCGATCTGCACCAAATTCCGGAGCCGGGGTTTGAAGAATTTAAAACCCAGCGGTATCTGCTGAATGTTCTGGCGGGGCTGCCGCAGGAACGGATGGAGATCCGGACGTGGAGAACCGGCATTCTGGTGAAAATCACCGGCACGGGTGCCGAACCGCGCCGCAAATTCGGCTACCGCGCCGATATGGACGGGCTGCCGATCGAAGAGGAGACGGGCTATGAATTCCGCTCGACGCATAAAGGGTATATGCACGCCTGCGGACATGATCTGCACATGACGATCGGCCTGGGCATCGTCACTTATTTTGCGCAAATCGAACATGCGATCAGCGATGACCTTATCGTCATCTTCCAGCCTGCCGAAGAAGGGCCGGGCGGGGCGCAGCCGATGCTGGAGAGCGCGGAACTGGCGGACTGGATGCCGGACCAGATCGTGGCGCTGCACGTCGCGCCGGAATATCCGGTTGGCACGATTGCGACGCGCCCGGGTATTTTGTTCGCCAATACGTCGGAGCTGTTCATCGACCTTGTCGGCACCGGCGGGCATGCGGCTTATCCGCATAAAGCCAATGACATGGTGGTTGCGGCCTGCCAACTGGTCGGCCAGCTGCAGACGGTCGTCGCCCGCAACATTGATCCGCTGGATTCGGCCGTCATCACAATCGGGAAGATCGACGGCGGCACGAAGCAGAACATCATCGCCGAACGGGCGCGGCTGGAGGGTACGATCCGCACGTTGTCGGCGGAGTCGATGACGAAGATCAAATCGCGGATCGAGAACCTGGTCTCCGGCATCGAAACCGGCTTTGAATGCCAGGCTGAAATCGACTATGGCGCGAATTACCGCCAAGTCTATAACGAAGCGGAGCTGACGCGGGAGTTCATGGGATGGCTTGAGCAGCGGGAGGACGTTACGCTGTTTGAATGCACGGAAGCGATGACGGGCGAGGATTTCGGTTATTTTCTGGCGGAGATCCCCGGGTTCATGTTCTGGCTGGGCGTAGATACTCCTTACGGGCTGCATCATGCCAAGCTGGAGCCAAAGGAAGAGGCGATCAGCCTGGCGGTATCGACGGTAGCCGATTATCTGACCTGGAAGTCGGGTCAGCCCGTCTAAAAGGTGTGACTATAATCACCATTTCATAGGGTGTCCTTTTTTACAATGGATTTGTTATTACAAATTTGAAGTATTCTAACGAATCCCATGGAAAGAAGGAACCCTCATGTTAAGTCAGCAAACGATAGAAATTATAAAATCGACCGTTCCGGTCTTGGAAGTTCATGGACAGACGATTACCTCTGTTTTTTATAAAAAAATGTTCGAAGCTCATCCGGAGCTGCTCCATATATTCAACCAGGCCAACCAGCGGCAGGGCAAACAATCGACGGCGCTGGCCGGTGCCGTTTACGCGGCTGCCGCCAACATTGACCGGCTGGAGAATATTTTGCCGGTTGTGAAGCAGATCGCTCAGAAGCACCGGGCGCTGCAGATCAAACCGGAGCATTATCCGATCGTCGGGGAGAATCTGCTTGCCGCGATTAAAGAGGTGCTCGGAGAAGCAGCAACGCCGGAGATTATGGAAGCTTGGAGCCAGGCTTACGGCGTGATTGCCGACGCGTTTATCGGCATTGAAGCCGAGATGTACAAGGAAGCCGAAGAAGCCAAAGGGGGATGGTCCGGCTACCGGGCTTTTGTGGTGGAGCGGAAAGTGAAGGAGAGCGAAGTCATTACTTCTTTTTATCTAAAACCGCAGGACGGCGGCGAGATCGCTTCTTATCTCCCAGGCCAATACATCACTCTGCGCGTGCAGCCGGAAGGCTCGGCTTATACGCATATCCGGCACTACAGCTTGTCTGCGGCTCCAGGCGGAAAGGTCTACCGGATTTCCGTCCGGCGCGAGGAGGCTGGGGAAGGAAAACCGGCGGGCGTTGTATCCAATTACCTGCATGATCAGGTGCGGGAAGGAAGCATTGTTGATGTGAGTTCGCCGGCGGGTGTCTTTACGTTGGACCAGCAGCGGAATACTCCTGTCGTACTGATTAGCGGAGGCGTAGGTTTGACGCCGATGGTGAGCATGCTGGAGACGCTGCTGAAGGAGCAGCCGCACCGCAAGGTGACGTACATTCATGCTGCGGAAAACGGAAGTTATCATGCGATGAAGCCGCATATCGAAGAGCTTGAAGCGAAACACGAACAAATGACTTCTTATGTTTGTTATAAAAATCCGCTGGAAGGGGACAGCTGCCACAAAACCGGGTATATCGACGAAACCTGGCTTCGGCAGATTGCCGATCCGGCCGCCGATTTTTATTTCTGCGGACCGGTTCCGTTCATGCGCACGGTTTACGTTGCCTTGAATCAAATGGGGATACCGGAAGACCGGATCCATTATGAGTTTTTTGGACCGGCTGCCGAGCTTCAGGAGGCCTGATTTGAGGATTTTGTTTGAGGGTTTGGTTTTTTAGCCCGCCGCGTCGGAATGAATAGGATTTACAGATCGAAATGGAGCTTTCATCACGGATCCCCCTGGACAGAACGTTTTTGCGAAAACGTCTGTTCAGGGGGATTTTTTTGCTTATGAGAGAAATTAGCGACTTAAGAAACAACGACTTAGGAAAACAACGACTTAGAAACAACGGCTAAAAAAATTAATGACTTAAAAAATATCTGTACACCTTCTCCAGCTTCTCTGCCTGCCGGCCCTTCGGGCTCTCCATACTGCCGAACTCAAACATTTTCACCTTTTTGATGCCTACGAAATTTAATAAAGCCCGTTTCATCAGGATCTTGGGAGCATTGTTCAGGTAAATCAGCGGATAACCGGCCGGACCTTTCATGGTGGAAATACAGACGGCGCTTTTGCCCTTCAGCAGCCCTTCCGGAAAAGGGCCTTTTTTATCCCGGTAGGCGAAATTGGACGCAAACATTTGATCAATATAGCCGAGCAGCATGGCCGGAGGGCGGCCCCACCAGATCGGATAAACAAACACGAGCCGGTCCGCCCACGTAATCTGCTGCCTGTATGTTTCGAGGGCCGGGTTGCGGTGCATATCCCTTCTGCGCTGTTCCTCGTTAAAAACCAGTAACGGATCAAACCCTTCGGCATACAAATCGAGCACCTGGACCTCGGCCGAATCTGGATTCTCCTCGCAGCCCTGAAGCACCTTCTGCAGAAATGCGTAGCAAAGGCTGTCGTGATTGGGATGCGCATAAATAATTAACGTTTTCATAGATAAAGCGGCCACCTCCCTTGTATGAGTTTACTTGAACATAGATTGCACTAGAAAAAGCCCACTCCCTAAGGAATGAGCTTCTTTTCTATTCTTTCTCCAGCTTGCCCACAAATCCTTCCAACCGGTCAAGCGCCCGCTCCAGCGCTTCTTGAGCATACGCATAAGAGATGCGGATATAGCCTTCCCCATATTCGGAAAAAGCACTGCCCGGCACTACGGCCACGCCGGCTTCATCCAAAAGCCTTAACGCGAAGTCCATGGACTTCAAGCCAAACTTTTCTACCGATACAAAAAGATAAAAGGCGCCTTCCGGCTTCACAAGCGGAAGTCCCATCGCGGTCAGACGGTCGTAAACGTAGTCTCGCCGTTCCCGGTAGGCCTCCCGCATCGGCAGCGCGTCGTCATAACCGTTAGTCAGCGCCTCCAGCGCCGCGTATTGGCTGACCGAGCTGGCGCAGGTGACGTTGTACTGGTGTACTTTCAGCATATGTTTCGTAATTTCCGCAGGCGCAAAAGTGAAGCCTATTCTCCAGCCTGTCATGGAATGGGATTTGGATAACCCGTTGATGACGACGGTTTTCCCGCGCATGCCGTTCATGGCAGCGATGGAGTGATGCCCGCCTTCATAGATCAGCTCGCTGTAAATCTCGTCGGAGATGACGAATATTTCTTGTTCGGCCAGCAGCGCCGCAATTTCCTGCAATTCCTCGCGGGCCAAAACCCTGCCTGTAGGATTGGAAGGATAGCCAAGCACGACGATTTTGGTCCGCGGCGTAAGTTTGGCGGCGATCAGGTCGGCCGTCATTTTAAAGCCGGTGCCGCGTGTATCGACGTATACGGGAACCCCGCCCGACAAGCGGATGAGCGGTTCGTATCCCGGATAAATCGGCCCTTGAAGAATAACCTCGTCCCCCGGGCTCAGCAGCGTGCGCAGCGCGATATCCAGCGCTTCGCTGGCCCCGTTTGTTACGATTACCTCATCCGCACCGTTGTAGGATAAGTCGTATTTGCTGCGGAGGAAATCGGCCGCCGCCTCGCGCAGCGCCGGAAGCCCGGCATTTGGCGTATAGACGGTGCGTCCCTCGTCAAGAGCCTGTTTGGCCGCTTCAATAATGTGGGCGGGAGTCGGAAAGTCCGGCTGCCCGATGGTCAGAGACAAGGCACCCGGATATTCCGCAACCTTGTTGGCGATCTGGCGGATGCCGCTAATTTGAATGTCTCGTACGTTAGCGTTGATTAAATGTTCCATAAGTCCTTCAGGCACCTGCCTTTGTCCGTAGTCAAAAAAATCTCTATGACTAGTGTACAACAGGAGGGAGGAGATGGGTATAGGTCAGGTTTAGGCTTCCTCCGCAAGCGCCCATACGGACACGCTGCCGCCATTTACCTTAAACTCGGCAAAGCCGTCTTCGCCGATTTCGATCTGCTCATTGCGGTTGCCGGTCAGGTCCGCCCAGACCTCTCCGGCCCGGTTTTTCCCGACCGACATGCGTTTGCTGCCCTCCGCTCCGTTCGCTATCAGCACGGCGCAGCCGGAACCGGGCAGTTCCTTGTCGCCCGTGCGGACCCAGCCGATGGTGTTCGGATGGTCAAAATAATCCTGCTGCTCGCCGTAGGCTTTTTGGGCCCGTGCATAAAGAAGGGGATCCAGGGCTTCCTTTTTCCCTGGAATAGGGTTCTCTCCTCCAATACCGAAATAATCGCCGTAGAAGACGACCGGGTAACCATCCTTGCGCAGCAGAATAAGCGCATAAGCGCTTTGTTTGAACCAGTCCTGTACCCAGGACTCCAGCGATTCGTTCGGCTGGGAATCATGATTGTCCACGAAGGTCACCGCGTTTAAAGGATGGGAGGCGACAAGCGTGTCATCAAAGATTGTACGCAGGTCAAAGCTTTTTCCGCCGGCGGAAGCCGCCTGCAGCTTGTAGTGGAGCGAGACGTCAAACAAATCGATCTTGTAATCGACGTTGTCGAGAAATTGGCGGCAGTTGTTCAAATCCGGATTCCAGAACTCGCCGACCATGTAAAAGTTTTCGCCCCGCTTCTCCTTCATGGCCGCGGCAAACTCCCGGATAAAGTTGTGGTTGATGTGCTTGATTGCGTCAAGCCGCAGGCCGCCGCAGCCGGTAGTATCCAGCAGCCATTCGCCCCATTTGATCATTTCCTCGCGTACAAGAGGGTGGTTGTAGTCGATATTGGCGAACATTAAATAATCGTAATTGCCGAACTCATTGTCGACGTTTTTATTCCAGTCCTTATTTTCCCCGAGAATACGGTAGATGCCTTTGCGTTTCTTGCTTTGGTCGTAGTCCGTTCCGTTAAAATGCTCGAAATTCCAGGTGAAGGAGGAATATTCCCCCTTGCGCCCCGAAAAAGTAAACTTGGTCCAGCCTTCGATTTCGAAGGGCTCGGAGATCACCTCCGTCCGGTTGTCGGGATTGACCTCCACGACTTTGAAGGTTTCCGTTTCGTCGGCTCCGGCTTTATGGTTCATGACTACATCGATATAGACCTCGATCCCGTGATTGCGGCAAATCTCGATGGCGTTAAGCAGCTGCTTTTTTGTTCCGTATTTGGTGCTGACCTTGCCTTTCTGGTCGAACTCGCCGAGATCGTACAAATCGTAGACGGCATAACCGGTATCTTCCGGCGTTTGTGCTTTGGTCACCGGCGGAATCCAGACCGAATCGATGCCGGTTTCCTTCAGCTTTGGCGCAAGCTCGGCCAGCCTGTCCCAGTGTTTCCCGTCCGCGGGCAGATGCCATTCGAAAAACTGCATAATCGTATGATTTCGTTTCATGCTTGACGGCCTCCTTCTCTGATATATCAAAGTTACCCTGCGAGCGGGCATTTCTAATCACGACCGCCAAAAGAAACTTAGTTTTCAATCGGATAGTTGAACATTTTCGTACGCACGATATAGTAATAATATGGACATAGATGCCTTTATTTAACAGAACGAGGTGACAGAAAAGAATGGAGGCGCGTTTTGCGCTTCCGTTCGAAGACTAGATGACGGATACCGAGAAGCCTCAGACAAAAATGTGCATGTTTTGCAAGCAAATCAAACCCCTGCACGATTTCAGGCGGAGGACCGGCCGGAGAGCCGGCGCCGGATCGCGCCGCGGACCCTGCAGGGATTGCCGCGAGCTGCTGCAAAAGGAGAAGGAGCTGGGAGTGGCCGTGGTGGCGGCGGATCAGAATCCGGCGGCAGAAACAAGCAGCTCCCCTAAAAAGAGAAAACGAAACCCAAAGAAGGACAAAGCCGGTCCTCGGATTGAACCGGGCCAACCGGCTGGAGCAACGGAACAAAATGAGACCGTGAAACGGAGTGAGACCGGCAAACGGAAAGGAACCGGCAGGCCGAATGCCCCCATGCACAATGAGCCAAACAAGCCTGCCGTTGGAATTAAGCAGATCAATGAACTAAAGCAGATCAATGAGCTAAAGCAGATCGGCGGAACCAAACAAACCGGCCCGACCAGCAAAGCCAAGGCAGTTAAAGGGCCGCAAAAATCAAATGGAACCCGGGTTTCAGACGGACGGCCGCATGCCAAAGGGAACGGGCACGACACAGGGGCCGGGCACGCTAAAGCCGGACATCCGGCTCAGGAGTCTTCCGGGAATCCCTCGGCGTTACCCGGCGTTTCCATCGCCGCAGTGCCGCTTCAGGAGGAGGAACAGCAGTTAAAGCCGATGCGTTCCGGATTCGTGCGTATGCGCGGGAAAAGCGACAAAGGCCGCCGCTGGCAGCAGGAGATCGAACTGGATCTGGCCAGGCTGCTCGTGCGGGAGAAAGCCGCAGTCATTGTGAACCGGCATACGATCCGCAGGCTGTTTACCAACAGAGAGTTCAAAAGGTTCATTTTGGAAAGGGACCGGTATACCTGTTATTTCTGCGGTCAATATGGCGACACGATCGACCACCTGCTCCCACGGGCCAAGGGAGGACATACGACGCCAGTCAATTGTGTTTGCGCCTGCAATTCCTGCAACCAGAGCAAAGCGGACAAGGACGTGGAGGATTTTATGTCCGCGGCTCCGAAGCCGGTGGGAGAGGATGATCAGGCAGGACGAGAAGGTTAAGCGAAGTCAAACAAAGAAGCCAAGCTAATGCATAAGCAAAAATAAAAGAAAGCCAAGCCGGGACAATTCCTCCGCCTCCCTTGGGAACCGCTCGCGCGTTTTCCCGCCAGGATAAGCGGAGCTGCTGTCCGGCTTGGCTTTTTCAACACAGCCTATAACTAAAACCTACAAAGCCCAAATACGGGTTAAGGGCCCGTGTTTTCCGTAAACGGGGTCCATTTCCGGCACAGGCACCTGGCTGATTTCCTCAAGCGCATCGGGGCGGTCGCCCGGCTTGCCGGTGCGGGTGTTGTATTCGATCCCGTCCGGATAAGCGCCGGTAACACGGAAATCGGGGCTGGCGCTTATTTTTTTGTGCCCGGTCCCTGCAGGAAGGACAATCACGTCCCCGGCATGAAGCTCCAGTTCCTCGCCTTGTTCCCCGCCGATCTTAAGCCGCGCCGTGCCGCTGACGACGCCAAGCACTTCATGGCTGTTGCTGTGATAATGATGGTAATCGAAGACGCCGTTTGTCCAGCTGTTCCGCCAGTTGTGCTTATTAAAGAGCGCTTCCGCCCCGGGCGGGTTGCTTTCCAGGGCGCCGGCATAGATCAGCACGGGCAACCGGGGGTGGTTGGGGATGACGCCGTCATCTTGAAAGAACAGTTTTTTCAGTTCCGCATCGGGCATATCTGCCGCCTCCCTAGAATAATAAATGAAGTCGGGTTTAAAACGGGATATTAAACAAATAAACAGATTGTAAATATTTTTAACGTTTTTGAGACCCGTTTTTCCGGTAAAAAGAATATGATCTAAGAAAAGATATCCAAGTAGCCGTTTGAAATTCTGCCAGATGGTTATTGAATGGTAAATATAGTGCCTTTTTAAAGGGAATGGCGCGTAAGAGGGGTGTAGAGGATGTTAAAAAGATTGGGTTCGTCGTTGTTGCTGCTTGTGGTGATTGCCGCCGGATTGTCGTTTTTGCTGCCAAAAGACGCTATTGGAGAAGGAAATGCCGCGGGCGCAACCCCAGCTCAACAGGGGACTGTATCCCAAACCACCGCTTTTACCGCTTATATCCATACCCTTAAACAAACGAACGGCGCCGTCCGCATCGAAGTGGATCCGATCGGCTGGTACCAGGGAGAGGCGGCCAGTTCGGTTTTTAAACAAGAGGACCCTGAAGGTTACGCCGAGCTTGGCGGCGCGCCGGATGACTATTATATTGTAAATCATTCGGAGGATAATATCGCTTATGCCGTAAGTCCGAATGCAGCGGTTCTGATGCAGCTTTACGATCGTGACGGCCATCCGGAAAATGCCGATATCCAGCCGAACGAAGCGATCACGCTGAATAAATTCATCCAGGTGTTTAATCAGGGCGGTTTGCTTGATCCCGCTCAATTCCCATACCACATTACCGTGCAAGACGGTAAAGTCATTAAAATCGTTCAGCAGTATATTCCTTAACGGATCACCAGCTACACCGGTTTAAACGCAATGGGCTATAAAAAAATCTAAGCTGTCCTTCCGGCGAAGGGCGGCTTTTATTTTATTTTGGGGTAAGCTGGAGAGGAAAGCGGCCGATGCGAGTGAGAGAAGACGAGTTTGCCCTTTCCATGTAAAAAAGCCGTCCCTGACGGGAGCGGCTTTGTTTTTGCTTTTTATTTTTTGTTAGTCGTATCGGATTCGGTGTAGCCAACCGGTTTGGCTACCCATTCATCCGCTTCCGGCTCGATGTCTACGCCGTTTTCCATTTTCTTTTGCTCAGCGAGGGAATCGCCCTCTTTATTGGGTTTGTTGCGGATTTCTTCTTCGTTAGGTTGACCCATGTGGAACGCCTCCTTAAGACTTGATGTGGTCTACTTTGTTTATAGTTACCCGTTAGAGGAAATTACAAACATGTTTTTTGAAAAAGAAGGAGACGCCCGGCGCGCCTAACGGCTCAGCCAGCCGGGCTTGATTCTGGTCCCGCATGCTCCCAGCGGGACTGCACCGGATAGGGGCAAGCGGCATCCCGCTGCTTGGCCCGGACGGCGACCAGGCAGCCGCAGTAACGGCACGTGGTGCCGTATTGCAGTCCCCGGCAGCCGGAGCAAACCGAGAGCCGCCGCGCGTATTCGGCATCGCCGGCGGCGGGGCGGTTCTGAACGGCGAGCTGCACGAGCCGTTCCAGCTGTTCCGGCGAGACGTGCACGCTCGCCGCTTCGGCGCAGCCCTTGCAGCCGGCCGGGGCACCGCCGGACCGTAAAGCGGGGCGCTCACCGCCGCGGGTTTCCGCCCCGGCGAGTCCGGCTGCCGGGTTTTCCGGGCCCGTTCCCGGTCTTGGCCCCGGTCTTGGACCCGGCCCTCCGGCGCCCCGGCTCATGCCAGCTCCAGCACCGCAACGGAAGCCGCGGGCAGGTCAACATGCAATACGCCCTCCTTGAACGAGATGGCGCATAAGGTGACCGGGGCCACGTGATCCGGCCGATCAAATGTGTTGTGCGCGTTCAGGGAGGTGTGCGTCAGCACGCGGCCTTTCGCCTGCACATCGGCTTCTTCCAGCCCATTCACCCGGACGTTTAGGCTGACCGGCTGGTCATGATGCAGGTTGCAGGCCGACACATAAACTTTTCCGTCGCCGCTTTTGGAGGCGGAAAAGCTGAGCTGCGGAATCGATTCGGCGCCGAAGGTGTAAGCTGGACTTTCAAATTCGAGCTCCAGCAGCTCGTTGTCCTGATGCACCTTAAACATCTCGAACACATGATACGTTGGCGTCAGCAGCATTTTATCGCCTTCGGTCAGCACCATGGCTTGCAGCACGTTGACCATCTGGGCGATGTTCGCCATTTTGACCCGGCTGCTGTATTTCTGGAACAGATTCAGGTTAATGCCGGCGATCAGCGCGTCGCGCAGCGTATTTTGCTGATAAAGAAAACCCGGATTCGTGCCCGGCTCGACGTCGCACCAGAGGCCCCATTCGTCGATGATCAGGCCGACGCGCCGGTCCGGATCGTATTTGTCCATAATGGCGGAGTGTTTGACGATCAGCTCCTCCATCTTTAAGGTGTTGCGCAGCGTGGCAAACCAGTCTTCGGTCGTAAATTCGGTAGCCGAACCTTTGCCCGTGAACCAGCTGCCCGAAGGGATCGTGTAATAATGCAGGCTGAGTCCGTCCATATGGGCGGCCGCTTCGCGCATCAGCACCTCCGTCCAGCGATAATCGTCCGAGTTTGCGCCGCAGGCGATTTTGCTGACCCTGCTGTCCCCGTAATTTCTCACGTAGGTCGCGTAACGGCGGTACAGATCCGCGTAATATTCCGGGCGCATATTGCCGCCGCAGCCCCAGTTTTCGTTGCCGACGCCAAAAAAGGCAAGCTGCCACGGCTCATCCCGGCCGCTGCTTCTGCGCAGGTCTGCCATCGGCGATTCCCCGCCAAACGTGATGTACTCCACCCATTGCTGCATTTCCTGCACCGTTCCGCTGCCTACGTTGCCGTTAATGTAAACCTCGGAGCCCAGCAGCTCGCAGAGCCGGTAAAATTCATGCGTGCCGAAATGGTTGTTTTCCTCGACGCCGCCCCAGTGGGTGTTGATCATGCGCGCCCGCTGCGCTTTCGGGCCAATTCCGTCCATCCAGTGGTATTCGTCCGCAAAACAGCCTCCCGGCCAGCGCAGCACCGGAATGTTCAGCTTTTTCAAAGCCGCAAGCACGTCGTTCCGGATGCCGTCCGTGTTCGGAATCGGCGAATCCTCGCCGACCCACAGCCCTTCGTAGATGCAGCGGCCCAAATGCTCCGCAAAATGTCCGTACAGGTGCCGGCTGATCCTCCCTTTGGTATTTTGGATGTCCAGTTTAGCAGAAATAGTCATCATGAAGCGCTCCTTTAATCAAGTGTTATGAGGGATTCAGCCCTTCACCGCGCCGGCGGTCATACCGTCGATAAAATATTTTTGGAAAGCTATAAAAAGAATGAAGATCGGCAGAATGGAAAAAAACGAACCCACGATCAGCAGATCGTAGTTGTTGCCGTACGGCGTCAGCAGCGTTTTGAGGCCGATCGGCAGCGTGTATTTGTTTTCGTTGCTGAGCACCATAAACGGCCATAAAAAGTTGTTCCAGCTGTTCATCCCATTCAGAATCGCCATGGCGGCAAAAGAAGGCTTCATGATCGGCAGGATCAGCCGGACATAAATGCCGTATTCGGTAGCTCCGTCCACGCGTCCTGCGGCAATCAGCTCTTTCGGGATCCCGCTCAGGTACTGGCGGAAGAAAAAAATCGTCGCCGCGCTGGCAATGCCGGGCAGGACGATCGCCGAATAGCTGTTCATCAGGCCGATGTTGAAGATAAGTTTGTATAAGGGCAGCAGCAAAATTTCGAACGGCACCATCATGATCAACAGCACGCAGATGAACAGAAAGTTTTTGCCGCGGAAATCGTAAGCCGAGAAGCCGTAAGCGACGGTAGCACTGATCAGCAGCGTCAGGACGACCTGGACGATTGTCAGCAGCAGCGAGTTAAAGAACCACGTGAAATAAGCGTGATCCCCGGTAAACAAATAAACGAAGTTGTCAAAGCTCATGACGTTCAAATCTAATCTCAGGTTAAGGCCGTACCGGATCAGTTCCTCGCCCGGCTTGAAGGCGGAGATGGTTACCGCATAGAAAGGCACCAGAATGAGAAAGCAGGTGACAGTAAACAAGGCAAGCAGACAGATACGGACGATCGTTGTTTTTCGCGTCACGCTCATTGGCTAATCCTCCTTCTTGAACAGGCCCGTAAACGCGAGCTGCGTCAGATTGATGATCATGGTGATGAGCAGCAGCACGATGCCGACGGCGGCCGCGTAGCCGAGGTTGTTTTTCTCGATCCCTTGGCGGTACAGGTAGCCGACGATGGTCAGACCGATATTTTTCGGGGAGTTGTTGCCGTTCCAGAGCATCATGCTTTCGATAAACATGGCGAGGCCCGCATAGATGCTGATCGTCAGCACGTAGATCGTGACCGGCTTCAGCAGCGGCATCGTAATCCGGGTGAATTTCTGAAAGCTGGACGCCCCGTCGATGGAGGCCGCCTCGTAATAATCGTCGGGGATGCTTTTCAGGCCGGATAGAAAATAAAGCATGTTCACCCCGGTCCACCTCCAGGTGGCGAGGGCCAGCAGCGCAACAAAGCCTGTAGTTTGGCCTTTCAGGAATTTTACCGGCTCCACGCCGAACCATCCCAAAAGGCTGTTGATCAGCGAACCTTCCATTTCCCCGAACATCAGCCGGAAAATGGTGCCCGCCACGACGACCGACGTCAAAGCCGGGAAAAAAAAGGAGGATTTAAAAAATTCGCGTCCCCACATCAGCCGGTTGTTGATCAGGACCGCAAACAGCATCGGAAAGGGAATCAGGATGACCAGTGTAAGCACCATATAAACGGCGCTGTTGAGCACCGCTTTTAGAAAGATGCCGTCCGTCATCAGCTTGCTGTAGTTGTCAAAGCCGATGTACTGGGATGCCTGGCCCAGTGTGATTTTTTGAAAGCTCATCTGAAAGGAACTGAGCAGGGGATAAACCCAGAAGATGGCGAAGATCAGCACGAAAGGAAGCACGAATACGTAAGGAGCGACCTTTTGGGAATACAAAAATCTTTTAATCATCGTCGCGCAACTCCTTTTAAAGGAGAGCCGCCCCTTTAGGGGCAGCTCTCCAGATTTTAGGCCGATGAAGATGAAGAGGAAGCCCCGGTTATTTCAATTCCTGCTCGATCTGCGCCTGGGCATCGTCCAGAGCCTGCTTGACGTCTTTGCCGTCTTCGAAAATTTCGTTCAGCGTCACTGTATTCAGCACGTTGTTGATCGTAGGGGAGGCAGGGACGGATTTGATCAGCTTGATTTCGTCCTTGATTTCGTTAAGCACGTCAAAAGGATTGTTAATGAAGTATTTGACGAATTCGTTATCGGGATTGTGGGTTACGTCTTTCATGGTCCAAACATCCATGTTGACCGGGTCGAAGCCAAGCGTGTTCCAGATTTCAATGTTGGCGTCCTCCGACAGCTTCGCAAAGGCCAGGAAATCTTTGGCCAGCTGAATATCTTTGGCTGTTTTGGTTACGACAGTTCCTGTACCGCCGCCGCCCACCGATCTTGGCATGCCTTGTTCAAGGACGGGAATAGGCGCGATGGCAATTTTGCCGGACAGATCGGCCATGTAGTTGGTGTAGCGGGACATCATCCAAAGAGGCATAAAGGCGGTGGCATATTTACCGGAATTGAATTCCCCGTAGGCTTCCTCTGTATCCGGCTGGCCCCCGGCAATGGTGGCGATGACGTTGTTATCCTGCAGATCCTTCAGCATCGTCAAAGCCTTCACCATTTCCGGCGAGTTGACCTTCGGATTGCCTTGGTCGTCCGTGAAGTCGGTACCCTGCTGGGCAAGCAGCATCGATTCCTCCCAGGTAGCGCTGGTATCGGCCGTTCCCATGTATTTGCCGGTTTTCTCGTAAACCTGGATGCCGGCTTTCTTGAAGTCGTCCCAGGTCACGATTTGGGTGTAATCGACGCCGGCTTCCTTCAATATTTCCGTATTGTAAAAAGCGACGGAGGCGCCGACATGGGTAGGAATGCCGTAATTAACGCCATCTTTGCTGTACAAGTCGACGCGGGATTTAACGATCGTATCCCTGTAGGGATCAATGACATCGTTAAGCGGCTCGAGCTGAGGCGTTCCCTTCAGGAAGTCCGGGAATTTGCCGAGCTCGATGTCTGCGATATCCGGCGCCCCGGTGCCGGTCTGCAGCGCGATGGACAGCTTGTTGTGCATGTCGTCATAAGGCATTACCGTCACGTTCAGCTTGATCTGCCGATCCGGGTAGGCGGCGTTCCATTTCTCCAGCATTTTCTCAAAATGTTTGCCGTGCAGCTCCACGAAGGTCCAGTAAGAAAGCTCTGTCGCATTTTCGCCGGCGCCTCCATCCAAGACGGATTGTTCGCCGCCGGAGCTGCCGGAAGATTTGCCGCAGCCGCTCATAAACAGCACGAGCGAAACGACGCTCAGCAGGATAAACCATTTTTTCAATTTCATAAATCGACCCTCCCCCAAATTTTGAACACCAATCATCCGTTCCGGAAAACTGAAGTAAACCTGAGTAAGTCCAAGCGTATAACGGGGTCCGTTTCTTTAAGCGCTTACAAGAAGATGAGGATGAAGAAATGGACTTATCTTGTTGCAGCGTTTGCCGTGAATAATTACTTGAAGGATGTGCCGTGAGGGAAATTTTAAGCCTTGGCCAGACGGATTACGTTCCAGGAAGCCTTCGGAAGCTGCGTCTGAACGAAGCCGTCTTGCAGGGAGGCGTTCCCGCCGGAGTGAGGTTTCACCCGCTCTTGATCCGCGGTATTGACCGCTTTCAGGTCGTCGGATTGAAGCACGATGTGCTCTACGACCTTATAGCCTTCAAAGCTGCGCACGTCGCAGGTTAAATCGAGGCTGTCCTCGAGATGTTTGTTGACGGCAAAGATGGTCAGTCCTTCATGCTCCTCGTCATAAACGACCGCGCTGTCCAGATAAGGGACATCGGTATAATCCTTGGTGTCGTAAAGCGGGGATTCGACGATCGGCTTCAGGGAAACGCCGCGTCCAAAGCGGGAAGCATGAAGATAAGGATAATAAATCGTCTGCTTCCAGACCCGTCCGCCGTTTTCGGTCATAATCGGGGCAATGACGTTCACCAGTTGGGCGAGACAGGCCATTTTTACGCGGTCGGCGTGTTTCAGGAAGGTGATCAGCAGGCTGCCGACCAGCAGCGCGTCTTCAAAATTGTAGACGTCCTCCAGCTGGGAAGGTGCGATGCTCCAAGGGTCAAGCCTGCGGTCAGCATCATTTGAATGGTACCAGACGTTCCATTCGTCAAAGCTGAGAAACATCGTTTTCTTGCTGCGTTTCTTGGCTTTGATGTAATCGCAGGCGGCAATGACGGTATGGATGAAATGATCCATGTCCATGGAGCGGGCCAGATAGTTGGCGGTGTCGTTATCCCTGTTGCCGTAGTATTGGTGCAGCGAAACGTAGTCAGCGACCTCATACGTATGATCCAGGGTAACGGCTTCCCATTCGGGGAAGGTCGGCATGCCCGTATTAGAGCTGCCACAGGACACGAGTTCGATATCGGGGTCGACAAGACGCATGGCTTTGGCGGTTTCGTAAGCGATCCTGCCGTATTCCGCCGGCGTCTTCTGGCCGATCTGCCAAGGACCGTCCATCTCGTTGCCAAGGCACCAGGTTTTGATGCGGTGCGGCTGCTCGAAGCCGTGCTGCTTGCGCAAATCGCTCCAGTAGCTGCCGCCGGGATGGTTGCAGTATTCGACGAGATTTCTGGCGTCATCTACACCTCGGGTGCCCAAATTAACGGCCATCATCACCTCTGAGCCGATTTCCCGCGCCCAGGCCGCAAATTCATTGGTGCCCACCCAATTGGGCTCCACTGTTCTCCAGGCCAGCTCCAGCCGGCGGGGCCTTTGCTCTGCAGGACCGACCCCGTCTTCCCAGTTGTAGCCGGAGACGAAGTTGCCGCCCGGATAACGAATAATAGGGACGCCAAGCTCCTGAATCAGCTCCTTGACGTCGCCGCGGAAGCCGCGCGGGTCCGCCGAAGGATGATCCTGCTCATAGATGCCTCCATACACGGCTCTGCCCAGATGTTCGATAAAAGAACCATAAATGCGCTTGTCGATCGGAGCGATGCGGAAAGCTTTGTCTACGATGATCCGTGCTTTCTGAATGCTTGCGGCCATAGCTGCCACCTTCCCCTTTTTAGTTTAGATAAGATCGAATTAATTAGAATATTTTAGTTTGAATCCGCTTACAGATATAAAATAACACAGGGCATTCGGGAAGTAAACTAAAAAGTTTAAACCTTTTTAAATTTATATAAATTAAAAAGCGGCCGATGGCACTGGGCATGCTTATTTTAGGGAAAAAGGCTAAGTTTAGTTGATTTTACGAGCAGAAAAAGAAGAGGAAGGTAGGGTTTTTTAGGGGATTTTGAGAATAGGAGCATATTTCATTGCTTTATCAAGATTTTAGTTTATGATAATATGAAACAAAAAAGATGAGTAAAAGCGACGACGCTTTAGATTATTAATGACAGCCATCCTAGCGGAAGAAGGTCCAGCGATGATTTATATTAAAGAATTAATGAGCGGTATTGATATTTTCAAAGCGCTAAGCTCGGAGATCCGGATTCAGATTCTGGAGCTTCTCGCCGCCAACCAGGCGCTGAATATGAATGAAATCGCCAGCAAGCTGAACCTCAGCAACGGGGCGATCACCATGCACATCAAGAAGCTGGAGGAAAGCGGGCTGATTGAAATCAATACGTCCGTGGGCAAACACGGCATCCAGAAGATGTGTTACCTGAACAAAGACAAGCTGATGGTCGATCTGCGCAGCAAAGATACGGAAAATCTGTACGAAGTGGAAATTCAGGTCGGCCATTACTCCAACTATCAGGTAACGCCGACCTGCGGGCTGGCGACGAAAGACAGCATCATCGGCGATTTTGACGATCCCCGTTATTTTGCCGATCCGCAGCGGATCGACGCCGATATTTTATGGCTGACCGAAGGGTTTGTGGAGTACCGCGTACCGAATTATTTGAAATCCAACCAGACCTTCCGGGAAATCCAGTTTTGTCTGGAGCTCGGCTCGGAAGCGCCGGGGTTTAACGACAATTATCCGTCGGATATTTATTTCTATTTAAATGGGGTAGAGCTTGGCTACTGGACCAGTCCCGGTGATTTCGGAGATATCCGGGGCACCTTTAATCCGGACTGGTGGCCTCCTCATCTGAACCAATACGGCATGCTGAAGCTGATTCGGATCAATCAGGAGGGCAGCTTCATCGACGGCTGCCGGATTTCGGACGTGACGCTGGACCAGATCGACCTGCATTACAAAAGCGAGCTGACCTTCCGGCTGGGCGTTCCCGAGAAATCGGCCAACAAACGCGGAATGACAATTTACGGCAAACATTTCGGCAACTACGGCCAGGATTTGATGGCCCGGATTTTGTATGACGTGAAAGGAAGCAGCAACTGACATTTTTGAAAACGAACAGGTTGAACACGAAGTCCCGCCCTCACAGGCGGGACTTTATTTGCGGTTTTGTGGCTGTTAGGGCAGGCGGGGGCAGCGGACAGCCGAGGATGGTCGCGAGTTGCAAGCTGTAGGTCCGGGTCAAACCCATTAGCTCTGGTGCGTGTGTGCATGTGTGCATGTGTGCATGTGTGTGCCAGTGCTTGATTCGCGTTCCGCCGCCGTAAGCGTGCATGCCGCGCTTTGATTGGATATGCTTTAGTTTAGGCTTCGTTCAAGGCCCGAAGCAGCGTATAGCGGCTGCGGAGCTTATGAGCCTCCCGCAGGCTGGCCGTGAACAGCTCGTCATCGATGCCGAGCTCGTCACGGCTGGACGGGCCGCCGGCTAGCTCCAGCAGCCGGCGGATTTCCGGCGCCGCAGGCACGGCGGCCAGCCACTCGCGGACCTGCTCGCCGTGGCGCAGCAGCTGTTCCGGCTCCTCGCCGGGATACAGCGCCCGTTCCACGGCATCGTGGTACAGCCGCGAAATCTCGGCGCAGGCGACGCCGACCTTGGCGCCGTGCGGCAGCGCTTTGCGGCCGCGCTCCAGGTAAGCCATCTCCCAGTAGTGGGAGAGATGGTGCTCGGCCCCCGAAGCGGGGTGCGACTGGCCGAACAGCAGCATGGCGATGCCCGATTCGATCAAGGCGTTCATGAGGACGCGGATGCCCTCCTCCGTGCGGCGTCCGATGGCGTCGGCGTGCGCGATGCAGTCCAGCAGCGCCGCTTCCGTAATTTGCGCCGCCCGTTTGTCATACGGTTCATCGGCGCTCAGACTGGAAAATTTCCAGTCGAAGAGGGAGGTATATTTGCCGAGCATATCGCCGAATCCGGCTGCAACGAGCTCCTGCGGGGCGCGGGTGAGGATATCCAGGTCGGCGAAAATCGCCTTCGGTGCGGCGGCAACCACGGTTTGTTTGACGCCGCGGATCATCAGCGGAGCGCCTTTGGAGGTAAAACCGTCTACAGAGGGCGCCGTGGGGATGGACAGGAAGGGAATGCGCGTTTTGCTTGCGGCAAACCGCACAATGTCGTGGATCGTGCCGGAACCGACGGCGAGCAGGCAGTCCGTCGTGCCGGGAGTGATGGCCAGCAGCAGCTCCACAATGGATTTTTCATCGGCAATGCAGTCTCCGCTTGCATCCGGAGTGATCAGGCAGAGGTTAACCGCGCAGCCAAGAGGGGCCAGCTCGGCTTCAACCGTACGGCCTGCGGCTTCATAGGTGTTCCGGTCAGCAACAATCAGCGGCTGTTTGTAGCCGGCTTTTTTCACATACGGGGCAAGTTTGGCCAGTGAGCCTTTTTCCAGGGAAATGTAGTCCAAGGGGATGTCGTCCAACAGATGGATCATCATTTAAAAATGCCTCCTTGATCAATGGAATGGAGTAGCCGTGCCGTTCCTTGATTCACTTCAACACCGGTAAATTCCGTTTCCTGTAGCGGCGAGGGCGTACAGCTAACCTAAATGAATTCGCTTTCAAAAGAAAAGAGAAATACACCTCCAGTTTTGGAGCAGCGTCCGCATGCCGCGACTTGTACATCCTATTCGGTTTGTAAACGCTTCATTCCGAGTAGTTGTACGTACAAGTGGGGTGTTTTCATTGTAATCCGGCGGGGCCGTCAAAACAACTCCTTGTTTGTTAAAAATAGACAATCGAAGCAAAATGGTTCCCGAAGACCAGAAAGGAAGGACATCAAAAAAAGCCGATCCCGAAGGACCGGCTTGCTGTTGAAAAAGGTATTCACACCTGAGAAACCAAAGTTTTCAAATACTCGCGGATTTGATCCGGCGTTTTGGCGAATTTGCTGTGCAGGTGAGCGATTTTTTCCCCGTTTTTATAAACGAGCAGGCTTGGAATGCCTCTTACACCGTTTTCCTCGGCGACATTTTCAAGCTGTTCGACATCCAGGGCATAAAACTGTTTATCCGGATTTTCTTCGATAATCGGTCCGATGAAGCGGTCCAGGTTTTTGCAGTCCGGGCACCAGGTGGCGTCATATTTAATGACGGTATATCCGTCATTGCTGATTAAATCGCGGTATTGTTCTTCCGTTGCTACTCTGTTCATGTGTTAGTACCCTCCTTAAAAATGTAGTAAATGCTCTAAAAAGTTGTCCTCATTATAACACCACAAAATTAAATTTTGCAATAGATAAAGCGGGAATTTTAATTTTGACTGATTTTCCCGAATTTTAGGAGAGCCTCAGTTCGTCTTCGGGCTTATTATAGCCAATTAATGAGGATTAAGTCGAAAATCCTAGAATAAAGCAACTGAAAAAAGCACAAAATGAATGCAAAATTTAGAAAAATTCAAAAATATATTTCATCTTCATATTTAAAAGGTGTAATATAGGGGTAGAGAGTTCGTTTCGGCTGTGGTGTTATTCACCCCTTCGTCAGAACATTTTCGGAAACGGTCCCGGTTAGGCGGATTGGGTTTCCGGGGAAAGCCCATGGAGTAGGGGCTCTTTTTTATGGGTAAATTATGACGAGTGGATGAATCGGGAACATGCACTGGCTGATGATTCGAAACGGGGCCTTGAACCAGGCCGCTAAGTCCGTTTTGAAGGCATCGGCATGCCCGAATTAAGACGGACTGTAATTAAGCGTAAAGGAGGACGTTCCAAATGTCACAAACTTTGAATCAATCGGAAACACAAGGAACGCAAGAAACGGCGGCTGCAAGCACAAAGGATCTTGTCGATCAACTGCTTAAGCCTGAGGTACAGCAATCTCTAACAACCCTTGTGGACAATTTGCCAAAGCTGACCGAAATGGTGAATACCCTGACTCAAGCTTATGATGTGATGCACAGCCTGGCTACGGACAAAGTATTCGTTGAGGATATCAAAGCCGGCTTCACCGGCGTTGTAGGTCCAGTGGTAGGCATGGCTAAAAATGCCGCAGCAACAGCTATGGAAGCGGGCGATCGCGCGAAGAAAGACCATTCCTCGGTCAGCGTATTCGGTCTGCTGAAAATGCTGAAGGACCCTAACATCCAACATGCCTTGAAATTTGCGCAGGCTTACCTGGATATTACGAACGAAAAGAAAAAATAAGAGCACCCGAATTGGTTTCATCCAGCAGGATGAAGTTGGTTCCTAATTTTTCGGAATAGCATAACGAACGGAGGATGGAAATGTCGAAGCAAATTTTGATTTTGGGCGGCGGATATGGTGGACTCCTGAGCGCGCTGACTGCGCGTGAATATCTGAGCGCTGAAGAAGCTACCATCACAGTCGTAAACAAATACCCTACGCACCAAATTATTACGGAGCTGCACCGTCTGGCTGCCGGCAACCTTCATGAGAAAGCTGTAGCACTTCCGCTTGAGAAGCTGCTCGAAGGCAAAAACGTGAAGATCGTTGTGGATACGGTTGAGAAAATTTCTCCGGACGAGAAACAAGTGAAGCTGGTAAGCGGCGCTACATATAAATATGACGCCCTTGTAATCGCACTCGGAAGCGAAACAGCTTACTTCGGAATTCCAGGACTGAAAGAAAATAGCTTGACCCTGAAGTCCGTAGACGAAGCACATCGCATCTTCGAAACAGTTAAAACCCGTCTGGATACTTACAAGAAAACGAAAAACAAAGCGGACGCCACATTTGTTGTCGGCGGTGGCGGTTTGACCGGCGTTGAGCTTGTCGGCGAATTTGCGGATGAGCTTCCGGAACTTTGCCGTCAAAGAGGCATCGACTTCAACGAAGTTAGCCTCTACTGCGTAGAAGCAGGCCCGACGATTTTGGCAGGTTTCCCGGCTGACCTCGTTGAACGCGCTACAACAAGCCTTGAGGCACGTGGCGTTAAATTCGTAACCGGCGTACCGATTACGGAACTGAAGGACAATAAAGTATTCCTGAAAGACGGAAACTCCATTGACTCCAGCACCGTGATCTGGACTGGCGGCGTACAAGGCAACTCCCTTGTAGCTGAAAGCGGTATTGAAGTGAACCGCGGACGTGCAACGGTAACAGAAAGCCTGCAGTCTACGTCCCACAAGGATATTTTCCTTGCCGGCGACAGCGCGGTTGTATTTGCTCCAGGCGCTGAGCGTCCTTACCCGCCAACAGCGCAAATCGCTTGGCACATGGGTGAAACAGTGGGTTATAACCTGTCTGTATTCTTTAAAGGCGGTACGATGGAATCCTTCCATTACGTAAGCTCCGGCACACTCGGCAGCTTGGGCCGCAAAGACGGCATCGCGATGGTGGGCGGAAGCTCCACCAAGCTTAAAGGTATGCCGGCTTCTTTGATGAAAGAAGCAAGTAACATCCGTTACCTGGCTCGCATCAAAGGTTTGTCTGCTTTGGCGCATTAATCGCATAGACATCGGATAGAAAAGCCGCCCTTTGGGGCGGCTTTTTCATTTGGGCCGGAAAAGGAACCGGATTGGGCCTATACGGGCACCGGCAATCTGTTATAATGGACTCGTTTCTAACTCTTACAAGGACATAGTCTTTTTTTACATCAAACATAACGTGTTTGCCGCCGGCAGGCACAAATCCATACAGGAGAACACAGCCATGGATCAAACCTTAAACGTCAGCAAAAAAAACGGCGGCCCCTCGGCCGCATCAGCCGGCCCGGCTGTAGGGCGCCGGAATGTGGGTATCTTTGCCCACGTCGATGCCGGAAAGACGACGACCACCGAACACATGCTGTTTGAAAGCGGCCGCACCCGTTCGCTGGGCAGCGTGGATTCCGGCACGGCCGTGACGGACTGGCTCGATATCGAAAAAGAACGCGGCATCTCGGTTCGCGCGGCCACCACTTCTTTAGTATGGAAAGACATCCACATCAACCTAGTGGATACGCCCGGGCATGTCGATTTCCTGTCGGAGGTCGAACGTTCGCTGCGGGTGATGGACGGTGCGGTGCTGATCATATCGGCGGCGGAGGGCGTTCAGGCCCAGACGGAGCTGATCTGGGGCGCATTAAGAAAGCTGAATATTCCAACGCTTATTTATGTCAATAAAATGGACCGCACGGGCGTCGACGAGCAGGCGCTGCTTGCGGACATTCGCAAATATTTGTCTCCGGACGCCGTTCCGGTCCAGCTGCCGAAGGGCCGGGAGCAGTCGTTTGCCGGGGCCATAGATTTATGGGAAACGCTGGCGGGAGAGGAAAGCCCGGGCGCCGGTCCCGGAAGCGCGGAAAACGAAGCGAAGGCCGCCGAGGCTGGCGCAGCAGCAAACACCGCCTGTGTGGAGCTGCTGGAAAGCCTGGCCGAACGGGAGGAGGCGCTCCTTCAGCGCTATTTGTCAGGGGAAGAGATTCCGGCAGCCGAATGGAAAAGGGCGGCGGCAGACATGACCCGTTCCGGCAAGCTGTTTCCGGTGCTTTATGGCGCCTCGGGCAGAAGCCTTGGCGTAACCGGTTTGATGGACGGCATCGTCGATTATCTGCCCGAGCCTGGCGGAGACAAGGAGGCCGAGCTGTCGGGCATCGTCTTCAAGATCGAACGCGACAAAACGATGGGGCGAATGGCTTTTGTCCGCTTGTATTCCGGGTGCATCCGCAACCGGGACCTGGTCCGCAACGATACGCAGCAACTGGAGGAGAAAGTGACGCAAATCCGGAAGGTGGACGGTAATAAATCCGAGGACCTTGGCGTGCTGGAAGCGGGGGACATTGCAGCGGTATGCGGCTTGACCTCGATTCGCATTGGAGATGTGCTCGGCAGCCCGGCAAATATTCCGGAGGAAGCCAAGCTGGCCGTTCCTCTGCTTACCGTGCAGGCGCATTGGGAAAACGAAGCGGACTATCCGAAGACGGTTCAGGCGCTGCAGGAGCTGTCGGACGAAGACCCGCTGCTGGACGTGCAGTGGATGCAGGAGGAGCGGGAGCTCCATGTGAAAGTGATGGGCGAGATCCAGCTCGAAATGCTGACGAGCGTCCTGCAAAGCCGATACGGGCTTCAGGTCCGGTTTGACAAACCGTCGGTCATCTACAAGGAAACGCCGAAGAGAGCCGGGGAAGGCTACGTTGCTTATTTAATGCCTAAGCCTTGCTGGGCCATCCTGCGTTTTGCCATTGAGCCGGGGGCCCGGGGCAGCGGGTTCCAATATGAGGCCCGGGTACGTGCCGAAGACCTGCTGGTGCAGTATCAGAACGAGGTGCGGCGCCGGGTTCCCGAGGCGTTGTCCCAAGGGCTTTACGGCTGGGAGGTCGTGGATTTGAAGGTAACGCTTATTGAAGGCCAGCACCACGTCTGGCACACGCATCCGCTTGATTTTGTGGTGGCGCCCCCTATGGCGATTATGGACGGGCTTGTGAATACCGGGACCAAGCTGCTGGAGCCGATCCTGAACTTCCGGATTAACGTGCCGGAGGAAAATGCGGGCAAGGTCATGAACGACCTCATCCAGATGAGGGGCATGTTCGAAGCGCCGGTGCTGCAGGGGGAGCGGATTACGCTGACCGGCAAGGTGCCTCTTGCCGAGTCCATGGAATATGCCACCCAGCTCGGCTCGCTGACCAAAGGACGGGGGGCGATGGTAACCTTTTTTGCCGGATACGAGGAATGTCCCGAAGGTTTTATCGCCGAACGTCCTCGCAGAGGCGTTAACCCGCTGGACCAGTCCAAATATATTCTGAGCGTACGAAAGGCGCTGCAGGGTTGAGTGTATGAGAGGGGATAGCCTGAGGTCTGAAGTTATTTGCGGCGTTTGGCAATTTCTTCGGTGACGGCAAAAGCCAGGTCCTCGTTATCGAACATCGACAATACGCCAAGCAGCGTGTCATCCGCGATGTCTCCGGCTTCTTCTTTGGGGACGGTCAGCTCCGACATTTGCTTCAGGACTGGATTTTCGGCTTGATCAGGATAAGCTTTGCAATAAATTTCAGCAGGGTTCAAATCATGGTTCACGCACCATTGGGCGAATACAAGGATCATCATATGCTCATCCTGACGGTAGCTGTCGATGATCCGTTGTTCCCGTTCTTTTGCATCCATATCGATTCGTATCCTCTCATTTTCGTAAAAGTATAGCTATTATATCGGAAAGGCCAGGTAGGTTACAAATGATTAAAAATGAAAAAATCAAGGCATCCGAGGTCCGCTTAACGGGTCTTGACGGAGAGGACTTGGGGATTATGCCCACTTCCGAGGCGCTTGCCTTGGCGAAAAAGTGGAAGGTTGACCTCGTTTGCGACTCCCTGATGAGCAGTCCTCCTCCCTGCAGGCTGATCGGCGCCGGCCAAGCGCGCGAGGAGCGCGATCAGGCGAAGAAAAAGGCGGGTCCGGTCAAAGTAAAGGAAATCCGGTTCAGTCCCGAGATTGAAGACCATGACTACGACACGAAGAAACGCCAGGCTGAAAAGATGCTGCAGAACGGGGATTCGGTGCTTCTGACGGTAAAAATATCAGGCAAGCAGGGCGCCCAGGCGAAAGCCCTTCTGGAAAGGCTGCTGGCCGATTTGAAGCCGGCCGGGAAACCGCGGACCGGCATCCAATTGAGCGGCAAACAAGGACAGGTAGAGCTGCAATCCTTGACGGGGCTCTAATTTTAATGAAAGGTACTCCATCCTGTGAAGGATCGGGTTGCCTTTTTTGTTTTTATTGTTTCTTCGGAAAAAGGTTCATTTAGCTGCCCTGATTTGTTTGCATTTCGGGAAAGAGGGTAACTATATCCTACCTACGTTTCATTCGGGAAAGGAGGTGAACAGATGAGGAAAGAAACCTGGGTGATCGGTGCGACTTTGGTCGCTTCTTTTGCCCTTGGCGCACACTCTTACGCCCAAGAGGATAAGCCATTAGACTCCTTGCCCGCTGCTTCAGCGGTTTCCGGGATGTCCGGAGTCCTATCCTCTGCACCGTCGGCGGTGGATATACCTGAGGGAACACAGGGACAAAAGAGCCTTTCCGTGCATGCCGAGGTTTCGGCAGACGGTTTATTGAAACCGCTCACAGGCACATTGGATGAGACCTTCCAGGAGGCTGGCAATGTCGTAAACGGTGCAGTTCAGGAGGTTGTGATCCAGGAGGCTGCAAAACCGGTCGTCAAGGCCGTTCAGCAAACCGTTCAAAATACGGTGAACGAAGCCTCCCCTCAAGAAGTTGAACCGCTCAAGCCTATTGTTGATTCGGTAATGGACGTCGTAACTCATACGGCTGAAGGAGCCTTGGACAGGGTAGGAGGAACCGTTCAGAAGACGGCGGATACGGCTGCTGGTTCGGTTGATGCCGTCACGGATACGGCCCGCGTTCTGGCCGCCGGTTTGCCGGAAGTGCAAATCGACGTGGAGATAAGCGGGGAGGTTTTGCCGAGCGTACCGGCTATTTCGGTAGTCGGGTCAGTGGATGCGGATCAACCGGGCAAACCTTCCAAGCCGGAAAAATCTTCGGGTCTTTCGGCCGCGCCGTCAGAAGCGGGTTCTTTAATTCGGACGGGAAGCGGATCGACGGGTTCGGATCCGGAGAGCAGCACGGGAGTTTCCGGCGTTCGAACGGGAATTGTATCCTCGCCGGCGGCTTCAATGGAATTGGCCGAAAATGCGGCTAATCAGCCAGCCTCGTCCGGTGCTGCTTCAGGGAATCTGCCTGCCGAAAGGGGGAAGGGATCCTTTGGCCAGGTAAGGGGTTCGTCCGTAACGGACCTGAAGGAGACAGCCGCCGTGAACGAATATGCCTTTGATCTTGTAAAAGAGGCCGGCAGGGCGGAATGGAGCCGTTATGCCGCTTATTACGCTGCTGCCGAGAAAACGGCCCGGCTGGAGAAGCAGTTTCCTTTGACTCAGCCCGGGCCTTGGGCGGAGCCGGCTTATATGGCAGCCGGACAGTCCGGCGGAGGAACAGGCAGCGGCGGGAATTCCGGCAGCAGCGGCTCTTCTTTTAGTGGCGGCGGTTATTTAACCGCTATATTAAACGAAGGGATGATTCAAGCCGAGACGCAGGGGACCAGCCAGCCCGGGCAGGCCTTTTTCATGAAAGACCAGCATTCCCACGCTCCGCCGTTTATGCCGCCGAAGGCATTCCTTTTCTTTGAGGCCGCTTGACCGTAAGCCCACAACAAGAAAAGGAGTGCTTTGAATAATGAATAAAAAACTAACCGGATTGATGGTCGCGACGTCGTTTCTTTTTGCTGTAGGTCTAGCTCAGAAGGATGTTCATGCTTCAGCCAGTCAGAATCAGACGACAAGCCAGAGCAGTCTAATCAGCCTTCATCTGGATGCCATGAAGGATGATGGGGATCAAAGCCTGCTGAACGGCAAGCTGAAGGTGCTGAACAATCAAAATGGAGGCGTGCAGCCAAACTGCGGACAGAGCAGCGACTCCGTGTTAGATTTGAGCGGTACGAATCTGAACGACGACAAGAGTTCGGTGCTGGACTCCGACCTGAACGTGCTTAAGGATGGAGAAGATCACGATTCGGTATTGGACTCTAATCTGAGCGTACTGAAGGATAAAGAAGAAGGCAGCACGCCAACTGACCGCAGCAACGGTCAAACAAGTGTGAATGGCCAAGATAACGGATCCGTGCTGAATTCGAGCATCGGTGTCCTGAACGATCGTGAGGATCGCGACTCGGTGTTGGATTCGAATTTGAACGTGCTTAAGGATGGAGAAGATCACGATTCTGTATTGGACTCTAATCTGAGCGTACTGAAGGATGAAGAAGACAGCACGCCGACTGACCGTGGCAACGGTCAGACCCGCGTAAACGGCCAAGGCAGCGAATCCGTACTGGATTCGACCATCAACGTTCTGAATAACCATGATGATAACGGCATGTGGGTTCTTTGCGGTAGCTCCATGACGCCTATGGGAGAATCTCGCACTAGCAGTCCAAAGGAAACCACGGAAAGCGGCTCGGTATTAAATTCCGAGGTGAGTGTCCTCAAGGATGAAGAGAACTATCAATCCATCTTGGACTCCCACCTCAGCCAGTTGAAGGACGGGGAAGATTCACAGGAATCTGATTCCGTGCTGAATCTGGATCTGAATGTTTTAAATAACTGATTGGCAAAAGGAATCGAGATTGCAAAGAGGACCCGGCCGGGGTCCTCTTTTTGCGTTATACGAACGAGACCGGTGGGCAGCGACAGGCGTACGCTTTAACCTCATTTTTCCAAGAATTATGCATATTTTGACCAAAAACGGCAAATACCAACACCAAGAGGTGAGGCCCGTGTCGTGGTTTAGAAAAACAAATGACAATAATGAGGAGCAAAATCAGGAGCGGAACGAAGAGCAGCCTAATCAGGAGTTTCAAAGCCAGGAACAGACTGAGGGCCAAGATCAGCAGGATCGGGCTCAAGATCAGGACCGGGTGCAGGACCAGGATCAGATGCAAGATCAAGGACAGGACAAGGTCGGGGAATCGAACCGAAATGCTGATCAAACCGATGATCAAAACTCGAGCAGCGGTACCTCCAAAAGCGGGGATTCCGGGAACGGCAGCACGGCAACGAAGGATAAGGCTTCCGAAAGCAGCTCATCGTCAGGCGGCGGGGCTTCCGAAAGCGGATCATCGGCAGGGAGTGGAAATTCCGGAAGCGGCATGGGCCAAGACGATTCAAGTTCGGCTAGTACAAATTCGCTGAATGAAACGAAGACAGCTAGAAACTCTTCGGCGAATAAGGCGGGTTTTTTTAGCGAGCTGATGAAGACAGAAAGTCAGGATCAGACGCAGAACCAGCACTCTAACCCGCAAACCGGGCAAAATAATGAACAAAGCGGCAATCAGGATTCTAATCAAAATACAAATCAAGATACAAATCCAAATACCCAAAACGGGTCGGATCAACAGACCACGGGTTCTAATCAGGATAAGCAACCGCCAGGGGAAGCGGGTTCCCACGCAGCCTCGCAGCAGGGCCGGGGAGAATCTTCCAAGCGGGATTCGGATGCTAATTCCGGACAGGACGCGAATGGGGAGTCCGATGATCCGCCGCTTGAACCGGACTTGGAGACCAATCTGGCTCGTTTTAAGACAACCTTTGAAAATTGCTCGGATATTATCTATCGTCCTTTCAAGATAAAAACTTCTGGAACGAATGCCGTATTAATTTATCTTGACGGTATGAGCGATTCCCAGCAGGTAGAAGAAGCCGTGCTAAGACCGCTTATGGAGGGCCCGAGTGGCAGCTCCCAAGCTGGAGAAGGAGAGACGGGCAGCCAGCAGGGCCAAAGCAGCCGGGACCAGGGCAGCCGGAACCAGAGCGGCCAGGGCCACGGCAGCGAAGGAGAGACCGGGGGGGAAGAGCAGAACCGCGGCGAGGAAGAGAAGGACAGCCAAGGAGAGCGGAATAGCAAGGGAGAAAGCGGCGGCCGGAACAAGGAAGGCGACAAGAAACCGGCGGCCAAATTGGAGGAACAGCTGATTTCCGTACCGCAAATCAGCCGGGAAAAACAATTCAAGATCGTCGTTCAGAATATCATGAAGGGCCAGACCGTCGTTTTGGCGGATGGGGAAACCGATGTTTTGATCGTGGACCTGGTCAAAATGGAGCAAAGAGCGATCGGTGAACCGACCTCCGAGAAGGTCGTCCGCGGACCGCGGGACGGCTTTACCGAGTCCTTGCGAACCAATACGTCACTGATCCGGAGACGGATCGCGAGCTCCCGCCTGAAGGCGGAAGCCTTGTCCGTAGGAACCTTTACCCGTACCAATATCACGATTATGTATATTGACGGAATCGCCAAGGATTCGCTTGTCAATGAGGTACGGGGCCGCATTCAGGATATCGATGTGGATGGGCTTCTTTATTCCCAGGACATCGAGGAATACATCGAGGACAAGGTATATTCCCCTTTTCCCCAGGTACAGAACACGGAAAGGCCGGATGTGGCCTCTTCAAGCCTGCTGGAGGGGAAAATTGTCATTATCGTGGACAACTCGCCGATTGTCCTGATCGTTCCTATGACTTATTGGGCCGGCCTTCAGGCGGCAGACGATTACACGGAAAGAACGATGTACGCTTCCCTGGTCCGATGGGTGCGGTATATTTTTGTGCATATTTCACTGCTCTTGCCTTCTCTTTATGTGGCGCTTACCACGTTTCATCCCGAGGTCATTCCCACGCCGCTGCTGATCAGTATTGCTTCCGCCCGCGAAGGCGTTCCTTTTCCAGCTATGATCGAGGCGCTGCTGATGGAATTTATTTTCGAGGGGCTGCGCGAGGCGGGGATCCGCCTGCCGCAGCAGGTCGGACCCGCAGTGAGTATCGCGGGAGCGCTGGTTATCGGACAAGCTGTCGTGGACGCTGGTATTGTTTCGAGCCCGATGGTTATCATCGTATCGCTGACCGGTATCGCATCCTTTGCGTTTCCGATGTACAACATCGGCACGTCCTTTCGGATGCTGCGGTTTCCGCTGCTGCTGATCTCCGGATTTATCGGATTTTACGGCATCATGCTGTTTCTCATTTTGATGACCGTGCATCTTGTGTCGCTCAAACCGTTCGGCATTCCGTACATGGCTCCTGCAAGTCCGCTGGAAAGCGCTAATTTGCGGGATATCCTGATCCGGGCTCCTAAATGGAAAATGAATAAACGTATGGGCACGTTATCCGGCCACAACAAAAACCGGTCGCCTGTGAAATAGAAATCGTATTCTGAAACGGGAGGAAATCACGATGTGGAGAAAAATAGCGCTTGTCCTAATGTTCATGTTCCTTCTGACCGGCTGCTGGGACCGGCTTGAACTCAATGACCGCGCCATTTTGCTCGGCTGGGGAATGGATCTGCTCGAAGACGGGCGTTATATGGCCACGGCTAACATCGTTCTTCCGCTTGCCGCGAAACCTCAAGGAGGCAGCAGCGGAAACCCCGGATACATTACGGAGAGCGCCATGGGCAAAAACATTACCGACGCCGGTCAAAATATGCAGAAAAAGCTTTCGCGCGTAACTTTTTCGGGGCACCGCCGGAATATTTTTATCGGGGAAAACCTGGCAAAGCATGGGCTCGGGCACATGATGGACGAATACTCGAGAAGTCCGAGCGTGCGGCCGCGGAGCAATATTTTTGTGGTCAAAGGGGGAACTGCGCAGGAGGCTATGGCTTTGTTCTACAAGCTGGAGACCAATCCATCCATTGCCGTGCAGAAAATCCAGGAAAAGCTCGGAGCCCCGATCAGCCGCTCCCTGCTTGACTTCTTAATTCAAATAAATAAAAACAAATGCGGGACCATTCCAACGCTGCATGTAGTGAATCCCGAAGTGGAAACCCCTAAAAAAACCAGCGAAGACAGCCCTCCGCAGCCCACGTTGGAGATAGACGGCATTGCTTTAATGGATGAAAACGTAAAAATGCTCGGCTATCTGGATACTGAAGATTTCTGGGTCAGGCTGTGGATCGCGAACGAGCTGGAGAAAAGGGATGTCACGAAAACGATCGGTGGAAAAGAAGATACGGTCAGCATCAGGCTGAACCATTTGAAAAGCAAGATCACGCCCATCTTTCAGGGGAACGAAGTGTCTTTTAAAGTCCGATTAAACGCCCGAGGAGAAATTCTCGAAAACAATACGCCGCTTAATGTCGGCCAGCCGAAGGTCATAAAAGAGCTGGAGCAGCATTTCGAAAAGGGGCTGAAAAAGGATGTGCAGCGGGTCCTCAAGAAGGTGCAAACGAAATACGGGACCGATGTCTTTAACTTCGGGGACTCCATACGGATGTTCCATCCCTACAAGTGGAAAAAGCTTGAGCCCCATTGGAAGGAAACGTTCAAAGAAGCTCCGGTAGACGTGGTGGTGAAGCTGGATATCACGGGAACAGGACTGGATCAGCAGTCGTTGCTTCCTGAAAGGAGCCGGGATAGCGAATGAAGATTAGTAACCAACAGCTGCTTTGGATGATTTTGATGCTGAATGTGGGAATTAATCTGCTTATTGCCATCAATCTGGTCGTTCAGGAAGGGCACCAGGATGCTTGGATGTCCTCGATGATTTCCGGCCTGATCGGTCTGGGGGCCGTTTATTTGGGGACCCAGGTAGCCTTGAGACATCCGAAGCAAACCCTGTTTGAGTTCAGTACCGTCATTTTAGGCAAATGGCTGGGCAAACTTATCGTGATTCCTTATATGATCCAATGGTATCTGGTCATACCGCTGGTCTTGAGAGATCAATATCAGTTTGTGCATATCAATGTCCTGTTTATGACTCCGGTATGGATGATCATCGGCTCCATGATTTTAATCATTGTTTATACCGTTATAAAAGGCGGGATTGAAGTGATCGCTCGCTGTACCCAGATCTGGAGCCCGATTTTGCTTGCGATTCTGGCCCTGACCTTTGCTTTTACCATAAACAATCTGGACTGGAAAGCATTGTTCCCGGTTTACGCGCTGACCGGCATGGTTCCCATCCTTAAAGGTTCTCTTGTCCCCGGCTCCCTGTTAGCGGAATCTGTGAGCGTCATGATGCTGATCGCCTTCGTGGACAAACCCGGAAAATACACGAGGCGGGCGGCCTTGTCGGGCGTTCTTCTCTCGACTTTTTTTATCTTGATGGGGCTCCTTTGGGTTTTGATGACTTTCGGCTGGCATATCGCCTCCAAACTTAATTATCCTTTTTTCGACATGGTTAAGCTGGTCTACCTCATGGAGTTCATTCAAAATATGGATATCTTTGTAATGGCGGTCTGGCTCGTCAGCATTTTTGTGAAAATGTCCATCTATGTCTTTGTAACCAGCTATGGGACGGCTCAATGGGTAGGCAAAGCTAACAAGTGGAAATATTTCGTTGTTATTCCTGCCGTTACGACTTCTACGATTGGCTATTTGCTTATTCGAAGCAATATCTCCAATGTGGTCATTCTGCAAAACCTATGGATAGGAACCCTGCTGCCGCTTAACGGCTATGTAATTCCGATTCTGCTGTGGATCGTATCGGCTGTCCGGTTTCCCAAAGGTGCTCCAAACCAGGGGAATGGAAACGGACAGCAGGCCGGTAAGCAGCAAAATGCCCAACAACAGCAAAGCGCTAATCAACAGCCAAACAGCGGCCAGCAGCAGAATCATACGGAATAGCAAAACGGGGATCAAACGAATCCGAACGATCAAATGCAAAATAACGGCGATCATCAACGAAATGGCGGTTCTCAGCAGGAGGGCGGATGACCCGGACAGCGGCTTTAGAATGCATGTCCCGCCGGTGGACAAGGCATACTAAACCTGAACTTATCCCCGAACAGAAACAAAAGCATTTAACCCAATATCAGTCCATGCAAAGGAGAGTCACCCATGACCAAAGACAAACATCAGAAACGGGAACGTCAAATTGCCAGCAATAACGGACAGAGCGATACGGCGGGAGGCCGGGGGGAACGGAGAGCCGGACGGAAAGCCCAGTTTAAGAACCACAGTCAGGATGGCAGCGGTGTTTTGAATGAGTATCTGGACGATCAAAAGGATTAACAGCAGGCGATCGACCAGGCGGAGGGCGGAAATGTCCGCTGAGGCGCCGAGGCCCCCGGAAGCGGGGGCTTTTTTGGTATGGCGCATGGCAGGTAGAAGAATCGGGTAAAAGATACCAACGCGATTTTTATACGATGACAAAGGAGGCTGCAGGACGTGCAGAAAACAAAAATCATTTGTACGCTAGGACCGGCGTGCGATGAACCCCAGGTGCTGAAGCAAATGATTGAAGCCGGAATGACCGTAGGACGGCTTAATATGGCGCATGGAGAACTTGAAGAACACGCCAGACGGATTGACGGGGTTCGCCGGGCTGCGGAGGAGCTCGGAACCTTTATCCCGGTTATGCTGGACATCAAAGGTCCGGAAATCCGGATCGGCAAGCTGAAGGAAGCTTCCGTGATGCTGGAGCAGGGAGCCGCGATCACGCTGACTACGGAAATTGTGGAGGGGAATGCCGGCCGGGTATCCGTGAATTATCCGGATATGCCCAAGGTAGTGCGCCCGGGTGACCGCGTACTGATTAACGACGGATTGATCGAGCTGCATGTCGTAAAGGTGGGAAATACGGAAATGCACTGCAAGGTCATCAGCGGCGGGCCTTTGAAACCAACAAAAGGCGTTAACCTGCCCGGCGTAAAAACGACGCTGCCCGGCGTCACCGAACGGGATATCCGTCACATTAAATTTGGCTTGGAGCACAACATCGAAATGATCGCCGCTTCTTTTGTCCGCAAAGGCGACGATATCCGCGAAATTCGGCGTATTTTGCAGGAGCATGGCGCAGAGCATGTGCAGATCATTTCCAAAATTGAAAATGGCGAAGGCATCGACAACCTGGACGACATTATCGAGGCGTCCGACGGCATCATGGTGGCCCGCGGCGATCTGGGCGTAGAAGTGCCGGTCGAGGATGTGCCAATGCTGCAGAAGGAAATGATCGAAAAATGCAATTATGCGGGCAAACCGGTGATCGTAGCCACGCATATGCTGGAATCGATGCAGGTGAACCCGCGTCCGACGCGGGCGGAGGTCGGTGACGTGTTTAACGCCGTCATTCAGGGGGCGGACGTGGTCATGCTGTCCGGAGAGTCGGCCGCCGGCAAATACCCGGTCAAGGCGGTTCAAACCATGGCCACCGTTGCCAAAAAAGCGGAAAGCGTGCTGAACTACCAGGAACAGTTCAACCGCAAGAAGCTGCAGCATCCGTCCGATATCACGGAGGTCATCAGCCAAAGCGCCGTTAACGCGTCACTGGAACTGAAGGCCGAAGCCATTATCGTATCCACGGAAAGCGGGTTTACGGCGCGGATGGTTTCCAAATACCGCCCCGAAGCGCCGATTATTGCCGTCACGCCGCAGCGGAAGGTGCTGCCTCAAATCTGCTTGCTCTCCGGCGTGACTCCGGTGCTCGGAGACAAGGTGGCTACGACCGACGAAATGTTTGAATCCGCCATCCGCAATGCGCTGAATACCGGCTATATCCATAAGGGCGATACGATTGTCCTGTCGGCCGGCTTGCCTGTGATGCAGGCGGGCACGACCAACCTGGTCAAGGTACAGAAGGTATAGGACGTAAAGCGGGCTCTACGGAAATAACGAAACAGGAGTACGGGCATGGCCCGGCTCCTGTTTTCATTTTTATAAATGCCCGCTTCATTCGCCGATCGGCTTTATTTGTTGGTACCGTGTTGTTTGGTTGGCAGCGCGGCATTGGGAGTGCCTTGGCCCCGCTTTTTGTTCCGTTCCTGGTTTTTCTGGTGCTGGCGTACTTTCTCTACGAATTCATGGGTGTTTTCCATACCTTTATCCTCCTTTCCTGACAAGAATCCGCTTTTACTATGCCCTTTTGGCCTCGAAATCATGAACTCGCCGGAGCATCAAAAAAGGCTGAATATCGGCTTATAGTCTGCTTCATATTCATTGACGTTCATTGATCTTCATCTTCCTTCATCTATCTTCATTTTTGCCTTCGGATCATTCATCTTTATTTCATGCCTTCTTCATGATGCGAAACCGCAATGATGTTAGAATCAAATTTAGATCAAGTCTAAATTCACGCGATGAGGTGTTCAAAATATGGATCAAAGAATGACTACAAATCAAGGTACCCCGGTAGGAGACAACCAGAATTCCAGAACGGCTGGCAGACGTGGTCCCGCTCTGCTCGAAGATTACCATCTGCTTGAGAAGCTGGCTCATTTTGACCGAGAGCGCATCCCGGAGCGTGTAGTGCATGCCCGCGGGGCGGGGGCGCATGGTATTTTTGTAACTGAAGCCGGCATGAGCGCCCACACGAAAGCCCACTTTCTTCAAGAGGCGGGACGGGAGACGCCGGTATTCGTAAGATTTTCTACGGTCATCAACTCGGCCGGATCCCCGGAAACTGCTCGCGATCCGCGCGGCTTTGCCGTGAAATTGTATACGGAGGAAGGCAATTATGACATTGTGGGCAACCATTTGCCGGTCTTTTTTATCCGCGATGCTATAAAATTTCCGGACATGGTCCATTCACTGAAGCCTTCGCCTGCCACCAATGTACAGGAACCTGGACGGTACTGGGACTTTATGACCCTGTCGCCGGAATCGACCCATATGATGACCTGGGTGTTCTCCGATCATGGCACGCCGGCGAACTACCGGGAAATGGACGGATTCGGCGTTCACGCCTTCAAGTGGATCAACAGCGAAGGAAAGGTTACTTATGTGAAGTATACCTGGAAATCCAAGCAGGGCGTCCGCAATCTGTCGGCTGAAGAAGCTGTAGAAGTCCAAGGGAAGGATTTCAACCATGCCACGCGCGATTTGCATGAGCATATCGCCTCGGGCGATTTTCCGCAGTGGGAGCTGCATGTTCAGCTAATGCCGGTGGAAGACCTGGACATTTGGAGTTATGACCCGCTCGATCCGACCAAGGTATGGCCGGAAGAACATTACCCGCTGCTGAAAGTCGGTACGATGACGCTGAATCGGAATCCGCAAAACTTCTTTGCGGAAGTGGAGCAGGCCGCATTTACGCCAAGCGCAACCGTACCGGGCATCGAACCTTCCGAAGACAAACTGCTGCAAGGCCGCCTGTTCTCTTATCCGGATACGCAGCGTTACCGTCTGGGAGCGAATTATATGCAGATTCCGGTCAACTGCCCTTATGCGCCCGTACGAAATCATCAGCGCGACGGACAGATGAACGTAAACCAGGACCCTTCCCCGATCAACTTTGAGCCGAACAGTTACACGGACAGCGTGAAGGAAGACCCTGCATACCGGAACAGTTCGATGCCGCTCAGCGGGGAGACCGGAAGCCAAAAAATCGAGAAAACGGATGATTTTACGCAGGCCGGAGAGCTGTACCGCAGTTACACGGATGTGGAGAAAGACCATCTCATCAGCAATATCGTGGGGGATTTGAAGCAAACCAACGAAAAAATTCAACTCCGCGCGATTTGCAATTTCTTCCGCGCAGACGTGGAATACGGCATGCGGGTCGCAAAAAGTCTTGGCGTGGATATCGGCGGATTTATGCCGTCCGGCATGCAGCGTTAATGTCATCATTGTTGACGGCATTATAACTTCAAATTAATGAACAAACCTACGGCCTTTCAAAGACTGCTTCATCGCAGTGCTTTGAAGGGCTTTTTTTTTTGCTTGAGGACCAAGGAAAAAACCTCCCAAACCGGAGGGGCGGTCTGGGAGGTTTTGCGGGGAGAAGTCGGGGATTACAGCGGACAAAGCAGTCCGAAACGGGGAGCTGCAGCGGGGAATGCCTTGCTGTTGCCGAAACGGAAATGGTCTGGATGCGGTAGCAGATCATCGGCCCTCTTTGATGTCAGGAAAACTAACAAAAGCTCAATTATTATGAGGTCATCGTAGCATAAGAAAAAAGAGATTTCACTATTTTTTTTGAAAAAGTATAAAAGTTGTTGGTTCCGGAAAAAGTCGAAAATCGCCGATTAATCAAAGGGTAACGCCGGATAATTTCTTTTTTCTTCAAAGTTGACGCTGTAAATTCGGAGGAATAAGATAGATATAACAGCTTTATCCGTCTTTTTTAGATGGATTGATTGTTGGGGAATATAACATGAATATTACATAGGAGGCGGCTTCTGTATGACGGCAAAACGGAAGGTTACTTCGGAGGATTTGTATGAATTGGCTTGGATTTCGGGATTAAGCGTACATCCTTCCAGCGGCGAAGTGGTGTACGGAGTCAAGAGGGTCAATAAGGAGCGCACGGGTTACCTCAGCCATTTCCGCAAGCTGGACGTGGACGGGAAAGACCAGTCTTATACCTCCGGAGAGACAGACGCTGCTCCTGCCTGGTCTCCGGACGGCACGAAACTGGCTTT
Source organism: Paenibacillus mobilis (assembly GCF_058267595.1). Lineage (NCBI taxonomy): Bacteria > Bacillati > Bacillota > Bacilli > Caryophanales > Paenibacillaceae > Paenibacillus > Paenibacillus mobilis. The sequence goes on from NZ_JBZCMS010000003.1 coordinate 394,324, forward strand.
TATCCGGAAACACAAAGATCATCCCCAGATTTGGATTTTACCGAAGGAGGGCGGAGAAGCCGCCGTATTGACGCATGCCGAACACGGCGTAGAAGGTTTTGTCTGGTCTGCGGACAGCCGCGCCCTATTTATTAAGCAGCCGGTTGGCGGACCACCCGCGGTCAAAGACGAAGACAAAGCTAACCGGGTAGTGGTCAGCGACCGGACCAAGCCGAGGTCGGACGGCAGTGGGGAATGGGACGGCCGTTACCGTCATTTGTATCGCATTGGGCTAGGGGATGCAGCGGTTCAACCATTAACGGAAGGGGAATTTGATGTTGGAAGTGTCGCATGTTCCCCGGACGGCAGAAAGCTGGTGTTCACGGCGACGATTCCCGCAGATCCTCAGGCCGATCCCGACCTAGAATTGAAGAACGACTTGTTCGAGCTGCCAGTGGAAGGCGGGGAACCCCGCAGATTAACGGCTACGCAGTACGATATCCATCAGGTGGTTTATTCGCCGGATGGCAGCGAACTGGTGTTTTTGGGCGATGATTTGTCATACAGCAACGCTACCTTGGTTCAGCTTTACCGGATGCCTGCGGGCGGAGGCGAGGTCACTTGCGTAACGGCCGGAATGGATCTGATGATCTCGGCTGCCTCGATAAGCGATATGCGCGGCGGCGGTTTCTACAAACCCGTATTCAGCCCGGACGGTAAAGAGGTATATACGCTTGTTACGACAAAAGGAAGCGTTCATCTGTACAGCTTTGCTCTGGACGGAAGCCGCGCTCCGGAGGCTTTGACGCAAGGGAAACGCGATATTTTCGGTTTTGCTGCAGACGAGTCGGACGGAAGCTTTGTTATTGCAGCCGCTGATCCTTTGCAGCCGGGCGATCTTTTCCGCATTTATCCGAAGACCGGGCTGGAAAAACGGCTTACGGAGCTGAACAAAGAGCTGCTGGGCGGACTGGAGCTGAGCGAACCGGAAACCTTCTGGTTTGAGGCGTCCGACGGCGAACAGCTTCAGGGCTGGATCATGAAGCCGGCAGGCTTTAAAGAAGGCGGCAGTTATCCGGCGGTGCTGGAGATCCACGGCGGACCGCATGCCATGTACGGGCATACGTTTATGCACGAGTTCCAGCTGTTCGCCTCCCGGGGTTACGCGGTTGTTTACAGCAACCCCCGCGGCAGCCACGGATACGGCCAGCTGTTTGTGGATGCGTGCCGCGGCGATTATGGCGGCCGCGACTATCAGGATCTGATGGAATTAACCGATTATGCGACCGAACATTTTGATTTTATTGATCCGGACCGTTGGGTCGTTACAGGCGGAAGCTACGGCGGTTTTATGACTAACTGGATCGTAGGGCATACCAACCGCTTCAAAGCGGCAGTCACGCAGCGTTCCATTTCCAACTGGATTTCCTTCTATGGAGTCAGCGATATCGGGTATTTCTTCACAGAGATGGAAATCGGCGGAGGCAATCCTTGGGAGCATACGGAAATGCTGTGGAAACATTCTCCGCTGGCTTATGTTCAGCAGGTGGAAACCCCGCTGCTGATCCTGCATGGCGAAGAGGATTTGCGTTGTCCGATTGAGCAAGGCGAGCAGCTGTACACGGCGCTCAAACGTCTCGGAAAAACAACGCAGCTGGTCCGTTTCCCGGGCGCCAGCCACGATTTATCGCGGACGGGCCGCCCGATTTTGCGGGTAGAGCGGCTAAACCGGATTGCCGGCTGGTTTAATCGGCATTTGGATATGGAATTCTAAAATTCAAATAGACGTGATCAGGTAAACGAAATGCGAAGACTGCTGCTGTTTTTACAGCAGCAGTCTTCGCCTTTTTTTTTGCCGCTTGAGCTGTACTCAATTCCCAGTCATCCAATGGTTGACTTTCCGGCCGATTGCTATATAATTTTTCAAAATAAAGAGAAGAAACGGGGAATAAACGATGGAGACAAAACGAAGACGCGAGCTGTACGAGGTCAGCGGCAGGCTTGCGAAGGTGGCCATGGGCCGGGAAAAGGCGGATCTTGTGATCCGGAACGGCACGCTGGTTAACGTTTATTCCGGCGAGCTGATGAAGCATACCGATATTGCCATATCGGCTGGAAGAATCGCGTACGTCGGCAAAGCCGATCACGCCATCGGACCGGACACCCGGGTCGTGGACGCCAAAGGCCGTTTTTTGGTGCCGGGATTGATTGACGGTCATATGCACGTGGAAAGCACGATGATGACCGTGACGGAGTTCTCGAAAGCCGCATTGGCCAAAGGCACCACGGCCGTTTTTATGGATCCCCATGAGATCGCGAACGTCTTCGGAAATGAAGGTGTCGCGTGGATGCATGAAGAAGGGCGGGCGCTCCCGCTGAAGGTGTTTACGACTTACCCGTCCTGCGTGCCGGCCGCCGAGGGTCTGGAGGATGCCGGGGCCGTTTTGGAGGTCAAGGACATTGAAGCCGGTTTAACCTGGGAAGGCGTTGCGGGTCTGGGCGAGGTCATGAATTTCCCCGGCGTGGTCAATGGCGATCCCAAGATGAAAGGCGAAATCGAAGCGACCATCCGGGCAGGAAAAACGGTTACCGGACATTTTCCGAGCGACGACCAGCAAATGCTGCAGGCTTACATAGCTGCGGGCGTTACCTCCGATCACGAAACGGTGACGCGCGAGCAGGGGCTGGCGAGAATCCGGCTGGGCATGAACCTGATGATCCGTGAAGGTTCGGCTTGGCAGGACGTGAAGGAAGTGATCAAGGTGGTCACGGAGGATCATGCGCCTACGGGCAATATTACGCTTGTGACGGACGACGTTTATCCGCAAACCCTGGTCGAAAAAGGCCATATGAATCACGTTGTTCGGCGTGCCATCGAAGAAGGGGTAGAACCGGTTACCGCCATTCAGATGGCGACCCTTAACACGGCAAAATACTTTAATAAAGAGCGGGATTTAGGAGCGATTGCGCCCGGAAAATGTGCGGATATCCTGCTCATCGACGATCTGCGGCAGATGGTGCCGTCGCTCGTTATTGCCGACGGTGAGGTTGTGGCGGAGGCAGGGAGAATATTGGCGTATTATCCATCATACGTATATCCGGAAAAAGCCCGCCAGTCGGTGAAGCTGGCCAGGCCGCTTACGCCGGAGGATTTCCGCCTGCGCAGCAAACGGGCTGAGGCTCATCAAGCGAGCGAAGCCGGCAGCGGCGGAGCGGGGGAGAAGGTCCGGGTGCGGGTAATTCAGGTGATTGAAAACAGCGCCCGCACAGCCTCGGCGACAGCCGAGTTAACGGTGAAGGACGGATACATCCAGCCTGATCCGCAGCAGGATGTCCTGCTGCTCGCCTGCATCGAGCGCCACAAAGGCACGGGCGATATTTCCCTTGCCTTCGCTAAAGGCTTCCAGTTAAAAGAAGGCGCCGTTGCGTCCACCGTCGCGCACGACAGCCATAACCTGCTAGTCATGGGCACGAATGAAGCGGATATGGCGTTTGCGGCATCCAAGCTGGCGGAATGCGGCGGTGGCATGATTGCCGTAAAAGACGGCAAAGTACTGGGCCTGGTCGAAATGCCGGTAGCCGGACTGATGTCCGATAAACCGCTGGACCAGGTGGTGGAAGAGGTCCGCGGGCTCGAAGCGGGCTGGAAGGAGCTGGGCTGCACGATTCATGCGCCGTTTATGACGTTTTCGCTGATTGCGCTGCCCGTCATTCCGGATTTGCGCATCTCCAACCGCGGTCTGGTCGATGTAACCACCTTCAGCCTCACGGATGTAGAGCTGTAGAATATCTTTTGACAGGCAAGTGTACTGACAGGCAAGTATGCTGACAAGTGTGGACTCCAGCAGCAAAACAAAACCGCCGTTCTTTCCCTGGGGGAAAGGCGGCGGTTATTTTTATTTTAAAATAGGAAAGGAATTAAAATTTATAGGCAAGGTTATGGGTAAAGGGAAAGCTTGGATCTAAATGGTTAATGTAAGGTTTCAGACTTGAACTTAATGCGTTTGTTGTTCGAGCTGATCTTCTTCTTTGAAAATCTGTGCGCAGAAAATGCCAATGACAATAAAGCTGATAGCCACCAAAGCAAACATAAGAACCATCATGTCGAATCTTCACTCCTTCTTATTCTTCTTCCTGATCTGTACGAGTATTATGATACTGGAATCCCGCAACCCGTGCATAGCCCGTTCGGGCTATAAAATGACTTCAAAATTGAACGTTGTGAGGCAGATCACAAAACGGTTCTGTCAATGAGCTTTGAGGCAAAATGACTTTGAAATCGCCCTTGGTTTTGCCTGATTTGTGTGCAATTTCGACGAATGTTGTGATTATGGTCACAAATTTTATATATTTCCGTTTTCTATTGTGACATTTATCACAATACCCCTTTTGCAGAACTGCCATGATAAGAACAGTGAGTTTTCCAAGCAAGAGGGGCATTCAGCCTCCCATTCTTATCGTTCAAAGGAGAGTATGATCCATGGATCCGTTAGTGCTTGCACGCATCCAGTTTGCTGCGACGACCATCTTCCATTTCTTCTTCGTGCCGGTGTCGATCGGGTTGGTGTTTATGATCGCGGTCATGGAGACGATGTATGTGGCCAAGGGCAAAGAAGTGTACAAAACAATGGCAAAGTTCTGGGGCAAGCTGTTCCTCATTAACTTTGCGGTCGGAGTCGTCACCGGTATTTTGCAGGAGTTCCAGTTCGGTATGAACTGGTCCGATTATTCCCGTTTTGTGGGGGACGTTTTTGGCGCGCCGCTTGCGATTGAAGCGCTGGCCGCGTTTTTTCTGGAGTCGACCTTTATGGGGATTTGGATCTTCGGCTGGGATCGATTGTCCAAGAAAGTGCATTTGCTGTGCATTTGGCTGGTTTCCTTCGGTACCACGCTGTCCGCATTGTGGATTTTGGCGGCGAACTCGTTTATGCAGCATCCGGTTGGGTTCGAAATCAACAATGGCCGCGCGGAGATGAACGACTTTTTCGCCCTGATTGCCAATGGGCAGCTGTGGGTGGAATTCCCGCATACCGTTTTAGGTGCGCTGGCCACCGGCTCTTTCCTGATCTGCGGCATCAGCGCGTACAAAATGCTCAAGAAGAAAGACTATGCTTTCTTTAAAAGTTCTTTTAAAATCGCCGTCATCGTAGCTTTGCTCTCCTCTTTCTTGACCGCCATCTTCGGTCATCAGCAGGCTCAGTACCTGGTAGAGACCCAGCCGATGAAAATGGCCGCATCCGAAGGCCTCTGGGGCAAAAGCGGCGACCCTGCTCCATGGACGGTCGTTGCGGCGATTGATCCGAAGACCAAAGAAAATAAATACGAGATTAAAATTCCCTACCTGCTCAGCTTCCTTTCCTACAGCAAACTGAATGGGGAAGTTAAAGGCATGAACGAGCTGCAGGCCGAGTATACGCAAAAATACGGCGCAGGCAATTACATCCCGCCGGTGCGCACGACCTTCTGGAGCTTCCGCATCATGGTGGCGGCAGGTTCGCTCATGATTTTGTTTGCGGCTTACGGCTTGTACCTGTGGATGCACAAAAAAATGGACCGTCCGAACAAAAACTATCTGCGTTTGATGCTGTTTGGCATTTCGCTGCCGTATATCGCGAATACTTCCGGTTGGATTATGACGGAGTTCGGCCGCCAGCCATGGACGGTATTCGGGCTGATGACCACCGCCGATTCCGTGTCGCCTAACGTGTCCGCAGGCCAGATGTTGTTTTCAATTATTGCCTTCTGCGCGATTTATACCGTGCTTGCCATCGTGATGGTGTTCCTTTGGGTGAAAGTGATCAAACAGGGCCCGTTCGCCAAAGACCATTCCGACGACGAACATTCCACAGATCCATTCGGCAAGGAGGGGTATCATGCTGTCTCTTAATGAGCTTTGGTTTATTTTGGTGGCGGTGCTGTTCATCGGGTTCTTTTTCCTCGAGGGGTTTGACTTCGGGGTCGGCATGGCTACAGGCATTCTCGCCAAAAACGATACGGAACGCCGCGTGCTGATCAACTCGATCGGTCCCTTCTGGGATGGCAACGAGGTATGGCTGATTACGGCCGGCGGCGCGATTTTTGCCGCTTTTCCGAACTGGTACGCCACGATGTTCAGCGGCTATTATACGCCTCTTGTTGTCCTCCTGCTGGCGCTGATCGCCAGAGGCGTCGCTTTTGAATTCCGGGGCAAGGTGCAGGACGACCGCTGGAAAAAAACGTGGGACGTCTGCATTTTCATCGGCAGCCTGCTGCCGCCATTCCTGCTGGGCGTCGTCTTCGCCGGCTTTATGAAAGGCCTGCCGATCGACGGGCAAATGGAGATGAGGGCCGGACTGTTCGACATGGTGAACTGGTATACGCTGGTGGGCGGCATTACCGTTACGCTGCTTTGTTTTGTGCACGGGCTTCTGTTCACGGTGCTCCGCACGGAGGGAGATATTCAGGACAGAGCACGCAAGCTGGCCAAACAGATGCTGTATCCGCTGGCAGCCCTGCTGGCCCTGACCGGCATCGCCACTTATTTGGCAACGGATATTTTTGAAGCTCATGGCGCCGTGTTAAGCGTGCTGGCGGTGCTCGGACTGGCCGCTTTCCTGCTGGCCGGTTATTTCCTGAGCCGGAAACGGGACGGCTGGGCTTTCGGCATGACCGGCGCTGTCATCGCTTTGGCGATTATCGGCGTATTTGCCGGGCTGTTCCCGAACGTGATGATCAGCTCGATCGATACGGCTTTTAACCTGACGATTCATAATGCGGCCTCGGGCCATTATTCGCTGAAGGTCATGACGATCGTCGCTGTGTCGCTGCTGCCGTTCGTGCTCGGTTATCAGATCTGGAGTTATTTCGTCTTCCACAAACGGGTGCACGAGAAATCGCATTTGGAATACTGAAAACATGGAACTAAGCTGAGTTCGTTTCAGTGCGTTCTATAGGTGGAGAGGACAAATGATTCTGAAAAAGCGAAGCGTTCGCCTTTGTCTCCGAGATTTAACGTTAATGAACGTGTTCAAGAATCTTGGAGACAACAGCGATTGTAAGAACATTTGGGATCGGAGCCGATAGTGAGCGTAACTAGCAAGCCAGATTACAGTACACTAAGCGATAGGATGAACGGACATGGACAAAAACTTGCTGAAGCTAAAAGGAATTCGGACGGTTATGGGGTTCATGGCCGTGCTGACGTTCATTCATACTCTTGCCGTTATTATGCAGGCCAAGTGGCTGGCGGATGCCGTCACCGGCCTGTTTAACGGCGGATCCCTGCAGGAACAATACGGCAGCCTCGTATTGTTCCTGCTTGGTTTTACGGTCCGGCAGCTGACGAACCTGCTGCAGCAGCGGCTGGCCTACCGTTTTGCCGAACGGACCGGGAGCGCGCTGCGCAAGGCGTTTGTAGGCAAGCTGTTTGCGCTGGGTCCCCGTTTTGCGGCCCGGGAGGGCACGGGCAAGCTGGTCACCCTGGTGCTGGACGGCATCTCCAAATATAAAACCTATCTGGAGCTGTTCCTTCCGCGCATGCTGGCGACGGGAATGACGCCTGTCCTGGTTTTGTTGTTCGTTTTTACGCAGGATGTCATGTCGGGCCTTATTCTGATCATTACGATGCCGATTCTGATCGTCTTTATGATTCTGGTAGGTCTGGCCGCGCGCCGGCAGACGGAGCGTCAGATCGGCACCTACCGGGTATTGTCCAACCACTTTGTGGATTCGCTGCGCGGGCTGGAGACGCTGAAATATTTAGGCCGGAGCCGGAGTCATGTCCGCTCCATCGAGAAAGTCAGCGATTCCTACCGCTCGGCGACGATGAGAACGCTGCGGGTAGCCTTTATGTCTTCGTTTGCCCTGGATTTCTTCACCATGCTGTCGGTCGCTTCGGTAGCGGTGAGCCTGGGGCTCCGCCTGATTGACGGGCGGCTTACCCTGCTGCCAGCGCTGACCGTCCTGATCCTTGCGCCGGAATATTTCCTGCCGGTGCGCATGGTTGGCGCGGATTTCCACGCGACGATGGACGGCAAAGAAGCGGGCGAAACGATCCGTGCGATTATCGCCGAGACGGATGGCATAGCGCAGGCGGACAGCACCGCAGGGATTGAAGGTGCCAGGACAAGGGACGCCGGGACAGGCGGTTCGTATAGGAAAGCTAACAAAACCATCCCGCCTTTGGCAGATCAGCCTGGGAATGCGGGCGAACCGGTGCCTATTCAGGAACCGGCACCCATCTGGGAGATGAATAACACAGTGCCGGGCGGCCAAATCCTTTGGACCCCTTCAAGCGTTTTAAAAATGTCCGGCATCACCGTAAGCTACGGGGAAGGCGGCAAGGACTCGCTTGCCGGCCTGACGGTTACGCTGCCGGGAACGGGCAAAATCGGCATCATTGGGGAAAGCGGCGCAGGCAAGTCCACCTTGATCGACGTGTTCGGCGGTTTTTTAAAGCCAAGCGCCGGCACATTTGAGCTTGGCGGGATGAAGCTGGACAATCTGGCTACGCCGGACTGGCGGAGTCTGATTACGTACATCCCGCAGCGGCCTTTTTTGTTCAGCGGAACGCTCGCTGAGAACATCGCCTTTTATGCGCCGGATGCTTCGGAAGCGGCCATCCGGCAGGCGGTTCAAGCAGCCGGGCTGGAAGAGCTGCTTCGCAGCCTGCCGCAAGGCCTGGAAACGCCGGTCGGCGGCGGAGGACGTCCGCTGAGCGGCGGGCAGGAGCAGCGCGTCGCGCTGGCGCGGTCTTTTTTGTGCAGCCGTCCCGTGATGCTGCTGGACGAACCGACAGCTCACCTCGATATCGAAACCGAATATGAGCTGAAAGAAACGATGCTGCCCATGTTTGCAGGCAAGCTGGTGCTGCTGGCGACCCATCGCCTGCATTGGATGCGGGAGATGGACCAGATTCTGGTGCTGGAGCAGGGCAGGCTGGCGGAGGCGGGAACCCACGAGGAGCTGATGGCCCGCAGGGGCGTTTATTACGGACTGGTAAATGCGGAAAGGGAGGCGCTGGCATGAATGGGGAGACGTGGTTTAAACCTTTTTTTCGCGCCTATTTCTGGCGGTTTGCGCTGATCGTGCTGCTGGGCATCCTGACGCTGCTGTCGGCGGCCATGCTGATGTTCACTTCCGGCTTTCTGATTTCGAAGTCCGCGCTCAGACCGGAGAACATCCTGCTCGTTTATGTCCCGATCGTCGGCGTCCGCACCTTCGGGATCGCCCGGGCGGTGATTCATTACGTGGAGCGGCTGACGGGCCATGACGCCGTGCTGCGCATTTTGTCCAAAATGCGGGTCAAGCTTTATAAGCTGCTCGAACCGCAGGCCCTATTTATCCGCTCCCGTCAAAAAACCGGGGACATCCTCGGCGTATTGGCGGAGGATATCGAAAATTTGCAGAACGTATATATCCGGACGATTTTTCCGGCGGCGGCTGCCGTGGTCATGTACGTTCTGGCCGTTGTTTTTGCCGGCCGTTTCAGCCTGGGCTTCGCGGCACTGGCCGCGGTTTATCTTTTGATTCTGATCGCCGTGCTGCCCTACATCTCTTACCGCCTGACCCGGGTGAAACACAAGCAGCTAAAGGAACAGCGCAGCGGGCTTTACCAGAAGCTGACCGACGCGGTGATGGGCATCGGCGATTGGGTCATCAGCGGACGTGCCGCCGGTTTTGCGGACAGCTATGAAGAGGCCGAGGCCCGGGTAAACCGGATCGAACGTTCTTTGCGCAGCTGGGCCCGGCTGCGGGCGTTGATCGGCCAGCTTGCAGTGGGCTTAGCCGTGGTGATTACGCTGTATTGGTCCGGGCAGGAATACGCTTCCGGCCGCATTGACGTTACCCTGATCGCCGCGTTTGTACTGGTTATTTTTCCGCTGATGGACGCCTTTCTGCCGATCTCCGAAGCCGTAGAGCGGATTCCGCAATACCAGGATGCGGTGGCAAGATTAAACCGGATCGCAGGGTCCGGCTGCGAGCCGGCTGCGGTAACTCCCGCGCCGGCCGTACCGCAGTCCGGTCAGGTCCATATTTCGATCCGAGATGTCTCTTTCGCTTATAGCAAAGGCGAACGTCCATCTGTTTCCCATGTGAACCTGGAGCTGCCGCAGGGCAAACGGATCGCCGTGATCGGCCGCAGCGGCGCGGGCAAATCTACGCTGCTTAAACTGATCCTCGGAGCGATTGCGCCAAGTGCGGGCGAAATCACCTTAAACGGCGTACCTGCGGCAGAGCTGGCTCCGCGTATGCCCGAATATGCGGCGGTGCTCAACCAAAGCCCGCATTTGTTCGATACGACGGTGGGCAACAACATCCGGCTCGGCAAACTTTCAGCCACCGATGAGGAAATCGCCGCGGCTGCTGAGTCGGCCCGTCTCGGCGGGCTGATTGCCTCGCTGCCCGCCGGCCTCGATACGCCGATGCACGAAACCGGGCAGCGCTTCTCCGGCGGCGAACGCCAGCGCGTGGCGCTGGCCCGCGTCCTGCTGCAGAACACGCCCGTCCTCATTTTGGATGAGCCGACAATCGGCCTTGATCCGAAGACGGAGCGGGAGCTGATGACGACCGTCCTGGAGGCGGCGAAAGGCAAAACGATGATCTGGGTGACGCACCATCTCACCTTTGCCCGCCAGATGGATGAAATTATTTTTATGAATCAAGGCGGCATCGAAATGAGAGGCACCCACGATGAGTTGACGGCAAACCATGAACGATATCGCCGTTTATACCGGCTGGACCGGCCGGAGTAAAGGGGGAGGCAGCGGCAGCATGCGAGCGAGGCACCGGACCGTTTCCCGGTGTCTGTTCGTGCTCCCGGCGGAACTTTGTCTTCCAGCCCGCCTTTCGCTTTCCGGCATAACCTCTGCGCAAACGGCGCGCAGGATTGCTATTTTGCCGGTAACCGCTACAATAGTATTTGTATCCAAAGAAATCCAAAGAATGTTAAAGAAATGTTGTGGTGAAGCCTATGGTATCAATCAAAGATGTAGCGAAGCGGGCGAACGTCTCCATTTCGGCCGTGTCCAAGACGCTTAACGGCTATGCCGATGTGAGCGAAGCCACTAAACGGAAAGTGATGCAGGCCGCGCAGGAATTAAATTATTTTCCTAATATGCTGGCTAAAAATCTGAAGCACAAGGTCACCAAAACGATCGCCCTCATCATCTCCAACTTCGAGCAGACGAACGGCAAGGACGGCGTCATGTTCCAGATCATGAACGGCGTATACGCGGCCGCCCAGCATTATCATTATGAGGTGGTCATTTATACGCGGAGCCTGTCGGAGCAGCAGGACAAGTCCTATTGGCAGTTTTGCAAGGAGAACAAAATCGCGGGCGTCGTTATGTCGGGTCTTCGGACGACGGACCCTTATTTCGATGAGCTGGTCAACAGCGAATTTCCGTGCGTGGTGGTGGACGCGGATATTGCCGGCCCGCATGCGGGATCGGTCATTACCGACAATGTGGGGGCGGCCAGACAAGCGGTGGAATACCTGATCGGCAAAGGACACCGCGAAATCGGCATGATCAACGGTCACAGCTTTGCCGCGGTCAGCGTGCAGCGCCTGCAAGGCTACCGCGAAGCGTTGGAAGCGGCCGGTCTGCGTTTTGATTCGAGCCGGGTAATTGAAGCGAACTTCAGCGAGGAAGAAGCCTATGAGGCCGCCGAGTCTTATCTGCGGGAGCATCCGGAGCTTACGGCCGTTTTTATTGCCAGCGACCTGATGGCGATCGGTTTCATGAGCCGCTGTCGGGAGCTGAATGTCCGTATTCCCGAGGACCTTTCGATCATGGGATTTGACGATATCGTGCTGTCCAGCTATACGACGCCGAAGCTTTCTACGGTCAGACAGGATTTTTCGAAGATCGGCTATACCGCCTTTGAGCAGGTCGTCAAGATGCTTGAGAACCGAACGGCCGGGTATCATAAAATTCTTCCGTTCGAAATTATTGACAGGGAGACCGTAAAAGTGCAATAATAGCTCCGAAAACGTTTTCGATTGCAACACCTTTATTTTTTTGCTTAGATCGAAATCGTTTTCGGATTTTTTTACCTATTCCGAAAACGATTTAGGTTACGCTTTCAAAACTAGATAAAGATTGTTCAGGAAAGGGAGTATACCATGCTTAGCTACAACGAGACCCGGTCAGACGATTTAAAGAATTGGGTATTTTCCGAGGAGGAGTTTCGGCCTTTGGCGCTCGGTAAAGCCGAAGCCGTCATGTCGCTCGGCAACGGGTACATGGGGCTTCGTTCGGCGGCGGAGGAGCCTTACATCGGGGAGAAAAGAAACCTGTTCGTAAACGGCACCTTTAACAAATTCGACGAGTTCGAAGTGAGCGAGCTGCCAAACGCGGCGGATCTGACCCGGCTGGACATATTCGTCGACGGTACGCGACTTTCGCTGGAGCGCGGCACGGTGACCGAATACGAGCGGTCGCTGAACCTGCGGGACGCAGAGCTGACGCGCAGTTTTGTCTGGACCTGCGGCGGCAAGAAAATCCGCTTCCGCTTCCGCCGTTTCGTTTCGCTGGACCGGCTTCACCAGATCGGCCTGAAAGCCGAAATCACCCCGCTGGAAGGAGGGGACATTACGCTGGTGCTCCGCTCGGGCATTGACGGCCAGCTTACCAACAGCGGTAGCCAGCATTTTCACGAGGGAGAGAAGCGCATTTACGACAAAACGTATCTGGAGCTGATCCAGACCACGACCGAATCGAAGGTTGACTTTGTCCTGGGGGCGGCCCATCATGTAAGCGTAAACGGACAGAGGGTAAATCTTTCTCCCAAAATGGACATCGATCGGCGCAAGGTTGCGGTGTCTTATTCCGTGAACCTGCAGGAAGGAAACACGCTTGCTTTTGAGAAAATGGCAACCGTTTTCACGAGCCGGGATCGGGAATTCGAAGACGACCGATCGCTTGACCGGGTAAGGCAAACGGCGCTTTCGGAGCTGAAAGGCATGTATGCAGCCGGCTACGAGAAGCTGTTTGAGGGCCACCGCGCCGCCTGGAGCAAGGTATGGGAGCAATATGCGATTTCCCTGAAATCCGTTCATTCGTTTGATGTGCTGGCGGTCCGCTTTGCTATCTATCATCTGGTCATCATGACGCCGGCGCATGACCGCCGGATGGGAATCGGGGCCAAAGGACTGAGCGGAGAAGGCTATAAGGGACACTCGTTCTGGGATACGGAAATCTTTATCCTTCCGTTCTACATTTATACGAATCCGGTCGTAGCCCGCGCCCTGCTGGAATACCGATACCTCGGGCTGGAAGGGGCCAGAGCCAAGGCGAAGGACAACGGTTATGCGGGGGCGATGTACCCTTGGGAGGCTGCGTGGCCGAGCGACGGCGAAGTGACGCCGGTCTGGGGCCAGGTGGACATCGTAACCGGGGAGCAGACGAAAATCTGGTCCGGCTTTATCGAGCAGCACATTACCTCCGATATCGCTTATGCCGTCTGGCATTACTACAAGGCCACCGGAGACCGGGATTTCATGAACCGCTTCGGATTCGAAATCATTTTCGATACGGCGCGCTTCTGGGCGAGCCGGCTGGAGTGGAACGAAACGAAGGGACGTTACGAGATTAACGGAGTTGTCGGGCCCGACGAATATAAAGAACACGTCGACAACAACGCGTTTACCAACTACATGGCTCACTTCAACATCGAACTGGCCATGCATTATTACGAGCAGCTTCGGCGCGAGGATGCCGGGTTGTTCGAGGAGTTGAACCGCAAGCTGTCCCTGGATGAGGCCATGGCCGACTGGAACGGCAAAGTGCAGCTGATTTATTTGCCGCAGCCGGACGAAGGCGGCATCATCCCGCAGGACGACACTTATTTGCTTAAGAAAGTGATCGACCTGTCCCCTTATAAGGAGCAGAGCAAGGTAGCCGCTATTTTCGACGACTACAATTTGGATCAGATCGGCGAGATGCAGGTTTCCAAGCAGGCGGACATCATGATGCTTTTCTTCCTGTTGGAAGACCGGTTCGCGCCGGAGATCAAAAAAGCCAATTACGATTATTACGAGGAGAAAACGCTTCACGATTCCTCGCTCTCCATGTCGACGCACAGCATTCTGGCCAATGATTTCGGAGACGGGGAGCTCGCTTACAAGCTGTTCCGGCGCGCTGCGGAGATCGATCTGGGTCCTTATCCGCATTCCTCCGACGCAGGCATCCATTCCGCTTCGCTGGGCGGCATTTGGGAATGCGTGGTGCTGGGATTTGCCGGGGTGCGCATGCTGGGAGGCGAGCTGCATCTGAATCCAAGACTGCCTGCCGCCTGGGAAGAGCTTGCCTTCCCGCTCTATTGGCAGGGACAGCGCATGAAGGTGGAGCTGAAGCGGGATACGCTGAGTATCCGAACGGATTCCGATGCCGAGGTTGAACTGGTTGTGCACGGACGGACCGTACGATTTGCGAAAGAATTGCAGATCACCTATTGAAATCGAAAATTCCGGGGAGGTCAAATCTTATGAAAAAGAAATGGTCCACAGCAGTTGCAATCCTTTTGATGTCATCCATAGTTCTTTCCGCCTGCGGCGGCGGGGGAGGAGGAAACAAAAGCGCTGACGGCGGCAAGGTTAACCTGACGTTCTCCGTTTGGGGAGACGTCAATTCCGGCGCCAACGAACAGCAGCTGGCCGATGAGTTCAACAAAACCCATCCCAACATTCAAGTGAAGTTCGAACCGATTCCGAGCGACGGCTACGGCACCAAGCTGACCACTTCGCTGGCCGCCGGGCAGGCGCCGGACGTGTTCCTGATCGGCGAAGGCGACTACTACAAATATGTCGACAAAGGCGTCGTCGAGCCGCTCGATGACTATTTGAAGAACGACAGCTCCTTCAGCCTGGATATTTTTCAGAAGGACCTGATCGACAGCATGCGCATCAACGGCAAGCAGTATTACCTGCCGAAGGATTTTAATCCTCTTGCCTTATGGTACAACAAGCGAATGTTTGACGAAGCGGGCATTTCGTACCCGACGGACGACTGGACTTGGGATGACCTGATCGAAACGGCCAAAAAGCTCACTAAAAAAGACGGCGACAAATACACCGAGTTCGGCTTTGAAGCCGGCAAATGGGAATATCCGATCTACACGTACCTCTGGGATTACGGCACGGATATCGCCAATGAAGACGGCACCAAAGCCGATGGTTATATCAACAGCGACAAGACGGTAGCGGCGCTTGAAAAATACGTGGCTTTGTCCACCGGCCCGGACCGCGTTTCGCCGACTCCGCAGGATACGGAGACGATGGGCGGAGACTCCTCCATGTTTATGACCGACAAGCTGGCCATGATGGTTACGGGACGCTGGATCAAAGGGGATCTGGACAAATCCGACGTACAGTACGGTTCGGCTTTGATCCCGAAAGGCGAAGACGGAACGCGCAGCAGCATCATTGCCAGCGCAGGCTGGGCGATCAACGCGGCAGGCAAACACAAACAGGAAGCCTACGAGCTGGTGAAATGGCTGTCGGGCACGGATGCTCAAAAGCTGCGTGCCGAGAACAGCAAGGTGCTGCCGGCCACGGTGAAGGAGCTGGATGAAGTCAAAGCCAAGGAAGTGGACGACAAACCGGTCATCGAAATGATGGATTATGCCAAAAAGCCGGTGACCATGCGCTCCGCAAACGGCCCGATTTTCGTCGACGAATTCACGAAAGCCATGGAGAAGATCCTGCTGAACAAACAGGATGTCAAAGGGGCTCTGGATGAGGCAGCAACCAATATAGACAGCAAAATCAAGTAAAAACGACGGGTGGAGCGAACGCTGATTTCGCTTCACCCTCTTCACCAAGGAGGCTGCCATGCATAAGTCAAAATCGGAATGGACCGGGCTGTTGTTCATCCTTCCCTGGCTCATCGGATTGCTGCTGTTTACGATCGGTCCGATGCTGTTTTCCCTGCTGCTGGCGTTCAGCAAATGGGACATCATTACCGGCGTAAAGTCCATCGAATGGGTAGGCCTGGACAATTTCAAGGCGATTTTTCACGATGAGCTGTTTTACCAGTCGCTGAAAGTAACGTTTATTTTTGCGCTGGTTTCCGTTCCTTTATACCAGATCGTTTCCCTGCTCGCGGCGCTGCTGCTTAATATGCGGAGCCGGGGCATGAAGCTGTTCAGGCTCATTTATTTCATGCCGTCGGTGATTCCGGCCGTTGCGGTTTCCATGATGTGGGTGATGATCTTCAACCCCGAATACGGCATTTTGAACCGAGCGCTCGGCTGGTTTGGCATTCAGGGGCCGGCCTGGCTTCAAGACCCGTCCTATGCGCTTGGCGCGTTGATCGTGATGGGCATTTGGGGCGTCGGCAACACGATCATCATTTACTTGTCCGGACTACAGAGCGTACCCGAGGAGATGTTCGAAGCGGCGGAGCTGGACGGAGCCGGGCTTTTTCGGCGTTTCTTCAGCATCACGCTGCCGATGATTTCGCCGACGGTCTTTTTTAATTTGATCATGGGAATCATCGGCGGTTTCCAATACTTTACGCAGGCTTTCGTCATGACGAACGGGGGACCGCTGAATTCGACGTTATTTTACAACCTGTACCTGTACAACAAGGCGTTTCAGGATTATGAAATGGGCTATGCTTCGGCTTTGTCCTGGATCCTGTTCGTCATTATTCTGGTCTTCACGCTTGTCGTCATCCGCAGCTCTTCGATGTGGGTGTACTATCAGGGCGACGACGACAGGGACTGAGGGGAGACGATCACCGTGAACCATACTGTAAACGCGAAAATCCATCCGGCCCGCATCCTGTCCTGGCTGATTCTCATCGGCGGGGCTTTGGTTGTGCTTGTTCCGCTGGCCTGGACCTTGTTTACTTCTTTAAAATCGCCTGCCGAGGTGTTTAAAGACAACTTTTTTCCGAGCGTTTGGCATTGGAGCAATTATGCAGACGCGGTTCAAGCGATTCCATTTTTTACGTTTCTGAAAAATACAGTCATCATTCTGGTTCCGGTCATGATCGGAACGGTTTTTTCATCGGCCTTGTGCGCCTACGGCTTTGCCCGCTTCCGGTTCAAGGGGAAAAAAGCGCTGTTTCTCGTCCTGCTGGCGACGATGATGCTGCCTTCCCAAGTGACAATGATTCCGATGTTCATCATGTTCAAGGAAGCCGGCTGGGTAGACACCTTTCTGCCGCTGATCGTGCCGTCATTTTTCGGAGGCGGGGCGTTTAACATTTTCCTGATCCGCCAGTTTATACGGGGCATTCCGCGTGATCTGGACGAGTCGGCTTTTGTCGACGGGGCGAACCGGCTGCAGATCTTTACGCGCATCATTATGCCGCTGTCCATGCCGCCGCTGATTGCGGTTTCCATTTTCACCTTTATGGGCGTCTGGAACGACTTCCAGGGTCCGCTCATTTATTTGAATTCCAACGACAAATATACGCTGGCGCTGGGCCTTTCAATGTTCAAGGGACTGTACAACGTCGAATGGAACATGCTGATGGCGGCCACGATCCTGATCATGCTGCCGGCCCTCGTCGTTTTCTTCGCCGCTCAAAAATATTTCATAGAAGGTATTTCCATCTCATCGGCCATCAAGGGCTGAGGACTTGCCAAGGAGGATTTTCATGACCGGACTTACAAGCAGGCATCCTTTTAATCTCTACTACAACGCCGGCGAATATCTGAAAATTTGCGGCACACAGGACGGCTATTTTCCGGATTTCGGACACCATCTGGCCAATGAGATGGGCGGAGTCTGGCTGCATCCGATCAAGCTGCTGGACGGCTTTTGGCTCAAGCTGACCGATCTGGACCGCCGGATTTCCGTCTGGTCCAGAGCCGACGCCTTTACGAACGAACCTTGGGGCAGCCGGTTCAGCTACGACCACGGACTCAGCCATATTCCGGTTTCTCTGGAACGGGTGCAGTTCGCGCCTGAACGGGAAAAAGGATTCGTATCCGCGTTTAAGCTGCTCTCTTACGGCCAGGGCACGACACGCCTCCGGCTGGAACTGCTCGTGCGTACCGATCTTCGTCCGGTCTGGTTCTCGGACGAAATCGGCATCACGGACGGCGAGCGGGACGAAGCCGCCGACGTGTCGGAGCGGGCCGTCCTGGTCAAGGACAGCGGCCACAACTGGTTTGTGCGGGTCGGCACGGATTTGCCGGACGCCGTGATCGAAACCGGAACGGAGCTGTACGGTCCGGAGTTCACGGCGGGAGCTGGCCTGGGCGTGGCGTTCCGGACGGACATTGAGCTTCAGGACAAGGAGACGTTCGAATTCCGGCTGTTCGCCGCCGGGTCTTATGCGTCGCGGGAAGAATGCGACCGGACGTACGAAACGATTGCCAGCCGGCATACGGCATTGCTGGAAGAAAAACAGCGGTTTTACGAAGCCGTCGAACAGCGTGCCAGGCTTCTCGTTCCCGGGGAGGACCGGCTGAACGAGGCGTTCAAATGGGCCAAATGGAACAACCAGTGGCTGGTGCAGACCGTGGACGGGACCGGCAGGGGATTGACCGCGGGCGGACCGACTTATCCGTGGTGGTTCGGCTGCGACAGCACGTATGCGCTGCAAGGGGTGCTAGCTATCGGCGACCCGCAGCTCGCCAAGGATACGCTGGATCTCATCCTGCGGAAGTCCGAGGAAGTGAACGGAAACGGAAGAGTCGTGCATGAAATCACGACGATGGGAGCGGTGCCGAATCCGGGCAATACCCAGGAAACGGCCCACTACATTGCCTTCGTGTGGGAATGCTTCCGCTGGACCGGCGACGAGGCGCTGCTGCGCCGTCACTATGCCTACTGCGTGAAAGGCATCGATTGGCTGCTGGGCGAAATGGACCCGGACGGCGATTTGTTCCCTTCCGGCTACGGCATTATTGAAATCGCCGGCTTGAATATGGAGCTGATCGACAGCGCCGTTTATACGGCCCAGGCTTTGCGGGCGATGGCCTCCATGAGCGGACAGCTGGGCGAAGAAGCCGCGCAGCGTCACTATGCCGGGCTGGCCGAACGTGCCGTCCGGGCCGTTAACGAGGCGTTTTGGTGCGAGGACGAAGGCTTGTACGCCGACGCGGTTGGGCCGAAGTCCCAAATCGCGGCCAGCGAGGGTCATATGGTAGCGCTGGCGGAGAAGCAGGGTATCGCCGGGTATGACGCTTATCTGCGGCAGCTGCTGGAGCAGGCGGGCGGCGATGACGCCGACCGGGGCTGGCTGCTTAATAAAAACTGGGTCATCGCGACCCCGATGGAAGCGGGGATTGCCGATCCGGACAAAGCCGACCGGGCGTTGGCCTCAATGAGAACGCCCGAGTTCATCGGCGAACACGGAACTTATTTGTCCGGCATCTATCAACAGGGGACGATGACGATTTCAACGGGCGTCCATGTGGTGGCCGAAGCGGCAAGCGGAAATCCGGACGAAGCGCTGGACCTGCTCAAACGGATGTTGGGTACGTTCTCCAAGGCGCTGCCCGGCTCTTTCTCGGAAATGTCGCCGGATTACGGCTGCGTGGTCCAGGCCTGGACGATTTATGCGCTGGCCGTTCCGGTCGTCCGCCATTTCTTTGGCGTGCAGCCGGACGCTCACGAGCGGCGGCTTACGCTTTCGCCGAAGCTCCCCGCCTCCTGGCTGGAGAAGGGCTGCAGCCTGACCGGTCTGCAGATCGGCTCCGCCGGGTTCGAGCTCGAGGTCAAGCCGGGGGGAGAAGGCGGCCGCAGCCGGCTGATCGTCCGCAACAAGCAGGGCTGGCAGATTGAGCTGGAGCAGACGGACGGACGGCGGCTGACCAGCAGGGACAGCCGGATCGAATGGGAGCTTTGATAGACACGACGGACATGACAGACACGACAGACAATAGACGAATTTAGACGATGAGGATTGGAATGGAGGAAAAACCATGGTGTTAAAAGCGGTCATTTTTGATTTGGACGGCGTCATTACCGACACGGCCGAATTTCATTATATTGCCTGGAAACAGCTTGCCGAGGAGATCGGCATCCCGATCGACCGGGCATTCAACGAAAATTTGAAAGGCATCAGCCGCATGGAATCCTTGGAGGCGATTTTGCGGCACGGCGGCAAAGCGGACGAATATTCCGAGGAAGCGAAACAGGAGATGGCAGCGCGTAAAAACAGCCATTACGTCTCGCTTCTGGACCGCCTGACTCCGGCGGATGCCTATCCCGGTATCCGGGAGCTGCTGCTTGCGCTGCGCGAGGCCGGGCTTCCGGCCGTGATCGCTTCGGCCAGCAAAAACGCCCCGCAAATTCTGCGGGCTCTCGAGCTGGCTGAACTGATCCGGTTTGTCGTGCCGCCCGATTCGGTGCCGCGGGGCAAACCCGCGCCCGACCTGTTCCTGCGGGGCGCGGAGGAGGTTGACGCCGCGCTGGAGACGTGCGTCGGGATCGAGGATGCCCAGTCAGGCATTACGGCCATCAAGGCGGCCGGCATGAAAGCCGTCGGCATCGGCAGCGAGGCAGCGCTGAAGGCGGCCGGAGCGGATATTGTGCTGCCGGATACACGCGGGCTGACGCTTGAGTTTCTGCGTGGGCTGCTGCATGCTTAAGGCAGGAACAACGAATCGTGAAAGGCGGGAAAACCAAGATGAACGATAACGAACGACCTGCCCGGCTGCCGCGGAGGACCCCTGAATCTCAAGGGGTATCCTCTGCGGCGGTGCTTTCGTTTCTGGAAGGCGTGCGGGAAGCCGGCCTGGAGGCGCACAGTCTGATGCTGCTCCGCCGCGGGAACGTGATCGCGGAGGGCTGGTGGAAGCCATACGGAGAGCGTACGCCGCATGATCTTTTTTCGCTCAGCAAAAGCTTTACGGCCACTGCCATCGGCCTGGCTGCCGCCGAAGGGAAGCTGGCTTTGACGAATAAAGCCGCGTCCTTTTTCCCGGCGGAGCTGACGGCCGGAGCCGACCCGCGGCTGCTGGAGCTTACGGTCGAACATCTGCTGACGATGTCGACCGGGCATGATGCGGACACCAAACCGCTGATGCTGGCGCAGCCGGACTGCGATTATGCCGCGGCATTTTTCCGCTCCAGGCCGGATCGCGCGCCCGGCACCCGCTTCGTCTACAGCAGCGGAGCCAGCTATATGCTGTCGGCCGTGCTGCAGCAGGCGACGGGCCAGCGGCTGCTGGACTACCTGAAGCCGCGGCTGCTTGATCCGCTCGGCATCCGTGAGGCGTATTGGAGCGTTTGTCCGCTCGGCAGAAATACAGGCGGCTGGGGGCTTCGGCTAAACACTGAGGATGTAGCGAAGTTTGGCCAATTGTTTTTGCAGCAGGGCCGCTGGAACGGCGTGCAGCTGTTGCCTGCCGATTTCGTGGCTGCCGCCGTGTCCAAGCAGATCGACAACGGCTCCGATCCGTCCAGCGACTGGACGCAAGGGTATGGTTATCAGTTTTGGCGCTGCCGCGGCGGAATTTACAGGGGAGACGGCGCATTCGGCCAATTCTGCGTAGTGATGCCAGATCAGCAGGCCGTGTTGGTCCTGACCGGAGGGTATGACGACATGCAGCTGATGCTCAACCTGGCCTGGCAGCATCTGCTGCCGGGTTTTGGTCCGCTGCCGGCGGCAAAAGCAGTGGAGGGGCCGCGGGAAAAGGGTGGCCCGGCTTTTGCGAAGCTATCCGGTTATTTGAAGGGGCTTGAGCTTCAGCCGCCGCCTCCTTCCGGCGTAAATCCGCCGCCGCTCCCAGCCGACCCCCGGCGTTATACCGTCGCATCTGCTTCCACTGCCCTAGTCGCAGAGGAAGCCCAGGCAGAAGACGATCGATCTGAAATCAGCGAAGTCTCTTTCGATTTTTCGGCTTCTTCGGTTGCCTTCTCCTGGCAGCAGGAAGGAAAGGCAGAACAAATTGTCTGCGGATATGGGAAGTGGCAGCATGGCGAAGCCCGGCTGCAGGCGCAGGAGGACAGGACGGAGTCCGTCTATGCCGCCGCGGAGTGGCTGGACGGGCAAACGCTGCAGATGGTCTGGCGCTGGATCGAAACGCCTTATGCCGATACGGTCACGTGCCGGTTTGAAGGGGATAACGTATTTGTCGACAAAGTAAGAAACGTATCTTTCGGGGCCAAAATCTTCCGGGGGTTTGCCGGACGGCTTGTAGCGGAATTGGGGACACAGGGGACAGGGACACGGGAGGAATGCCGATGAGCAAGCAGCGGAAATGGTGGAAGGAAGCGGTCGTCTATCAGGTGTATTGGCGCAGCTTTTACGATACGGACGGGGACGGTTACGGCGAT
The DNA here is from genome assembly GCF_058267595.1 of Paenibacillus mobilis. Taxonomy (NCBI): domain Bacteria; kingdom Bacillati; phylum Bacillota; class Bacilli; order Caryophanales; family Paenibacillaceae; genus Paenibacillus; species Paenibacillus mobilis. Next base: position 416,531 of record NZ_JBZCMS010000003.1, read on the forward strand.
CTGCGCGGCGTCACGGAGAAGCTGGATTATATCAAGGAGCTTGGCGCCGACGTCATTTGGCTGAACCCGATTTATGAATCGCCGGACAAAGACAACGGTTACGACATTTCGGATTATTACGGGATTATGGAGAAGGCAGGAACGTTCGAGGATTTTAAACGTCTGCTGGACGGCATTCATCAGCGGGGCATGAAGCTGATCATGGATTTGGTAGTCAACCATACCTCCAACCGGCACAAGTGGTTTATCGAGTCCAGCTCCTCCAGGAGCCATCCGAAAAGAGACTGGTATATCTGGAAGGATGGCCGGAACGGTGGCCCGCCGAACAACTGGCGTTCTTATTTTGAGCCTTCGGCCTGGACGCTGGATGAGCGGACCGGGCAGTATTATTTTCATTCCTTTGCCGTGGAGCAGCCTGATCTGAACTGGGAGAATGAAGACCTGCGGCAGGAGATCTACCGGATGATGCGGTATTGGCTGGATCTGGGCATTGACGGCTTCCGGATGGACGTAATCAACCTGCTCGCGAAAAAGGCCGGATTCCCGGACGCGCAGGACCCCGGCAGCATCGAATATCTCGGCAACCAACCGGGCATCCATGCTTATTTGCAGGAGATGAACCGAGAGGTGCTGCGGCATTACGATATGATGACCGTAGGCGAAATCCCGTTTGTCAGTCCGGAGGATGGACGGCTGTATGTAGCGGAAAGCCGGAACGAGCTGAACATGCTGTTCCACTTTCAGGTGGCCGACGATATGCCAAACTGGGATTTGCCGCGCTATAAGGAAATTCAGAAGTGTTGGTACGAAGCGCTTAAAGAGGAAGGCTGGAATTCGCAGTTCCTGAACAACCACGACCATACCCGCCAGGTGTCAAGGTACGGCAACGATGCGGAGTACCGCGTCCTGTCCGCCAAACAGCTTGCAATGCTGCTGCATACGCTGCCGGGTACGCCTTATATTTTTCAAGGGGAAGAAATCGGCATGACCGGCGTCCGGTTTGCTTCGATCGAAGAGTATCAGGATATCGCCATGCGGAACAAATACAAGGAAGAGACCGGCAAGGGACGTCCTGCCGCAGAGGTGCTGGCGAGCCTGCAGCCGCTGAGCCGGGACAACTCCCGAACGCCGATGCAGTGGGACGATTCGGCCCATGCCGGGTTTACCAAGGGTACGCCGTGGCTTCGCGTGAATCCGAACTACAAAGAAATCCATATGCAAAAAGATTTAAACAGTCCGGATTCCATCTACCGATTTTACCAGCGGCTGATCGGCCTGCGCAGAAGCAACCCGGTCATGGTTTACGGGGATTACCGCGACTGGTCGGAAGGCCATCCTCAGGTCTACGCCTATACCCGAAGCCGCCCGGGAACCACCTGGCTTGTCCTGCAAAATCATTCGGCCGGTATCCAGACGTTTCCGCTGGCCGATCTGCCTGCTTTTTCGGCCTACAAGGTGCTGCTGGGCAACTATGAAGATGCCCTGTTGCAGCGGGAAGAAGGAGCGGTAAAACTTAGACCTTATGAAGCGGTTTTATGCGAGCTGCCCGGGGTCGAGGAAAAGCTGTAAACGCACCCCGGGTCTGCCGTAAGCAAATCAAACGGCCAGACACCGTGCGTTTGCGATGCGGTACTCTGAACCCGCCGCTGCGTACCCGCTATTCCTGCTATTTCAGCAAAAAAAGGCTGCCCTACCGGAATTCGGTTGAGGGACAGCCTTTTCATTGCTTATTTCACCAGAATCTTTTGTACTTCATCCATGATTTGTCCGCCGGCAACGGCGCCTTTGTACATCCAGCCGCCTGAGGCGCTGATTTCATGAACATTACCGTTCTTCACGGCTTTCAAACCTTGCCAAAGAGGGCTCTTCACCGTTTCGGAATCCGGACCGTCGCTGTTCATGACAAAGATATGATCGGCATCCAGCTTGGACAGCTGCTCAAGCGGAACCGGGTTCCAGTCGGCCTGAGCCGTTTTGGAAATATCGCTGACAAGGCTTGGTTCTGCGAAGCCCAAATCTTTGTATAGTACTTCACCGCTGGCTACACTGTCTTTAACCATATAAACGGTTTTTTGCGTAATCCACAACACAGCTGCGGATTGTCCGGTTAAGCCTGCTCCGTCCAGTTTTGCCTTCACATCTTTGGCTTTCTGGTCGTAGTCGGCGAGCACCTTATCCGCTGCATCCTGTTTGCCGAGCAGATCAGCAATCGTAGTGAGCGACTTGCGCCAGTCATTCCGGACAGCATCGCCAAGCACATAAGTTGGAGCGATGGCGGAATACTGCTCGTACAATCCCTTTTCAACGGCGGATTCGGAGTCGATGATAATCAAATCCGGACCGAAGCTGGCCACTTGTTCAGGCGGCAGATCGTAGGCGATAGGCGGCACGCCGGATAACGAGGATTGGAGGTAGTCCTGAACGCTTTTTCCGTCAGCAATGGACCATTGGGCTACAGGTTTGACGCCGAGCGCAACCAGATGGTCTTCCAGATAGGAAGCGAGGACTTTTTGCGGATTTGCAGGAATTTTAACTTCATGCCCCATGGCATCCTTAACGGTCCGTTCGGTTGCTTCGCTAGGTGCAGCAGACGCTGTATCTGAAGCGGAAGCGCTTGGTTCCGCAGAAGCGGCCGCATTGCCCGAATTGTTATTCCCGGCGTTGCTTCCGCAAGCGGACAGCACCAGCATCAGGACAAACATGCTGAGCAGGACAAATCCGGCTTTGCCGGTTTTTTTCTTGTGCAAATTAAACATTCTTTAATCCCCCATAATTAAGCAAGATAGTTTTCTCGTTGCTTTAAATGATAATGATTATCACTATCGTTGTCAATTACTTTTGAGTGAGAGCTGTTTATTTATTTGATTAATCCGGCTTCCCTTGCTTGTTCTTCTGTCAGGATAAATTCTTCGGCGGGCCAGGTATCGTCTTCGTTGCCAATGCCAAACCACTGCATGACCTGTGGCCAGATGCCTTTATCGATGGCTTCGCTTTGCGTAATAATGACTTTCATATCGATCTCTCCTTAATTAAAAATGGAATGGCCTGCACTTCACCTATTTCATGTTTACCCTTTAAGCGGAAAATGTATGCCCTCAGCCCGTACTGCCCTATAGTATTCGCAAAAATAAAAAAACTTCCTGCAGCGGGCTGCAGGATATGGAACAAAAACAAGGAAACTGAATTCCCTGCAACAGCAAAAAGGAACCGTCCGAGCTCGCGGCCCGTGACGGTTCCTTGTATCCTATATTATCCAGACAATGAACAGGGGTTCACTGCTTTGGACAAATATTTATTTATTAAACGAGTTCCAGAAAGACACTTCGTCCAGCGGAAGGCGGGAGCTCGGGTGACCGGCTTCGGACGCTTTCCCAATGGCGACCAGAACGGCAGGCTCGTAGGTATTCGGAACCTCGAAGGCCTCTTTGAATTTATCGGCATTGTAGCCGCCCATAGTTACCGTGTCATAACCTTTGGAGCGGGCGATCAGCAGCAGCTGCATAGTGATCATGCCAGCGTCGAAGGAATTGATGCGGCGCATCACGTCCTGCGGAAGGCTGCCGTATGTTTTAACGGAGTTCTCGATCATTTTATCGCGGGTTTCTTCACTCATAATGCCGAATTCGGCTGTGCGATTGTAAATATCAGCAGCTTTGTCGTAAGATCTCATGTCAACGAGGACTGCGACGACAGCGGCGGCATCCACAACTTGCTGTTGGTTATAGGCGATCGGAAGCAGCTTTTCTTTCAGGTCCTGGTCGTCAATGACCAGAAAACGCCAAGGCTGCATGTTGGAAGAAGAAGGAGCTGTCAAGGCGAGCTGCAGCATTTCTTTAAGCTCTTCACGGGAAATTTTAACGTTTGGATCATAGTGGCGAACTGAACGTCTTTCTTTCAAAATCGTAGCCAAATCTTGAGTAACTTGTAGGGGTTGACTCATTTTTTATCATCCTCCGTCATTTAAAATATTTTTTACTGTGTTTGAATAAGCACAGTTTATGGTAAACGCAGGCCTAACGCATTCCTGTTTTCAGGTCAGGCGGGCGGCATGTTCTGCATTCGCACAACTTTGAAGCAAATCGGCAATGGTGTAATCCTTCAGAATATCCAGCATGCCGGTGTTGATCCTTCCGATGATTTCTTCGAAAGTACCCTTCAGATCGGTTTGGAACTTTAGAGGTCCAACGGTTTCCAGCATGGCGCCCCAATGAAGGTCTTTCCCTTCCAAAGCGAGGTAAACCTCGGCCAGGGAAATTTGCTCCGGAGAGCGCTTCAGCAGATAACCCCCGACTCGTCCTTCCCGGGTTTCCAAAATTCCGCCCATGGCCAATTGGGACAGGATTCTCCGGATCAGAGTCGCTTCGGAGCCGATCGTTTTGGCAATCGTATGGCTGGGACAGGGTTCGTCCTCAAGCCGGGATAAAACCACCAGCGACTGGAGGGCCAGGCCAAACCATTTAAAATTGGGCGATTTGCAAAGTTCGGCTTCAAACATAAATGGTCTCTCCTCTCCTGGCTGCCGTCACTGAAGTTAGTATATCCGCATTCTGTGCAAGTTGCAAGCACAGTTTAAAAGAGACCAAATAGTGCGCTCAGCACGGACATATAAAAAACTCCGCCGCACCAGGGATGTTGCCGGCGAGACGGAGGATCGGCACTTCGTTATGGCCCGGCATCCCCGGCCGGAACGGGTTTCACTTCTTTTTCATGGACCTTGGGCGGAGTCCACCTTACGCTGCGCCGAAGGAACAGGGAGAAAAACAAACCGGCGATCGCGATCCAGGTAGCGATGATAAACGCGTCATTAATGCCGCCGATCGATGAATCGCGAAGGGCCAGACTGTAGACCGTCTGGGCGGCCACGGCTTGGGCGGTTTCCTCGGGGAGTCCACCCATAGCGGACAAGGTTTGTCCGAGCTCGTTGAAATTCTGAACGGCGGAAGGGTTGTTGGTCGTCAGCGTATTGCTGAAATTGCCCATATGAACCGTGGAACGGGTGGTCATGATGGTGACCAGCAGAGCAGTCCCAATGGAACCGGCGATCTGCCGCACCGTGTTCGACATGGCCGTGCCGTGGCTGCCGAGATGCCTTGGCAGCTGGTTGAGCCCTTCGGTCTGAACCGACATCATCAGCAGGGACATCCCGAAGCTCCGGATCGTATACAGCATCATAATGGAGCCGTAGGCGGTTTCGGAGGTCAGCTTGCTGAACTCTAAGGTCGTGACGGCCGTAATAAGGAGCCCGATCACGGCGAGCGGCCTGGCGCCGATCCGGTCGAAGATCCGTCCCGAAATCGGCGACATGATCCCCATCAGGATGGCGCCGGGCAGGAGCAGCAGGCCGGATTGCAGCGGCGTAAAGCTCCGGATATTTTGCAGATAAATCGGAAGCAGCAGCATCCCGCCGAACAGGACCATGTTTACCGTTGCCCCAACGATAGTGGAAATCGTGAAGATATCGTATTTAAACACCCTGAATTCCAGCATCGGTCTGTCCATACCAAGCTCGCGCATAACGAAAAATAGGACAAACAGTCCGCCTATAATCAGCGACAGAACCACCGTTGCGCTTGTCCAGCCGTCGCTGCCGGCCGAGCTGAAGCCGTAAAGCAGCGCGCCGAAGCCGATGGTGGAGAAAACCGTGCCCAGCGTATCGAATTTGGGGGAGGACAGCTTGGACACGTTGCGCAGCCAGACAAAGGCAAGCAGAATATCCAGCGCCGTCAGCGGGATTACCATAAAAAACAGGATGCGCCAGGTGTAATTCTCCACGATCCAGCCGGACAACGTAGGTCCGATGGCCGGCGCAAACATCATGGCGATACCCATGGTTCCCATGGCCGCCCCCCGTTTTTCCGGCGGGAATACCGTCAGAAAAACGTTCATGACAAGCGGCATAATAATGCCCGCCCCGCTGGCCTGGATGATCCGGCCGATCAGGATGATGCTGAAGGTCGGGCTGATTGCGCAGATGACCGAGCCTACCCCGAACAGCACCATAGACGAGATAAACAGGGACCGCGTCCCGAAGGATTCGATCAGAAAAGCCGTTATCGGAATAAGCACGCCGTTGACGAGCATATAGGCCGTCGACAGCCACTGAACGGTTGTGGCCGACACGTTGAAGTCATTCATCAGATGAGGGATAGCCACGTTCAGAAGCGTCTGGTTCAGGATGGAGATAAAAGCTCCGAGCATCAATACCGACAGGGTTTTGCCCATTGAGAGTTGTGCCATAGGCGTCACCTATATATGGACGCGTACGGAGGCGTTCATCCCCGGCACGATGCCCAGCCCTTTATAGCCTTCGATCGTGATCACAACCGGAATCACTTGGGTGACCTTGGTATAGTTGGCGTTGCTGTTGGAGGCCGGCAGCAGGGAAAAGGTGCCCGCGGTAGCCAGTCCGATGGAATCCACGCGTCCTGTCAAGGTTGTATCGGGAAAAGCGTCCACATACACATCGACGGTTTGCCCTACCTTAATGTCGTTGATCCGGGTTTCTTCGATGTTGGCCGTTACCCAGAGATTATTGAAATCATAGGCCCGGCCCAGAACGGTGCCGGCCCCGACCAGGGTACCCTCTACGGCCGTGTTCTGTACGATTTTCCCCGGCGAAGGCATGGTGATATCCACGGTGGTTCCCCCGCCTGTTACCGACCCGACTTTTTGACCTGCCGAAAAATCTTTGCCGACATCGCCCGTCCACTGCTTCAGCTCCCCGGCCGCCGGCGACACCAGGTTAATCGCTTGTCCGGTGACTTGGGCGTTATCCGTTTTTACGAAACTGGTGGACTGGTTATAGTAATAAATTCCTGCGCCCGCTCCAACCAATATAATGACGATGACGATTATATTGATTAATATGGCTTTCGAACTCATTGTAATGGTTCATCTCCCTTGCTGGTTTTCTGTTTTTGAGTTGTTGTGGAGAGTTTCTCCGAAAGAAGGAAATGCTATCCCTGTGAGTCGGCTAATATTTACGGTTCATTTGGACATCAATAATGAAAACATAAACGAACACCGGGAATGCCTTTTAGCCGTTACACCGATTTTGAGAAAATAACCAGAAAACTGGATAACAAGGGGAGACACCGATGAACGTATACGTAGTATATGACAGCGACAGCGGCCATACGGAGCTGCTTGCAAAAGCCATAGCCCAGGGAGCCGGAGAAGCGGGCGCGAAGGTTGCCCTGCATCATGTCAAAGAAGCTTCCGTTCATGACCTTGCCGATATGGATGCCATTATCTGGGGCTGCCCGGGTCATTTCGGAACCATCAGCGATGGGTTGAAGGAATGGATCGACAAGCTGGGTTATTTATGGGCCACCGGCGGGCTGGTGGATAAGGTCGGAGCTGTGTTCTGTACAACGGCTACCGTGCACGGGGGACTGGAATCGACCTTGCTGAATCTTATTGTCCCTATGCTGCACCAGGGGATGATCATTACGGGACTGCCGGGAACCATCCGTGAAAATGCGCTTTACGGCTCCTACTACGGGGTTGGCATCACCTGTTCGGTAGAAGAAACGCCGGATGGTCCTCCAAGTGAACCCAGCGAGCAGGATCTGAGCCTGGGCCGTGCGCTTGGGGCGAGAGTTGCCGAGTTGACCGGAAATTTGCTGCGGGGTAAGGGGCAGGGAGGGAGCTAAAACATGGTCTACGGGTTCATCATCCTTGTAGTGCTCGGGATTCTTTTCCTTATCATCTATAACACGCGCAATGCCAGAAAAAAATCCAAAGCCCATACGGCCGGAGAGAACGTCGAAAGGAAAGAGACGGAAGCCGGGATGGAAGCCGGTTTACCCGCGGAAGGGAGCCTGGAAGCGCCGGAAGCAGTCGTCCGGGCAGAACTCGGCACCAACCCGGACTCCTTTGACCCGGCTTCGCTGGAGGAAGCGGCAGCTGTCGGGGCGATCGAGCTGGACCATCCGCCGGTAAGGTCGGCAACCGAGGACCTAAAAGCCGCCCGACAAGGCAGCCTCGACGCGCAGTATCGCGATGCGCTGAGGCGTTTCGCGGCGGAAGAAAGCCTGGGCGACAGGGCCAATCGGCCCGGCCAGGAAGGCGGGCCCGCTGGCAAAAGCGCCGACGAGGCTTACCGCGACGCGCTGCGCGCGATGCGCCGGAAGGAATAGGCGGCGCTCTAACACAAACAAACCCGCAGAAGGCTTCTGCGGGTTCTTTTTTTTTAGAACAAGGTTACTGGGGCATCGTGATATCGACGCCGCGCATGTAATCGGAGAGCTCCCCGATTTCGACGGTTCCGCCGAACAAAGCCGGAACGGATTCCAGCGGGGCGGCCATCGTGCCATCGATCTGATTGACGGCGGCCGCAAGCTTCACCGTTTGGCCGTTAACGTCGGCTTCGTCCGAGCCCACGGTCAATACGGCGGTGTCATCGCCTTTTTTCAGGGTGATCTTTTTGGCGGGCTGATCATAATCGAAGCTTGCGCCAAGCAGCTCGGCATATTTTTTCAGAGGGGCCATCAGCGTGTCGTCCGGGGACGGCGGAATAAAGCCGAAGCTTGCCTCTTTATCGTTGATTTGAAGATCAAGCGAATAGACGCTGCCGTCTTGCTTGTTCACCATGACGTTTTCGGCCTGCCGTTTCAGCTTATGGATTTCCTCCTCCAGATTGTCGGCCGTCACCTTATGCGTGCCTTTGGAGATTTCATCTACGATCAGGGAATTAATCGCTCCTGAATGGTGGGAAAGGTCTTTGTAGTTGTCCAACGTGTACGTAATGTCTTTATCCGTCTGGAACTCGTAAAGGCTGACATTATCGAATTGGCTGAGCTGTTCGTACATATACCGTTTCATCTCCAGCTGGTTGTCATACCGCTGAGGGTTGGTTGTATACCAAACCTGCTGCCGCAGGATGGAGTACGGCGGATAATAGAAATAGAAGGTCGTCTCCGGATGCTCCTTAACCACCTGCAGCACATTATCGTTAAAGCTCTGCTTAACCGATTCCAGGGGATCTTCGTTATCGCCGTAAGCCGTCTCGTTATAACGGGCGAACTCCCAGTTTTTAATGACCAAATCGCTGCCGTATTTGACGCTTTTGTCCCAGTTGTACAGTTTTTCGAGAGAAGGATGGGTTGCGGCCCGTGCCTTGGAGTCTCTTAGCGCTTTATAGGCGTTTTGAATATTGGATTCGTTAAAAATGTATTTATAATCGTTCAGCACGTTATTGTCGTACAAATAATAAGGGAAGTCGCCCTGGTCGCTTACATGGTTGCCGCGGAAAGCAAAATAATCCAATCCCCAAAGCACCTGTTTGACCTGGCCGCTGCCGAACGCAACCTGGGCGGTCAGGTATTGCTCTTTGGCCGTAGACCCTTCAATGGAAAGTTTAAGCACCGAGCCGCCAAGCTTGTCGCCGACTTCGGACGGCAGGAAGTTTTCGGTCATCGAGCTGCCCAGCACAATCGTGTCGTAGCTATAGCTGCGGGCAAGCCCAGGGTTCTGATAACGTTCCTCCCAGGAGTAGGTCGGCGTGTAAAAAGACGCTTTTCGGTAAAATTGGAGCGGATCCACGATCACCACAAAGGAGCCCACCAGAAGGGCGAAAATGATGATGCTCCCCAAGAACTGGAACAGAAACTTTCTATGCTTCGATTGTTTATATCTCACTTTGAAATCTCCTTACATACCGGCCCCGGGCCGGGATTTAGAAGCTGAAATACAGGAATTCGCTGATTTTATTGAAATAAACGACGGCAAACACGAACAGGGCGGCAGCGAAAGCGGCGCTTTTCCAGCCCGGCTTGAACCGTTCTAACATTTGCATCGAGTTGCGGAACAGCAGCGCGATCAGAATAAAGACAGCCAGCCACAAAACGGCGGTTTTGTCCAGCGCGTTCAGGCCGATGCCGTTCAGGCCGATCATGCCTTTCAACACCTTGACGGCGTCTGCCCAGCTAGTGGCGCGGAAAAATACCCAGGCGAAGTTGATAAACTGGAAGGTGATAAACCAGGCCAGCCATTTCGGCATCCGGATGCCGGTCTTTTGCCAGATCCGGTGAATCAACTGGGCAAACCCGTGCAGGAAACCCCAGAAAACAAAGGTCCAGCCCGCGCCGTGCCACAAACCGCCGATCAGCATGGTCAGCATGGAATTGATATGCGTACGGGTCGTTCCTTTACGGCTGCCGCCAAGCGGAATATAGATGTAATCCCGGAGAAAGCGGCTCAGCGTCATATGCCAGCGGCGCCAGAAATCCTGGATGCTGACGGACTTATAAGGCGAATTAAAATTGATTGGCAGTTTGATATTGAAGAGCAGGGCAATTCCGATCGCCATATCCGAATAACCGCTAAAGTCATAATAGAGCTGAACGGTATAAGCCAGCGAGGTTGTCCAGGCCTGAACGAAGTTCAGCTGGGTCATCGTATCGAACCCGTTTGCGGCAATCGGCGAAAAGGAGTCGGCGATGACGACCTTTTTAAACAAACCGATAGAAAAAAGGAAAAGCCCTTTGGCCGCGTTGCTGTAGTTAAACTTTTTCCCCTTCAGGCGGTCGAACTGCGGCATCATTTCTTTGTGGTGCAGAATTGGACCCGCGATCAAATGCGGATAAAACGTAACGAACAGGACATAACTTACGATGTTATATTCTTTGGCCGTGCCGCGGTAAGCGTCGACGAGATACGCGATTTGCGTAAAGGTGAAAAAGCTGATGCCAAGCGGCAGGACGATGTGCAGAAGCGGAAAGTCCTTATGCAGCACCGCGCCCGCATTCGTCAAGAAAAAGTCCGCGTATTTGTAATAGCCGAGAAGCAGGACGTTAACGGCTATGGCGATAAACAGCGCAGTTTTGCGGGGTTTGGCGCCGGGTTTCCCCAGATTGCCGATCGTCCGTCCCATAATATAGTTAAAAGCGATGGAGCCAAGCAGCAGAGGCAGGTACCGGATATCCCACCAGCAATAAAAAAACAGGGAGCTTAAAGCGAGCCATAATTTGCTTAGGAAGATAAGCCGGAACCGGTTAAGCAGAAAATACACAATCACCGTAACAGGCATGAAAACAAAAATAAATTCATACGAGTTGAAAAGCACAATCAAACCCCACTTTCAAATTTCTTTCCTTTCCCACATTCCTTGTTGCGATTCCTGTATTTGTAAACCAGACCCTCCTACTATACTAAATATGAGGCGGGAAGCAAACTCTATTATCGACAAGAAATCTGAAGAAATGCGGAAAAGGGGAATCCTATCAGGATAAGGTTTAAAAAAAGAACCGCCTCAAGATCAAAGGCGGCCATTGGAAAAAGATATGGAAAATTAGAGGAAAACCGAAGTGAACCGGCATAAAGCGCCATTTTGCCTATTTTTAATGAAGGACCAGCGCTATGAAGACCGGGGCGATGCCAAGCGTAATCAATCCGGCTAGAATCATCGAGATGCTGGAGATAGTGCCGGTAAGCGAGCTGAGCTCAAAGGCTTTGGAGGTACCTGTACCGTGGGCGCTGGTGCCCAGCAGCACGCCTCTGGCAATTTCGCCTTCGATTTTGAACAGCTTCAAAATGACAGGGCCAATCAGGGTGCCCAAAATGCCGGTGATAATGACAAAAACGGCCGTAATGCTCGGAACGCCGCCGATTACCTGGGAAACGTTCATCGCGATAGGCGTGGTTACGGAACGCGGTACAAGGCTGTGGATCAGCGAAGCGTCCAGGTGCAGCCACTTGGCAAGGAAAGCGGAAGAAATCATAGCCGCTACGGAACCGCTCAGCACGCTGACCACGATTTCGACGGCGTGTTTCTTAAGCACATGGAAATATTTATACAAGGGAACGGCAAAAGCAATCGTGGCCGGCTGCAGAAAATCGCTGAGCAGCTTTCCTCCTTGGTTGTAAGAGGTATACGGCACTTTCGTCAAAAGCAGGCAGCCGACTAGCACGATCGGCGTAACGAGGAGCGGAGAGAAATAAATCCGCGGTTTGTTTTTGTAAAATTGTTTAGTAATCCCATAGACAACCAGCGTAAACAGCAGGCAAATCAGACCAATAATCATGCAGATTTATTCTCCTTTCGTTTCGTAATGCGGGAAGCGACGATGCCAGAGCTGAGCATGACGATCACGGTGCTGAGGATCACGACCAGCAAAATTTGAAGGCCGTCATTTTCCAGCATAGGAATGTATTGCATAATGCCGACGGCGGACGGGATGAAAAAGAGCAGCAATTCGGCCAACAGCCAGTTGGCGCCGCGTTCGATCCATTCGAGCTTGATGACTTTGGTCTGCAGAAGAATAAAGACAAGAATAATGCCGAGAATGCTTCCGGGTATTTTAAGATGGAGCAGCTCCGTAAGTTTGTTCATCGCGAAGGAAATCAGAAACAAAACGGCCACCTGTACAATCCCGATCCATAAGGCTTTCGTTTTGGTCATAACGGAATCTACACCTTTCGTTCATTGGATAAAAAGTTGATTTACAGAAATTTTACATCACTCTCTTTCATAGGTAAAATTCATATATAGAATACTTAGCATTCCGTTTAGTTATGGAAATGAGGTGGGTTAGTGGATATCCGTCAGCTTCAGTATCTGGTCGAAGTGGCCAGGCTCCGCAGTTTTACCAAAGCCGCGGAGGCGTTATTTATAACTCAGCCGACGATCAGCAAAACGATCCGGCAGATGGAAGAAGAGCTCGGGATCGTGCTGTTTGCAAGGCAAGGACGCAGCATCGAACTTACCGATGCAGGACGCATCATCGTGGAGCGGGCCCAGGAAATTTTGAATGCCTTTCAAAATTTGTCGGATGAACTCGACGACCTCCGCAACCTGAAGAGAGGCCACATTCGAATCGGACTGCCGCCGATGGTGGGCTCGAGTTTTTTCCCAAAGGTCATGGGGGAATTCCACCTCCGTTACCCTGACATTACCATTCGCCTCTTTGAGGATGGGGCCAAAAAAGTCGAGATCGACGTAGAGGAAGGGTCGCTTGATTTGGGAGTCGTGGTGCTTCCTACGGATTCAGAAGGCATCTTCGAGGTATTTCCGTTCGTCGAGGAGAAGCTGAATCTGATCGTTCCTCCGTCCCACCGGCTGGCAGGCAGCACGGAGGTTGGGCTGTCCGAGCTTCAGGAGGAATTTTTTATTATGTTCCGCGAGGATTTCGCGCTGCATGACCGGATTATTAAAGAATGTCAGGAGGCGGGATTTCAGCCCAAAGTCATCTACGAAAGCTCGCAGTGGGACCTGATCAGCCAAATGGCGGCGGCCGGGCTGGGCATCGCTTTGCTGCCCGACTCAATCTGCCGGGAGATGGATTTGGAGCGTGTCCGGATCCTGCCGCTGGTGAACCCGGTCATTCCCTGGAAGCTCGGCATCATCTGGAAGAAGGAACGGTACATGTCCTTTGCGGCAAGAGAGTGGATCCGTCTGGCGCGGACCGTCCTGCAGCAGGAGAAGGGGAGGGAGGTAGCAGGGAAGCTAAAAGGTCCAATGCCCCTCGTTTGATCCAATTGTGCATAATTTCGCCCGGTCAGGCAGACATTAAAAGCTGACCATCTATTTGGCGAAAGGGGATAGGATAATGAAGCGCTGGACGCTTGCTTTAACCGCGCTGCTGGTGTGCTTGGGCTTGACCTGTCCGCTGCTGGAGGACGCGGCGGCGCAAGGATCGGAACGTGCTTTCAACTTCGGGTTTAAACGCAGCCAGAACGGACAGCTTCCTTCTATTAATGAGGAAGGATTCAAAGACATCATTGACCGGAATCATGCCGTTTTTCTGGGGGATACCCAGCAGAAGGAAATCTACCTGACGTTCGACAACGGTTATGAGAACGGCTATACGAAACCGATTTTGGATACGCTGAAGGCCAAACAGGTTCCTGCCATTTTTTTTGTGACGGGCCATTATGTAAAAGATCAGCCGGAGCTGGTCAAACGGATGGTTGCCGAAGGGCATCTGGTCGGCAACCACTCCTGGAGCCATCCGGACATGTCCGCGATTTCCGACAGCCAGATCAAGTCGGAGCTGGAACGGGTGCGGGCAGCCGTTGCCGAGTTGACCGGAATTCAGAAGATGGAATTTGTCCGCCCTCCGCGCGGCATTTTCAGCGACCGTTCGCTCCAGACCTCCAATGCCGCCGGTTACCGCAGCATTTTCTGGTCGGCCGCCTATAAGGATTGGGATACCAATGACCAGCGAGGCGCCGAATACGCTTATCAGAAAGTGATGTCCCAGCTCCATCCGGGCGAAGTGCTGCTGCTGCATTCGGTTTCCAGGGATAATGCCGAAGCGCTGGGCCGGATTATCGATGATATCCGAAAGAAGGGTTACACCTTCAAAGCCTTGACCGAGCTGCCAAAGCCTTAATAAACCGCTTTTCCACGAAGAAGCTTCCAGGCCGAAAGGGCTTGAAGCGCCAATGCATCGTGCCGCTCGTGCCAACGGGCGGTTTTTTTGCTGCACAGGTGTGGATTTTGCTCTGAGCCGGCCGAAAAATGGACCGGAAGAGTCATTTTAATCAGGCTGTCTCTTGTATACTCTTAACTAGAGGGATTTCAGTTTTTGGAAGGTTCAGGAATTGGACCCCTTCAGCCTGGACGGAAACGGTTGCGGCAGTGCGGCCAAACGAATATGATCAAGAGACAAAGAGCTTCAGGGAGGCGTCGATATGGGCTATGGATCGGATATGGGACAGTGGGAGCGGATCTACAGAAATGCACCGATCGGCATGGCCGTTGTGCTGCCTGAAGAAGGAATATTGCTTGAAGGGAACAAAGCCTTCGGGAGGCTGTTTGGCCTGGGGAACGAAGGTCTTAACCGGATGGCGTTCTGTGAGCTTGAAGGGATGTCTTCCTTGGATCTGACAGGTATTTATGAAGAGGTGCTCAGGAACCCTTTGACCGGATATGAGCAGCAGGTAGAATTCAGACGCAGATCCGGTGCGAGAATACTGCGCAAGCTCAGCTGGTCGCTGCTGGAGGAAACTTCGCCGGAGCAGGGACACCAGCTTATTTGCTGCGCGGAAGATATCACTTATCTGCCTGAGCTGAAAGATAAAGATATTGAGAGCGAAGAACTTTTTGCGCTGATTGCCAAAAAAGGACAAGACCTCATCAGCATCAGCTCCGCTGATGGCGTGATTCAATATATTTCCCCTTCCTGCAAAAGCCTGCTCGGCTACGAGGCCGCGGAAATGATCGGACGGCTCCGCAGTTCCTTTTATCATTCCAATGATGCCAAGGAAATGGCCAGACCGGGAAAGCTGTACTCCGAGGAGGATATTTTTACAAGAAGAGTACGGCATAAAGATGGGCATTACCTTTGGCTGGAAACCTCTTTCCAAGTTTTTAAGGATCCGATTGGCCAGGTCAGAAAAGTTCTGGCGATTGGACGGAACGTAACCGGCCGGGTGAATAACGAAGATACGCTGGCGAAAGCCCAGCAGATTGCCCGGGTGGGCTCCTGGAGATGGGACCTGACGAACGGTGAGCTGCACTACAGCCGTGAAATGAGAAGGATTTACGGCGATGTCATGTCCGCCAGGGAAAACAATCATTTTTCCTTGCTGCAGCTGGTCGTGGAGGAGGATAGGGCCAGACTTACCTCGGCGGTCGAACGTGCTTTAAAGGGAAGCAGCGAAGGTCTTACATACCAGATTAAACTGCCGGACGGACGGCTTCGCACGATTCGAGCCCAGTGGGAGGTATCCTTTACCGATGACGGAAGGCCCTTCGAAATGATCGGCATGGTGCAGGATATCACGAAACAAGTGGAGATGGAACGGGAGCTGCTGGAGCAGGAGCGGAAATACCGGCTGATCACAGAAAATACGCTTGATTTCATCTCGCATTGCACCGTTGAGGATTCCCGGTTTTTATATTGCTCGCCGGCTTCCTATCATCTGATCGGCTACCGGCCGGAGGAGCTGGAAGGGACCTGCACCTATGATTATTTGCATCCGGAGGACGTGCCTGCAGTCCGGCAATATATTGAGGCATGCAGAAAGACGCCGGGTTATGAGCTGCCGCAGACCGTGACCTATAGGTTTATTCATAAAGATGGCCGCCATATCTGGGTGGAGGCCAATAGCAAATTTATCCTGAACGACACAGGCAAGCCCATAGAAGTGATATCGGTGGCCCGGGATATCACCGAACGAAGAATCATGGAGTTTATGCTTAAAGAGAAAGAACAGCGTTATCGTTCTCTCTTTGAATACAATCCTTCGGCCGTTTATTCCATGAATATGGAAGGGGACTATTTAACGGCGAACGCCAATCTGGAGAAACTCACGGGTTATTCGCTGGATGAACTGCTGGGCATGTATTTCGGGCCGATCGTATCCGAGAAGGATCTGGAAAGAACGCTTTATCATTTTAACCTGGCCCGGAAAGGCAAACCCCAAAGCTATGATTTGACCATCATTCATAAAGACGGACATCCCGTAGAGATCAACACGGTAAATATTCCGATCATCGTCGATGAAGAAGTGGTCGGCGTGTACGGCATTACCAATGACATTACGGAACGAATCCGTTATGTGGAGCAGATCGAACGGTTGAGCCGGGAACACAGCCTGTTGCTAAATACGGTGTCGGAAGGGATCGTCGGGCTCGATAACGACGGCAAGGTGATATTCGTCAATCCGGCGGGTGCCGATATGCTGGGATATGAAGCGTTAGCCATCATTGGAATTCCATCTCCGAGAGTGTTCCGGGAGACCCGGCAGGACGGCGGCTACTATACGGTCAAGGACTCGCCGATCCTGAAGGCGGTAAAGTCGGGCCTGCATTTTTCGAAGAAAGACGCCGTGTTCTGGAAGCGGGATGAGACCAGCTTTTTTGCCGATTACCAGGTTACGCCTATATGGGACAAAGGAGAGCGTAAAGGAGCGGTCATTGTTTTCCGCGACGTTACCGACGAGAAGGAAATTATCAGTGCTAAGGAATCCGCGGAACAGGCCGATCAGGCCAAATCGGAGTTCCTGGCGATGATGAGCCACGAGCTCAGGACACCGATGAACGGGATTATAGGCATGATTGATCTGCTTCAAACCACCGATTTAAACGAAGAGCAGAAGATGTTTGCGGAAGTGCTGAAGGAAAGCAGCAACGCCTTGCTGCATATTTTGAACGAGATCCTGGACTTCAGCAAAATTGAGACGGGAAAAATGACGCTGAACAGCGAGCCCATTCATCTTCAGGCGCTTATGGGAGGCGTGATCGAGCTGTTTACGCCGCGGGCGAAGGAGAAGGGCATCGGGCTGACCGGCCTGCTGAAAAATCCGGAACAGATTCCGGCGATTGTGCTCGGCGATTCCATGCGGCTCCGCCAGGTGCTGGTTAATCTGATCAGCAATGCCGTCAAGTTTACGGACCATGGGGGCGTAACCGTCACTGTCGAAGCGCAGTCCTCCATGGATGAACGGGTGACAGCTTTGACCTTTAAGGTGACGGACACGGGCATCGGTATTCCTTATGATCGTCAAAATCAGCTCTTCCTGTCGTTCTCCCAGCTGCATCCAAGCTTAAACCGCAAGTACGGCGGGACCGGTCTGGGACTGGCCATCAGCAAAAAGCTGGTGGAGCTGATGGGCGGCACCATCGGGGTGGAAAGCCTGGAAGGCAGCGGCTCGACCTTTTATTTCACCCTCCCATGCAAAAAAATCGTGGAAGAAGCGGATACGAATGAAGGGGATATCGGGAGATCCGAATAAAACCTTCTTCAACTAGAAAAAGGTCCCGGCTGCCGCTTCGGCAGCCTGGGACCTTTTTGAGCTGTGTTTGAAAGTACGGCTCGGGATTATTCGTACAGCGATTCAAGCTCGGCTACAAGAGAGCCGACATAAGCGGCCGCTTTGGAAATCGGCTCTTTGCTGGTCATGTCGACGCCAGCCATGGCCATCAATTCAAGCGGGGTTTTGCTGCCGCCGGCTTTCAGCACCTCCAGCCAGCGGTCTACCGCCGGCTGGCCTTCTTCGCGGACCAGCTGGGCGGCGGCGGTGGACGCCGTCAATCCGGCTGCATAGGTATACGGATAGAGGCCCATATAATAATGAGGCTGGCGCATCCAAGTCAGCTTGGCGCCTTCGTCCAGCTCCAGCTCGTCGCCCCAGAATTCGGACAAGATTCCGCCTTTGAAGCTCGACAGCACATCCGCCGTAATCGGCTCGCCGGCTTCGGCATGACGGTAAACCCGGCGCTGGAGTTCGGCCTCGAGCAAATGGGTTACATAGTTATGGTAATACGTGTTCAGCAGCTGGGAAATGATCCAGCGGCGCATCCGTTTGTCTTCGGATTTTGCCATGAGATGATCGGCCAGCAGCAGCTCGTTCATGGTGGAGGGAGCTTCAATGAAATACATGGACGGACGGGAGTTGACCAAAGCCTGGTTTCTTGCTGCAAGCATCAGGTGTCCGGCATGGCCGACCTCGTGAGCCAGCGTAAAAGCTCCGCGCATATTATCAGCCCAGGTGACCAGGATGTAGGAATGAACGCCGTAAATGGAGGAGCAGAAAGCTCCGGTCGACTTGCCGATGTTGTCGGCGTAATCCACCCAGCGCTTGGAGAAAGCGGCTTCCACGATTTCCCCGTATTCAGGTCCAAGCACGGCCAAGGCCTCCTGGATGATCGCGCAGGCTTCTTCATAAGTGACGGAAGGATTGTAATCCGGGTCGAGCGGCGCTTTCAGGTCGCAGAACAGCATTTTGTCCAGCCCCAGCTCTTTTTTCTTCAAAGCGGCAAGCCGTCGCATGTGGGGAGAAAGCTCGGCCAGCAGCGTGTCGTGGATGTTGTTGTACATTTCCAGTGTAACCTGCTGAGGCCGCAGCAGCATTTCCGTTACGGAGCCGTAGCCGCGCAGGCGGGAAAGCACGACCTGCTTCTTCACCTCCGTAGCATAGGCTTCCGCAAACGTATGGCGGGAGCCGTGAAGCGATTGGGAGAAGGAAGCGTAAGCTTCGCGGCGGATTTGGGTGTCCGGCGACATTTCATATTTGTTTTCATATAAACGGAAAGAGTTCGGCAGCTTGTTCTCCCCTTCGCCGATCTCGGCAAAGGTCATGTCGGACAGCTTGCCCCGGAGATAAATACGGTAAGGGGCCTCAAGCACCTCGCTGAGGGAGGCCAGCACGCTTTCCGTTTCGGAGCTCAGCCGGTGCGGCTTGCTTTCAAGCAGCAGCTTCAGGCTGCGTTCATAAACGGCCAGGCCCGGCTCGGCAGCGAGATAGGCCTCGATTTGTCCGACCTCCAGCTCAAGCAGCTCGGAGTTGATAAAGGTAAGCGAAGCTTGGATTCGGGACAAGGCATCTCCCGATTTGGAGGAGTTCGCCAGATTGGCCGGGTTTGTTCCGTCTTCGGACTGGCGAAGCCGGGCATAACTTGCGGCCCGAATAACAAGCTCCTGCAAGGCGTCCTGTTCCTTCAGGCAGTCCAGCAGCACGCCGGAGCCTTCGCCCAGGCGTCCCTTGAAGCGGGTTAAATGGGCAGCTTTATCCAATGCTTCCTTTAGTGCTTTTTCAAAGCCCTCCTGCGAATCAAACAGATCATCCAGGTTCCAGGTTGCTTCAACGGGAACCTCAGCGCGTGTCAGCATTTTTGCCATAAATCGACGTCTCCTCTCTTAAATCGCAAATTTATGTAAGTTAATCTACCATAGTTCTATATTAGCACAGTTCTGCATCGGATTCTAAAGGTAAAACAGGCATATGCTAGCGATATAGAGTGAGGATCCAACAAGGGGAGAAAGAAGCAGGCGGGTAAAAGAGCAGGTAAGCAAAGAACGAAGGAACAAAGAAATAAAAGGAACAAAGGAGCAGAGAGGCAGGAGCGTGCAGCGAACAAGAAACGCCCCCGGGAGCCAGTTGGACAGCTCCCGGGGGCGTTTGGCGGCCCGCTGGGCCGGCAAGTCCGCTGTTAGCGAGGAACGCTGCGCGTTCCTTTCGCCATCGGCGAACCGCACAGCGGGCAAAGCCTTTCCGTCAGCTTCGCTTCGCGGTCGCTGACGATCCGGACCCAGGCTGCGCAGCCCTGGGCCGTGCACAGCCACGCCGGCACGCTGCGCCCGCGTGCCGGCGAACCCGCTGCCGCAGCTCCGGCAGCGGCCAAACCGCGCCCGGCGCTTCTGCCGGGCGCACCGGCTGCGCCGCCGGGGCTGCCCGCGGCGGCGATTTCGCGCGCGGCGTTCCCGCGGATGCCCGGGAACGCCGCGCGGCCCCCCGCGCCAGCCGCTTGCGCGCTGGCGCCTCCGGCCGGCCGGGACGCCAGGCGTGTCCCGGCTGCGGCCTTGTCCGCCGCTGCGCCTGCGCCAAACGCGGCGAGCAGAAAGCGCGACACGTCCGCCTTCTTGCCCCGGTAGCGCGCGGGGGAGCTGACAACCAGCTCCTCCTTGGCCCGGGTGACGGCGACGTAAGCGAGGCGGCGCTCTTCCTCCAGCGCCGCTTCGTTTTTCTGCCCCGCGGCCAGCTTCGGATGAATATCCTTCATCCGGTCGGCGTCAAGCGCCGAAGCGTGGGGCAAACTTCCTTCCGAGGCCCCGATAAGGTACACAACGGGGAACTCCAGCCCTTTGGAGCGGTGGATGGTCATCAGGGCGACCCTGTTGCCCTGGCCCTCCAGCTTCCGCGTTCGGGCTTCCTCGTTTTTGGCGACTACTTCATCCACGAAATCAAGGAATTTTTCGATGCTGCCGAATCGTTCGGCGGACGTCTCCAGCTCGTCCAGCAGCTCCTTTAGCATCTCCCGATGCTGGGTCGCCTCCTGGCGTTCGTCCGTTTCCAGATAGCTGTTATAGAAACCGCTGCGGATCAGGCGGATGGCTTCCACCGGCGTTTTGCGCCGGAGAGAGCGGATGAGCTCTATCCGGTCGTTGATTTTGCCGATCTGAAAATCCTTCAGCCCCGGCAGGGTGCGCAGATGAACCATTGGCCCCTTTTTGGCCCGGAGCTTCTCCTGCTCCAAAATGTGGGCCATACCGAGATTCCGGTTAATATATAAAGTCGTCAGTATGCTTTCGATCGCCTGGAAATCCCGGCGGTTGAGCGACAGCCGCAAATAATCCAGCACGGGCCTTACGGCACGCTGCTGATAGAGCAGCTGCCCGTCTCCGTAGTCGATATGCGGAATATCGCGGAGCACAAGCTGCTCCAGCATCGCCCGGTTGTTGCTGGCAGCGCGGTACAAAATCGCATAATCGCCGTACTGCCGTGTTCCCGTTACGACTTCATGTTCGATCCGGTCCAGCAGAAATTCAGCTTCTTTATCCGTCGTATACGGCCTTAAATAAAGCGGCTTTAATCCGCTAGCCGGTCTAGCGGCCTTGAGCGTTTTGCGGCGGCGCTGCACATTGTGACGGATCATGTCGTTGCCGAGTCCGACAATATTCGGACAGGAGCGGTAGTTGATGTCGAGCGTGATGACGGCAGCGCACGGATATTGTTTGTCGAATTGCAGGATAAATTCGCTCCGGGCCCCGTTAAACGAATAGATGGTCTGGTCATCGTCGCCGACGGCCATCAAATTATTGACCGGGGCGGCGATCAGGCGGACAAGTTCGTATTGCAGCAAATTCGTATCCTGAAATTCGTCCACCATAATATACCGGAACCGCTCGCGCAGCCAGCGGAGACTGCGGGGATCCTCCTTCAGCATGTCATGGGAGCGGACCAGCACGTCATCGAAATCCATGAGGCCCTGCTGGGCTTTGAGGGTTTCGTAGCGCTCGAAGATCCGTTTCAGCTCCCGCTCCGTTTCGCTGGTTTCCGGCAGATCGGATAGGGCAATCAGATTCATTTTGGCCGAGGACAGCAGCGCGAGCAGCGTTTCGGGCTCGTAAGCATCCTGCGGCAGCCCCAGCTCGCGCAGGATTTGCTTCAGCATAATGTGCTGCCGGGTGGTATCCGTCAGCAGGTCGGAAGCTGCTCCGCGGCTGTAGAGAAACCGCAGGAAAAAGGCGTGAAAGGTTCGCGCCGACAGCGGCCGGATATGATGGGGGGCCAGGCCGGGCAGTCCGGCGATCCGCTCCCGCATTTCCGCGGCCGCTTTGCTCGAAAAGGTCAGCAGCAGAATACCGGCCGGATCCACGCCCCGGACCCCGATCAAATACCCCGTGCGGCAGACCAGCACCGAGGTTTTGCCCGAGCCGGCGCCGGCCAGCGTAAGCGCGGGCCCGTCTCCGTGCCGGACCGCCCGAATCTGGGCTTGGTTCAGGAGCACGCCGTTTTCCTCAAGCCGCCTGAAATACCAAGCATCCGCTTCGGAATCGGCGACAAGCTCCCGGCTGGTTCCGGCGGCCGCGCGGGGGGCGAAGGGAGCTTGACCTTCCGCTCCTTCAGGTCTATGTTGAAATAAATAACGTTCCATTTCGAAATCACCTTGCCTCTAAATGTAGGACATCGGCTGTCAACCCGAATACCGGTCATCAAACAGCGCATTACATAAATATATCATATTCCCGGTCTGCGGGGCCGATGAGCTTGGATGCTTTGGGGAAAGCTGAAGGAGAACAGAAAGACAGGCAGGGAATTGGGCTTTTAGAAACAGCAGGGACATAACCTTTATGAAGTTAAATTATTATGAAGTTAAATTTTTAGGGAATTAAATTTTATAGGTGAGAGGCAGGTTTTTAAAAATGAGGGAAATGGTGAACACGGGTTACGGTTTTGAGCTGCAGGAGGACGGCAAGATGGTAGCGGAAATTACCTACCGCCAGGATGGCGACGTTTTGGTGGCGGACCATACCTTTGTCTCCGAGGAGCTTCGGGGACAAAAAATTGCGGAAAAGCTGCTGGATGAACTGGTCGGATATGCCCGTCAGCAGGGTTATCGGATTGCGCCTCAATGCTCTTACGTGCAAACCATGTTTAAACGGCATGACAAATATTCGGATGTTTGGAAACGATAAGCCGAAGTTTTTTTCTTCGGCATTTGAACCGCTTTCCGGCTTATTGGCCGCTCCATTGGCTTCTGGCCGGCAGAGCGGTTTTCTTTTTGGCGTAAGGGAAATTTGCCTTTCGAAGCAGAAAAAATTTCATCTTGCCGACTCATTGAGGCAGGGGGAATTATATTGTATGATGTACTCTGGACTAAACCCCAAAAATTTTATTTAAAGCGAGTTGACATAGATGAATCCTAGATCGGCGAATTATGCCATGCCCCCTGAATGGGCTGAACACGAACGTACTTTGATTTCCTGGCCCGTGCAGGACTCCATGGTGTACCCGGACCAATATGAAGAGGTAAGTCGGGGGTACCAGGAGCTGATCCAGGCGATTGCCGAATTCGAGCCGGTGAGCGTGCTCGTGAACCCGGAGGAAGCGGACCGCGTCCGCGCTATGTTTCCGGAGGCAAATATCGAAATCCTTCCGTTGGAGCATAGCGATGCCTGGCTGCGCGACAACGGCCCGACTTTCGTGGTGAACCCGGCGGGAGAACGCGCGGGCGTCAACTGGAATTTCAATGCCTGGGGAGAGAAGTACAAACCGTTTGATCTGGACAACCAGGTTGCCGGGAAGCTGCTCAGCCGTTTCGGCATCCAGCAGTTCGATGCGCCGATCACGATGGAAGGCGGCTCCTTCCACGTTGACGGGGAGGGCACGCTGATCACCACCGAAGAGTGCCTGCTGAACGACAACCGCAACCCGCATATGAGCCGCGGGGAAATCGAGCAAATGCTCAAGGACTATTTGAACGTGGAGAAAATCATCTGGCTGAAACGCGGCCTGAGCGGCGACGAAACCGATGGTCATGTCGATAACGTGGCCTGCTTCGCTGCCCCTGGCAAGGTGATCCTGCAGGTCTGCGATGATCCGGCAGACGAGAACTATGAAATCACCCGCGAGAATCTGGCGATTCTTGAAGCCTCCGTGGATGCCAAAGGCCGCAAAATCGAAGTGATCCCGGTCCAGCAGCCGCCAGCCGTTCAATATGAAGATTCGAGACTGACGCTAAGTTATCTGAATTTCTATTTCGTTAACGGCGGCCTTATTTTGCCGGTGTTTGGCGGGACCGCTGAAGAGACCGACCGTCTGGCCAAGAAAGTGCTGGAACGCACCTTCCCGGACCGGAAAGTCCGTACGGTAAACGGAATGGCCGTGATCCGCGAAGGCGGGAACGTGCACTGCACGACGCAGCAAATGCCTGCCGGCAAATAAGCCGAAGGGCCAAATCAGAAAGGAGAGGGGAACCTTTTGAGAAATGTTAAAGTTGCAGCCACTCAAATGAGCTGCTCATCGAATATAGAAGAGAACATTGCCAAAGCGGACCGTTTGGTCCGCGAAGCGGCGAAGCAGGGCGCGCAAATTATTTTGCTGCAGGAGCTGTTTGAAACCCCGTATTTCTGCCAAAAGGAAAAAGCCGATTATTACCCGTACGCAACGGAACTGGAGCATAACAAAGCGGTGAACCATTTCAAGACGGTTGCCAAAGAGCTTCAGGTCGTGCTGCCGATCAGCTTTTATGAGAAAAAAAATAACGCCCGCTACAATTCGCTGGCCGTCATCGATGCGAACGGCGAGGTGCTTGGCCGTTACCGTAAAAGCCATATCCCGGACGGACCGGGATATGAAGAGAAATTTTACTTTAACCCTGGCGATACGGGCTTTAAAGTGTGGAATACCCGCTACGGAAAAATCGGCATCGGCGTCTGCTGGGACCAATGGTATCCGGAAGCCGCGCGCTGCATGGCGCTGATGGGCGCCGAAATCCTGTTTTACCCGACCGCGATTGGTTCGGAGCCCCAGGATTCGTCCATCGATTCCAAGGACCACTGGCAGACGTGCATGCTCGGGCATGCCGCTTCTAACCTCGTTCCGGTTGTGGCTTCGAACCGGATCGGTATGGAAACCGACGAGGATTCCAGCATCAATTTCTACGGCTCATCCTTTATCGCTGGCCCTACGGGCAGCAAGGTAGCTGAAGCAGGCCGGACGGAAGAAGCCGTGCTGGTTGCCGAGTTTGATCTCGACAAGCTGGAGTCCCAGCGCATCGAGTGGGGAATTTTTCGTGACCGTCGCCCTGATCTGTACAAAATTATTACCTCTTATGACGGGGAGCAAATGGTTTAACCGCTTAAGCAAAAGAATTCAACCGAACAGGTTTATAGTTAGATCCGCCTCTCCTAGCGAGGCGCAACTTGCACAACGCCCAGCCGGCCGCCGGTTGGGCGTTTTTTTGCGTGGAGGAAGAAAGATCCGCACGGGAAAAAGCCGGATTCCTAAGATTGCGCTAGCGGAGAATTCAGCTCCTCAAACACGAATATTTTAACGGTTTCCAGCAAATGTTAGAAACAGAAATAGGGAAAGGAAGGAGGGGAAACATGCTGCGCAAATGGCTTAAAGAAGCACTGACTCCCCGGCAGGCCGGACGTCCTGTTCCCCCGAAGGCGAGCCTTCCGCTCCCTGTCCATCAGAACCTGACGGTTACGCTGGAGCTGCTCAGAAGCAAGCTCGGAAACAGTCCTGACGTGATCATCCGGTCTTTTGCGCCGGAAGATGCGGGTTCCGGCCCGCTGCTCGCGGCGTGTTACGTCGAAGGGCTGATCGACAACCTTTTGCTTGCAGAGCTGCTGGAAACGGCGGCAAAAGCGGTGACGGACAGCGCGTCCGGTGCCGGAGAGCCAATTGCCGATAAGCTGATCCGGGATCTTCCGCAGGCGCTCCACAAAACGGATACGCTGGACGACGTATTTGCTTCGGTGTTATCGGGGAACGTTGTTTTTCTGATGGATAAAACGGTTTACGCCTTAGCGGCCGCAATTGGCGGGGGCCTCCGGCGAAGCGTAGAGGAACCGACCTCGCAGTCCGTAATACGGGGCCCTAAAGAGGGATTTACCGAAGAACTCTCCACGAATATGGCTTTGGTCCGCCGCAAGCTGAAAACGCCGGATCTGCGTCTGGAGGTCCGCCCGATCGGAACTTATACGCAAACGAGAGTTGCTTTGGCTTATATCGAAGGCATTGCCAAAGACAGTTTGATCGAGGAGGTCCGGGGACGCCTTGATTCGATTCAAACGGACAGCATTCTGGAGAGCAACTACATCGAGGAAATGATTCAGGACGCGCCGCTTACGCCGTTTCCGACCATCATGAACACGGAACGTCCGGATGCTGTTGCGGCGAGTCTGCTCGACGGACAGGTTGCGGTTATGGTGGACGGCACTCCCTTTGTCCTCATATTGCCGGTTACCTTTTTTAAATTTTTTCAATCAAGCGAAGATTATTATCAGAGATACGATTTGGCGACTTTTCTGAGAATCTTAAGGATTTTGGCCTGTCTGGTAGCTCTTCTTCTGCCCTCCTTGTATATTGCGATCACTACGTTCCAGCAGGAGATGCTGCCCATGACCATGCTGGTTACGCTGGCCGCGCAGCGGGAGGGAACGCCGCTTCCGGCTTTGATCGAAGCTTTTGTTATGGAGCTTACCTTTGAAGTGATCCGGGAAGCGGGGGTACGAATGCCGAGGGTGATCGGTCCGGCGATCTCCATCGTGGGCGCGTTGGTCATCGGTCAGGCGGCCGTTCAGGCGGGTCTCGTTTCAGGGACAATGGTTATCGTCGTATCCTTCACGGCTATCGCGAATTTTGTCATTCCTTCGATCGACATGGCGGCGGCCATCCGTCTCATCCGATTTACTTTAATGATCCTGGCCGGCACGTTTGGGTTGTTCGGGATTTTGGCCGGAGTTGTTCCGATTCTGAATCATCTGGTTTCGCTGCGGTCCTTTGGGGTCGATTATTTTCTCCCTTACGCCCCGTTTAATAAGACGAACTCCAAGGATTTGCTGGTCCGTGTGCCTTGGTGGGCCATGAAGTCGCGTCCAGACCAGTTTGCCGGCAAAAACAAAGTAAGGCAGGCCCCTTATCAATATCCGCCGGTCGAAGAACAAGTTCTTCCTGCTCAGGAAAAGCAGGATAAGCAAGGGAGTTAACCTATGAGCCGATACGTTAGGATTTTTCTTCTGATGCTCGGACTGCTGCTGCTTTCTGCCTGTGGAAGCCGCAGAGAGCTGAATGAGCTGGGGGTCGTAATCGCCACCGGACTGGACGGCAGCGAGGGGAACTACCGTACCTCGACGCAAATTATCGTCCCTTCCGCGATGTTCGGCGGAACGGGTGGATCCAGCGGGGCGGGTTCCTCCTTGGGCGTATACGTGTTAAACACGCAGGG
This sequence comes from Paenibacillus mobilis, assembly GCF_058267595.1. Classification (NCBI taxonomy): domain Bacteria; kingdom Bacillati; phylum Bacillota; class Bacilli; order Caryophanales; family Paenibacillaceae; genus Paenibacillus; species Paenibacillus mobilis. The sequence goes on from NZ_JBZCMS010000003.1 coordinate 443,661, forward strand.
CCGGACGATTAGAGAGGCCTTGGTCAAAAGCACGCTTAAGAATCCAAGGCAGCTCTATTTTTCCCATAATAACGTTCTTGTCATTGGTAAGGAAACGGCAAACGAAGGCATTTCGGAGCTGCTGGACAGATACCTGCGCAACCTGGATACGCGCGAAACGGTTAAAGTGATGGTCGCCGATTCCACGGCGGAGGAGGTTTTGGAAGCGCTGCTGCCCCCGGAAAAGCTTACGGGCAAAGCCTTGGAGGAGCTTTTGGATATGGAGCAGAAATGGTTGTCTTTATATAATGACACTTCCATGTATGAATTGGCGTTAAAGCTAAGCTCTGATTCCGGAGCGGCCGGTGTTCCCGAAATCAAGCTGGAGGGTTCAGATCCCCAGGTTATTAAATCGCAGGATGCGTTCAAATTTACGTCTCCACCTGCCAACCTCGTTTTGAGCGGGTTTAGCCTGTTCCAGGGAGACAGACGTGTGGGAAGCTTGAACGAAAAGGAGAGCCTGGGCGTTTCCTGGCTCATGAACCGGGTCAGAAGGCATACGGTCTCTTTCGGGGGCAAGCAGGAAGGAGAGGCCGGCCAGGTTATGTCCGCCTACAGGGTCACTTCTGCCAAAGTTAAGATTACTCCGGTCAAAGAAGAAGGCGGGTACAAGCTTAAGATCAGGGCGAAGGTGAACGGGGAATTGAGTGAATCGGACTCCAAGGAGGATATCGGCAGCCTGTCGGGAATTCGGCATCTGGAACAACAAATCGAACGCCAAATTAGGAATGATATGATTCAGGGCTGGAAAGCGATTCAACAACGCCAGGTGGATGTCTTAGGCGTGGCCGACCAAATCCATCGGAAATATCCAAAGGAATGGCAGCAAATAAAGCCGCAATGGAAGAAGCAGTTTTCAAAAATGAAGATCGAGATCCAGGTTCACGCGTCAATCAAACGTCCAGGTCTCATTGTGCAATCCTTCCGCAGAATTCAGGAGAAAGTCCATGGAGGGGAGGAAAGGGATTAAGCCAATAAATGAAAAGGAGGGGGGCGGTTATGAAGGAGGGGAAAGTTACTACATCCGAGCTGATTATCAGCCTATTTTTATTCGAGGTGGGCAGCACTACGCTTTTCTTTCAGGGAGGAGAGGCCAAGCAGGATGCCTGGATCCTGATGCTTTCTTCCGGCGTCATCGGTATGCTGGTTCTGCTGCTTCATCTGATCATTCACTCCAGAGATCCCCGTCTGGATTTGTTTTTGCTGTTTCACCGTTATATGGGTCCGTGGATCGGAACCGTAATCAATTTGGGTTTTATCGGTTATTTTGCTTACGAAGTGTCGCGGAACCTTCGGGACTTGGGGGAACTGACCTTGATGACTCTGCTGCCCAATACCAAATTATGGCTGACCATGCTCATCAGTTTTCTGGTTATTTCCAATGCGGTTCGTCATGGTCCAAAAGTCAACTTCCTGATGGGGATTGTTTTTTTGCCCTTTATGGTCGCCGCTTATGGAGTTCTGCTTGGGGCCGTCTCCATTTCCGGTCTGCTCCATTTTGAATTCATGCTGCCTGTATTGGAGCACGGGATCACCCCTGAAATGGGCAAATCGCTGATTAAAATGGTTTCGTTTCCTTTCGGTGAAAGCGTCATTTTTCTCGTGTTCTACCCGATGGTACAGCGTCAGGGAAAAATGGTCCCAAAAACGCTGTTTTCCTTCGGCTGGATCGTATTGTTTCTGACTTTGATCAATCAGCTTAACGTGCTTGTCCTGGGGCCGAACCTTGTGCAAAATAGCACGCTTCCTCTTCTGGAAACGGTTCAGCTGATCCGGTTCCCGGGCTTGTTTGAAAGAATGGACGCTTTATTTACGCTGTTTCTATTTATCGGGCTAGGCATCAAGATGGCTGCCTTCTTCCTGGGCGGAGTTATCGGACTTGAGCGAATCACCGGCATCGGGTTCAGAAGATGGATTCTTCCCCTCGGCACGTTTATTTTCGCTGCCGCTTTCTGGTCCCCCAACTATACGCATCATATTTATATCGGGCGCGAGGTCGTAGTTTTAAGCGTATGGCCCTTGTTCCAGATTGGTTTACCGCTTCTGCTGTTTGCCGTAATGCTGATCCGCCGGAAGAAATTAAAACCGCATTGAGTAAAGGATTTGCCGCAGAAAAGGTTTATTGGCATTAGAAGCGGGTAAATAATGTTTAAAAGTTTGTTGACATTATATTGTGCACAATGTATATTGAGTACATAAAGATTTTACACAATATAATTTTTAGAAATACAAAAGTCGTATCGCCTTTCATCTAAAATTCCAAGGAGGAATAAATCATGTCAAATCAAAATCAAGCAGGAAACGTTAAAATCGTATTGGAGCCGGCAGCCCAGAAGTTTGTAGAGGATACAGCCAACCCGCCGTATCTGTTCGATCTTGGCCCGGTAAAAGGCCGCGAAACTGTTGACGAAGTCCAGTCCGGAGATATCGCCAAACCGGAGGTCGACATCGAAGACCTAACCATTGAAGGCGGTCCTACCGGGAAAGTATCGATCCGGATCATCAAACCTAAAAACGCCGCGGCTACCTTGCCGGTCATTCTTTATACGCACGGTGCAGGCTGGGTATTCGGCAATGCGCATACGCATGACCGCCTGATCCGCGAATTGGCGGTTGGAACGGACTCGGCCGTTGTGTTCACCAATTATGACCTTTCTCCCGAGGTGAGATATCCGGTTGCCATTGAGCAGGTTTACGCGGCGCTGGAGTGGATCGCCAAAGAAGGGGCTTCTCATGGATTAAAAGCCGACCGGATCGTGGCTGCTGGAGACAGTGTAGGCGGAAATATGACCGCTGCCCTGACCTTGATGGCTAAAGACCGCAAAGGCCCTCAAATTGCCAAACAGCTGCTTTTTTATCCGGTGACCGACGCATCGTTTGATACGCCGTCTTATCATCAGTTTGCCGAAGGCTATTTCCTGCGTCGTGACGGCATGCAATGGTTCTGGGATCAATACACGACCGATCCGGACCAAAGAGCCGAGATTTATGCTTCCCCGCTGTGGGCCAGCCTGGACCAATTGAAAGGCCTGCCCGAAGCGCTTGTTATCACCGGTGAAGCGGACGTTCTGCGGGATGAAGGCGAGGCTTATGCAAACAAACTGCGCGAAGCCGGCGTATCCGTAACGGCCGTACGTTTCCAAGGGATGATTCACGATTTCGTGATGCTGAACGCTTTGGCTGAGACGAATGCGGCGAAAGGCGCCATGCTGCTGGCCAATGCCTGGATTCGCCAATAATCGAAGCCCCCAATAAAAGCGAAATTGCTCTTTATTTAGAAACGCTCTTCAAGGATTTCCTTGGAGGGCGTTTCCTCGTTTATCCAGCCGGCAGGCATTGATTCCCGCAAAAGAATCAGGTTAAATGGAAAGTAACTTCAAGGTGGCGAGGAAGGTAGTGAGGACAATCGGAACGTTAAGCCGGTTTATTACGGAGGAAGGAAAGCTTGACCACGGCCTGGTTTACCGCAGCGAACGTTTGTATCAGGGGATGAACGGGCGTTATGTGGAGCGGTTTTTTGTTTCCCCGCAGGAAAGCTATATTTTTAAGCCGGTTACGCATCAGGGTCAGGAGGAAAGGGAAATCTGGATTTACGAGCAGGTGCTGTCCAAGGTTCCTTCCGTTTACCCGGCCTTGCTTGACCGTTCGGAGCATGGAGAGCCCGGCTGGGCGGTATTTGAGGATCTGGGTCCGCTCAGCCATGAGCACCGGCCGCAGACCCTGCTGCAAATGGCCAAGCTTGCCGCCCGCTGGCATAGTATAGAGACCTCGGCTTGGGATCCGGCCGCGTTCAGAGCCCCGAAACCGCCTGTATGGCAAATGGGCAAGGAATTGATCGATCGGGAAGAGGAAACCCAAAGGCTGATCGAAGAAGGGGATCTGCCGACCGCTCTGCTGGATCTGGCCATTTCTCATACATCTCAATCTAAACTGGCAGGGTCCAGCGTGCTTAACCACGGCGACCTGCATGCCGGGAACTACGCCTTATCGGCGGGAAGGCTGTATGTGCTGGATTGGGAGCATGCCCATTTGAATACGCCGCTGTGGGATCTGTACCATTTGCTGGACATGTCCCATCCGGTGTTTCCAAGGTCTTTTCCGGTGACCCCGGAATTCAGGGATCGGATTCTCGGCGTTTATGCCCATCAAAGGCGTTATTATGGTCAGCCCATGGAAGAGTCCCGGCTTGCGGCCGATTACTGCGCATATGCGGTGCTGTTTTCCTTGTGGATGCTGCTCCTCGTGGAATCGGATCTCCGAACCGGCAGCGTCTACTGGAGCAGGTCACAGCTGATGCGGCAGCGCTCGGAAGCCATGGCGAGCCTGCAGGGCTGCGGACTGCGGCTTTTGCAGACCAGCGGGGACGCCGGCCCGGCGATGAAAGAGGCAGAGGGGGAATAAACGAAGATGAGCAAGGTAGGTCTCGTAATGCGAAAAATTCAGTTCGCCGAAGCGCAGGGACCGCGGATTTTTGCGGAACGGCTGCAGCGGATCAGCCGGGAGCTTGGCGTCGAGCTGGTCTTTATTTCGCCTGAGCGGCACGTCAGCGAACACGATTGGCTCCCTGGATATGAACATGAGAAAGGCGACCTGGTCAATTATGATATTGTGCTGGACCAGATTTACGAACACAAAATCGAGCATGTCCTTTATACGGTATCCGGTTTTACTTTTTTGAAAATGTTTCTGCCGAAAAGCGTCCTGTTTCCGCACAGCTTTCCGGATCCGGCGCTGACCGGCTACGAGATGATGAAACCTTTTTATACGATGGTGGATAAAGCGGTGGTGCAGACGGAGTTCCTGCGCGAACAAATCGGGGAGCGGTACGGGGTAACGGACGTGGACGTCATTCCGATCGGCTTCAGCGAAGAGCTGGCGAACCGCCATTATGACCCGGATGCCGTTGTCCATAACCGGGTGCTGTGGATCGGGCGGGATGAAGCCAACCGCCGGCCTGACGTGGTGCTGGAATATGCCAGACGGAATCCGGACAAAGAGGTCTTCATGGTATTCGGCGGCCTGCGGTATAAGGAAAGCATGAAGAAATACGCCATTCCCGATAATGTGAAGCTTAAGTTTGCTTTATCCCAGGATGAAGTATTTGCGCTCATGAATTCCTCGAAGGTTTATTTCAGCTCCTCCAGGTTCGATACCTTTGCGATGCCGCTGACGGAAGCGATGGCCATGGGAAAAATCGTCGTCAAACCGGAGCATCCCTGTTATGGACACATTCATGGTCCGCACTGCTTTGCGGGGAATGAAGCCAACTGGTTTGAGCTGGTGAACATGGCCGCGGCCCATCCGCGCAGGGCGTCGGAGGCGAATCGCGAATATGCTTTCGGCCACTTTTCGGAGAGCGTAATGAAAGAAGGATATAGAAGGTTTTACGAATCCTGGCTTAAATAAAGGTTAAATAAAAAGCCCATTATCAAAGAGGTTTGCCCGCTAAACCAATAAAAGCCCGCTTCAGCCTATTCCGGAGATCCGGCGCGTGCTGAAACGGGCTTTTCTATTCAAGGCCATGAACAAGATTCACGATTGCAGCCTATACGTTTTGTTTAACCTTCAAGCCGCAGTCGAAACTGCTCAATTTCCGCATGATTTCCTTCTGCCATTTCGGATCGCCAAGCCGCTGGGCCAGATTCAGCAGATCCAGATAATCATCGACTTGAAGATCGCATTTGGAGGTTCGGTTCACCATGTTCATAAACTCCTTCTGTCTTGGATTCATTATAGGAATGGCGTAAACACAGCCGTGTCATATACAAAGAATGATAATCATTATCATCTATAACTGTTCTTATTATGGCATAAATGTCGGGGAATTGCCAACCCTTTTGAAGAGAAAGCGGAAAAGACCATGGCCGGGTTAGAAATCCGGGTTTAATTCCTTTAATTTTGTGTTATATTACGGAAAATACAGGAACTGCCGGACAGGCATGACGGATCATGGAGGAGCTATGGAAACAGAAGCACTGTTAAAGGTCGAGGAGCTTGCGCTTAAGAAGCACAAAATTTTTACGCAAAGCTGGATCCGGTATTTGGCCCGCTCGATGCTGGCCAGCATGTTCATCGGTTTTGGCGTTATTGTCGCCTTTAAAACCGGGAACTTTTTCTATCTGAAGGATTCTCCGTTTACCTACCCTATGGCGGCGATGACGTTCGGGGCGGCAATTATTCTGATTTCCTACGGCGGGGGCGACCTGTTTACGGGCAACACGTTTTATTATACGTATGCTGCGCTCCGGAAGCGGCTGAAGTGGACGGAGGTGCTGAAGCTCTGGGGTTCCAGCTATTTGGGGAATATCTTGGGGGCGCTCGTTTTTGCGCTGCTTATCCATTTGACGGGTTTGTTCGATTCCCCGTCGGTGAACGGTTTTCTGCTGAGCGTAGCGCAGCATAAGGTGGAGGCTCCGTTTGGCGAGCTGTTTTTCCGCGCAATTTTGTGCAACTGGCTGGTGTGTCTGGCCTTCTTCCTGCCGATGTCCATGAAGGGGGACGGGGCCAAGCTGTTTGCCATGATGCTGTTTGTCTTTTGTTTTTTTATTTCCGGCTATGAACACAGCATCGCCAATATGTGTACGTTTGCGATTGCGCTGGTGCTTCAGCATTCGGAGAATTTTTCGTTTGCCGGGGTGGTTTACAACCTTATTCCGGTTACGCTGGGCAACCTCGTCGGCGGGGTGCTGCTGATGGGCGTCATGTATTATTTCGTCAACAAACCTTATTTGGAAGACGAGGACAAGGAGATGGACAGGGGATGAACAAGATGAGGGATGGACACGCGGCCAGCGTTAGCCTGCCTCCTGATCTCTACGAACTGCTGGACGGGAGCCGGCTTGCGGAGAAGCAGGAAGAAGCGATGCTGCTGACGACGGTTTCGGACGACGGGTGGCCTCACAACGCCATGCTGAGCGTTGGGGAAGTCGTGGCCATCCGGCCCGAAGCGCTGAGGATCGGATTATGGCCGGGGACCGTGACGAGCCGGAATATCGCCCGGACGGGGAAAGCGCTGCTGATTGCGGTTTACAAGGGCAAGGTCAGTTATCTGAAGCTGGAGGCGAGGCCGCTTCCGGCTGCAGAAGAAAGCGATTTTCCGCGGGACCGGTATGAGGCCGATCTGCTTGAGATCAAACAGGATGTCGCAAAATATGCGGATATCACAAGTGGCATTAAAATCGCGTTGCATGATTCTCCCGCCGTCATCGACCGGTGGGAAAAAACAATAGTTGACTTATTAAAGAATTAATGGAACAATGTGGCTGTTTTTCGAAGAGGGATAAACCTCCGGAAAACAGCTTATTTTATTGGAATAAACCCATATTTTCATATGAAGAAAATGGTTTCTTTCGGGGGTGGCGGCAAGGTATAATGAGTGGGATTGTTTAACAATTTTTTGTCGTTTTTTGCAAGTTAAGCTAGGAGGAAGTTATGCAAAGTTGGATTTGGGGGAGAGGTATGCCCCTTCAGGCGGCGATTACAGGGGATCCGGGAGAGAGTTGGCTAACGGCGTTCCTGCCGGCCGGCTATGCGGAGTTAAATACTTATAAACTTACAGCCATGATAAGCGCTTTATTCGCTATAGGATTTATCGCTGCAGCCGTACTGTTGAAACTCAGGGAATTCAGGCTCCTCAAGGAAATCCAGGGAACGAGGGCCTTTTTTAAGGAAGCGCTGGGGCATTATGAAATTTTAGTCTGGGCTGTTCGTCCTTCAACCGGAACGGTTTATTTTAGCAGCTGCGCCCAAAAGTTGACTGGGCTGACGAAGGAAGCAGTCCTGGGAAAGCAGCCTCATCAAACCGGGCTCCGGGAGGCCGGTTACGGCCAACTCGTCCATCTTATGGAAGAGGCTTTATCGGGCAGACTGCCGGGCGGAGAGGTGGAGCTTTCCCTGCTGAGCGCGTCCGGTAAGAAACTGGATTTCGAGACCCGGCTGACCGTAATCGGGGACAAAGAGAAAAAACAGGAAAATTACATTCTTACCGGCATAAACGTTACGGAGCGGAACAAGTTTGCAGAACGACTTCGTCTTGCCCACGAGGGTTCGGGGGCGATCATCTGGGAATCGGATGTGACCGCCAGAAATTATACGTTCTCCAAACGGTGGACGGAGCTCATGGGTTATGAGGAACGGGAAGAGCCTTACAGCGAAGCGGAAATTCTGGCGCTGATCCATCCCGAGGATACCCTGCAGGCTGATGAAGCGCGCCGGCGGCATCTGGAAGGGAACGATCCCACCTACAATGCAGAATACCGAATGCTCACGAAAAAAGGGGAGTACCGTTGGATGCAGGTCCGCGGCAAGGTTTTGCGAGATCCTTGCGGCGGCGGCGTCCGGTTCGCCGGTTCGCTAATCGATATAAACGACCGCAAAAATTATGAGCTTCAGCTGAAAACCAGCTTCAAAGAGCTGGAGCATACGAACCGGGAACTGGCTTCCATGCAGGAGGAACTGAAGCAGCAGGTTCATCTGCTGGTGGAAAGCCAGCAGCAGCTCCGTCAAAACGAAGACAAATTGCAGAAGCTGGCTTACTTTGATCCGATCAGCGGACTGCCAAACCGTGTATATCTGATGGAAATGCTGGAGAGCTGCCTGGCGGATCCTGACCAGAAAGCGGCGCTGCTGTTCGTAGATGCGGATAATTTCAAGAGCATCAACGACACGCTGGGCCATAAATGGGGCGATCTGCTGATCCGGGAAGCGGGGGACAGGCTCAACTCGATCATGCCTGCCGGCGCAATGCTGTTCCGGTTCGGAGGCGACGAATTTGTCATGCTGGTGAGGGAAGCGACCTCTCCCGCAGGTCTGCAGCAATTGGCCAGACATCTGATTAAAGCGTTCAAACCGCCTTTTGTGGTGGCGCAGGGGGAAATCCATCTGTCGATCAGCATCGGCATTGCGCTTTATCCGGAACAGGCCTCCAACCCCGAGGAACTGATCCAAAACGCGGATGTCGCCCTCTACCATGCCCAAAAGTTGGGCAAAAGCTCTTGCGCCGTTTATGACGCCTCGATGCAGATGGAGCTGCACAGCAGGATGAAGCTGGAAGCCCAGCTGCTTTCGGCGCTCGATCATGATGAATTCGAACTGTATTATCAGCCTCAGATCGACACCTTTACCGGCCGGATCAGCGGGTTTGAAGCCCTGCTGCGCTGGGACAACCCCGAGCTCGGCCGCGTCCCGCCGGACCAATTCATCCAGATTGCCGAAGACAGCCGGCAGATCATTCCCATAGGCGAATGGGTGCTGCTGACGGCCTGCAGCTTTCTGAAAACCTTGCATAATTCCGGTTATGCAGGCTACAAGGTATCGGTGAATATTTCCGTTATCCAGCTGAAGCAAGAGGGATTTGTACGGATGCTGGAGGAAATTCTGGAGGAAGCCGACCTTTCGCCGGAATATTTGGAAATAGAGATTACGGAATCGCTGTTTATGGAATCGGCCGAGAGGGAAGGATTGATTGCCAAGCTCGACAGAATTCGGCGGATGGGGATCGGGATTGCGCTCGACGATTTCGGAACCGGCTATTCCTCCCTCGGTTATTTGCGCGAGCTTCCGATTACGACGCTGAAAATGGACAAAAAGTTCGTGGACGGAATCGAAAAAGACGAGGCCAGCCGTTCGCTGGCTTCCGCCATTTTGCTGATCGGCCACAGTCTGGACCTTCAGATCGTGGCGGAGGGAGTCGAAACCAACGCCCAGTTCCAATTTTTAAATACGCACGGCTGCGATATGATTCAAGGTTATTTATTCAGCAGACCTCTGCCGGAACCGAAAATCGCCGGACTTTTGACGGAGTGGGGAACCCATTGACGTCAATGCGGCTTTCGGCATGGACATGTTATAATAGTCCTATTACGGGTTTGGAGGCTGGGGCATGAGGATCGGATACATTTACAGGAATTATTTCAAAAACAATCTCTTTCTTCGCATGCTCCTGCTCTTTATGGGAATAGCGGTGGTCATGATCGTCACCCTCTCTTACCTGATGTTCAAATCTTTATCCCAAGCTATCGTAAACCGGGAGCTGGACAGCCAGAAAGCGGCGATGGAAAGCGTAAACCGTTACATTTCAGCCCGTTATGATGCCGTACAGAACACGGTCCGCGACATGTACCGAAATGAGATTTTATACACCAATATCAATTATCTGATGGAGCATACTTACTCGGATTATGTGGAGCACCGGATGGATCAGTTCTATAACGAAACAAGCGATTCATCCACCGACGCGCTTCAGTATTTTCAAAACCTGATGGACGAAAATCCTGATTTCGTCAGCCTGATTCTCTACAGCTCGGACCGTCAGCTGCTGACGTCCATTAATACCAACAAGCAATTCAAGCAAACTTCGACCCAGCTCACGCACTCGTACATTCCGGATGTGATGGCCATGGAGACGAAAAACATTACGGCCCCCAACCTTTGGATCAGGAAGGCCGTTAACCAGATGGATCCGGCATTATACGCTGTCCGGGTGCCGATCAACAACCGGCAAACGCTGAAAAACGCAGGCCAAATGCTCGTATATTTGAATTCGAGGAGCATTTCGTCCGCTTTGTCGGGTTATCAGAAAAGCCTGAAGGGCGAAATTGTCGTTCTATCCACCGAAGGCACGGTGCTTTACGACTCCAAAGACCAGTATTACGGAAAAAAATACCCTTACGTCAATGTTGACGGCACGCTTTATGACAATTCGGAATCGGCGGCCGCGAGCAACTGGCAGAGTTTATATATCAATAAGCTGATAGCGGCGGACGACGGTTATGTGGTGATCGGTGCCGTGCCGAAATCGGAGGTCGCGCAAGCTTATTCGGGCATTAAAAAAACGATCATCCTGATCGGCGCTTTTTGTATCCTGTTCGCGATTTGCATCCCGGTGATCTTTGTGATGAATTTTGCCAACCGGACCAACCGGATCATTAAATTTACCCGCAAGGTGAAAAACGGGGACTTGTCCGCCCGCATCGAAGACAACCATGAGGATGAACTCGGGCAGATTTCCAGAAGCTTTAACGACATGCTGAACGAGCTTAATTTGTATATTGAACGCGTGTACAAGGCGGAAATCAAACAGAAGGAAACGGAGCTGATGGCGCTGCAGGCGCGGATCAGCCCGCATTTTTTATACAATACGCTTGAAGTGATTCGGATGAGGGCGATTTCACAGGGAGCCCGGGACGTAGGAGAAATGATCTACAGCTTGTCGGTGCTGTTCAAAAATCTGGTCAAGCAGAAGAAAACCTACACCCTGAAGGATGAACTGGAGTCCTGCCAGTTGTATCTGGAACTGTTCCGTATCCGCTATAAGGACAAGTTTAATTATTCCATTGACGCGGACCCTAGTCTTGACAACAAAACGGTGACCAAGCTATCTTTGCAGCCCGTTATCGAGAATTACATTGTGCACGGCATCAGGACAGACCGCTCGGACAATTTCCTGTCGATACGGGTATGGGCCGAAGGTGACGCGCTTGTGGCCGAAATCAGGGATAACGGAAAAGGGATTGAACCGGAGCGCTTGGCCGAAATTCGCGAGGAGCTGGACAAACCGGAGGAAACGGGAAAAATGTTCGGCCTGCGCAGCGTGCACAGCCGTTTAAGATTTCTTTACGGCTCCGAGTACGGCCTGACGATCAGAAGCACGCCGGGCGAAGGCACAACGATCCTGGTCAACTATCCGAACCGTGAGGAGGTGGAGGCTGAGCATGTATAAAGTATTTATTGTCGATGATGAGCCGTTTATCATTGAAGGTTTATACGATATTCTGGATTGGCCCGCCTTTGGTCTGGAAATCGTTGGCCAAGCGGAGAACGGTAAAATGGCGCTGGAGGCTTTGAAGGCAAGGCCGGTGGATGTGCTGATCACGGACATCTCCATGCCGGTCATGGACGGGCTCCGTCTGATCCGGGAAGCCCGGATGCTGCATCCGGAGCTGAAGGTCATTATTCTCAGCGGCTTTAATGAGTTTGATTATTTGAAAGAAGGCATGAAGCTGGGCATCGAAAACTACCTGCTGAAGCCGATCAATATCGAAGAGCTGGAGTCGACGCTCCGCATCGCCGTGGAGAAGCTGGACAGCTCCAAATCGGAAGAGCTTTACGATGCGTTTGATGTCCAGATCATCAAGGACAATACGTTGTACCGCTGGCTTACCGGACAGATCGCGGCGGCCGAGTTTGAAGAGCGCGCCGACCTGCTCGGCCTCTTTTTGAGCCGGCCTTATGTGGCTACGGCAGTTATGCGGCCGGTGGAGAGCGGTCCGGACGTGTTCGACTGGATCCGCAGAAGATTAGCCGGGGAACAGGGGCTAACGTTGTTCCGGGACGTGGACGGGGATCTGGTGCTGATCGCCTCCATGGAGCGCTGGGCCGAAGGGAAACGCGACTTTATCGACCTGCTTGAGCAGCTTTCCGTCGAGCTTACGGATCTGCAGCGCGCCGTCCAGATCGGCATCGGCAGCGTAGGAGAATGGCCGGAGGAAGCGGCACCAAGCTACCGGGAAGCGAAACAGGCGCTGGAGTATTTCATGGTGTATCCCGACCGCAGGGTAATGGACTATTCGGGCCTGGAAACGGATGAACGCCGGAGAAGCCAGGAAAATCCGCTGCAGTGGCCGGAGTATGTCAAGCTGATCCTCGCCCGCGACGGAGAAGGCCTGGCCGAAAGAATCGCGCTTGATTTCGAGAACATGAGAGAATGCGCGGGCATCAGTCCGAAGGATTTGCAGAACCGCGCTTTGGAGCTGGTCGTCCGGTTCAAAATGGAGCTGGAGGAAATCCGCCATACGGAGGAAGACGACATCTTCAGGAAAGGACTGGAGAAGGTCCGCCGCAGCCTGGCTTTTAACGATCTTGTTGAGGCGCTGCAGGAGGTCGCCCGGGCCACGGTAGATTCCCTGCTGCAGGACAGCAAAAATCCGGTCGTCAGCCAGGTGCTGGCTCACATACACGATCATTACGGGGACGAGCTTTCGCTGAAGACGCTGGGAGCGCAGTATCATATTCACCCCGTCTATCTAGGCCAGCTGTTTCATAAGGAAACGGGCGAATCTTTTGCCGAATATATCAACAAATACCGGATCGATAAAGCGAAATACCAGCTGAAGCACACCAACCTGAAGGTGCAGGAGATCGCCAGGAACGTGGGGTATTGGGAAACCGGATATTTTTACAAGCAGTTCAAGAAATACGTGGGAATTTCGCCTACGGATTTTAAAGCTTTATAACGCTTAATAAATCTTTTTATCAACTCCGTGAATAAGGGAGTAACCCCCAGTCGAAAGATAACCGAAGCAGCAGCCGGCGGTCTTTCGGCCGGGGGTTTTTGGGTTTATCTTTTGGTGTCAGACATGAATCTGACGGGAAAAGTAAGCGTTTTAAGAAAACGGTGACAATTTTCTACAATTCTCGCGTTTTTCTTTAATTTGTACATGAATTTATTAAGTTTATCTTCTTTTTGAGAATGCTTACATCCGGTAAGGTTAAGGTAGTTCATTTGGTTAGCCAATTGCACTCGCAAATGCCGGAGTAAAAACAAAGATAACCCTATCCGGCGGAGGAAGCTTTGGAAGAGTGAGAGAACCTGCAGTACACAAAGCATTTACAAGGGGAGGATCCACAAATGGGAAAGAGTAAAAAAAGACTTTCCATCGCGCTTGCCATGTTAACGGCACTGACTTTTGTATTGAGTGCCTGCGGCGGCGGAAATAACAGCGCAAACAGCGGCAATTCCGCATCCGGCTCGAACAGCGGCAGCTCCGAGAAGCCGGTCAACCTGATCTGGTACACGATCGGTACGCCGCAAAAAGACGTAGACAAAGTTATGGCGGAAGTAAGCAAGTACACGCAAGAAAAAATCGGCGCCACCATTACGATGAAAATGATCGACTGGGGCGATTACGCTCAAAAGATGCAAGTTAACGTAGCATCCGGCGAACCGATGGACATTCTCTTTACGGCTTCCGGCGGTTTCGATTATGTTCAAAACGCTAGAAAAGGCGCGTTCCTGCAAATCGACGATTTGCTCAACCAATACGGTCAAGGCATTAAAGACACCATTGACCCTGCGTTCCTGGAAGGCTCCAAGGTGGACGGTCATAACTATGGTATCCCGGCCAACAAAGAACTTCCTTACCAAGACGTTTGGCGGTTTAACAAAAACCTCGTAGACAAATACAAGCTGGATATTTCCAAAGTGAACACGCTGGAAAGCCTGGAGCCGCTTCTGAAAACAATCAAGGCAAATGAACCGAATGTGACTCCGTTCGGCATGGACAAAAACTTCCTTCCGGTTGTTCCTTACGACTACATCGTACAAAACCTGCCAATGGCAGTTAAGCTCGATACAACGGACTACAAAGTCGTAGACGTTCTGGAAACTCCGGAAATGAAACAGGCTTTGACAACGATGCACAAATATTATCAAGCCGGCTACATTGCGCCTGAAGCGGCAACAACCGGTTCGACCAATGACCTGACCACTTCCGGCAACTGGTTTACCGACAAAGCGCAAACCCAGCCGCTGGCCGATAACCTGTGGTCCGCAAGTTATGGCTATCCGGTAGTTTCGACACCGGCGAGCGATGCGATTATTAATAACAACTCCGTACAAGGTTCGATTATGGCGATTTCCGCAAACTCCGAACATCCGGACAAAGCGATGCAATTCCTGAACCTGCTTAACACGGATCCGGTGCTCCGCAACATGGTCGACTCCGGTATCGAAGGCGTGCATTACAAGAAGGTCGATGACACTCATATCGAAAACCTTCCGGATTCCAAAAACTATGACATGCCTTCTTATTCGCTTGGCAACAACATGCTGCTTTACTTGAACCCTGGGGATCCTGATGACAAATGGGATCAATTCAAGAGCTTCAACGCTACAGGTAAAGATTCTCCAATCCTGAGCTTCAACTTTGACAGCACGAAGGTAGCAACGGAAATGGCTGCGGTACAAAACGTGAAGGAACAATTCTGGTCCTCCTTGATGACCGGTACAGTTGATCCTGAAACTTATCTGCCTAAAGCCATCGAGAAGTTTAAAGAAGCCGGTCTTGATAAAATCATCGCTGAAGCTCAAACCCAGCTCGACGCATGGAGAGCCGCAAACGGCAAATAAGATGGTTTAAGCAATTCCAAGCTATAACGGCAGTAATCGGAACAACAGTAATCAAGCTTTCGAGAAGGATCGGGCGGGTGGTCTTAGCGCCCGATCCTTTTTCACATTATCTACATCATCATTCGGGAGGGAACGTCAGTGGCTACATTTTTAAAAAACATCCTTAGAAACAAAGTGATGCTGCTCATGGTACTGCCAGGCGCGATCTGGTTCTTTTTCTTCTCCTACCTTCCGCTAGTGGGAACGGTAGTTGCGTTTAAAGAGTACCGTTTTAACCGTGAAGGCTTCTGGGCCAGTATCGTCAAAAGTGAATGGGTAGGCTGGCAGAACTTTAAGTTCCTGTTCAACGGCACCGATGCCTGGGTCATTACCCGGAATACCCTGCTTTATAATATTGCGTTTATTTTTATCGGACTTGTCTTGTCTGTGGCGATGGCGATCCTTTTGTCGCAATTGGTTGGGAAAACGTTGGCCAAAGTGTATCAGACCGGCATGTTTTTGCCGTATTTCCTATCCTGGGTAATCGTCGGCTATTTTGCATTCAGCTTCCTGAGTATGGACCGCGGGATGCTTAACCAAATCCTGGGCGCATTCGGCGTGGAGAAAGTCCAATGGTACTCCGATCCTAAATATTGGCCTTATATTCTGATCTTCGTCAGCTTGTGGAAGTCGATCGGCTACAACAGCGTCGTTTATCTCGCTTCCATCCTGGGGATCGACAAATCGCTGTATGAAGCGGCCATGATTGACGGCGCGAGCAAATGGCAGCAGATCCGCAACATTACGATTCCTATGCTTTCCCCGATCATTATCATCATGACGCTGCTTGCGGTCGGACGCATCTTCTACGCGGATTTCGGTTTGTTCTATCAGGTTCCGCGCGACTCGGGTACGCTGTATTCCGTAACGAACGTTATCGATACTTATGTTTATCGCGGCCTCAAAACGACCGGTGAAATTGGAATGAGTACAGCCGCAGGTTTGTATCAGTCCGTAGTCGGCTTCGTACTGGTTATCGTTTCGAACTTCATCGTGCGCAAAGTCGACAAAGAAAGCGCCTTGTTCTAATTTAAAGCTGAAAGGAGCTTGAACATCATGGCTGAAGTGGCTACAAGCAATACGCAAAATGTTTCTGAAGTTCCGCGCAAGAAACCGAAAGATTTTCATAACATTTCTACCGGCTGGAACGTGGTATTGAATATTATCGCAGGGCTGTTTGCCTTTATCTGCGTTTTTCCTTTTCTGTTTGTCGTCATTATTTCCTTTACGGATGAAAAAACGCTGGCCACCGACGGCTACCGCCTGTTCCCAACCAAATGGAGCTTGGAGGCTTACCGCTTCGTCTTCCAGACGGGCGACGCGCTGCTCCGTTCTTACGGGGTGACGATTCTGGTTACCGTGCTGGGGACCATCATCAGCTTGGTGCTGATTTCGCTTTACGCTTATGCCATTTCGCGGACCAGCTTCCGCTACCGCAGATTTTTTTCCGTGTTTGCCATCATCACAATGCTCTTTAACGGCGGCATGATTCCGACTTACATGGTCGTATCCCAATTGCTGCATATGAAAGACACGATTTGGGCTTTGGTGCTTCCGCTGGCCATGAATGCCTTCTACATCATGATTCTCAGAACGTTCTACAGCACCAGCGTGCCTGAAGCGATCATCGAATCCGGCCGGATCGACGGCGCGGGCGATTTCTACATCTTCCTGCGGATCGTGCTTCCTTTGTCGCTGCCGGGTCTCGCTACCATCGGTCTCTTCAGTACCCTCGGTTACTGGAACGACTGGTTCAACGCTTTGCTGTACATCGACAACCCGAATCTGGTTCCGCTGCAGTCGATGCTGATGCGGATCGAGAACAGCATCCAGTTCCTGCAGCAGAACTCGCAGAACGGCGCGCTCAGCATACAGGCCTTGTCCTCCATCCCGCAGGATACGTCCCGTATGGCAATGGTTGTGCTTGCAACGCTGCCTATTATTTTTGCTTATCCGTTCTTCCAGCGTTATTTCGTGCAAGGTTTGACGGTCGGCGCTGTTAAGGAATAAAGATACATTCAAACGTTAACTCATAACTTCACCATAGAGAGAAATTGGGAGGAGGAGGCTACGCATGCTGAAATATAAAGACGCCGCCTTACCCGCTGCAGAGCGGGCGGAGCATCTGCTCAGCCTGATGAACGTGGAGGAAAAGGTTGGGCAGCTTGTCCAGCCTTTCGGCTGGCAGACTTACGAGAACCGGAGCGGCACTATTGCGCTTACCGAAGATTTTAAAGAGCAGGTCAAAAATGGCGGCGTCGGCTCCCTGTACGGGGTGCTGCGCGCCGACCCGTGGACCGGCGTTACGCTGGAGAACGGCTTGTCGGCCAAAGAAGGCGCCGAAGCCGTCAACCAAATTCAACGCTATGCGGTTGAAAATTCCCGTTTAGGCATTCCGATCCTGATCGGGGAGGAATGCTCGCACGGGCATATGGCCATCGATGGTACGGTATTCCCGGTTCCGCTGCTGCTCGGCAGCACGTGGAACGTGGATTTGTACCGCGAGATGTGCCGGGCTGTTGCGGCGGAGACCCGCGCCCAAGGCGGCGCGGTCACTTATTCGCCGGTGCTCGATGTCGTCCGTGACCCCCGCTGGGGACGGACGGAGGAATGTTTCGCCGAAGATCCTTATCTGATCGGCGAATTTGCGGCAGCTTCCGTTCAGGGGCTGCAGGGCGAAAGCCTGAACAGCGAAAGCAGCGTAGCTGCGACGCTGAAGCATTTTGTCGGCTATGGCAGCTCGGAGGGCGGACGCAACGCCGGTCCGGTTCACATGGGCTGGCGCGAGCTGCTCGAGGTGGACCTTTATCCGTTCAAGAAGGCGGTGGAGGCCGGAGCGGCTTCCATCATGCCGGCTTACAACGAAATTGACGGCGTACCGTGTACGGTTAATGCCGAGCTGCTGGACGGCGTGCTGCGCAAGCAGTGGGGCTTTGACGGCATGGTCATCACCGACTGCGGCGCGATCGACATGCTGGCTTCGGGCCACGACGTGGCCGAGGATGGCCTGGACGCGTCCGTTCAGGCGATTGAAGCGGGCATCGACATGGAAATGTCCGGTGCCATGTTCGGCAGTTATCTGCTTCAGGCGGCCCGCGAAGGCAAGCTGGCGGAAGAAGTGCTGGACCGCGCCGTGCTCCGCGTGCTGACGCTTAAATTCAAATTAGGTTTGTTCGAGAAACCTTACGTCGATCCGCAGCGGGCCGAGCAGGTGATCGGCAGTGCGGAGCATAAAGCTTTGGCGCAGCGGCTGGCGGAGGAAGGCATTATTCTTTTGAAAAATGAAAATCAAACTTTGCCGCTCGCTCCCAGCAGCGGCAAAATTGCTGTCATCGGCCCCAACGCCGATCACGGCTATAACCAGCTCGGCGATTACACTTCGCCGCAGCCTTCCGAAAAAGTTGCTACGGTTTTAAAAGGAATTCAGGCCAGATTGCAGAATGAAAATAGACACGTGTTATATGCGCCGGGATGCCGGATTAAAGGGGATTCCAGAGAAGGCTTCGAGACCGCTTTGGCCTGTGCCGAAGAAGCGGAAACGGTTATTCTGGTCATGGGCGGCTCAAGCGCCCGCGATTTCGGCGAAGGTACTATCGATCTGAAGACGGGAGCGTCCAAGGTGACGGACGACTCGTGGAACGATATGGAGTGCGGCGAAGGCATCGACCGCATGACGCTTGGTCTGGCAGGTGTCCAGCTGGAGCTCATGCAGGAGATCCGCAAGCTTGGCAAACGGCTGATCGTGGTTTATATCAACGGCCGTCCGATTGCCGAGCCTTGGGTAGACGAGCATGCAGACGCTATTCTGGAAGCCTGGTATCCGGGACAGGAGGGCGGACATGCGATTGCCCGCGTTTTATTCGGCGACGTCAACCCGTCCGGTCGTCTGACGGTCTCCATTCCGAAGCATGTGGGCCAGCTGCCGGTTTATTACAACGGCAAACGTTCCCGCGGCAAACGGTATTTGGAGGAGGACTCCAAACCGCGTTACCCGTTCGGATACGGACTGAGCTACACCACCTTTGCTTATGACCACCTGCGGATCAGCCGGACTCGGATCACGGCCGCCGAATCAGCGGTCGTAACCGTTGATGTGACCAATACGGGGAACATGGCCGGCTCGGAAGTCGTGCAGCTGTACATTTCCGACGCCGTCAGCGCCGTCAGCCGTCCTTTCATGGAGCTGAAGGGTTTTGCCAAAGTGGCCCTGGAGCCCGCCGAAACTAAGACGGTAAGCTTTGAGATCGGTGCGGAGCAGCTGCAGTATATCGGCCGTAATCTGAAGCCGGAGGTTGAACCTGGACGATTCCGCATCCATGTCGGAAGACACGTAAATGACACGGTTAGCTGCGAGTTAACCGTTCGGGAGGCTGAATAATGGAACGTATCAGACGTTTTATCCGCGAGCTGGCAGACCGCCAGTGGCTGGAGCAAAAGGAGCTTCGCAGCTGGAGCATTACGAAATCGTATTACAAGCTGCCGGGAGAATATGAGAACTTTGCGCCTTATCCGGAAGGAGAGGGGCTGGATTTTTTCCCAAGCAAGCAGGGTACGACCTACTTCTTCAGAACAACCCTGGAGGTTCCGGCCGAATGGCGGAAGGAGCCTTACGGACTTGTTTTTACTTCCGGCGGGGAAGGACTGCTCCGCGTCAACGGCGTTTCCTTCCAGGGGCTGGACCGCAATCACACTTACGTTACGCTTGACCCCGCTAAAGTAGGGGAAACTCCCGAACTGGAGATCGAGCTGTTTGATCCGGTGCCGGAGCCCGTGGATCCGCTGAACCGCCAGGCGGTGATCCAGCCGCCGATTACGTCGGTCACAAGCCTGCTGGTACGGCCCAACCATGCCGTGCGGAGCTTGATGTATACCGCCACGGTGGTCCGCGATTCCCTGGTTCTGCTGTCCGCAGACGATTTCCGCGGCGTCCGCCTGAAAGAAGCGCTGTACCGGGCGATGGACCGGTTCGTGAATTTGGATGAATCAGCCGTGCGCGAAGGCGCATCGGTTGCTGAAATAGAAGGGAAGCTGAAGCAGGAGGTTCAAGAGGTAGGCGGCAACGCCGAAGGTATTGAGCATATGGTCGGCCAGTCGCATATCGACATCGCCTGGCTGTGGCCGGTGCGCGAGACGGTCCGCAAGACGAGCCGCACCTTCTCGACGGTGGACCGGCTGATGGACGAATATCCGGAATACCGGTATTCCCAAAGCCAGCCGCTGCTGTTCGCTTTCCTGAAAGAGAACGACCCCGAGCTGTTCGAACGGGTGAAGAAACGGATTGCCGAAGGGCGCTGGGAGCTGGTCGGCGGCATGTGGGTCGAACCCGACCTCAACCTGCCGAGCGGCGAATCGCTGATCCGGCAGATGTTTTACGGTCAGCGTTTCTACCAGCAGGAGTTCGGCCAAACGTCGAACATCGAGTGGCTGCCGGATACGTTCGGCTACTGCGCGTCCCTGCCGCAAATCCTGAAGCACGGCAAAGTGGATTATTTCATGACCACCAAGCTGGGCTGGAACGACACGAACGTGTTCCCTTACGACTTGTTCCATTGGGTCGGCATCGACGGCACGCCGCTGCTGTCTTACCTGAATCACGGAGTTAATGAACATACTACGCCGAAGGATATTCGCGACCACTGGCAGTCCTACCGGGAAAAAGCCGTCCACAACGAGCAGATGCTCCTCTACGGACACGGCGACGGCGGCGGCGGGGTCACCCGCGAGATGCTGGAATACCTGGACCGTTCCGAGCTGATGGTCGGCCAGCCGGTCAGCCGCTACAGCACGGCCAAGCAGTTCTTCGAGGGCATCAGCGCCGCGAATCCGGAGCTGCCGGCCTGGCACGGCGATTTATACCTGGAGCTGCATCGCGGCACCTATACCACGCATGCCCGCAACAAGCGCAGCAACCGTAAAGCCGAGGTGCTGTACCGCGAAGCGGAGCTGTGGAACGAGTTGGCCCGTCCGGCGCAGGAAGGAAATAGCCGCAAGCAGGCCTTAACGGCCTTGCACGAGGGCTGGAAGCTGATTTTGCTGAACCAGTTCCACGACATTATTCCGGGCTCCGCCATCACCGAATCTTACGAGACTTCGGATAAGGAATACGTGGAAGTTTTTGAAAAAGGGCAGGCCGGTCTGCAGGAAGGCCTTACGGCCCTCGCTTCCGGCATCGACACGTCCAGGCAGCCTGAAGGCACGCCTTACGCGGTGTTCAACAGCTTCGGCTGGAGCCGCAGCGCGGCGGTCCGCGTTGAGCTTGCAGAGCTGGAAGCTGCCACTGACGCGTCCGGTTATGCCGTTTGCGACGAATCCGGCCAGCCGCTTGAAGCAGACCACGAGGAAGGCGGATTGACCGTCTACGTTCCGGAAGTGCCGGCCTTCGGCTACAAAACCTTCTGGGTGAAGGCAGGGGCTGCTGCGGCTTCTGCTGAGGTTTCCGCCAATACGGCTAATGATCCGGCCAAGGCCGCACGTCCTTCCGAGCTGAACGATACGTGGGAAACGGATTTCTATTCCGTACGCTTTAACGGGCGCGGCGAAATCGTAAGCCTGTTCGACAAACAGGCCGGGCGCGAAATCGTCAAGCCGGGCGAAGCGGCGAACCGGTTCCATTTCTTCCATGACCGTCCGACGCTTTGGGACGCTTGGGATATCGACACCCGTTACGAGAAGCAGCGGGCCGGCGAAGCCGAGCTGCTGGAGAAACGGCTGGTGCTGGCGGGGCAAACGAAAGACGTGCTCCGTTTCCGCTGGAAAATCGGAAATTCCGAGATTTCGCAGGACGTTATCTTGTACCATCAGAACCGCCGGATCGACTTCAAAACGCATGTCAGCTGGAACGAAGCGCACAAGCTGCTGAAGGTGGGTTTCCCGGTAGAGGTGCTGACCGAAAAAGCCACCTACGAAATTCCCTTCGGATCGCTTGAACGCGTGACGCACCGGAACACTAGCTGGGAGCAGGCGCAATACGAGGTTTGCGGACACCGTTTTGTCGACGTCTCCGAATTCGGCTACGGCGTCTCCCTGCTGAACGACTGCAAATACGGCTATGACGTGCAGGGCAGCACGATCCGTTTGTCCCTGCTGCGCGCGCCGAAATGGCCGGACGTCCAGGCCGACCTTGGGGAGCATGATTTTACGTATTCGCTGCTTCCGCATGAAGGCGACTGGCGTACCAGCCATATTGTCCGCCATGCCGCCGAGCTGAACCTGGAAATGCCTGTGCTTCAGCTTGAAGCCGGTAAGGCTGGTTCCCGTCCGTCCGCCGGATCGCTGATCGCCTTCGAAAGCTCCCATGTGGTGCTGGATACGGTGAAAGCGGCGGAAGACGGAAACGGCACGATCCTGCGTTTCTACGAATCTTCCGGCGGACGCGAGCAGATCAGTCTGCAAGGGCCGCTGGCTTCCGGTAACACCAAAGTCTACCTGTCCAACGCTCTGGAAGAGCAGGTGGAGGAATTGCAAACGGAGGAAGGGAAGCTTTCGCTTTCTTTTGCCCCTTACGAAATCAAAACCGTGCTGCTGAAGTAGCACGATTAAAAGGCTAGAGAATAAAGCAATAAAACTTGCTGTGGATTGAAGCAGCGAGATAGAGCAGCGAGATGAAGCAGCGAGATAAAGCTGCGAAATAAGATAAGCAAGCCCAAAAACGGAGGAGGCCGGCGAAGGCCGGTTCCTCCCCTCATTTTTCAAACTTTTTTAAAAGCAAAGGAGCGTAATTCACTTGGAACAATTCAGACTGCCTAAAATCCCGATGCCCAAGCTGGAGCTGCCGCAGGCTATCCAGGAAGTGATCCGCGAAGCGGAAGAGAAGCTGGCCCACCGGCCCAAGCTGCTTCAACTGTTTAAAAACTGTTTTCCGAACACGCTGGAAACGACTACAAAATTGATGGAAGACGGCACCACTTTCGTTATCACAGGCGATATCCCGGCTTCCTGGCTGCGCGACTCCGTCGAGCAGGTCATTCATTATGTCCCTTTTGCCAAAGAGGACAAAGACCTGCAGCGCATTATCAGCGGCCTGATCAAACGCCATGTGAATTACGTCCTGATCGACCCTTACGCCAATGCGTTTAACGAATCGGCCAACGACTGGCACTGGAACACGACGGACGTGACGGAAATGTCCCCATGGGTGTGGGAGCGCAAATTCGAAATCGACTCGCTGTGTTTTGTGGTCCGCCTGGCTTAC
Source organism: Paenibacillus mobilis (assembly GCF_058267595.1). Lineage (NCBI taxonomy): Bacteria > Bacillati > Bacillota > Bacilli > Caryophanales > Paenibacillaceae > Paenibacillus > Paenibacillus mobilis. The sequence continues at coordinate 467,057 of NZ_JBZCMS010000003.1, forward strand.
CAGTATTGGAAAGAAACCGAGCTGACGGATATTTTTGACGCGAACTTCAAGAAAGCGATCCGTACGATCGTCGATCTGTTCAAAACCGAGCAGCATCACTTTGAAAAATCCCCGTACCGCTTTACGCGCAACAACGGAATTCTGACCGATTCCCTGCGCAACAACGGTCTTGGGATGCCGGTCAACTACACGGGCATGATCTGGTCGGGCTTCCGTTCCAGCGACGACGCGTGCGATTTCCACTATAACGTGCCGGGCAACATGTTTGCGGTCGTAGCTTTGCGCCAGATGCAGGAATTTGCCGAATGGGTGTTCCGCGACATGGATCTGCTGGCCGAGCTTAAAGAGCTTGAAATCGAAGTCAACCACGGCATTCAGCTGTACGGTATTTACCGTCATCCGGAATTCGGTCCGATTTACGCTTACGAAACCGACGGCTTCGGCAACTACTGTCTGATGGACGACGCCGGTACACCTGGTTTGATGTCCATTCCTTACCTGGGCTACACTACTTCCGACGATCCGATTTATCAAAATACAAGACGTTTTGCGCTGAGCAAAGAGAATCCGTTCTACTACGAAGGCAAAGTAGCCAAAGGCATTGGAAGCCCGCATACGCCGGAGGATTACATCTGGCATATGGCGCTTTCCATGCAGGGCATTACGGCGCAAACGGCGGAAGAGAAGCTGCAGATGATCGCGATGCTCGAAGCGACCGATGCGGACACCGGCTTTATGCATGAAGGTTTCCATGCGGACGATCCGACGATTTTTACGAGAAAATGGTTTGCCTGGTCGAACAGCTTGTTCTCCCAGCTTGTCTATAAAGCGATGAAGGACGGTTTGCTATGAGCATGGACCGGAATATCGTCATTTTGTTTGATGCAGAGTTTCCTGCAGCCGGCTCCCTGCCGGCTCAGGGAGCTTTTGACGCTTTTGAGGGCGTGCGGACGGTTACGGCCGAAGGTTTGGCTGAGGCGCTGCGCGGATTGGATAACGGATGTTTCGTGAACCTGCATGCGCCGTATTTTCCGAAAGCGGCCTGGACGGAGATCGCAGCTTTCCTGCACAGAGGCGGAAGCCTGATCAACGCGGGCGGCGCGCCGTTTAAGCAGCCTGTCCGCAAGGAGCAGGGGCAGTGGGCAGCCGAGCAGCCGCAAACGGCTTACCATCAGGAGCTGTATATTCATGAGGCGCTGCCGGTGGACGGCTCCAAGATCACGGCTTTGAAAGCCTTGGACACGGTGCCCGTGCTGGCAGGGTCCGAGTCCCTGTTTGAAGCGGCGGACAGCTGGAACCTGGTTCCACATACGACGCGCAGCAGCGACCTGCCGGAGCAAATGGGCTCCGCAGGCCCGATGAGCACGCAGATTTATCCGCTGCTCAAAGGGATCAGCGCGGAAGGGCGCGAAATTGCCGCTCCGGTCATTTTGTGGGAGAACTCGCGGGTTACCTTCGCGGGTTCGCGCTGGATGTTCATCGGCCTGCCGCTGACCGCCTCCTTCTGGAAGCAGGGCGGAGCGGAGAGGCTGGCAGGCTGGGCCGCGTTTTGTGCCAAAGGCGTAACCGAGCTGAGCTTGAAGCCGAATTATGCTTCCTATGCGCCGGGCGAGCCGGTTACGCTGACATTGCAGACGCAAATTTTGCAGCGCGGCAATGAGCGCAAGGCTGCGCCGGAGCTGTGGAGCTTCGAGCTGAGCGTACGGCCGGAAAACGAAGCTGAAGGTGAAGGCAGCGCAGAGGCGGAAGGCTGGAGCCACGGCTTCCAGGCCTCCGTGACCGGCGAGCAGAATTTTGTACGCCTGCCGGTGCCGCTGGCTATCCGTGCCGGCCTGTACCATGCCGAGCTCCGCGCCGAAGGGCCGGACGGCGAAGTACGCGTGCTGCGCCAGGGCTTCTGGGGCCGCGATGACGCTCTGCTGGCCGAAGGCACGCCGATTACGCGCAGCCGGGACTATTTTGTAAAGGACGGACGGCCACTGCCGGTCGTGGGCATGACCTACATGACCTCCGACGTGGCCCGGAAATTCCTGTTTCTGCCGAACGTGGAGGTTTGGGACCGCGACATGGCCCAAATGGCGAAAGCCGGCATCAACTGGATCCGCACCGGCGTCTGGACGGCTTACCGCAATATTATGCAGGTTGACGGCCATGTGTCGGAGGAAGTGCTGCGGGCGATCGACGCTTTCTTACTGACGGCGAAACGCCACGGCCTTCAAGTAACGTTTACTTTCTTCTCCTTCACGCCTGAAACGTGGGAAGGGGTTAACCCATACCTCGATCCGCAAAGCGTGGAAGCGCAAAAGCGGTTTATCCGCGCCATCGTCAGCCGTCATACGGCAACGACGCATGTGGATTGGGATTTGATCAACGAACCGTCGATGTTCGATCCGCCGCGCATCTTCTCGGACGGCCCGCGTTCCGCGCGCGATCCGTTTGAGCGCGAAGCTTTCGTGAAATGGCTGGAGCAGCGTCACGTCCGGATCGAAGATCTGCAGGCGGCCTGGAACATGTCGCCGAAGCAGCTGCCGGACTTTGCGTCCGTTACGATTCCGGAGCCGGAGGAAATCAACTTCGACGTTCAGGATATGCACCGGGCCAAGAAGGGAACACGCTGGCTGGACTATTGCCTATTCTCCATGGAGATGCACAATGTGTGGGCCAAGCAGCTTGTGGCGACTATTAAAGACCTGTGTCCGGAGCATCTGGTGGTCGTCGGGCAGGACGAAGCGCTCGGCGCGCAGCGTCCGTCGCCGTTTTTCTATGAGGAAGCGGTTGACTATACGACGGTTCACTCCTGGTGGCTGAACGATTATCTCGTTTGGGACGGCGTGTTCGCGAAGACGCCAAACAAACCGAACCTGATTCAGGAGACCGGTATCATGTACGTGGAAACGCCGGACGGCCGCGCCAAACGGTCGGAAGCGGAGCTGCGGAATATTCTGGAGCGCAAATATGCTTATGCTTTCTCCACAGGCGGAGCAGGCGCTATCCATTGGATCTGGAACACCAACTTCTATATGGATAACGCCAACGAATCCCACATCGGCGCCCTGCGCGCGGATGGAACGGAGAAACCGGAAGCGGATGTTTCTTATGATTTCGGACGGTTTATCGCCGCAGCCCGCGATTTGTTCACGGACCGCGAGCTTGAGGAGATTGCGGTAGTCTTCCCGTATTCAAACGACTTCTCCAACCGGAAGCTGGCGTTTGAATCCACGACCCGTACGATCCGGATTTTGACTTATGATTTGAAGCTGGCAAGCCGCGGGGCGTCCGAATACCATCTGGACGATCTGGCTGCTACTCCGCCGAAGCTGATCCTGCTGCCAAGCGCGCATAACCTGGACAGCGCGGCACTGGAACGCCTGCTGGACATCGTCCGCGACTCGGGCGCCACGCTTCTCGTCACGGGTCCGCTGGGTCTGGACGCTTACTGGCGTCCGACGGACCGCGCAGACGCCCTGCTGGGCGAACGCGTGCTGGGCAACGTCCGCCGCGAGGAAATGCTCGGCTTCGGCGGCAAAATGCTGCCGGTATCCTATGGGCACCGCCGCATCGCCGAAGTGGCGAAGGAAAGCCTTGCCGCCGCTTCCGCCGATGCCGCCAGCAAACGCGTGGACCGCGTGATGGACCTGCCGCTCGGCAAAGGTCGTCTGATCTGGAGCCCGCTGCCGCTGGAGCTGAACGGACGGGATGAACCGATCGCCGAGCTGTACCGCTATGCGGCCGAGGTAGCGGACGTGGAGCGCGATATGGAATGGCTGTCCGCCGGCGATCTGCCGGGCGTGTACGGACGCAAGCTTACGTTTGCAAACGGCGGCCTGTTCGTCTTTGTCTCCGAGTTTGGCTGGGACGCCGACGTGAAGATCAAAGACGCGGCGACCGGCAAGATCTACAGCTTTACGCTGGAGAGCGACCGCAGCGTGTTGTTTGCGACCGACCTTGAAGGCCGGATCACGGCCGTCTACCGGCCGGAAGAAGTGAACATTGCTACCGAGGGCTAAGCTTTGACTCGATAAAGGTAAGCTATAAACGTCAAACTGCCGCCCCGATGGGATACGGGCCTGTAACATGGAGCCCTGCGACATCCGGGCGGCCCTTATGTCGGAATCTTATAATTGGTTCCCTGAACCGGTTGGGTTAGTATAGGAACAAGCAGTTTTGGAAGTTTTGGTATAGAGGAGGAGCAGTTATGAGCAAGAAAAAAGCCCATATCATTTCCCACACGCACTGGGACCGGGAATGGTATTTACCTTATGAGAAACACCACATGCGGCTGATCAGCCTGGTGGATTCCCTGCTGGACAAACTGGATGCGGGTACCGAGTTTAAAAGCTTTTACATGGACGGCCAAACCATCATCCTGGAGGATTATCTCCAGGTTCGTCCGGAGCAGCGCGAACGTCTGGAGAAACATATCAAAGACGGCCGGATCATCATCGGTCCTTGGTATATTTTGCAGGATGCATTCCTGACCAGCAGCGAAGCCAACGTGCGCAATATGCAGGTCGGCCATCATGACGCCAAACGTTACGGAAGCCCAGCGAAAGTCGGCTATTATCCGGATACGTTCGGATTGACGGGCCAAACGCCGCAGCTGATGAAGCAGTCCGGCATTAACAACGTATTTTTCGGCCGCGGCGTGAAGCCGACAGGCTTTAACAACATGGTTTCGGACAGCGGCTACGAGTCTTCGTTCTCCGAGCTGATCTGGGAAGGACCGGACGGCTCCAAAGTGCTCGGCATTTTGTTCGCCAACTGGTATTCCAACGGCAACGAGGTGCCGGTAGACGAGCAGGAAGCGAAAGCTTACTGGGAGCGTAAGCTGGCCGACGCGGAGAAATACGCCTCCACCGGCGAGCTGTTGTTCATGAACGGCGTTGACCATCAGCCGGTGCAGCTGGATCTGCCGGAAGCGATCGAAACCGCGAAAAAGCTGTACCCGGACGTGGAGTTCATCCACTCCAACTTCCCGGATTATATTAACGCTGTAGAACAAGCGGTAGACCGCGAGCTTTCCAGCGTTAGAGGCGAGCTGCGCAGCCAGCGCACCGACGGCTGGGGAACACTCGTCAATACCGCGTCCGCGCGGATTTACCTGAAACAAATGAACCAGAAGGGCCAAGCCCTGCTGGAAAAAGTCGCCGAGCCGCTGGCCTCCCTGGCCGACCTGCTCGGTAAACCTTACCCGCATCACACGTTTACTTATGCGTGGAAAACGCTGATGCAAAACCACCCGCACGACAGCATTTGCGGCTGCAGCGTCGATGAGGTGCACCGCGAGATGGTGACCCGCTTCGACAAGAGCCGTCACGTGACCGAAACGATTATCGACGACAGCAAACGGACGATTGCAGATGCGGTCGATACGACTGTGTTCAGCAAATACGGCGAAGATCCGGTGCCTTTGGTAGCGTTCAATACCTCCGGTTGGGACCGCAGCGGCGTAATCTCCGTTGAGGTGGATGCTGCCCGTCTTTACTTCCGTGAAAATCTTGGCCTGGAAGAAACCACCCGCCGCATGAGCAGCGTGGATTTGTCCGGCCGCGTGCTGGTCGACGCCGAAGGCAACGTAATTCCTTGCACGGTGGAAGACCTGGGACTGCTGTTCGGCTACGATCTGCCGGACGACAAATTCCGCCAGCCTTACAGCTGCCGCCGTGTGCGCCTTACCTTCGAAGCGGCTAACGTGCCTGCGCTCGGGCTTAAAACGTTTGCTTGGGTACGCAGCTCCGCCGCGGCATCTGCATCCGCATCTGCCAAAGCTTCTCTGTTTGCGGACAGCCGCACACTGGAGAACGGCAAACTTAAAGTGGAGATTGCGGACAACGGCTCCTTCGCTTTGACCGACAAACAAACCGGCCGCGTATACCGCGATCTCGGCGTTTACGAGAATGTCGGCGACATCGGCAACGAATACATGTTCCGTCAGCCGGACGGCGAAGAAGCGCTGACCACGCGCGGCTTGAAAGCCGACATTAACGTGATCGAGGATACGCCTTACCGCGCTTCCGTGGAAATCGTGCATCATTGGGAGATCCCGGCGTCCGCGGATGAGAAGCTGGACCAGGAACAGCGCGAGCTGATCTGGTATCCGAACCGCAAGGCGCAGCGCTCCACAGAGCTGATTCCTTTTACGCTCCGTACGATTGTTTCCTTGAGCAAAAATGGCAAAGGCGTTTCGATCGAAACTTCCTTTAACAACCAGGCTAAGGATCACCGTCTGCGGGCTTTGTTCCCGGCGGACCTGCAGGCGAACGTTCACCATGTCGATTCCATGTTTGAAATCGCCAAACGGGATACGGTACCTGCCGAAGAATGGGAAAATCCAAGCAATACGCAGCACCAGCAGGCTTTTGTAGATGTCAGCGAAGCGGGCGCCGGTCTTACCGTTGCCAACCTGGGCCTTAACGAATACGAGGTTCTGCGCGACGGCCGCAACACGATTGCCGTAACGCTGCTTCGCGCTACGGGCGAGCTTGGCGACTGGGGCCTGTTCCCAACGCCGGAGGCGCAGTGCCTCGGCGACCATACCGTACACATGGAAGTCATTCCGCATGATGGCGACGGCGTTCGTTCCGGCGCCTATGCCGAAGCGTACCAGTTCCAGATTCCTTGGACGGCAGCCCAAACCGGCGTGCATGCGGGCAGCGTAACGCCTGACTATGCGCCTTTGGCCTGGAACGGCCAGGAGCTGGCTTTCTCTTCGCTGAAAGTGAGCGAGGAATCCGGCGACCTGATGTTCCGCTGGTACAACATGGACAGCAGCAGCGCGGAATTGTCTTTTGCCTTCAAGCCATTGAAAGGCTCCGGCTACAAGAGCAACATTCTGGAGGAGCAGGGCGAAGCGCTCCAGCCTGCGAATGACGGCAGCCTGACCCTTCCGGTTGGTCCTTGCGAAATTGTGACGGTAGGGATTAAACGTTAATCTTAAAACTCAAGTTACCGCTACAGCAAAAAAACTCCCCTAGGATTTGGGGAGTTTTTTTGCTTGGAGGTGATGTGTATGAACTTCTCTTTTGCCGATGTAACCACTTTTGCTGCATTTGTTGTAGCGCTGCTGACCTATATCGAACGAAAAAAGAAGTAACCCGCCACAGTTGTTAGCTTGGTCGGGTTACTTCTTTCTATTCTAATCCTAACATAATCAACTTATCATTCAATTTTATCTTACATTTGTGGGCGTATAAAAAATTCGACTTTTTCCCTCCGGAAGCTTTTTACCCGCTATTAAACCGTCTGCCCCCGCAGCTGCGAAAACGGTATTGCTCTGCCCGGCTAGGCCGACAGGTTAGAGGTCTCCATCAGACGGGGGCGGGCCAAGAGCCGTCTCCTTTTGTTGGGTTCACTTCATTACAGGTTTTCTCTCTGCCGTTGCAAGATTCTCCTTGGAGCTTTTGGATTTCTTTTGCTTCAAAAGCAGCGAAAGCGGAATGGCCATGATGGTGACGAAGGTACCCACAAGAAACGTATCGTTGGTTGCATAAACCAATGCAAAGCGTTTCAGCGCCTCACCTGTTTTCTCTCCGCTTAATGCAAGGAGATGTGTTTGTGTCCTTGCGGCCAAAATAGAGCTGAAGATTGCAATGGCTAAGGCAGCCATCGCCTGGCGCAGCCAGTTGGATATCGTTGATGCATGACCGGCGTTTTCCCGCGGAATCACACTCATCGAAATGCTCATTGCCGGAGAAGCCGCAAGCCCTATCCCTATATAACGAATAACCATCCAAAAAGTAATATAAACCAAGGAGGAGTCCATGTTTAACCGGCTGAATTCCCACGTAGCAAGACTCAGCAAACATCCCCCGAACAGCACTAACCAGAAAGAATCTATTTTCTCCTGCAGTTTACCGCCTATAAGGGTAACTATAATCATAAATAAAGCCCCTGGCAGCATGATCATCCCTGCTGTAAATGAAGACTCTCCCTGTGCTTCTTCCATAAAGATCGGGACCAAAAAAACACTGGAATACAATCCTACAGAAATAAGGCAATTTATGACCATTCCCCATGAGAATTTTGCATATTTAAAAACTCGGATATTCAATAAGGGTTCTTTGGCCGTCAATTCCCTCCATATAAATGCGGCTATCCCAACTACGCCTAAAAATAACAAAGACAAAGCCGTTACAGAAAGCCAGCCTAAGTCAGCCCCTTTTGTAAAATACATCAACAAAGAAACATTACCGACTACAACCGTAAGCAGCCCCATGAAATCAAGTGAAACCTCTTTTGACCCTTCTCTTGCAGGAATAAAAAAATAAGCAAATAAAGCGGCTATGATTCCGAATGGAACATTGGCGAAAAACAACGCTTTCCAACCAAGGGAATGGGTTAAAATTCCACCCAAGGTCGGACCGATTGCGGGAGCAACCATCAGGGATACCGTCCATAAACTGGTTGCCATCGATTGCTTTTCTTTATTCACGGATTGGAAAATAATAGTCATGGTCGATATTTGAATCAAACCTGAACTAAAACCTTGCAAGAAACGAAAAATAATTAATGAACCCATGTTCCATGAAAGCCCGCATAGTGCAGAAGAAGCGGTTAATCCGATCAAGGCATATACATATAAATTTTTGTAGCCGATTTTGTTTCCGAGGTAGCCCGTAACGGGAGCAATAATTCCTATGGCCAGCAAAAATCCTGTTACTACCCATTGAGCGGTATTTATACCCGAATGCAGATCGTTCATGATCTTCGGAAGTGCAACGTTTACTGTGCCTGAATTTAACATGGCTATAAAATTCCCTAGAAAAATGGCTATCATTATAAAGATAAACGAATCTTTTGTTTCTTTTGCTTGTTCCAATTATTTTCTCCTCCTATTTTGCTATACTTTAAATATAGATATCATGATTACCTATGTAAAATTATCATTTTTAATATTTATATAAGTATTACTTATGTAAGGGGTGTGCAGATGAACTTAGAACAGATGGGGTACATCAAAGAGATTGTCCATACGCAATCCATTTCGGTAGCAGCGCAAAATCTTCATGTTTCCCAATCCGCTGTCAGCCAGTCAATCTCATTGCTTGAAAAAGAACTGGGAATTCAGCTGTTCAAAAGAACCCGATTTGGAACAACCCCTACGCTAGAAGGAAAAGAGATTATAACTAAAGCTTTAAAAATTGTTGAATATATGGAGATGATCAAAGAAGAAGCGCAAACCACGGCGTCCATTCTTCAAGGGGAGCTAAAAATCGCAGCCACACCCAGTTTAATGGCATTTTTCCCGAAAATTCTTTCCTTATTTAAAAAAGATTATCCTCATATAAAAGTAACCATAATCGAAATGGAAAGTCAGGGGATTATTGAACAAGTAAAAAAACAGCAAGTGGATTTAGGACTTACCGTCATGCAGGAGTCAATTGAGGAGTCATTGCCCGAACATGTAATCTTTGAAGCCTTTGATTACAAACCTGACGTTAAAGTAATCGTTCCTAAGTATTCCCCTCTTGCTTTTCAAAAAGTATTAAATCTTCAGGATCTAGCGGACTATCCACTGGTCGTGAATGCAAGTCAGTTATGGGAAAATTTCATGACCCTGCTTGAAGAGAGCAATGGTTCCATGAATGTGCTGTTCAAAACCTCAAACTCTGAAGTGATTAAGAAAACAGTAGCTGAAGGGCTGGCGATCAGTTTTTTATCTAATTATTTGTTAATTGATGACCCCTACATTGAAAGTGGGCGGATTATCGCTATCCCCTTGGCTAATAATCAACTTGCTTCTAACCTTTCATTCGGCTGGATCTTTTCAGATAAGAATTCCCGCAAGAGAATCATTAAAAAATTCCTGGACTACATTGACTTATAATCAATTTCGAGTAGCGATTTGGCTTGGGTATGGAGTTTTGTTTCTTTTTGGTCTTTTTTTTCTTGCAGAGGTAGCATTCGCCGTGATTATGGGGATAGCGGAGTTAAGAGGGGATTAAACGAAAATGACCCACTCCAGGTTGGCAAACCGGTGGGTCATTTTCTGATCGCTTTTGCAGGCTTAGGGAATCCCGCTTAAGATGCTATGCTGGGGACGGTCTGCTGACCGTCCTTCTTTCTATTCTAATCCTAACATAATCAACTTATCATTCAATTATATTACCACGTTTACCGCTCTGCCCAGCCTGGCCGACAGATTGGAGGCCTCCATCAGACGGGTAAGGTCAAGAGCCATCTCCAGGTTTTGCGTGTTTACCGTGTTCTGCTGAATATGGGAAACCCATTGCTCCAGATCCGAAGGCAGAGCTTCGGGCAAGGGCCACTCCATCAATGGATTGGAGCCATTATCCAGACTGGCCACGACCAGCTTCCGGTTCTGCAGGCTGAAGGCCATGCTTCCTTTGGTGCCGTGGGCTTCCAGCGTAAGTGGGGACAGCGGGTTTACAAAGCCGGTTTCGACGATCCCCAAAGCTCCGTTAGCATAACCCAATACGGCGACGGCATTGTCTTCTACTTCCCGGCCTGTTACGTAACCGTAGCTTGCGCTCAAGGTCTCGGGCATACCGAGCAGCAGGCGGGTCAGGTACATCGGGTGGCAGCCGAGATCAATCATGGCTCCGCCGCCGGCTTGCTCCAGGCTGTAGAAATAGGGCGGCAATCCCGTTTCCGACAGCGCGCCCTTGTGCGCCATTCTTACCCGAACCTGTGTCAGTTTGCCCAGCAGTCCCTTTGCGACGACCTCTTGAGCAGCCTGGGCAAAAGGGGTGTTCAGCCGGGGGAGGGAGACGGTCAGCTTAACGCCCGCTTGCTTCACGGCATCCACGATTTCCTTAGCTTCCTGGGTGGTTGCAGCGAGCACTTTTTCGGTAAAAATATGTTTGCCGGCCCGCGCCGCTGCCAGAATGACCTCCCGGTGTCTCAAGGTAGCCGTCGTTACAATCACGGCATCGATATCCGGATTGGCCAACACTTCTTCCAAGTCGGCGTAAAAAGGCACCTGCCGCGCTTCCGCCTGCATGGCCCCGCGCTCGGGATCCTCGTCCCAGATCGCTTTGACGGCGATCTCCGGATGCTGCTCGGCTTGCAGCGCGTAATCCTTGGCATGGACATGCCAGAAGCTCAATATCGCTACATTGATCATTCCCTTAATCCTCCTTTATTAGAGTTGTATCAGTCGAAGTAAACGGCCTCGCCGGTGCGGTTCGATTCATAAATGGCTTCGATGATTTCAGAAACTACGCAGGCTTGTTCCGGTTTGACGACCGGTTCCGTGTCATTCAGAATCGCTTCGATCCACAGCCGGCATTCCCGCTCATGCATCGTTTCCTTGCGCCCGTCGAAGAAATCGGCGCCTTTGACGTCAAACTGAATGTTGTTGGCGTAGAGACGGCCGTACTTCTCCCCGTTGATCCGGAGCGTGTCCTTCACGTCTGCGCCGCCCTCGGTGCCGCAAAGCGTGTACAAAGCTTCCCGAGTATCCAGCATATTCAGAGCCCAACTGGATTCTACCATCAGCGTGGCTCCATTTTTCATGACAATCATGCCGAACGCCGAGTCCTCCACCGTAAATTTGTTAGGATCCCAAGCTCCGCCCGCGTTGGCAGAACCTTTGCGGTTAGCCAGCTTTTGATAGGTGGTGCCGAGCACAACCTGAGGTTCGTAGTTGTTCATGAGCCAAAGCGTCAGATCCAGAGCATGGGTGCCGATGTCAATCAGCGGTCCGCCGCCTTGTTTGTCTTTGTCGAGGAACACGCCCCAGGTAGGAACGCCCCGTCTGCGCAGCGCGTGGGCTTTGGCGAAATAAATTTCGCCGAGATCGCCATTGTCGCAAACTTGCTTCAAAAATTGGCTGTCCGGCCGGAAACGGTTGTTATAGCCGATGGTCAGTTTTTTGCCCGTACGTTTAGCTGCTTCCACCATGCGGCGGGCGTCGGCGGCGGTTTTGGCCATCGGTTTTTCGCACATGACGTGTTTGCCTGCTTCTAGGGCAGCGATAGCGACTTCAGCATGGGCATCGTTTGCCGTACAAATGTGCACAACGTCGATAGAGGCATCGGCCAGCAGCTCCCGGTAATCGCCGTAAACCTTGGCGTCAGGCGTTCCGAATTTTTCGGCGGCCTGCTTGGCTTTTTCGGGAACGATATCGGAGAAAGCCGTAATGGCAACAGCCTCTTGTTTGCTCAAGCAAGGCAAATGTTTGCCGAATGCGATCGATCCGCAGCCGATGATGCCCACTTTTAATTGTTTGCTCATTTCTCTATTCCTCCCTAGTTTTCATCCATTCATCAATTTCGGACAGTCTTTCCTTAATGCGGACGGGAACCTCGGCATGGAGCTGCTCCCAAGTGGTGTAGAATGCCGGATCAATGCGATATTCCGAAAATTCCATGGCAGGTTTAAAGCGGAAGCTTTGCAAATAAAGCTGCACTTTGCGGTCCGTTTCGTCGTCCGTCGTATAAACCCCATCGAACGGACCGGTAATCAGCAGGCCGCGTCTTCCCGCAAATTCATCGGTTGCGGTCATCAGCTCCGGCAGCAGATAAAACATTTCCGGCTGCGGCATGAAGGCATGTTTGCCCGGCTGGGAATACAGCTTGACATGGGTGCCGTCCACCAGGTTGCTGCGGTCATGCAGAAGCCCCTTGAAATGCCGGCCGTGGAAGCTGGCGTCGCAATCGATCACTTCGCCGTTTTGTCCCACGTAAATCCAGACATGCTCCAGCTCGTACAGGTGCTGAATATCGTAATCCCAGTAAATCGCATATTCGATAATGTATTTAAGGCCCGGCTCGTCGAAAGCAAAGGTTCTGCGCGTGGAAGGGGAAGGCCCCGCTTCCTCCAGCACGGTAACGCCTACGCGGACAGGGAAAAACGGCTCGTTGTTGTCAAAATAAATATAAGGCGCGTATTTGGAAATCCATTCGGTATTCATCATCAGGCTTGACCCTCCATCACAAGTAATTTGTTTATGATTTGAGTGTGGCTTAGTTCAATCTCTTCAGGCAGACAAGCCGATTTCAGCTCGTAAACCCGGACAGGAGCTTTATGGATGGTATCCAGGAAAACGTCAAATTCGTCCGTCCCGCTGTGGACATAAGGGCACCAATGATCGGAGAGTCCAATCGTTTCATGAATGTGGACGCCGGCAAGCGGGAGGTCGAGCTCACGAAGGTCGCGCAGGTTGTCGTAAAGCCCCATGCGGTCCATCATCATGGCATGGCCGATATCGTACCAAAGCCCGACAGGGCTTCCTTTCAGGCGGCTGGTCAGCCACTCGGCCTCGCGCAGCGTCGGCATTTGGTAGCAGCGGGCCCGCGTCTCGATGCCGATAGCTACCTTGTAGCCTTTTCGCTCGATGAATTCGCTGATCTCCTCCAGGCTGCGATGTATGCGGTCCAAATTTTGCGGAGCCTGGTTTTGTCTTTGCTCCAGCATCGCCCTCCAAAGCGCCGAATAGGCCTCCGAGCTTCTGCCCTCATTTTTGTAAATCTCTTTAAGCCGGGCATCGATGTTATCCGGAAAAGGGACCTCGCCGGGATGAACCACGACGGCTTTTGCCCCGTAGCGGACGGCATATTCGACGGATTGCTTGAGCAGCTCGACCGCCCGTCTCCGTTTTTCCTCGTCTTCAAAGCCCAGCATGGGCGAGTCCGTATCAAAATCCTTGTCCTCAATAAACGGAAAAGCGTGGTGGACGCTGGATACGCCGATAACGCCGCTTTCGATCATCGGTTCGATCGTGGCCAGATGCTCCCGCGTGACGTTGTAGTTCAGCTCGACAGATTGGAAGCCGAGCTCCATGATCTCCTCCAGCATGGCTCTGCCTTCCCGGTGTCTCTTGATGTTCCAGCAGGTGGAGAACGAAAAGTCGCCTTTGTTCCTCATGATGTACTACTCCTTTACGGCCCCGATCATGACGCCGGAGATAAAATATTTTTGCAGCCACGGATAAACGAGCAGAATCGGAACCGTGGCAAACATAATGCTTGCCGCTTTGATGCCTTCCGGCAATACGGACACGACCTGATCGCCCTGCATCGATGAAGGATCGTTGGTCATGCTGTTCATGACGACCTGGTACAGCTTAAGCTGAATCGGGTACAGCTTCGGATCCGTAATGTACATCAAGGCATCCATAAATCCGTTCCAGCGGCCGACGGCATAGAACAGGCTGAGCGTAGCCAGCGCCGGCAGCGAAAGCGGCAGGACGATCCGGAGCAGAGAGTGAAAATGGCTGCTGCCGTCCATTTCGGCGGCTTCAAGCAGCCCCGCCGGCAGGGAACGAAGAAACGTAATCAGAATAATCAGGAAAAAAGGGTTGATCATCGTAGGCAGCAGCAGCGAGCCGAGATGGTTGGTCAAATGCAGGCTGCGGATCAGCAAATAATCCGGAATGGTGCCGCCGCTGAAAAACATCGTAAGCACGATAAGGAACATCACGAATTTTCCACCCTTTAGCCGTTTGGACAGCGGATAGGCGGCAAACACCGTCATCAGCATGGACAAGACGGTGTAACTCGCCGTCAGCCCTAAAGACAACAGGAGCGAACGGACCATGGAAGTGTCCTGAAAGATTTTTCGGTAAGCTTCGAAATTGATTTCGAGCGGGAACACGGTCACCTCTCCGGAAAGGATAGCCCGGTTGGAACTAAGCGACATGGAGGCGATATGAAGCAAAGGAGCCAGGCATAAAATGACCAGCACAGCGATGATCCCCATATTGATAAGTTCGAGAGCCCGGCCGCCTGATGCTGGCGAAACGGTCTGTCTATGGTTTGCAGCTTTCATCAGAACACTCCGTTACCCGTTATTTTCTTGGCGATCCGGTTTGCCGCAAGCAGCAGCACGATGCCTACTACGGCCTGGAACAGCCCCACCGCTGTCGCGAGGGAGAAGTTGGCCGTTTGAACCCCGGTCTTATATACGAACGTGCTGATGACTTCGGAGAAGTCCAGAACGCTTACATTGCCGATGACATACGGCCGGTCAAAACTGATTTGCACGATTTCCCCGATCTTGAGAATAAGCAGCACCACAATGGTCGGCCGGATGCCCGGCAGCGTAATGGACCACATTTTCCGGAAACGTCCCGCTCCATCCACGGCTGCGGCTTCATAAAGCTCGGAATTGATGCCGGTTATGGCCGCCAGGTAAATGATCGTCCCCCAGCCCGCGCTTTGCCACACCCCCACAACCAGGTAGGTGATCAGCCAGTCGTATTTATTGGTCAGGAACGGTATCGGATCTATCCCCAAATGCCCCAGCAGCAGATTAACGATCCCCGTATTGGTAGCGAAAACCTGAAGCATGATGCCGCCGATAATGACCCAGGATAAAAAATGAGGCAGATACAAGATGGTTTGGGCCATTTTTTTGAATTTTGCCCGGGAAAGCTCATTCAGCAGCAGCGCTAGCAGAATAGGGGCAGGGAACGAAAAAAGCAGGTCCGTAAGATTCAGCATAAAAGTGTTCCGGAGCGCCTTGTAAAAGGCGCTCATGCCAAAAACCTCGCGGAACACGTCGAACCCGACCCAGGGACTGCCCATAACCCCTTTGAAGAGATTGAAATCTTGAAAAGCAATCAGGATGCCGTACATCGGGCCGTATTTAAAGATTAGAAAGTAGGCGACCGGACCCAGCAGCAGGACATACAATTGCCAATTCCGCAAAAAGTAAAGCCACAGTTGTTTCATTCCGATCCTCCAATGGTTGAATTAGATAAATTTCGAAGCTTATTTGGCCATTGCTTTGTAGGCTTCCGTACGTTCCTTAAGAATAGCGTCGCCGCCGCTGGCCATATAATCTTTTAGAAGATCGTCGTAAACCTTGTCGAAGTCTGCTGGTTTAGCCATGACGCTTTTCACGATAAGCTGATCATATTTGTCTCTAAGCGTTGGCATATATTTGTTTTCTGCTTCGATCGGCGTGGTGAAGTTGGCATAATGAGTCGTATCGGTCAGCGACATTTTGTAAGCGTCGATGACGTCCTGCCGGAACTGTTCAGGCACCGCCGCGGCGGCTGCAGCCCAGTTTTTCTCGTTGCTGCCGAAATCCTCGCCTTGCGTAATCATGACAATGTCGGCGGCATTAAACATCCGTTTGTTGGTTTCGTCCGATTGGTTGCGCTGCGGCAACCCGTCTACCAGCGTGTAATCTTCGCCTTCGATGCCGTTCATCAGCGTAAAGAGCACGTCCGGCTGAGCCATCCAGTCGAGGTATTTGATTGCTTCGACGCCGCGTTTGCTGGAAGCCGGGATCATCAGGAAGAAACCTGTAGGGTCATATTCCGGTTTCAGATGTTTGCCGGCATTGTTGGTATAAGGGTCGACAGGGACCAGATTTGCGCCCGGAACGTTTTGCGTCAGCACCTTGGCGATGCCAGGATTGTCTAGATAGGCATTGCCCAAGTTGTCGCTGAACATGCCGACTTTTCCGTTCATGACATCCTGGAACACCTGTTTTTCATCTTTATCCAATGCGAAATCGGGACTTACTAGGCCTTCGTTGTAGAGCTTGTTCAAAAACTTGACCGCGTCTTTATGTCCAGGGAGCAGCAGCGGATAACCGAGGTTCTCCGACAGGGTATAGCGCTGTTCGTCCGTAAGGCCGTCCTGGATGAAAGACCAGACGATCGGTTCGATGGAGCCAGGCGTCAGGGACAAGCCCAGCGGAATGACTTTGCCGCCCGTTTGTCCGGGATCTTTTTCTTTAAAAGCCTTCAGCGTTTCATACACCTGCTCCGTTGTTTGAGGCATTGGCAGTCCAAGCTTGTCCAGCCAGTCCTTGCGGATCAGGTTTTCGTATTTGCCCGTGTTGACGCGGCGTCCGGGAATCGAATACTGCACCCCGTCAACCTTGCCGACGTCCAGAGCATCCCCCAGATACGTTTTGAGATTTTGACCATATTGGTCGATAAGCGAATCGAGCGGAAGCAGGCCGCCATCCTTGGCGTAACTGTAAGGCGTCAGTACGTTGGTGCTGGCAAATACGATATCCGGCGCGTCGCCGCTGGTCATCATGACGTTGACTTTGTCGGTGGCGTCGTTGCGGGGAATCGGAACAAATTCGACCTTAATATTGTTCGGATCGCCGAAGTTTTTCTGAACGTAATCCGTCCAATAGTTGTCCGTAGCCGTGTACCCGGCAGGTGCATTCCCGCGGTCAAAAATACCGACCTTTAAGGTTACCTGCTTGCCCGGATCCGCCTTGCCCGCATTTGCGGACGCCGCACCAGCCGCTGCAGGAGCTTCGTTTCCGCTTCCGGCCGAACACCCGCCCAGCAAGCCGATAGCCAAGGTGGCCAACAACGCGTAGCTCAACGCTCTTTTTCTCATAAACCTTTCTTCACCTCGCTATAAAATTTGGAGTTGCAATTACGTTATAGCCTGTGGGAGTGAAGCCAGACAATTTACAAGTTTCCGCGGCCTATACAAAAGAGCAGAAGTGGCGCCGGAGGGGAGCCATGAAGGCGGATAAACCTTATTCAGACAGCATACAAAAAGCCAAACACGGCCGGAATTAGGGCATTTGGCTTGTTAGATGTGGCCGGCCTGGCTCTCCGCAGTCTGCATTCGCTTGCGGTAATCGCCGGGAGACACGCCGACCGTTTTCTTGAAGATTCTTCCAAAGGAAATGACGTGCTCGTAACCGACGAGCCGCGCGATTTCGCTTACCGATTCGTTGGTTTCCCGCAGCAGCTTTTGCGCTTGGTCCACCCGCAGTCCGATCAGGAAATCGACAAACTTGACTTCGAATTCCTCTTTGAACAACTGGCTGGCATATTTCCCGTTAATGCCGAAGCGGTCGCTTATGGATTTCAAGGACAGATCAAAGTCGTCAAAATGATCCTCAATATATTTTTTAACCTCGTAAATCAGGTGATCTTTGCTTCTCGACTCCAGCATAACGTTGTATTGCTCGTACAGCTGGTCAAGCAGCTCGCTGAACAGCGACCGGATTTCGGGGATTTCCTCCCTCTCTTTAAGCGCTTCACTCATTTGGGGGTAGGTCACCCTGTGCCAATATTCGTTGATCGTAGGCGAGGTATCCTCCATTTCCCGTGCAAAGCGGTGCGTCAGATAGTTGAAGAGGAGCTGCATTTCTTCATTTTTCAGCAGCTGGTCCTCCAGATGATCGAAAATCCGGAAAAAATCATTTTTCCACTCCGGCTGCTGAATCCGGAAATGGTGAACTAAATCTTCTATCCACTTAAAATAAAGCGGGTTAACGGATTCCTGACGGTCCCTCATATCCAGGTAAACGAGAATACGGTTGCTGCCTGCCGTCATTTTATATTGCAGGGCGGTCAGCGCTTCGCCGAAGGATTGTTTAATCTGCGGCAGCTCCGGCACGAGGGAGCCGACGCCCATAGTGGTGGTAAACGCCAGCTCGCTTTCGGCGCGGAGCCGCAGCTCTTCAAGGGCCTGCACCACGGTTTGCAGCGGTTCATTCTTCCCTTCGGAAGCGTGCACCGGATCCGGAGAAACCGGGGTAACGTCAAGCAGCAGGGCCAGCCTGTCGGCTGAAATCCAATCCGCGGAGACCGTCCGGGCCTGCAGGTTTGGCCATTCTCCGGCCAGCTTTTCCAGCCGCTGCTTGGAATCTAGCATGTTCTGGCGGTCTTGGCGCAGTAAAGGCACGTATTTATCAATTTCCAAAATGGCGATGATCAGGCTGGCCTGCTCCGGAAGATCAAACAAGGCAAGGTAGTTCTGCCATTCCTCGGCCGGAACGACGTTTTCATAATCCTGCAGCTCGCTGAAAAATTGCCTGCGTTTGTACTGCAGATTTTCGGCTTCCTTAAGATCGAATTGATTCATCCGGACGAGCATGTCATCGAAAGCCTGCTCCAGGATGGCAAATTCATCATGGCCGGAGGCTTTAAGCTCTTGCCGGTAGGAAGAAACCCTCGTCACCATATGCTCGATCGGACGGTAACTTCTTCGGGTAATGTAAAGGATCACCGCTACGATGGCCGCCAGGGTCAAAACAATGATCGTTAAAGGGATCAAGGACAGCAAGGCTGCTTGACCCAGCAGATGCTCATCCGCCGTCCCGCTTGTAAAAGCCCAGCCCATATAATTGGAGTACAGCCGGGTTGACAGCTTGGAAGGGCCGTTATCGGATCCGGTTGAATAAATAGGCTGACCCTGGGCATCCGAAATGGTCATAAAGCTGCGGGAATGGTTTCTGAGCTTATCGGCCGCAGCGAGCAGCGGATCCGCCTTGACGTTCAAAACAATCCAGCCTTCGGAGCCTATTTTCTGGGTCAAGGATATAATCCGCTCGGGCGGGTCGATCAACGGAAATTCACTATAAGTACGGAGAGAAGACCAGCGGGAGGCCGGGGGATCGTTTTGCAGGTTTTTGATGAAAAGATTGTCTTTAAACCGGGAGAGGTTGCTGATATAGCCCCCTGTCAGCACAGCCTGGTCTTTGCTCCGGAAAAAATAGACGGAATGAATCAAGGGGTTATTGCGAATTTTGTCTAACTCGCTGGAAGCGTTATAATTGATCAGGTTTGCTGCACCTTCGCCTCCGTCATCGTCAAAAAAATCGCTGATCGCCTGGTTTTTGACAATCTGTCCGGCTAGTGTCCGCTCAATATTCTTTAAGGACGTCGTCATGCTGTCTACTACCTGGCTGGCGTAATCGCTGTTGGATTTTTTGATATCCCGAACCAGATCACTGTATGTGATGGCGTATGTGATGCAAATAATGGCAGCTCCAAAGCCGCACAGGATAGCCAAATGGGAATAAAGCATTTGCTTCAACCATTTTTTATTTCGCATTTTCAACCACTTCCTTCCGTAAAGCGCTCGCTAAAAGTCGGTTTTTCTTGTATAAGGTTGAATACAGCCCGTTTTTGTCCATGTTACTCGCCTTGTGTTATCGCAGTGTTTTGGACAGGCAAAGAGAAGAGAGGAGCAACCTGCCAATTCCTGCTGAAGGACATTGGCCGCTACGGCTGGAATAGCGGGGGCTGGGGCCGAAATTCGACCGTTCTTTTTCCATTTGGAATACCGCAGTTTTGTTAAAGTTTTTCTGCAAAGTGTAAAATACGTTTGCGGAACTATGTTAAAATCGGGAATACCCGAACCTTCGGAAGAAGGAAAGGGGATAAGAAAGGAGGGGCTTGGATGCCGCTGCCGGAAATCAGCGAACAGGAACTCCTCGGCCAGCTGCAGGCCGGGCAGGAGAGAGAAGCTGTCATGTTTTTCACTCCGATGTGCGGAACCTGCCAGCTTGGCGAAAGGATGCTGGAGATCGTAGAGGCGACAGGCCGGAGTATTCCGGTCAGGAAGTTAAATATTAATTATGCGCCGGCGCTTCGGGAGCAGTGGAGAATTGAAAGCGTGCCGGGCGTGGCGATTGTCCAAGGGGGCGAGCTGCTTCATAAGGAATATGCGATGCGTTCGGTGGATCATTTATATGAGTTTTTGCGGAAGGATAAGCTGTACCGGGTTTGAGGGAGGGGGGCTGAGATCCGCTGGCCTGCCCATTCAAACAGCTTCTTTTCTTTTTGCTAAATTTATGAAATCAGGTTTAAAATAGATTTATAGGATAAGGAACCCTTATCCCTTGATAGCGTTTCCATACAGTTATCCCATTAAAGAACCCCCGGCTGGGCCGGGCGGAATATTATCTCATTCCATGGAAGGGAAGGATCAACCATGAATATTTTTGAAGCGATCCGTACGCGCCGGAGCATTGGCAAAGTCACAGGAGAGGCGGTTTCCAAGGAATTGATTGAACGCATTCTGGAAGCGGGCACCTGGGCGCCGAATCATCGGCGGACGGAACCTTGGCAGTTTTTCGTTATGAGGGGAGAAGGCCGCAAGAAGCTGGCTAAAGCGCTGGCGGAGATTTCCAGACTGGAAGCCGGGGACGTGAGCGAAGAAAAGGCGGCCGAGCTGCTGGCCAAAGCCGAAGATAAGGTGAAACGGGCTCCGGTCGTAATCGGCGTGGCCGTTCAGCCCTCGGATAAGCCGGGCGTTGTGGAGCTGGAAGAGTATGCGGCGGTAGCCGCAGCCATTCAAAACATGCTGCTCGAAATCCACGGCCTTAACCTGGCGGCTGTCTGGAGAACCGGCGAGCAGGCTTATCATCCGGTCATCAACCGGACGTTTGGTTTGGGGGATAAAGGAAAAATGCTCGGCTTCTTATACATCGGCTACCCGGCCGTAAAAGAGCTCCCTGAAGGCAAAAGAGAGTCCTTCGCGGATAAAACGGTTTGGATCGACAACGCTTAAAGCGCAGGCATATCCATATACCGCGGTTGCTTTTCCATTACGGTATCCATAGCAGGGTGGTCAAAATTGGAATCCGCTAGATTCGCTTGGCAGCATTCGGGTTGGGTAAATATCTAGGTGCAGCATCAGTAGGGAATTGTACCGATGCTGGGTAAAGGTGAAACAAATGAAGCTTTGAATGATTGCCGAAAGAAGTGAATCCAAGTGAACGTGTCCCTGTCAAAAACAGCAGTAAAACCAGCAGCAAAAGCAAAGCCGAAAATAGAAGATCTGGACGTCTACCGGGCTTTGGCGATTTTGGCCGTGGTGATCATTCACGTCACCTCGAGTCCGATGATCCGGATGCAGCAGAAACCCGGCAGCAGCCTGACGATTTTTTACGAGTTATGGAACAAGTTCAGCCAGTTTGCCGTTCCGTCTTTTGTTTTTCTCAGCGGTCTGGTCCTGTTCTACAACTATTGGGATCCCGAGCGGCCGAGGCGCGGCTGGGTGGCGGGCTTCTACAAGAAACGCCTGCTGTATATTTTTGTGCCTTACGTAGTCTGGTCGTTCATCTATTTTGTGATGAAGGAAGGAGAGAAGGGGAGTTCCCCTCTCGGCCGTTTGGACCTCTTCTTCACCGATCTGCTGACCGGCAACAATTATGAGCATTTATATTATTTTGTGATGCTGATTCAGTTTTATTTGCTGTTTCCGCTGCTGCTCCGGGCGCTCAGCTTTAAATCGTCTTATAAATGGCTGATTCCGTTCGCCGTATTGTTCCAGACCGTCTTTTATTTTCTGAATAACGAGGTGCTGCACTGGACGTCCGGCGACGTTTTCGCCACCTATTTTCTGTTGTTTTCACTGGGAGCCAGCTTTGGGATGAACTTGGAGCAGTCGATGGCTTTTCTGCGGAAATGGGCTTGGCTGATCCTGCCGCTGTTTGTGGGGAGCGGCCTCTGTTTCGTGTTTGCCGGGAGGCTGTATTATGATTGGGTTCCCGCGCTTTTGCCTTATAAAATGGTTTTCAATTTCGCGATCTATTATGTATTTACGGTATCGGCAAGTCTTTCCCTGCTGCTGATCGCGAGGGGATTGTCCAGGCTTTTGAAAAACGGCTGGCCGGTCCGTCTTTTATCGAGCTTCGGCGCGGCTTCGTTTGCCATCTTCCTGGTTCATCCGCTACTGCTTCATTACTGGAGAATGGCCGCTGTGGACCGATACGGCGCTTATTATCATTATTTGACCTGGCTTGGCGGGGCGGTCGTATTTCTGGTCTCCTGGGCCTTCTACCTGCTGCTGCGCAGATGGAAATGGAGCCAATATGTGATTGGACGCTGATAGCTAAAAAAAGCAAGAGCACCCTTCCCGGATACCGGGCCTGCGGGTGCTCTTTGCGTTTAAGGCTCTGCGTTGAATCGTATAGGACTCAAGTGGACGGGCTGTTTACCCTTTAATCCGGTATACCCGCGCTTCGTAAGGACGGAGCGGAGCCTCCGCCTGGCCTTCGGCTGGATAGTTGCCGATGACGAGCGTTTGAGCTGCCGGATTCAGGTCCTCCGGCAGCTCAAACGCCGCTTCATGATCGGAGAAGTTCAGCAGCACCAGCCACTGCTCCTCCTCCAGCGTCCGGGTGTAAGCATAAATCTGCTCGTTGTCCGGAAGAAGAGGCGTATAATCGCCGTAAGCCAAGATTGGATTAACCTTGCGGAGAGCAATCAGGCGTTTGTAGTAATGGAAAATCGAATCCTTATCGGCCAGTGCCTGCTCGGCATTGATCTCCTTGTAATTCGGATTCACTTTGATCCACGGCGTTCCGGTCGTAAATCCGGCGTTCGCTCCGCTGCTCCACTGCATCGGCGTGCGGGCGTTGTCACGGCCTTTGGCATGGATGGCCTTCAGAATTTTGGCGTGGTCTTCGCCGCCGTCGGTTACTTTTTCCTTATACATGTTATGAATCTCTATGTCCTTGTAGTCTTCCAGCTTCTCGAAACGTACGTTGGTCATGCCGAGCTCTTCACCCTGATAGATATACGGGGTTCCCTTCAGGGTATGGAGAAGCGTAGCCAGCATTTTCGCCGATTGTACGCGGTATTCGCCGTCATTGCCGAAACGGGATACCATCCGCGGCTGGTCATGGTTGTTCAGGTACAGACTGTTCCAGCCTTCCTCCGCCAGGCCCAGCTGCCATTTGTCCAGCACCTCGCGCAGCTGTGGCAGTGTCCATTCGGCCACATCCCACTTGCCTCCTGGACCGGAATCCACGTCCATATGCTCAAACTGGAACACCATCTGCAGCTCTTCGCGGTCTTCCGCCGTATATTTTTTCGCTTCCTCCACGGTAACGCCCGGCATTTCGCCGACCGTCATGATCGGGTATTTGGACAGTACCTCTCGGTTCATTTCGTGCAAATATTCATGGACGCGCGGCCCATTGATGTAATACCGGCTTCCGTCAGCCAACGGGGCCGTGCCGTTTGATGGCAGCCCTTCCACCTTGGAGATCACGTTAATGACGTCCATCCGGAAGCCGTCCACGCCTTTATCCAGCCAAAATTTCATCATGTCGTAGATCGAGGACCGCAGCTTCGGATTTTCCCAGTTCAGGTCTGGCTGCTTTCGGGAGAACAGATGCAGATAATATTCGTCCGTCGCTTCGTCGTATTGCCAGGCCGAGCCGCTGAAGAAGGAAACCCAGTTATTGGGCGGGGATCCGTCCGGGTTGCCTTTTCGCCAAATGTAATAATCGCGGTAAGGGTTGTCTTTGGAAGAACGGGACTCGATGAACCACGGATGTTCATCCGAGGAATGGTTCACGACCAAATCCATTATCAGCTTGATACCTCGGCCGTGCATGCCCTCCAGCAGTTCTTCCCAATCGGCCATCGTGCCGAATTCATCCATAATATCGTAATAGTCGCTGATATCGTAGCCGTTGTCGTCATTCGGGGATTTGTAGACCGGGGAGAGCCAAACGACGTCAATCCCAAGCTCCTTCAAATAATCCAGCTTGGATGTGATGCCCTTCAGATCGCCGACCCCGTCGCCGTTGCTGTCTTTAAAGCTGCGCGGATAGATTTGATATACGACGGCTTCTTTCCAAAAAGTGCGTTTCATTGCTGCAATTCCTCCTGTCCCGGATGTTTCGGATGTTTTGGATATATGCTTCGATCAGACATTAGCTTCGGCTTCGTTTTTGCGGGTGTGCACCTCAGACATGCCGTCCAGCTTGAAGCTTTGGCCGTAAATCCGGACGGCAGCCGGTGTTCCCGTCTCGTTGACCACGCTGACCGCCTCCCCTTGTACATTAACCTTCAACCGTGTCCCGCGGAACATCACTTTGAAGGAAAAGGAACGCCAGCGCTCCGGAATAAACGGATTCAGCACAAGCTCGCCCTGCAAGACCCGGAGCCCGCCGAAGCCCTGCACGACGGACATCCAGGTGCCGGCCATGCTGGTGATGTGGCAGCCGTCTTCCGTATCGTTGTTATAATTGTCGAGATCCAGGCGGGACGTCCGCAGATACATCTCGTAGGCTTTTTCCTTATATCCCAATTCACAGGCCAAAATGTTGTGCAGGCAAGGGGACAGGGAGGATTCGTGAACCGTCAGCGGCTCATAGAAATCAAAGTTCCGTTTCTTCGTGTCCAGATCATAGAGGTGCCCGAGGAAATAAAGACCTTGCAGCACGTCAGCCTGCTTGATGTAACAGGAGCGCAGAATCCGGTCCCAGGACCAATTCTGGTTAAGAGGCAGATGCTCCGGCGCCAGCTCATTGACCGGGAGCAGCTCTTTATCGAGAAAACCGTCCTGCTGCAGGAACACGCCCCGCTCCTCCTCGTAGGGGTAATACATATTGGCGATAATATCTTTCCAAACGGCCCGTTCCTCGTTATCCAGCTTCAGCGTCTCCAGCAATTCCGCGTAACGGGCAGGTTCGGATTTCTCCAGCTCTTCCAGCACCTCCAGCGTATATTCCAGCGTCCATGCCGCGATCCGGTTGGTGTACCAGTTGTTGTTGACGTTGTTTTCATATTCGTTGGGTCCGGTAACGCCCAGGATCACGTATTTGCCTTTAGCTGTGGAACGGTTGGCCCGCTGCTCCCAGAAACGCGATATTTCCACCAGCACCTCCAGCCCGTATTGGCCGAGATAAGCGCGGTCTCCAGTGTAGTTGACGTAATTATAAATGGCATAAGCGATTGCCCCGTTGCGGTGAATCTCTTCAAACGTAATCTCCCATTCGTTGTGGCATTCTTCGCCGTTCATCGTCACCATCGGATAAAGAGCGCCTTTCGTAAAACCGAGCTTCCGCGCATTTTCGCGCGCTTTCTGCAGATGTTTATAACGGTATATGAGCAGGTTACGGGCGATGGAGGCATCCGCTGTGCTGAGGTAGAAAGGGACGCAGTAAGCTTCGGTGTCCCAGTAGGTGCTGCCGCCGTATTTCTCGCCGGTGAATCCTTTTGGCCCGATATTCAGCCTGTCGTCTTCGCCGCTGTAAGTCTGATTCAGCTGAAAAATATTAAACCGGATCGCCTGCTGCGCGGCCGGGTCGCCGTCAATGACGATGTCGCTTTCTTTCCATTTCTCCGCCCAGGCTTCGGCCTGCTCCTGTTTCAATACATCGAAGCCGGCTTGAACGGCCTCCTCAAGCTGATCTCTGGCGGCCTCCACTAGCTGGCCCAGTCCGTATTTGCGGGAGGTGACGTTGGCGACGTATTTGTGCAGCGTTAACTTTTCGCCGGACGCGGCGGCTGCGGTAAAGGAGCCGGCCACGTATTTTTCCCGTTCGGTAAAGGTGATTTCAGCTTCGACCGGGTGGCTGTCTTTCTCAAGCCGATAGGCCATGGCGGAGGTTACGTGGAAATCCAGCTTTTTGGTCTTCAGCGTCAAATAACCGCCGCCGGCATAAGCCTGCTTCTCGACCTCGTTCCAGAACTTCTCCTCATAGTTGGCGTCTTTATTCTGAATGTCGCCGTCCAGGTACGGAGTAAAAGTAATGCTGCCTGAAAAATTCAGCGGCGTTACCGCGTAACGGATCGCCCCGATCGCTTGGCGTTTGAAGCTGACGAAACGGATAGCTTCAACCCGAAGCTCCCGGCCGCCGTCCAGAACAGCCGTAAACCGGCGGGACAGCCAGCCTTCCTTCATGTTCAGCTCCCGGACGAACTCCTTCACGCTGCAGCTTGCAAGGTCCAGCGCCTCGCCGTCGATAACCACGTCGATGCCAATCCAGTTGGTGGAATTAAGCACCTTGGCGAAATATTCCGGATACCCGTTTTTCCACCAGCCAACCCGGGTTTTGTCCGGATAATAAACGCCGGCCATATAGCTGCCCTGCAGCGAACGACCGCTGTACCGCTCCTCGAAATTGGCCCGCTGGCCCATATAACCGTTGCCGATGCTGAAAATGCTTTCCGAAATTTCCTGCGTGGACGGATCAAACGAATCTTCGATGATGGACCATTCGTTAACCTGTAAATATTGCTTCATGCTTAACGGCTCCTTTGTTCTCTTTATTTTATTGAAAAAATATATCTCACCGCGGTCTCACGCACCGTTAAGCGGTGACTTGCCATTCGCGGAGCTTCGCCATGGAAAAAGCCGCAAGGGAAGGGACAACGATGTCCGCCTTGGCTAAAAGGGAAGGAGAGCCGATGCCGACCGAACGCATTCCGGCGCGGACGGCGGCCTCAATGCCGGCTTCGGCATCCTCGAACACGACGCAGGCGCCGGACTGAACCCCAAGCTTGGCGGCTCCAAGCAGGAAAACCTCGGGATCGGGTTTGGCGCGGGAGGTCAGCGTTCCATCGACGATCGCGTCGAAATAAGGGGCCAGACCGGTGTTGGCCAAAATTAACGGGGCGTTTTTGCTGGCGGACCCCAAGGCCGTCCGAATCCCGTTAGCCCGGCACTCTTTTAGAAATTCCAGGGCTCCCGGCAATATTTCCGAAGCATCCATCCGTGAAATGGATTCGACGTACCAGCTGTTTTTGCGTTCGGCCAGCTGCTGCAGCCGCTCTTCCTCAACATCGCCGATTCCGCCGACCTCCAGCAGGATTTGCAGCGAAGCATCCCGGCTGACGCCTTTCAGCCGTTCGTTGTCGTTCTCGGTAAACTCGAAACCTAGCTCGCCTGCTAGGCGCTTCCACGCCTGGTAATGATATTTGGCCGTATCGACCAAAACGCCGTCCAAATCAAACAGGCAGGCTTGTATGGCATCCATGTTGTGGCCTCCTTAGGATAGGCAATCCGTTTAGAAACGGTTCGAAAACAGTTCGATACCGGTTAGAAATGAGTTTGAATTCGGTTAGAGATGAGTTTGAATTCGAATAGAAATGAAAGTTTCAAATTTCAAATAGTGCAAACGTTTGAACAAGCCCTAAAAAATATATGAAGCACCAGGTGCCTCACATATTTTGGGACGATGGAGCAGGATCTCCCCGGCTTAAATAAACAAAATAAGCTTAAAAATACACCCGAAATGCGGCGTTATTTCCGCGGAACCGCAAAAGCCGAAGATTCGCGGACGATCAGCCGGTGCGGGATAACGTGCCTTGCCGGCGTGGAGAGAGCGCCCGTTCCTTCGTTTTGGATCGATTGGATCAGAATCTGGGAAGCCGTATAACCCAAATGATAGATGCCGATGTCGATGCTGCTGATCGGCGGCGTCGAAAGCTCGGATAACGGAATGTTATTAAAGCTGACGATGCAAAGGTCTTCGGGAACCTTGAATTTCAGTTCATGAAGCCCTCTAAGGACGCCGAACGAAACCATGTCGTCCACGACCACAAGCGCAGTCGGCCGGTTCGGCAGATTCATGATGAAGGACATGGCCCGGTAGCCGCTTTCCTGCAGGAATTCGCCTTCGACAATCCACTCGGGCCGGACCTCAAGACCCGAATCGGCCATTGCCTGCCGATACCCGAGCAGCCGGTCCTGGGATACGACCAGGTTAGAGGGGCCGCTGACAAAGCCGATTCGCTCATGTCCCATCGTGATCAGGTGTTTCGTGGCATCGTAAGCGGCCTGAACGTTATCCGTATCAACCGTCAAAATATCCGGATGCGCTTCGCTGCGTCCGATCAGCGTAAACGGATAGCCGTGCTGGTAAAGGAAATCTACGACAGGGTCGTCTTTCCGGGAGTACAGCAGAATGGCGCCATCCACCCGGCGCCCGTTCAGCAGCCGGGATACGGCCGTTAGTTCTTCTTGTTCGCTCCCGCCCGAGCTGAGCAGCACGTCGTAGCCGGAGCGGTTGGCCTGGGCGACGATGCCCCGGATCAGCTCCATGAAGAACAGGTTCGAGAACAGCTCCTCCGCCGGTTTCGGCAGGAGCACGCAAATGCTGTTTGTGGTTTTGGACACCAGGCTTTTGGCCATGATGTTGGGATGATACCCGAGCTCCTCCATCACCGCTTTGACTTTTCTGGCGGTTTCGGTGCTGATTCTGGGATGATCGGACAATACCCGGGACACGGTGGACGGTGATACTCCGGCCTTTCTGGCGACATCCTTGATCGTAACAGCCATGAGCAACCTCCTTTGTGAAACCGTTTGCCTATTATCTTAATGGATGGCTTAATACTTGTAAATAGAGAGTGATTTAGGCGGGGTTTCCCCTGCAGCGACGGTCGCTTGCCCTCATTCGCCCGGCACTAACACGGCGAAGCTATAAGCCGGGAGCCGGACATTCAAACCATCCCGCCGGCTTTCCCAAATCCGGCCGCCGAAGGCGTCTTTCCAAACGCCCGCCGGCTGATCCTCAAGCCGCAGGGTTTGAATGGCGGCGTCGTTATTCAGCAGGATCAGCACGTGATCCGCGCCGAGCCGCCGCTCGAAAGCGAGCACGGATTCCCCGGTCTCCGCTTTGAGGAAACGGAGCGAGCCGGTCCGCAGGGCAGGGTGGGATTTCCGCACTTCAATCAGCTTCCGGTAGAAGCCGAACAGCTCTTTGTCCTGTTTGCCCGCATCCCATTCCATGCATTTCCGGCAGTCCGGATCCTGCCCGCCGTCCAGTCCAACCTCGTCGCCATAATAGATGCACGGCGTTCCCGGATAGGTGAACTGGATCAGGCTCGCCAGCTTCATGCGGCTTTTATTGCCTTCGCATAACGTCAGCAGGCGCGGCGTGTCATGGCTGTCCAGCAGGTTGAACGCCACTTCGCTGGCTTGGAGCGGATACAGGGTAAGCTGGCGGCCGACTGCTGCGGCGAACTGCTTCGCATCCAGCGAGCCACGGACGACAAAATCCAGCACCGCATCCGTAAACGGATAGTTCATGACCGCGTCGAACTGGTCACCCTGCAGCCAAGGGGAGGCCTCGTGCCAAAGCTCGCCGAGAATGTAAGCTTCCGGATTGGCCGCTTTGACGGTCCGGCGGAAATCGCGCCAGAATTGATGATCCACCTCATTCGCCACATCCAGGCGCCAGCCGTCAATACCCACCTCTTTGATCCAGTATTCTGCCACCTTCAGCAGATATTCTTTGACCTCCGGGTTTTCCGTGTTCAGCTTGGGCATCATCGGTTCAAAAGCAAAAGCGTCGTATGTAGGAATTCCATCCTTCACGGCGAGAGGGAACTCGCGGATGTGGAACCAGTCCTTGTATTTCGAACGCTCTCCACGCTCCCGGACATCCACGAAAGGGGCAAAGGTCCGGCCCGCATGGTTGAATACGGCGTCAAGCAGCACACGGATGCCGCGTTCGTGGCATAAAGCGACAAGCTTCTTTAACGTTTCGGCATCGCCGAAATGAGGATCGACCTTCATATAGTCCTGGGTGTCGTATTTGTGGTTCGTGGTCGCTTCAAACACCGGCGTGAAGTAAATCCCGGTAACGCCCAGCTCGGACAGGTAGTCGAGATGGTCGATCACGCCCTGCAGATCGCCGCCGAAGAAATTGTCCCGTTCCGGTTGTCCGCCCCAAGGCAGCATGCCCTCGGGATTCAGTGAAGGGTCGCCGTTTGCGAACCGCTCGGGGAAAATTTGATAAAATACCGCATCCTTCACCCATTCCGGCGCTTTAAAGATGTCCACCGGATTGATGAACGGGAAATCGAACAGCCGGTCAGGCGTTTTGGGCCGCTCTTCCTGGAAGCCGGTTTCGGTCATCCACCAGGCTTCATCCCCGTTTTTCAGCAGGAATCCGTATTTCAGGCGGCGGTACGGCGGTTTCGCTTCGCATTCCCAATAATCGAACATCGAGTCGGTAAAAGCTTTGGACATCGGTATCAGCTCCTGGGTGTTTTCCCAGGCATATTTGTCCCCGGCCCAGGCGAAAACCTGGAGCGCGTCGTCTTTTTTGGTGCGGATGCGCAAATGAATCGTCGATTCGTCATAAGCGTACGCCCAATTCATTTTGGGACGGTGATAAACGGCTTCAAGCAGCATGGTAAT
Organism: Paenibacillus mobilis; assembly: GCF_058267595.1. Lineage (NCBI taxonomy): Bacteria > Bacillati > Bacillota > Bacilli > Caryophanales > Paenibacillaceae > Paenibacillus > Paenibacillus mobilis. The sequence goes on from NZ_JBZCMS010000003.1 coordinate 497,638, forward strand.
CCCTCCGTTAAGTTGAGAATTGGAATAATTTTGTAGCATTCAAAAAAATAAAAGGCACATCTTCGGCTGCATAAACAGGGCCGAGGATGTACCTTTTCAGATAACAGTGCCTTCAGATTGGTTTAGCTGAAAGACGCAGGATAAACACTGCGGGTCTCACAGGAACACTATAGCACAGCTTCCTTGCCAAGTTTAAACGGAGAAAAAATGTGAAACAAAGAGAGCGAGCGAGCATTTTCAAGCATTAACGGGAATAGTTGCCTGAAATCGATTGTGCAAACGTTTTTACTTAGCGAGGAGTGTCATGTATGATGGTGGCCAGAATGAAGCGCTTTCGGAATCGCAAATTCAGCATAAAACAGCATTTTATGAGTGATAAACGGAATTTTTGCTGTCATTTGTGGAATCGTTTGCGCAAAATTATTGGTTTACTAGTCGATCTTAATAAACGCACAAGAGAGGGGTTAATCAAGTATGAAAATGAAGAAGTTTATGGTGACGCTGGCCGCGCTGACGCTGGCGGTATCCGTTACGGCGTGCGGATCCGGAAATAACGGAGGCAATGCCGCAGCCAACAACGGAGGCAACACAGCCAATGAGACTGCCGCTAACGCAAGCGCCGACAATTCGGCCGGCGGAGCAGCAATCGCGCCTGAGGACGGTGCTCAGCTGCTCGTTTGGGAGAGCAAGGAAGAAAGAACTTATACCGAAGAGATCGCCAAGCAGTTTACGGAGAAATACGGCGTTCCTGTCAAAATTGAAGAAGTAGCGCCTGCCGATCAGGTAACGAAACTTACGCAGGACGGTCCGTCCGGGCTTGCCGCAGACGTTGTTGTTTTCCCTCACGATAACCTGGGCAGAGCCGTGGAAGCCGGACTGCTGCTGGAGAATGACGATTTTGCGGAAGAAACGACCAACAACAATACGGAAGCCTCCATCCAGGCCGTGACTTATGACGGCGTGTTGTACGGATATCCGAGATCCGCGGAAACCTATGCCCTTTATTACAACAAGGATCTGGTCAAAGAAGCGCCAAAAACGTTTGACGACGTTATCGCTTTCGGCAAAACCTTCACAGACAAATCCAAAAACAAATACGGCATCATGTGGGAAACGGGCAACATGTATTTCAACTATCCTTTCATTGCTACGACCGGCGGCTACATTTTCGGCAGCAACGGCACGGATAAAAACGATATCGGCATCAACAGCGCCGGTGCCATTGAAGGCCTGAAAACCTATGTGGCTTTGAAAGAAGTTCTGCCGGTCAAGAGCGGCGACATCAACCCGGACATTAAACGCAGCTTGTTCAACTCCGGCGATGTAGCCATGGACATTAATGGTCCTTGGGAGCTGGCAGGCTACAAAGAGGCGCTTGGCGACAAGCTGGGCCTCGCGCCGATTCCCAGCATTGGCGGCAAACCGGCCATTTCTTTCTCCGGCATTAAAGCCTGGTACGTGAACTCCTTTACGCAGTACCCGAACGCAGCGAAATTGTTTGCCGAATTTGCGACAACCAAAGACGCTCAGCTCATTCTGAATGAAAAAGTCGGCTCCGTTCCAACCAACAAAGAAGCGCTGGAATCGGATCAAATCAAAAACGACCCTTACGTGTCCGCTTTTGCCGAGCAGACCAAAAACTCTCAGCCGATGCCTTCCATTCCGGAAATGGGCAATGTCTGGTCGCCGGTAAACGCCGCGCTGCCTGAAATCTGGGACAACGGCAAAGATCCGCAGCAGGCTATGGACAAAGCCGCTCAGCAAATCAAGGATTTGAACAACGGTTCCGGCCAATAAGCAGGCTGTCTTATAACGGGCCTTAACGGACACGGCAATAACGGACCATCAGAAGAACGCCCGCCGCTGAATGCCAGCGGCGGGCCCTTCCGTGGTTTGCGCGAAGGGAAGGAGAAGAGAATGGACCGACACCGCAACAAAGCCACTGTACTGTCAATCATAAGCATGGGATTGGGACAAATATATAACCGCCAATTCATCAAAGGCATCCTTTATCTGCTTGTCGAAGCGGCGGGGATTTTCTATTTCAGCAGCACGCTTGGCCGGGCGCTGTGGGGAATAACGACGCTGGGCGAAACGGCCCGCCACAAGGTGCACGGCAAATTCGTCAACGGGGACCACTCGATTTATTTGCTGGTACAGAGCTTGATCACCTTGATTTTCCTGGCGATCTTTATTTTGATTTACGTCATGAATATCCGCGACGCCCGCAAAACGGCGGCGGAACGGGAGAAGGGCATCCCCCCTCATAACTTCAAGCGTTCTCTGCGCTACCTGATGGACTATAAATTTGCCCAGGCTTTTTTGGCTTTGCCGGCCGTAGGCATTTTGTTTTTTACGATCATGCCGATCATCTTTATGATTCTGCTGGCGTTTACCAATTACTCTTCACCGGATCACATTCCGCCGGCCAAGCTGGTTGACTGGGTCGGCTTCCGGACGTTCCGCGACCTGGTGGCGCTCAAATCGTGGAGCCATACGTTTTTCGGCGTGCTGGTCTGGACGATTATTTGGGCCGTCTTGTCTACGGTAACGACTTATTTCGGCGGATTGCTTGTTGCGCTGCTGATCAATCAGCAGGGGATTAAATTCAAGGGTTTCTGGAGAACGATCCTTATTATCCCTTATGCCATTCCGCAGTTGATTTCGCTGCTCGTTATGCGCAACATGTTTAACGGACAGTTCGGGCCGATCAACCAGTACCTGGGCTACTTCGGGCTGGACGGACTGCCTTGGCTGACGGATCCGTTCTGGGCCAAAGTTACGGTCATCATCGTCAACATGTGGGTGGGTATACCGGTGTCCATGATCCTGATCATGGGCGTGCTGACCACGATCCCGCGCGACATGTACGAAGCGGCCGAGGTGGACGGGGCGACGGGCTTCCAGAAGTTCAAAATCGTTACGCTGCCGATGATTTTGTTCTCGACCGCACCTACGCTGATCATGCAGTTCGCGGGCAACATCAACAATTTTAACGCGATCTTCCTGCTGACCAACGGCAACCCGGTCGTCGGGGATTACCAGTATGCGGGCGCTACGGACCTGCTTGTAACCTGGCTGTACAAACTGACGCTCGACCAGAACAAATACAATATGGCTTCCGCCGTCGGCATCATCATCTTCCTGATTATCGCTTCGTTCTCCATCTACAATTACCGCAGAACCAAGTCGTTTAAAGAGGAGGATATGATCCAATGAGCGGCATGAAAACGAAAAAAACGATTCGCCTCACCCTCAGCTATATCGTGCTTGTCCTGTTAGCGGTCACGGCCGTTTATCCGGCGCTTTGGGTCGTGCTCGGCTCGCTCCGCCCGGGTAAATCGCTGTACAGCAAAACTTTGATTCCGGAGCATTTTACGCTGGATCATTACAAGGAGCTTTTCACCTCCGACACGATCCTGTTCGGACAATGGTATTTGAATACGCTCAAGATCGCCGTTTTCTCGATGCTGATCGGCGTGCTGCTCACGCTGCTGACCAGCTACGCGGTGTCGCGGTTCCGCTTCCGCGGGCGGCAGACGGCGCTGTCGACCATTCTCATTCTGGGTATGTTCCCTGGGTTTATGAGCATGATTGCCATTTATTTGCTGCTGAAGGAATTTCATCTGCTGGACACCCATCTTGCGCTTATTATCGTATATGCGGCGGGAGCGCCGCTTGGCGGGACGTTTATCGCCAAAGGGTTTCTCGATACGATCCCGAGAACGCTGGATGAAGCGGCCAAAATCGACGGCGCCAGCAATATGATGATTTTTACCCGGATCATTCTGCCGCTCTCCAAACCGATGCTGACTTACATGGCGCTGACGCAATTCGTAGGCCCGTGGGTCGATTTTATCTTTGCAAGGCTCGTGCTGCGGACCAAAGAGAACTGGACGCTGGCCGTCGGGCTGTACGACATGGTTTCGTCGAATCAAAACACCAACTTTACTGTGTTCTCGGCGGGAGCGGTGCTGATCGCTATTCCGATAACGGTGCTGTTCATGTTCCTGCAGCGGCTTCTGGTCGACGGCCTGACGTCGGGGGCGAGCAAAGGCTAAGAAGCGGCCCCCATGTCCGCACTTCATTTAAAGTCAGCGAGTCAGCGAGCAGCTAGTCAGGCTTTCCGCCCGGTTGTAGGCGCTGGCCTGTTCGATGCAGCTGTCGCTGGTCCATGTCCGGCAAGAAATTTAAAAAAGGCGGTCCCAAAGTCTGAGCAGACTTAGGGACCGCCTTTTTTAAAGAAAGGGGGAGAGCCCTCAACCCCCTGCGGGGCCGGTCAGTCTTCCTCCACCGGCCCTAGCACGGCGAAACCGAAAGCGGGAAGTCGGACCGTTTCTTTTCCATTTTCCACTTGAAGCTGTACGGAATCCGAAGCGAAGAGGGGGATCCAGCAGGCGGCTGGCGATGAGGCCCCCGGCCGGCTCCCCGCTTCCGACCTCCGCCCGGTTTGCTGCGGCAACTCAACCGATTGCGGTTTATCCGCATTGTTGATCAGCACCGCCACCCGGTCGTGATGCAGCCGGCGTTCGTACGCCAGCAGGGTGCCTTCCCCGCCGGTTTCCTTAAAGTGCATGCTGCCCGTTCTTAAAGCCGGGTGGGCTTTGCGAAGCGCGATAAGCGTCTTGTAAAAATCAAACAGCTCCCGATCCTGCTGCTCCGGCTCCCACGGCATACATTTGCGGCAGTCGGGGTCCGCCCCGCCGTCCAGGCCGTACTCATCGCCGTAGTAGATGCACGGCGTTCCGCTGTAAGTAAACTGGATCACGGCCGCCAGCTTCATCTTCTCCTTGCTGCCTTCGCACAAGGTAAGCAGACGCGGCGTATCGTGGCTGTCCAGCAGGTTAAACAGCACCTCGCTGGCCTGGCGGGGATAACGGGACAGCTGCATCTGGATCGCGTTCGCAAGCTCGCTGGCGTTCAGCGTGCCTCGCGCCACGAAATCCAGCACCGCGTCGGTGAATGGATAATTCATCACGGCGTCGAACTGGTCGCCCTGCAGCCAAGGCGAGGCTTCATGCCAGATCTCGCCCAGAATATAGGCGTCCGGGTTGATCGCTTTGATCCGGCTGCGGAATTCCCTCCAGAAATGGTGGTCCACTTCGTTGGCGATATCCAGCCGCCAGCCGTCGATGCCGATTTCGCGGATCCAGTATTCGGCGGTGCCCAGCAGGTACTCTTTCACCTCCGGATTTTCGGTATTCAGCTTTGGCATATGCGGCTCAAAGCTGAACGTATCGTAGTTGGGGCGGCCGTCCTTGTCGGTCAGCGGGAATTCGTGAATATGGAACCAATCTTTATATTTGGATTGTTCGCCTTTCTCGAGAACGTCCACAAACGGGGCAAAGGTTCTCCCAGCATGATTAAACACTGCGTCCAGCAGCACGCGGATGCCGCGCTCATGGCAAAGCCCGACCAGCTCCTTGAGCTTTTCGGCGTCGCCGAAATGAGGGTCGATTCTCCGGTAGTCCTCGGTGTCGTATTTATGATTGGTCGCAGCCGCAAAAATCGGCGTGAAATAGATGGCCGTTATGCCCAACTCGGACAAATGGTTCAGGTGGTCGATGACGCCCTGCAGATCTCCGCCGAAATAATTGTCGACCTCCGGTTTGCCGCCCCAAGGCTGCACGTTTTCAGGATCGTTATCGGGGTTGCCGTTAGCGAAGCGTTCGGGAAAAATCTGATAAAAAACCGCATCCTTCACCCAGGCCGGCGGCTTAAAAACATCAATCGGATTAATAAAAGGAAAGTCAAACAGCCGGTCCGGAATTTCGGGGCGTTCGTCGTGGAAATCATTTTCCGTCATCCAGACGGATTCGCAGCCGGCCTTGAGCAGGAAGCCGTACTTCAGGCGCCGGTAAGGCGGCCGGACCTCGCATTCCCAATAATCGAACCGTTTGTCGCGAAAAACCCGTTCCATCGGAACAAGCTCTTCCGTATCCTTCCAGGCATATTTATCGCCGACCCAGGCGCAAATTTCGGAGACGTCGTCCTTTTTCGTACGCAGTCTGAGGTGGAGCGTATAGTCATCGTAAGCGTAAGCCCAGTTCATTTTCGGACGATGGTAGACAGCTTCAAGCAGCATGGTATTCCTCCCGGTATGAATTTGAATAAAGACAGCGACTCGGCGAAAAAAATAAAAACAATAAGGGTAGGATTTCCAAATTGACCTTCATAAATTCTGCAGATCCGTTTGCAAGGCGAAGAAAAACATCTCTTTGACAAGAAATGTGATACCTAATCCCTTATTACCCGTATATACTTAATATAATGCTGAATAAAGGTGGTGAATCTGCCCTATGCATGTATGGACGATATGGTTGATCGCAGCAGGCATTTTGCTCGTATTGGAAATGTTTACGCTTACGTTCTACCTGCTTTGGATCTGCCTTGGAGCAATCGCGGCGCTGCTGGTTTCGCTGGTGGTTCCGGATGCGATTTTGCTGCAGGTGCTTGTCGGCTGTATAGTTGCTCTGGTGCTGACCGTATTTACCAAACCGCTGTCCCGCAAATTGCGGAGTTCACGGGGATTTCATGATGCAGGTACCGAGCTGCTCGGCCGGCAGGGCATTGTGGTGGAACCGATCGAACCGGGACATTACGGCATCGTAAAGGTCGGCGGCGACACCTGGAGCGCGACGGCCCCGGTATTTTTGGGGAAAGATGAACGGGTGAGGGTCATGAAAATGAGCAGTACAAGAATTGAAGTAGAGAAATGGGAGGAGATTCTTTAATGCAGTGGATTGTGATCGTGGTCATTCTGGTGGTCGTTATCGCCTTTATCGCACTGACGGTGAAAGTTGTGCCGCAGCAGCGGGTAGGCGTTGTGGAACGTCTCGGTAAATTCAACCGTTTGCTGAACCCGGGTCTTAATATTCTTATTCCGGTTATTGATCAAGTAAGGGTTTACCACGATTTGCGGATTCAACAGGCTAACGTGCCGCCGCAAACGGTTATTACGAAAGATAATGTGCAGGTCCAGATCGATTCGATTATTTTCTATCAGGTCGTGAATCCGGAGCAGGCGACTTACGGCATTTCCGACTACGTGTACGGGGTGCGGAACATCTCGACGGCCACCATGCGGCAGATCATCGGTAAGCTGGAGCTGGATGAAACCTTGTCCGGACGGGAAAAAATCTCCAACGAGATCCGCATCGCGCTCGACGAAGCCACCGAGAAGTGGGGCGTCCGCATTGAACGGGTGGAAGTCATCGATATCCAGCCGCCGGCCGACATTCAGGAAGCGATGGACAAACAAATGAAAGCCGAGCGGAACAAACGTGCAATCGTGCTGGAGGCGGAAGCCGCGAAGCAGGATATGATCCTGCGCGCCGAAGGGGATAAGCAGAGCAAAATCCTCAAAGCCGAAGGCGACAAGGAGGCGCGCATCCGCGAAGCGGAAGGTCTCCGCCAGGCGCAGGAGCTGGAAGCGCTGGGCCAGGCGAAGGCGATCGAAGCCGTAGCGGCCGCCGAGAAGCAGCGGATCGAGCTGATCCGCAGCGCGGGTCTGGACGAAACGGTGCTGGCTTACCGCTCCTTCGAAGCGCTTGAAGAAGTGGCCAAAGGACCGGCCAACAAAGTGTTTATCCCGTCCAACGCAGTGGAAACGCTGGGCAGCCTCGGCGCTGTGGGCGAGCTGTTCAAAGGGAAGAAAGATTAAGCTTCTCATCATTGAAAAAATAAGGCCCCACGCTCGGAAAACCTCCTTACCTTCCATTTGGAAGCAAGGGGGTTTTCCTCTTTGACGGCATGGGGAAGACAGGTAAAAGCCCGGTCAAGGGGGTTCTTGACCGGGCTTTTTAAGGCGACAATCGGATTCGGATAAATCCGGCTTGCCGAAGCTTTGGCTATAGCTAAGGTTGGCAGCTCAGCATCTTTTTCTCAAACAGCGCATAGCTTCAATAGCATTTTATTCCGGTGCCTTCTCGTTGTTTTCGCTTTCTTTGGCCTTGGTTTGGCCCTGCAACCGGGCCAGCTCCTCATCGACCTGGCTGGAGTAGGCGTTATTGACGCTGTAAGGACTTTTGGCTGCGGCGGAAGCAGTGGTTTCCCAGCCGCTGATTTTCTCTTCCATACGCTCGAAGCCGCGCGCTGCCGAGCCGGTATCCAGACCGCGGCTAAACTGCGGGTGAGCCGCGGTTTTCAGCTCGGAGGCCTTGCGGGCGCGTTCCGCGAGCTCCTCGCGTTTCTTTTTGAGGCGCTCCAGTTCTTCCTTGCCCAGCTCCAGCTGCGTTTCAAGCTCGGCAATCCGGTGTTTCACGGCATCTTCCTCGGCCGACAGGCGGGAAACCTGCTCCGTGAAATGCAGCTTGGCTTCGATCACACGGCGTGCCGCAAGTTCGTCGCCATCCGCAACGGCCTTCAGGGCCAGCTGTTCTTTCAGTCCGATTTGATGCTCCGTTTCTTCCCGACGGGATTGCAGGATGCGGGCGGAAGATCGGGCCGCCGTCAGCTCGTTTTGCGCATCATCCAGCTCTTCCTCCAGATTGCGCAGATATTGGCCGGTCATGACGACCGGGTCTTCCAGCTTGTTCAGGGCTTCATGCAAAGTAGCTTTCGTAATATTGGCAATACGTTCAAATAAACTCATGTTCATCTCTCCTCGGCTTCTTAATATTTGGTGTAATAGGAATCATCGATGTCATACCAGCCTACGGGCTCATCCGGCACAACCAGGCTGGCGATCAGGTAAACCGCGACAACGGCACCGACGCTGCAAAAAGCGGCGATCACAACGGCCAACCGAATGATTGTGGCGTCAAACCCAAGCCATTGGGCCAGTCCGCCGCACAACCCTGAAATCTTTTTGTCTTTTCTGGAACGGTACAATTTACTCATTCCTAAGTTCACTCGCTTTCTCGTTCATTTGTTATGTCCTCATCATAGCCTTTTCCGGGTTCCTTCAAAACGGCCCGCAGGCGGTTTGTGGGCTGGACCTTGGTCGGGGACGCATCTCGGTCCTGAAGACGGGGAAAGGTAGGTAGAAACAAAATCATTTGCTAAAATATAGTCTGAAAAGAGAGCAAACACCGTATAACAATAAGAGGAGTTATCTGGAAAATTAAGGCGAAACAAAACCGGTAAAGAAAACGAAAAGGGAGTGTCTTTTATGAGTATAGTGGTCATTAACGGCAGCGGGCGTGAAGGGGGAAATACGGAGCAGCTTACCCAAGTGGCGCTGGCTGGACTTGATTACAAGGAGATTGTGCTGCGGGATAAAAAGATCCTGCCGATCGTCGACCAGCGCCATACGCCCGGCGGATTCCAGCCGGTGGGCGACGATTACGAATCCGTCATTCAGGAGGTGCTGGCGCACGATACGCTGGTGTTCGTTTCTCCGGTATACTGGTACAGCGTAACGGGGCTTATCAAAAATCTGTTTGACCGCTGGTCCCAAAGCCTGCGCGAACCGGGATACGATTTCAAAGCGCTGGTTGCCGGGAAAAAGGCTTACGCAATAGTAGTAGGCGGCGATAATCCCCGCATTAAAGCCCTGCCGATGATTCAGCAGCTTAAATACACGTTTGATTTTGTCGGGCTGCCGTTCGAGGGGTATGTGCTGGGCCAGGCCTCCAAGCCGGGGGATATTCTGAACGATAAACGGGCGCTGGCCGAGGCGGAGTGGCTGAACGAGCAGCTGAAGGCGCTGGTTAAAGCTTAAGTCCAGAGAGGGCAAAGGTAGGGACACCGCCGCCAGGAAAAAAGAAAAGGCAGATTCAAGAGCCGGGATAAGGAACGTTACTTCTCCCGGGAAACTTGGATCTGCCTTCTTTTGTTGGGATATAAATCCGCTGTTTAAGCCTTGCGGCGGCCGTTTTGCACAGCAAACCATAATGCCGCCAGCGAAACGATCAGCGCAATGATAGTAATGATGAGCGTTACGGTTTGCATCACGCTGCCGGAAGAACTGCTTGAAGCGGCTGCGGCATCCGTTTCCGGGCTCGAGCCATTGTCGGCGGCTCCAGCATTGGCATTGTTTCCGGCGGTGCCGGCTTGATCATGACCGCTATCGGCCGGAGCTGCGCCGGCAGGAGACGAAGTGATTTTTGTGATCGAATGCGGAGTATCGGCTCCTTCATCGCCTGTCCATTCCACGACCGACCCGTCGCTGTAATATTGGAAAGCATCCCAGTCCAATTCGCCTTCGGCTGCAGGGTTTTTCGCTACAAAATTAAACTGCTGGAACTGTCCGGGTTCGATTCCGCCGCCGGCAGCCGCTTCCCAAGTAATGGTTTTGATCCGGCCGCTGTCGTCTTTCTCCGTAGTTGCCGTCCAGCCGGGAACGGGCTGATATTGCTCCAGCTCGGCTTGTTCCGGCACCTTGAGGGCGACTTTAACCGTTGGAATGTCTTTTTCGGTCGGAACTTTCATGGTGTAGGTTTCCCACGCTTCCGGCGCGGACTGAGACGGTTTGACCGTCACATGAGCGCTGGCGATTCCTGCAAACAGCAGGGTGGAGGCCAGAGCCGTGGATAAGATGGAAGCGAAACGCAAAGATTTTTTCAAAGACATGGAAAATCCCCCTCTTACATCATTAAGTTATATCAAACTCGCAGTACCGGGCCGCTTAAGGGGCGCCGGCCTTAAAGGTAAAGCTGCCGTCGAACGAATCCAGGGATTTCAGCAGCACGTGGTATTCGGCGCGCCAACTGCCCGGCATGAGAAGCGAAGCGTCGCCTTCCAAATGGGCGGCATCGGTTAAAGTCAGCTCTTCCTCCATATTGGACATTTCCAGACAGACCAGTTTGATGGTGATCTGCTGAACCTCAACCGTTTTGCCGTCGGCATCGGTTACCGTCGCTTTGAAATGATTATCGCCTACGATGCCGGGCGAAACATCGATCAAGGTCGTATAACCGGCCTGACCGGTTTCGGAATGCTGGGACGGTCCGCCTTTTGCGATTCCCGGCGATAGATTGGTGAGAGCGGCGGCCAGAATCAAGGCGGCGATTCCCGCTGCCCATTCGATTTTGACGGCAGTGCCGAGGCGCCGGTCCTTCCGGCCTCTCCGGAAATTCACCAGGGCAAAAGCGAGCATGGCTATGAGAATAGCGGCTTTGGCGATTAAAATCCAACCATAAGTGGTATCAACCAGCGCGTTCAGATCCGGCAGGTAAATGATGCTGCCGTACAAACCGCTAAACAGCAGCACAACGGCGCTGATGGAGCCCGTGTCGGTAAACCGCCGCACCGTTTCAGGATAAAGCCTCCCGCTTGGATCCTGGGCTGCGGCTTTCGGCAGGACAAAAACCATGACCAGCAGGCCACCGACCCAAACTGAAGCAGCCGACAGGTGCAGAAAGTCCGCCGCGCTGGCCGCCAGGCGGGACGGCGCGGTTGCCGGATGGCCGGTCATGGCTTTCATCGCAGCGATGGCCGCCGCGTTGATCAAAGCCAGGAACCCATACATCCGGCGGCGGTTCACGTAGTCACGCGACCAAAGCGCGTAGACCAGAAAGGCCAGCGGGAGCAGCAGCAGGCTCTGCACCCACCAGACCGTGCCGAACGCGCCGTCTTTCAGCGTCTCGCGGAACCATTCGCCGTGCCACAGATTTATCCAGCTTGCGCCGGTCTCCAGCCGGATCTGCAAGGGCAGGCTGAGCAGGATGCCGATGGCGGCGAGGATCGAGCCGGCCAGCAGCAGCAGCCGGAAGCTGCGCATCTCAAACGCCTCGGCGCGGAAAAAGCGGGGGAACAGCCACAGCGGAAACGCCAGGCTGCCCGCGAGCAGCATCAATCCGCCGTACAGGAGCCAGCGGATGGCGATTTGGTCGGCGCCGGGGTTGCCGCCCGCGGACAAATCGCCGGCGGCCAGAGCCGCGGCCGCGCCACCGGCCGCTTCACCGACCGCAAAAGGGATCGTCCCCGAAATCGGATGGCCGTCGCCGGAGATCACTCTCCATCTGGCGATATAAACGCCTTCCGGAAGGTCAGGCTGCAGCTTCACGGATAAACCAGCCGGGTTATCCGTGTCGATGGCGGGTGCGCCGCCGGTCACCTTTTGACCTTTATTGTTAAGAACACTGAGGGTAAAGAAGGTGGGATCAATGGCTTCGTTGAAGACCAAATGGACTTCGGACGGAGCGGTCTTCAAGGTTTCTCCGGAAACCGGCTCAGATTTGACGATATAAGCATGGGCTGAGCCGATCTGCGGGATTAGCAGCTGGATCGCGAAAAAAACAAAAAAGGCGGCTAGTACGCCGGAAACATATTTTTTTAACATACAAAGAACCTACTCTCTCGGAGTCTTATTTGTACAATTTATCATGGAGCGCCTGACAAATCATGACCTTAACGGGCTATGAATATTTAAAATTTTAAAAAGAGCTGTGTCGATCCTGTGAAGGATTGGGAATAAACCTCCGATACCATGAGAAATTGCCTTGAAGTTTTGAATTGTTTAGCTTAGCTATTTGCCAGTATTGACGAGGTTCTTACATAGTAAGCAGGGAATAAGGCTAATTCAGGTCTCGTATGTGCTGGTGTGTGTTCGTGCGTGTTCCTGGAATTTGGAGGAAATAAACTTGTTTTATATAGGGGGTGGGGGTATAATGAATCATGTCAGGATTAATGCATAACGGAAAGCGAAGAATTGAAAAATTAATGATTATAAGGAAGTGAAGTCCGTGGCGGAAACTAGCGGGGGCCATCCGCATGAAGAACAGCATAGCTGCCATAACGGAACGGACAACAAGCCGGCCGAGCGGCGCAGCCATCACTCCGAAGAGATGAAAGGCAAGCTTGTTGCCCGTTTGAACCGGATCGAAGGCCAGATACGCGGCGTTAAGGGCATGATCGAAAAGGACACGTACTGCGATGATGTCCTGAATCAGATTGCGGCGATTCAATCCGCGCTGAACGGCGTCGGCAAGCTGCTGCTGGAAGGCCATATGAAAAGCTGTATCGTGGAACGGATTCAGGAAGGCGAAACCGAAGTTTTGGATGAGCTGATTGTGACGATTAATAAATTGATGAGATAACGACATTTAAGGAGGAATTTTATTATGACAACAGTTACCCTGCAAGTAGAAGGCATGTCCTGCAACCACTGCGTGAAAGCGGTAGAAGGAGCGGTTCAAGAAGCCGGAGCAACGGGAAAAGTGGATCTGGCGGCCAAAAAAGTCGACGTTACTTATGATGAAAGCAAGCTTAACCTCGAAAAAATCAAAGAAGCGATCGAAGATCAGGGTTACGACGTTGTTTAAACTTTGATTTTGTTTTTTTGGAGATAGGCTTTGACAATATTTTGAACGGATAGGACTCCCGCTTTGCGGCCGCTGCCCGGCCACGGCTGGAGTCTTTCCTTTTGCTATGGACAACATTTGCAGAATATGACTATAATACTTGTTGTGAAAACCCGCAATTTCATAGACATGGGGAGCTGGATGAAGGCCGGCTGAGAGTGCGTCCCGCGAAAGACGCTGACCCTTATACCTGATCTGGATAATGCCAGCGTAGGAAGAGCTACTGTCAATTGCATGTTTAATAACATTTGACAATGATGCAGGCGCCCCCGAGACGGGCGCCTTTTTTGGCATTCAGGGCAAGTTAAGTTTCAAAAAGCGGGAAACCAAAAGAAGAGGGAGCGAACAAGAAGTGAAAGCAAAAAAATTAGGAACCCTGCTGTTGTCCGGCATGCTGTTATTGGCGATAGCGGGCTGCGGTTCAAACGGAGCAAATAACGCGGCAGGCAGTCAGGAGCCGGGTGCGAGCAACGCGGCGGGCAACTCCCAAAGCAGCGCCGAAAGTGCAGCGCCATCTACGGATGCAAAGGACCTGAAGGACATCAAAGTGGTGCTCGACTGGACGCCAAACACCAACCATACCGGCTTGTATGTCGCCCAGGAGCTTGGCTACTACAAAGAGGAAGGCCTGAACGTGCAAATCGTGCAGCCGGATGAAGGCGGCGCCGATGCGATGATCGCTTCCGATGCAGTGCCGTTCGGCATCAGTTACCAGGAAAGTATCACCCAGGCACAAACGCAAGGTGTGCCGCTGGTTTCGATTGCGGCGGTGATCCAGCACAACACCTCGGGTTTTGCCGCCCCGGCGGACCGGAACATCAAATCGCCGAAGGATTTCGAAGGCAAACGTTACGGCGGCTGGGGTTCCCCGGTGGAAGAAGCAGTGATGAAATCCATCATGGACCTGCAGAATGCCGATGTAAATAAAGTGAAAATCATCAACATCGGCGACGCCGATTATTTCACGGCCGTGAAACGCGATGTCGATTTTGCTTGGATTTATTACGCCTGGACCGGCATCGAAGCCGAGCTGCGCGGCGAGAAACTGGATATGCTGTATGTGAAGGACTATTCGAAGGATCTGGATTATTACACGCCGGTCATCGCCACCAATGAAAAAGAGATTCAGCAAAACCCGGATCTGGTCAAAGCTTTTATGAAAGCCACTTCCAAAGGGTATGAATATGCCATCGCTCATCCGGACGAAGCGGCCGACATTCTGATCAAAGCTGTACCGGACCTTGATCCGAAGCTGGTCAAAGCCAGCCAGGAATGGCTGAGCCCGCGCTATCAGGACGACGCCGCCAAATGGGGCGAGCAAAAGGAGTCCGTCTGGGCCGGCTACGCCAACTGGATGTACGAGCGCAAGCTGCTCGACAAACCGCTGGATGCCTCCAAAGCATTCACGAACGACTTCCTGCCTGAATCTTAATTGAGGATGAGGCGCTTACTTAGACCGGGTCTAGTAGTCGACTAACCGATGCCAGTGACAAGGACCGTTCAGGAACAGGAGTTTAACTAGGTTAAGGTTTAATCGGATTAACAGAGCTTTGAAAAGCGTCGGAAGAAGAAGGTAAGAAGAAGGTAAGAAGAGAGTAAGAAGAGAGTAAGTAGCAAGAGTAAGGAACAAAGGAATAAAAGAACAAAGGGAAATCGAACTTAAAAGTAGAATTTAAGCAGTTCGTAAGCAGCACGTGTTAAAGATTAAAACAGGATCGAATTCAAACGATCCTGTTCCCTAATTACTAATCTCACAAAAAAGGGACAAATGAAGCCTATAACAGCACGGCGGGAACTTAGGAGATGCCCATGACAAAATAATGAGGCCAGTCAAACGTAACTGGCGGAGAGCCGAATGATTCCGAAGAAGCGTAAGCGCCCGCCTTTGTTTTTGAAATTTAACCAATTCAAATTTAATAATAAAAATTCAAAAACAACAGCGGTCGTAGGAACATTCGGATCGCAGCCCAGCGGAAGGACGTAACTCATTATTTTCCACTAGCTATCTCAAAAGTTCCGCATCGCTCCAAACCCTTCATTTGTCCATTTTTCCCACTCCCATCTGAAAGCGAGGAATCCCTCATGCCCAACGCACTTGTAAGCATTCAAATCATTCCGAAAACTCCGAATGGGGAAAGCGTCATCCCTTATGTGGACCGCGCCATTGAAGTCATTCAAAAATCCGGCGTTAAACATCAGGTGAATGCGCTGGATACAACGATGGAAGGCGAACTGACCGAGCTACTGGACATCGTGCGCCAAATGAACGAAGCGGTCCATGAATTCGGCAGCGACAGCATCATTTCCCAGATCAAAATCCTGTACGGGCCGGCCGGCGTCAGCATGGATAAACTAACGGAGAAATACCGTCCATGACCTCGGTCCGGGCCGTTTGGAAAAGCGTGTGGCCGCCCCTTGTGGCGGTCCTCTTGTTTTTACTGGCGTGGGAGGTTGCGGTCGACGTCTTTCATGTGGAAAAATGGATCCTTCCCAGCCCGTCCGATATCGGCCATGAGGCGGCAAACGGCGCTTCGGGCTTGTGGGAGCACACCAAAGCCACGCTGGCCCTGACGCTGGAAGGGTTTGCGGTCGGTTCAATCGTCGGGCTGCTGGTGGCCGTGCTGCTGCACCGGATTCCTTTTGTCAAATCGGCGCTTTACCCGCTGCTGATCCTCAGCCAGAACGTGCCGACGATTGCGCTAGGTCCGCTGCTGATGATCTGGTTCGGGTTCGGCGTGCTGCCGAAGCTGATCCTGATTACGCTGGTCTGTTTTTTCCCGGTCGCCGTTGCGGCTATGGACGGGCTTGCCCGAACCGATCATGTGATGCGCAATTACATGGAGATGGCCGGAGCGACTAAAGGGCAAATTTTTCGAAAGCTGGAGTTTCCTTATGCGATTCCGTCTATGCTGTCGGGCCTTAAAATTTCGGCTACCTACAGCGTGATGGGAGCGATTATCTCCGAATGGCTCGGCGCGGAGAAGGGCATCGGCTACTATATGAAAATGCAGAAGTCCACGTTTCGGACGGACCGCGTGTTTGTGGCGATAATAATCATTGTCGCAATCAGCTTGGCGATGTTTGTAGCCGTTGCTATCGTGGAAAGGTTGCTGTCGAGGTACAGCCCGCCGCGCCGGAAAGGGCGCTGAAGAACAAATCAGGGTGAGGAAGTCTGTAAGTCAAGGGAAGGAGGAGACCAGGATGGCAGACGAAGAACAAGAAGGGAAAGCCGCCGCGGACAAATCGGGCGGAGCCGGCAGGACTGCCGTAACGACAGATACGTCCGGCCGCCAGACCGTGCTGGAGGTGAGGGGTTTAAGCAAAACCTATCAGGAAGGCAAGACGGCGGTGCAGGTACTGGACGGCATTGATCTGACGGTGGCCGAAGGCGAGTTTGTATCCATCGTTGGGCCTTCCGGCAGCGGAAAAAGCACGCTCTTCCACCTCATCGGCGGATTAACGCAGCCGGACGCTGGCCGGATTTCCCTGCGCGGCCGGGACATTACGGGCGAACGCGGGCACATCGCGTACGTTCCGCAGCAGCCCGCGTTATTTCCCTGGCGCACCACCCAGGACAATGTCGCGCTGGGGATGGAGGTCGCGGGCACGCCGCTGCGTGAAGCGCGGACGCAGACGCGGGAATGGCTGGCCAAAGCCGGGCTTGCCGGCTATGAAGAGGCCTACCCGCACATGTTGTCCGGCGGCATGCAGCAGCGCGCGGCATTTCTGCGGGGCCTGCTCAGCCCGCAGGAGCTGATGGCGCTGGACGAACCGTTCAGCGCGCTCGACGCTATGACGCGCAGCGACATGCAGCATTGGCTGCTGGAGCTGTGGGAGAAAAACCGCCGTTCGGTGCTGTTTATCACCCACAGCATTGAGGAGGCGCTGCTGCTATCGGACCGGATTGTCTTGCTGTCCGGCAGGCCGGCCCGGGTACTGCATGAATTGACGGTCCCGTTCCCTCGTCCCCGCTTGCCGGAGATCGCGGAGGAACCTGAATTCCTGCGCCTCCGCCGCGAGATGACGGATCTGATGCGAAGAGAGCAGCGGAAGATGCAGGAAGGAAGGTCGGACAGATGAAGACCAACGGGAATCATAGGCAGCGGCTTCCAATGATCGACGCGCATATTCATTTGGAGCAGTACAACGACGGAGAGATCGACTCCATGCTGGCGGACGCGGAGCAGGACGCCCTTCAGGGACTCGTCGCCGTGTCCATGAATCTGGAATCGTGCCAGCGTACCGAGCAGCTGGCGGTCCGGTATCCGGCGCTGGTGAAGCCGGCCTACGGGTACCATCCCGAGCAGCCGGTTCCGGAGGCGGCCGAGCTGGACCGGCTGCTCGCGTGGATCCGCCAGCACGCCGATTCCATGACGGCTGTCGGCGAAATCGGCCTGCCGTATTATTTGCGCCGCGAGAAGGAGCGGGCGGGAGAACGGTTTGATCTCCAGCCTTATGTTGAGGTGCTGGAGCGTTTTCTGGCTTTGGCCGCGGAGCTGGACAAACCGGTGGTTCTGCATGCCGTTTATGAGGATGCAGATCTGGTCTGCGGCCTGCTGGACCAATACGGCGTCCAGCAGGCGCATTTTCACTGGTTCAAAGGGGCCGATTCGACCGTCCGGCGTATGGCGGAACGAGGGTACTACGTTTCTTTCACTCCGGATCTCCTTTATGAGGAGGAAATCCGCCGCTTGGCGCTGCTTTATCCGCCGGAGCAGATCATGGCCGAAACGGACGGCCCCTGGCCTTTTGAGGGGCCGTTTGAAGGGCAGCCGACACATCCCCGCATGGTTCACGACGTAGCCAAAGCTTTGGCGGGGCTGCGCGGCTGGAGTTATGAGGAGACGGCACTGCGATTGGAGGCTAATACCAGACGTTTTTATCGGATTTAGGGATAGGAAGGCCTGAATATAGAATAGGAATGCGACAAATGCTAACCGGAGCAGACAAGTCACTTGTCTGGCTCCGGTTTTTTTATGGGCTCTTTCCTTATGATACGGCTATCAAAACGGTTGTCCAAACCTAGGGTTGACAATACCACACAAATCCGATAGGATTTAATAAACAATCGACTGACTAGTCAATCAGGTGGGGGGCAGAGCATTGAGCGGAGATAAAGAGGCTCAAATCAGCAGTGAACGCAGGGAACATATTCTGCAGATCGCGCTGCGGAGATTCGCCAAAGATGGTTATCATGCGACCAAAATATCCGATATTGTGGCCGAAGCGGGTGTCGCACAAGGCACTTTCTACTGGTACTTCAAAAGCAAAGAAGCGATTGCTCTGGAGATTGTGAAAGAGGGACGCAGGCAGCTGCTGGAGGTCATCGGCCAAGGGTACCGCCGCGAGGCAGGAACAGTGCAGGATATGGTGCATGCCTCGGAGGCTCTGCTGGACAGGCTGTTTCAATTCGCCGAATCCAACCGGTATTTGATGGAGCTGTTTTTCGGAGGCGGAGGAACGATTGAAACGATCCGCACCGCGATCGGGGAGACCCGCGCTGCGATGGAGCACGCTTTTCTGCAGAACATCCGGAGGGCGATCGAGCTTGGCATGCTTCCGGCTACGATTGATGCCGAATTCCGGGCAGCGCTGATCATGAGTTTGATTGAAGGCGTCATTGCGCGCTGGTTGTTTGGGTTTGCGCCGACGGACAGCGGAATCGCCACAAAGTCAGCCCGTCAGCTTGCAGCCGAAACGGCGAGATTTGAATTTTTTGGCTTGCTTGGCGTTTAGCCGAATAAGCAGCTTGTTTCATTAGAAGGGGTTCATCAGCCGGTTTCGGCCGGATCACTCAAAACAGAGATAGGGGAGATTAACGATGTTAATGAAAAACAAATCCAGAAAACCGCTGTTTCTAACTTTATCCGCGCTTTTGCTGATTGTCCTGGCGCTGGCGGGCTGCGGCTCAAACAATAACACCGGGAACGGTGCTCAAGGCGCGGCCAGCGAGGCCCCGGCCAGCACGGCTTCCGACAGCTCCGCCAACAGCGGCAGCGGCGACAACCTGTTGAGTCAGATCAAGGCGGCAGGCGTAATCAAGGTTGGATTGATGGGCACTTACGCGCCTTACAACTTCCTGAACGACAACAAGGAAATCGACGGCTTTGACGCTGACATCGCCAAAGAAGTGGCTAAACGTCTAGGCGTGAAAGTCGAATTTGCTCCGCAAGAGTTCTCCGGTTTGATCCCAAGCCTGCAGTCCGGCAAAATCGACGCGATTATCAGCCAGGTGACCATTACGGATGAACGCAAGCAGCAAATCGATTTTTCCCAGCCGTACATTACAAATGAAGTGAAGGTCATCGTCAAGGATGACAATAACTCCATTACGAAACTCGAAGATTTTAAAGGGAAAAATATCGGCGTAGGACTCGGCACCAACGATGAATCCTACTTGCGCAACGAAGTGCTTCCTAAGGTCGGCAAGTTTACGATCAAGACGTATGACGATGTCATTACTTCCCTTCAGGATTTGAACGCGGGCCGCATTGACGCAACGATCAACAACCTGTACGCCTTGAAACCGATCGTAGATAAAAACGGCTTCAAGATCAAAGCGGTGGGCGATGCCATCAAGTCCGACCAGGCGGGTATTGCAGTCCGCAAAAACAATCCCGAGTTCCTGGCCGCAATCGACCAGGCTCTTACGGACATGAAAACTGACGGTACTTATAACACCATCTTCAAGAAATGGTTTGGAGAGGAACCGCCGGCCGAGTAAAAATCGCAGAGACACAAGGCCATGAAGGTTGCGATCATGGCCTTGTCCTCTTAACGAAGCAAATCAAAGGGGATTTAAACGACTATGGAGCTTGTATGGGACAACCTGCCTTTCCTGCTTAAAGGCGCCTATTATACGCTGCTTATTACGGTGGTATCCATGTTTTTCGGACTGGTCATCGGCCTGGTGGTGGCGATTGCCCGGATAAAAGGCAACCGTCCGGTCCGCTGGCTGGCCCGGGCCTACGTCTCGGTCATTCGGGGGACGCCCGTCCTGGTTCAAATATTTATCGTTTATTACGGGCTTGTGGACTACGGAGTGACGCTTGGCCCGCTGACCGCCGCTTATGTGGCGTTAAGCATCAACGTCGGGGCTTACCTGTCCGAAACCTTTCGCGGGGCGATCCTGTCGATTCCGAAAGGGCAAACCGAAGCGGCTTATGCGACCGGCATGACGGCCTGGCAGACGATGCGCAGAATCATTTTGCCGCAGGCGGCACGGGTGGCCATAGCCCCGATGGGGAACACGTTTATCGGCATGCTCAAAGAGACGGCGCTTGTCTCCGCCATTACCGTAACCGAACTGCTGCGGTCCGCGCAGCTGCTGATTGCCCAGTATTACGTAAATATGCCCTTCTATTTAGGCATTGCCGTTATGTATTGGGTGATGAGCACCGTGTTTTCGATTATTCTGGAGGCCGTGGAGAAACGGCTGTCCAAGGTTTATTGAGCCGGAGGTGGCGAAGGGATGATTCAAACTACAGGGCTTTCGAAGTCTTTTAACGGCCTGGAGGTTTTAAAAACAATCGATTTGCGCGTAGCTCCCAAGGAAATCGTGGTCCTGCTCGGTCCAAGCGGCTCCGGCAAAAGCACGCTGCTGCGCAGTCTCAACGGACTGGAGCAGCTTGACGGGGGTTCGCTTGAGGTAAACGGCGTACGCGTGGACGCGGAAATGCCGGCCAAGAAAAAGCAGGCCCACTTCCGGGAAATCCGGCGGCACACGGGCATGGTTTTTCAGCAGTTTAATCTTTATCCGCACAAGACGGCGCTCGGCAATGTAATCGAGTCGCTGCTGACGGTCAAGAAGCTGACCAAAGAAGAAGCTGTGCGGATCGGCGAACGCCTGCTGGACAGGGTAGGCCTGCTGGCCAAAAGGGACGAATACCCGTCCCGGCTGTCGGGCGGCCAGCAGCAGCGGGTGGCGATCGCCCGCGCCCTGGCGATGGAGCCGGACCTGATGCTGTTTGACGAGCCGACCTCGGCGCTTGATCCCGAGCTGGTCGGCGAGGTGCTGGAGGTCATGCGCCAGCTCGCGCGGGAAGGGATGACCATGGTCGTCGTGACCCATGAGATGAAATTTGCGCGCCAGGTGGCGAACCGCATCGTATTTATGGACGGCGGCGTGATCGTGGAGGAACAGGAGCCGGAGGTTTTTTTCAAAAATCCGGCGTCCGAAAGGGCAAAAAAATTTATTCAGCAGCTGGAGGATCATTGATCCGGAGACCTGTAATACTTAATCCTATTAATCTTCTTAGGTCCCTCTAATTTAGATAAAGAAAGCGGGTATTGAACATGAAAGTGATGACAACTTGGAATGGAAAACGGCTGTTTACTTCCGTAGGGGATTCGGGTTATCCGATCGGGATGGACGCGACGCCGAAATATGGGGGCGACGGCAAGGGAGCTACTCCTATGGAGCTGCTGCTGGCCGGACTGGCCGGTTGTATCGGCATTGACGTTACGATGATTCTGGATCAGTTTTTGGAACAAATCAAATCGTTGGAAATCGAAGCCGACGGCGCCAGAAAAGAACAGAACCCGACGGGTTTTACCGCAATTGAGCTGGTCTTCCGCGTCGAAGGCGAAATTCCGGACTATCGGATTTGGAAAGCTATTGAAATGGGCAGCAAAAAATACTGCGCCGTATCCGATTCGCTGAAAGCGGAGATCAGCTATAAACTCATTCTTAACGGGCAGGAAGTAGCTCAGCCTTAATGCCCTTTGGGCCGTATGGCCGTCCGTGAAACAAAAAAACCGCAAGTTCCCTCTTCGGGAGCTTGCGGTTTTTTTTCATGCCAAGGCCGTGGCGGCCAACGAGATACGGCCGTCCGGCTTCTTTTATTTTCCCGCCTCGGCCAGCATGGCCTGTTTCCGGGCTTCCCGTTCCTCAGGCGGCAACTGCGGACAGGTGTAACATTTTACCCCGCCTTCGCGCCGGTCGTACATGCAGCAGGAGGACTGCATCAGCCATTTTTCCTCGGGATTAAGCGGGTTTTCCACGTAGCGGGGCTGATGCCGGTAAGGATTGCGTCTCCGGCGGAACAGCTCGGGAGCCATTTCGGCAAGCTGCTGGCTATCCTTGCTAAAACGCTCCACGACCTCCTTACGGGGTTCGCTGGCGGTTAGAAATTCTTTAACGTAGGTCAATTGGCCGCCAAACTGCTGCCAGATCGCATCCGGCTTCAGGCCGGCAACCGCGGCGATTTTTTCTACGACAGGCGTAATAAAGGCTTCGAAATAACGTTCCCAATGCCGGGCCAGAAAAGAGGCGCGTTCATGGTCCTCCGCCGGAACCTCGGTCGAGCGGACTTCCGTGATTTTGTAGCCTAGATGAGCGTGGTCGCTGTGCGGTTCCACCTGATAGACCAAACGGTCCGGCGACAGGTTGATAAGCCGGTCGTATTGAGCCGCGAACAGAAGCTGGATCAGGCTCAGCTTGCACAGCGAGGTGCCGACAAAAGAGGCGGGCAGAGCCAGGGAAGTCGCCTGGACCTGCTCCCCCGAAAAGGTTAATGCTTCTTGCAGCGAAGGCTCTTCGAACATACGGATGGCGGGAAGCTCGTAAATCGGCTGTTCGGCTCCTTCGGGAGAAACGTGAAAGTACATTTTTACGATGGAAAAATCGAAATTGGGTTCCATTGGCGGTCCTCTCCTCATCATTCCGGAATGATCTGGTTATAAGTGATTATAGCATTGGAAAAAAGATTTGGCGCTGAAAATAGATCCGGAAACTCCAGCGCCTTTTCATCCTCCGAAATCGAACAGCGCCGCCCGAAAGCCGGACGGCGCTGCATGCAAAAATATTCAAAAGCGGATGGCGGTCTATGCCGAATTTCAGCTGGAGGCCGTCTCCGAAACGACGATTCTTTTTCTGCGTTTGGCCTGACGCCGTTTGTGATTCCGGTTATGGAAGAACTGGATCACGTAATAAGAAATGACCATGGACAAAATGCCGAAGACCGACATGCCGATCAAAATATGCAGCCCGCCGTGCAAAATCGCTTTGACGGCCGAGAAGTCGCCCTGGAAAATATCCATGATCGAAGCTTCCTT
This sequence comes from Paenibacillus mobilis, assembly GCF_058267595.1. Taxonomy (NCBI): domain Bacteria; kingdom Bacillati; phylum Bacillota; class Bacilli; order Caryophanales; family Paenibacillaceae; genus Paenibacillus; species Paenibacillus mobilis. The sequence continues at coordinate 520,941 of NZ_JBZCMS010000003.1, forward strand.
GAAGGTTCCGGAAGCCGATGAGGACGGATAGATCCATTCCCCGAGTTTCTTGGCAAAGGGCATCAGGATGATCGGAAGAAAAGTCAATTTGCCGACGACATTGCCGATAATGGCAGCCGGAACGGAACCTCCGGCGAGCTTGACGACAGGATAAAAAATCAAATATACAAGGCAGGCGCTCGAAATGACAATCATTTCAAGGCCGAAGCCGATCGAGAAGCCCAGCGAAATTTTCTTCACGCCGCCCGGCGTGCGGAACAGACGGAGGAAATTCAGCTTAAAGGCTCTATAAATCCGGTTTGGAAAGCTTCTTTTGTTTCTCATCACTTCAAACTCCTGTCCCCAGTCACATGTGAAGAATCCTTGTAGTTCTTATATCTCTCTTTATTATATCACAAGCGGCTGGCAGACGTTAAAGGGGGCTTATTCCAGCTTAAAGCCCCGTTCCTTCAAATATTCGCGCATATGAGGACGCGACAGCGAGGTCAATTTGTCCGCCATCAGCCGCGTCCAGGCCGTATCGCGGGCGCCGTTTGTCCGTTCGGAGATGTACTGGACCATCGTTTCGTCATAAGCCTTTAAATGGCTGTCGGCCTGCTCTTTGTCGAAGCGGTCGACATGCAGCACGGCTTCAAGCGGCAGACGCGGACGAAGGACCGGCGTCTGATCGGGATAGCCCAGGCACATGCCAAAGACGGGGTAGACCAGCTCGGGCAGCTCCAGCAGCTCGCTGACTTCGGCGATCCGGTTCCGGATGCCGCCGATGTAGACGATTCCGAGGCCCAGCGATTCGGCTGCCACAGCGGCATTCTGTGCTGCAAGCGAAGCGTCGACGGTAGCGATAATGAAGTTTTCCGTCAGCCCTTCGCGGCTCTCAAGCTCGGGTGTATATTGATCAGCCGCATCCTTCAGGCGGTGCAGGTCGGCGCACCAGACGAGGAATACCGGGCACTCTGCCACATAAGCCTGCCCGCCGCAAAGCTCGGCCAGCTTGCTTTTTCTTTCCGGATCTTTAACGGCAATAACGCTATAGGCCTGTACATGGCTGGAGCTGGAGGCCATCTGTCCGGCGGCGACCACCTGCTCCAGCACGGAGCGGTCCACGGGCCGGTCGGCATACTGGCGGATGGAACGGTGGTTCATGATCAAATCTATGGTCGGATTGGAATTGCTCATTAAAAGTCATCTCCATTCGGTTTATTATCTTTTTTCGTTTTTTACATTAATTAAACTACTCGGCCAGCCCGAATGCAAACGGGCCCCGCTGTGCCGCTCCGAGGAGGCAGTCTGCGTCCGGAACAGGAAACTCGCCATGGCAAACGGGATGCCGGGATATGGAAATGAGGGAACGGACGTACCTAAAAATATTCATAAGATCCGGAGCCGATTTCGGGTCTATTTTTTATTTCTTTTGCATAAAATATTGAGGTGACGGAAAAATTGGATGTACAGGATCGTTTGCTTTTTCCTGGGAGTGGGAGTATAATAATTTTAATTGAGAACTGTTTTAAAGCGATATTCACGTATTGAAAAGAGTGTCACTTTGAATGGAACTTTTTTCAATGTGTGAATTTTTTTTGCATCGTCAGATGAATTTTTTGGCTCCCTTCGGGGGGATTGGGGTTCACTGCGGGGAATGAAAAGGAACATGTTAATTTACTTGAGGAGGAATTCACCCATGGAAACTGGAACAGTGAAATGGTTCAACGCAGAGAAAGGCTTTGGTTTTATCGAAGTTGAAGGCGGAAGCGACGTATTCGTACACTTCAGCGCAATCACAGGCGAAGGCTTCAAAACGCTTGACGAAGGTCAACGCGTTCAATTTGATATCGTTCAAGGCAACCGCGGTCCACAAGCCGACAACGTTGTTAAACTGTAAGAATATTGCAGGACTCTGCCCTTAACAGACCAGTTAAGGGCAGTTTTCTTTTTTTATTCTGAACTAGGAGGGAAAACATGAACTATCGTAAAAAAACGTTAGAAGAAATACCCCAGGAGCTTACGTCCATTTGGTCCTGTACGAGCGATGGCTGCAACGGCTGGATGAGGGATAACTTTGCGTTTGACTACACTCCCGTTTGTCCTTTATGCTCGGCATCCATGGAAAAGGGAACGAAAATGCTTCCCCTTCTGGTCAACAACAACGGTAACATTAAGGATTTGAAAAAAGGGGTCAACATCCAGAATTCTTAATGACAGAGGGCTTTACATGAAAAAACCGCGGGCACTCAGCGAGGCTCTGCGGCTTTTTTTTTGTCGTTTTTCGGTTGTACGGGGCACTGCGCATAGACTTAAAAATCAGTTTGTCTGCGAAGCAGGCGGGTTAATAAGATGATATTCCTTCAGCATATAGAGACGCCAGCGGGTAATCATGCCAAACGCCAGCAGGAAAAAGAGGCCCGCCGTTTGCGGGATCGAGACGTATTCCTGTATGAACTCATGCAGAATGAGGCGAAGGACCAGCAGCCCGAGCAGAATAAAAGCAAACCCGGCGGAACGCTGGACGTAAACTTCGCTGCCGCGCATTTCAAATTTGGTCGTTCTGATCAGCGGGTAGGAGAAGATCAGCCAGCCTGCTGCAAAAGCGATGAGCCCCCACCAGAACGGGAAACGGACGGGCGGGTACACAAACATTAAGGCCCCGGTGGCCATGCCCAGCGGCGGGATGATGATTTTCCGCACGGTAACGGGCCGGCTGCTGGCTTTGAGGCGCACAAAAATAACCGACAGGGCGAAAACCGCGGTGACCAGCGTTACAAGGATGCGGAGCGTATTTGGACCAAAAATAGTGGTGACGTCCATAAAGGTCTTCCTCTCTATACAAAGTGTGGGTTTCAAAGGATGTCCGCTTTTTAAGATAGAATGGAACCATTATAGCATATCCTGCCAGCGACTTCCCGTCTCGCCCGGCGAAGTCCTTCTGTTCGGCGTCCGGCAGAGATGATATATTCATAAGGATGTTTTATTGGTTATGCAGCCTCTTTTTAATCCCCATCCCTAATGAAAAAGGAGTGCAAGAAAAATGACTGCAAATTCGGATCAACAAGGCAGATGGCTGTTCTACATAGGTTCTTATTCGGATGCGGACCAGCCCGGCATTTACCTGGCTTCATTGAACAAAGAGACCGGAGAAATGGAGATCATCAGCCGGACGGCCGGCGTTGAGAACCCTTCTTTTCTGGCAGTCCACCCGGCCGGCCGGCATTTGTATGCGGTTACGGAGACGGAAGCCGGAGAGGTTGTGGGCTATGAGATTTCGGAGGACGGCTCCTTGAAGGAGCAGAAACGCCTGCCGACAGGCGGAGAACATCCCTGTCATGTGGCGTTTGCGCCGGATTCCCATCTGGTAACCGCCAACTATACGGGAGCCCAGGTCAGCAGCTACAAGCTGGATGATGAGGGAAAACTGGAGGAGGTTTTGTCCAGAGTCCAGCACATCGGCAGCGGCCCCGACAAGGAGCGGCAGGAAAAAGCCCATACGCATTCCGCGATTCCGGACAAACACGGGAAATTCGTGTATGTTTCCGATCTGGGAACGGATAAAGTCGTGATTTACAAACTCACGGCCGGCAAGCTGGAGACTCATCGGGAGGTTTCGCTCCCGGGCGGCTCGGGTCCCCGCCATTTTATAATCGATCAGGATGAAAAATGGGCCTATGGCATCGATGAGCTCAGCAATACGTTTACGGTTTATCATTACGCCGCCGAGGAAGGTTTGCTGGAACCGGTCCAGCAAATCTCGACGCTTCCGGCGCATATTGATCCGGCAGGCTGTACGGCGGCCGATCTTCACCTTTCCGCTTGCGGCCGGTACTTATACGGATCCAATCGCGGAGCCTTCGACAGTCTCGTCCGCTTTGAAGTTAGCCGCGAGGACGGTAAGCTCAGCCATCCCGAATGGTTTGAATGCGGCGGCAAGGTTCCGCGCAATTTTGCCGTCGTGGATGAACGCCTTTTGCTCTGCGCCAACCAGGACAGCAGCGATATTGTTTCTTTCTTCATTGACCCGGCAACCGGAATGCTGAAGGAAACCGGCCATAGGCTGCAGGTGGCGAAGCCGGTCTGCATAGCGGGATGGCACACGAAAAACGAGGCGAATCGATAACCGGGGCTCTGAAGACGTTGGAAGACATAAAGAATGGGCGTTTTGAAGCCCAAAAAACCGCACTGCCCCGGCAGCGCGGTTTTTTTACGCGCATTTCAGCTAAAAAATCCATATTTTTGAACCAGAAAAGGTTTGACAAGAGTTGGAAACTCTATATAATAGGCATATATACAACTAAACAGGTAGGATTTAAATGAATAAGGTTTTAGACAGGATGAGGGAAGCGGAGCCCGGCATACACGGACGTAACCCGGTTTGACCAGAGGGGCAGACGTGGAACTCATTCTATTTTTTTATAAAAACAATTTAATGCTTTAGAGGGGTGAAACTGTTGAAGAGAAATTTAAAGAAAGCTGTAATCGCTAGCGTAGTCCTAAGTCTGACGGTGGCCTTGACGGCCTGCGGCTCCGATGAAGGCAAAGCCGGCGCGAACAGCAAAAAGATTGAGCTGCTTAACGTTTCTTACGACCCCACGCGTGAACTCTACGAAAACTACAATAAAGCCTTTGCCGCTTACTGGAAGCAGAAAACCGGCCAGGAAGTGACCATCAAGCAGTCTCACGGCGGATCCGGCACGCAAAGCCGCTCGGTCATCGACGGTTTGGATGCGGACGTGGTGACGCTGGCGCTGGGCTATGATATTGACGCCATCCAGGATGCGGGGTTGATCAATAAAGGCTGGCAGAGCAAATTTGAGCTCAACAGCTCTCCTTATACCTCCACCATCGTGCTGCTGGTCCGCAAAGGCAACCCGAAAGGCATCAAGGACTGGGACGATCTGGTCAAAGACGGCGTGCAGGTCATTACGCCAAATCCGCAAACCTCCGGCGGCGCAAGATGGAACTATCTCGCGGCTTGGGAGTATGCGATGCATCACAACAACGGCGACGAAGAGAAAACGAAAGACTTCATGAAAAAGCTGTTCGCCAACGTTCCGGTTCTGGATACGGGAGCGCGCGGGGCGACCACAACGTTTGTGGAACGCGGGATCGGCGACGTGCTGATCGCCTGGGAAAATGAAGCGCTGCTGTCCATGAAGGAGCTGGGCGCAGGTAAATTCGAAATCGTTTATCCTTCCGAAAGCATTTTGGCGGAGCCTCCGGTCGCGGTCGTGGACAAAAACGTCGACAAGAAAGGCACGCGGGAAGTAGCGGAAGCGTATCTGCAGTATCTTTATACCGAAGAAGGGCAGACGATCGCCGCCGAGAACTTCTACCGGCCTACGCTGGAAAGCGTAAAGGAAAAGTTTAAGGATAAATTCAAGGACATCAAGCTGTATACGATCGATGGAGAGTTCGGCGGATGGGCAAAGGCCCAGCAGGAGCATTTCAGCGACGGAGGCATTTTCGATCAAATTTACACGCCGGGCAAATAACCAACGTCACAAACCGAAAGAGCGAACCGGAATCTAACGGTTAGTCCTGGACATTACTCTCGGGAGGGTTCCGAACAATGAAAGCTGCTGCCGTTTCAAACCGGGGCATTTTGCCCGGATTTGGGTTAACCATGGGTATCACGATTCTCTATTTAAGCCTTGTTGTGCTGATCCCGATTTCGGCGCTTCTGTTCAATTCTACAGGCCTAACCTGGGAAAAGTTCGCGGATGTAGCCGCGGATCCGAGAGTTATCGCCTCTTATAAAGTCAGCTTTCTGACTGCGGGAGCGGCGGCGCTTGTGGATGCGGTGCTGGGGCTGCTGCTGGCCTGGGTACTGGTCCGGTATGATTTTCCGGGCAAAAATGTGTTTGATGCGCTCGTGGATCTTCCGTTTGCGCTGCCCACGGCCGTCGCTGGCGTTGCCTTGACGTCCATTTACGCCAATACCGGCTGGATGGGCTCTTGGCTGTCGAAGCTTGGCATTAACGTGGCGTTTACGCCGCTCGGGATCATTATTGCGCTGATGTTCATCGGCATTCCGTTTGTCGTCCGGACCGTGCAGCCCGTGCTGCAGGAGCTGGAGGCCGACGTGGAGGAAGCTGCGGCAACCCTGGGTTCGGGCCGTGTCCGCACCTTCTTTGCGGTTATCCTCCCGCAGCTGGCTCCCCCGCTGATAACCGGATTTGCGCTGGCATTCGCGCGCGGCATCGGGGAATACGGCTCAGTGGTGTTTATCTCCGGCAACATGCCGATGAAGACGGAAATCGCGCCGCTGCTCATCATGTCCAAGCTGGAACGGTTTGATTACGCCGGGGCTACGGCTGTGGCGCTTATTTTGCTGCTGATATCGTTTCTGCTGCTGCTGGCCACCAACATGCTGCAGCGCTGGATGCGCAAAAGCGCGGTATAAGACGAGGAGGGAGTTTGCTTATGGCAGGAACGGTTCCGGCCCTTCAGGGCGGCCCTAAGGTTTCGGCTGAACGCAGCCGAAGTACGGCCTCTCCGGCCGCGGTTAAATGGGGACTGATCGTTTTGGCCGCGCTGGTCATGCTGTGGCTGATCGTGCTGCCGCTGGCGGCCGTTTTGGCCGAGGCGTTTCAGCAGGGATGGGGCGTCTTCCAGGCTGCCATCACCGATCCGGACGCGCTTTCCGCGCTCCGTTTGACGCTGCTGGTCGCCTTGATTACGGTGCCGCTGAATACGCTGTTCGGGATCATGGCGGCATGGGCGATTACAAAGTTTCGTTTTAAAGGGAAAGGGCTGCTGACGACATTGATCGACCTGCCATTTTCGGTTTCGCCTGTAATCGGCGGTTTGATTTACGTGTTGATCTACGGAAAAAGAGGCTGGTTCGGGCCGTGGCTGGAGGACCATAACATTCAAATTATTTTTGCCCTTCCGGGAATCGTCCTGGCTACGCTGTTTATTACGTTCCCGTTTGTGGCCCGGGAGCTTATTCCTCTCATGGAGGACCAGGGTCAGCAGGAGGAAGAAGCCGCCGTCACCCTTGGCGCGAAGGGCTGGAAGGTATTTTGGCATATTACCCTGCCTAATATTAAGTGGGGATTGATGTATGGCATCATTTTGTGCAACGCCAGGGCCATGGGCGAGTTTGGCGCCGTATCCGTCGTGTCCGGCCACATCCGCGGCGAAACCAATACCCTTCCGCTGCATGTGGAGATTTTATACAACGAATACCAGTTTTCGGCGTCCTTTGCCGTCGCTTCGCTGCTGCTGCTGTTGGCTTTAGTTACATTGGTGCTGAAAGCCTGGTTTACGCGGAAGCATGCCCATTAATGTTGGGATAAGGGAGCGCGACAAACGAATAGATGAATAAATGACGCAATAATTTGGAATAGATCACCTATAAAAACAGCCCTGTCGCGTTGGAGCCGACAGGGCTGTTTTTATGTTTTTAACAGGGCCTTTCGTTGCGTTAAACCCCGCTCTATTCAGCGTGTATCCGGCCGCGGCGGCGAACCCGCAGCTTCGGCGGCGCCGGTAAGGCCGGACGGTGGACTCTCCGCAGCGGAAGAGTCCAAAGCTGACGCGGCGGCCGCATTCGCGGCCGGAGCGGTTCCATCCAGGCCGGCCAACTCGTAGTGACCGGCGAAAGGACGGGACTTGCGCGGTTTGCCCTGGTTCCAGAAGCCTAGCGGGAACAACAGGATTTGCAGCGCAAGGGCGTAAGGCGCCGCGTCGAGTCCGGCGGCATGGACCGCAAACAGGGCGGCGATGAGCAGCGCCAGTCCGGTCCTCAAGCCGCTGCCGCGAGCGGGCCTGCGGTTCACCAGCAGCACCTGTCCGAGCATCGCAAGCGAGAGCAGGCCCGAGACCGTCCGCATGATCAGGCAGGCGATAGTCCAGCCTAAGCCGTCGTAACCGGTGTATTCATCCACCGGAAGCGCGGCCAGGTCCTGAGCCAGCCAAATGCCCAGGGTTACGCCGGCGGCCAGCAGGATAAACGGCAGGGCCGGACGCAGCAGCCGGACGAGCGAGCGTCCCCAGCCAGGCTGCTCGTGTGCCTGCAGCAGCCCCTCATATTCGTCCGCAAGGTGATGAGCCTCGCGGCTCATGACGCGGAGAATCGGCTCCAGCCGGGAATCATCTCCGCGTTTCAGACAGATGCCGATCTGCTCTCGCAGCTCGGACGACCCGTAGGGCGCCGTCTGGCAGGCGACCAGGCTTTCGGCCAGGCCGGCATCGTCCTGCAGCGGAGCCGCGGACAGCTCCTGCGATTCCCTGCCGATCCTTCTTCTGATTTCATATTCCGCCGTTCCGAACCTCTCAAGACTATCCCGCAGCTTGTCCAGCCGTGACTCTTCGCCGCGCCGCCATATGCGCTGCGCCGTGACGTAAAGCCAGGCAAACAGGATGACGGCAGCCAGCACGCCTGCTGCCCGCAGCGGATAGGTATCCATCCAGTTCAGCCAATCCGTAAGGAACACCAAGCTCACTCCTCTTGACCTCTAGTACCTCCACTATTGCACAACAAAGCATACAAATTCAAGCCGGGCGGGTATATAAAGTTATGAGCCAAAGAAAGCAAGGAGGCGGATTCAATGATGGTAGGCGAAATTACGGTAAAGCTTGTGATCGGATTCCTGGGGCTGTGGGTGATGACGAGGTGGCTGGGCAAAAAAGAAATCTCCCAGCTCACCCCGTTCGACTTCATCTCCTCCATCATGCTAAGCGAACTGGTGGGAAATACTATTTATGATGAAAAGACCAGTGTGCTGAAGCTCCTGTATTCGCTGCTGCTTTGGGCTCTGCTTTCTTTTTTGTTCGAAAAAGTGACTCAGCATTTCCGCAAGTTGCGAAAGGTGATGGATGGAAGACCGGGAATTCTGATCCGGCACGGCAAGGTCGATTTGAAGGAAATGCGGCGCAACAGCGTGGACTTTGACCAATTGCGGATGCTGCTCCGGCAGCAGAACGTTTTTTATATCGGCGATGTCGATTACGCCATCTTTGAGGCCAACGGCACTTTAAGCGTCATGAAGAAATCAGCTTCGGAATCGGTCACCCGCGGCGATCTTCAGCTGCCGGACGAGCCGGGCGAACTGTCCTACAATCTGATCGAAGAAGGAGGGATCGTCGAAGAAAATCTGGAGCTCATCGGTAAAAGCAAACGATGGCTGATGAAGCAGCTTGAAGAGAAAGGTTACGGAGATCTGGACGAAATTGCTTATGCCGAATGGCAGCCAAGCAGCGGACTTTACATTCTGGAGCATAAAGACGGTTCGTTGAGACAGCCGGAAGGCGATATTTAAGGGCGGCTTCGAAATTTATTTAGCTGTATTTAGCTGCTTAAAAACATGTCGGATACGCTTTCAGGAAGAAGGACGGAACTTTCCGTAAGTCAAAACGGAATACCGATCTTTTTTAATGTCGAAATGAAGAAGATATCTCTCATAAATTTTCATAATGAAATATTTTTTGGAGATATTATATTCTTGTGAAATCCAATTCTTTAAATTGCTTTCGTGTTATAATGTTAGCGGAATATAGACAGACAGATGGTGCGGGAATCGAAGCAGAGGAGGAGCTGGATTGACGGCTGAAGTGATTGAAATTTTTTTTATTGCCATCCTTGCGGGGGTGGTGGGCTCCATACTGGGCCTTGGAGGCGGCATTGTCGTAACGCCGGCCTTGACGCTGCTGTTCGGCGTGGATATCAACCATGCCATCGGAGCCAGCATTATTTCCGTTATCGCTACCTCTAGCGGTTCGGCGGTAGCTTATATCCGCGATAAAATTACGAACTTGCGGGTAGGCATGTTCCTGGAGGTGGCCACGACGGTGGGGGCCATTACCGGAGCTTTTTTGGGGGCGATTATTGCTCCTAAGTTTCTTTACGTCATTTTTGCGGTTTTACTGCTTTATTCCGCTTACGCCATGATCAAAAAATCCAACCAGGAAGTACCGCAAAACGTACGGCAGCACCCTCTTGCGGAGAAGCTGAGGCTGCAGGGAGAGTATTACGACAAGGCCATTGGACAAACGGTCGCTTACAATGTCGACCGGGTGCCGCACGGTTTCGGCGTGATGTACGGGGCGGGCGTCATTTCCGGCCTGCTGGGCATCGGCAGCGGCAGTTTTAAGGTTATGGCGCTTGACGTCTTTATGAAAATGCCGCTTAAAGTATCTACAGCCACCAGTAATTTTATGATGGGCGTGACGGCAGCGGCGAGCGCCGTCATTTATTTGTTCAGAGGCGACATCAATCCGGTGATTTCGGCCCCGGTGGCCTTGGGCGTTCTGATCGGCGCTACGGTCGGCTCCCGCCTGATGCAGCGCATGAAGAGCAAAACGATCCGCAAGCTGTTTATTCCGGTGATGATTTACGTCGCGGCGCAGATGCTTTATACAGGCTGGAGGGGTTAACGATGGACGAGGCTAAAGCGAAAAAAAATCCGATATCGGCGCCGGCCGCCAGCCGGATTGCCGCCGTAGAGCTGGCGGTCAGCAAAATGCTGCGGATCGGCATTTATGCAGCGGCAGCCGTGATTATTGTCGGCCTGCTGTGGCTGCTGATCACCGGCGAAGGCGGGTATCCGGAGGAGACCTACCCGACCACTTTTATGGGCATCATAAACGGCGTAGCCGACTGGAAACCGGTTGCGGTTATTGAAGCGGGGCTGCTCCTGCTGATCCTGACGCCGGTGCTGCGCGTGTTGGTTTCGTTATTTGCGTTTCTTCAGGAAAAAGACTACCGTTTCGTTGCGATCACCGCGCTGGTGCTGGTTATTTTGATCATCAGCTTCGCGCTTGGCAAAGCGGGCTGAGAAACGGTATGCAGCAAAGGAAAAGAGAGGGAGGCAGCAGGGAGCTGACAACTGACCTTAAGCCTGGGTAGTCAAACAGAAAAGCGGGGAGTCCCAGTCCGGGGCCCCGCTTTGTTTTTTTAGAGGATGCGGCTTTGTCTTTTCCGGTGTTACTTGTGTTTAGGACCGAAGATTGGTCATAATTATGGGTAAATGAGGAGAGTGAATGTGCAATGGGCAGCATGGATCAGAGCCAGCTGCAAGGTGCACTCTCCTATCAGTCAAATCGCAGTATGGACATTGAATAAAGCACAGCGAATAAAGCATACCCGGACAAGAAACAGCCGGGCTGCGGAAGAGGGTATAAATATGAAAATCGTAATTTTTGGAGCCACTGGCACGATCGGAAGCCGGATTTTGAAAGAAGCGTTACGCCGGGAGCATGAAGTCACGATGGTAGTCCGGGATCCGTCCAAGCTGGCGGCTGGAACGCCAAACGAGCGGCTGCAGGTGGCGAGAGGGGATATTTTGACACCGCAGTCCGTAGCGGAGATCGCCGCAGGTCATGATATTGTGATCAGCGCCTACGGTCCCCGCTTTGGCGCGGAGGACGAGCTGCTGGAAGCGGCCCGGTCGCTGGTCGAAGGGGTGCAGAAGGCTCATGCCCACCGTCTTATTATCGTTGGGGGAGCGGGCAGCCTGGAAGCCGAGCCGGGCGTGCTGCTGATGGATACGCCGGGATTTCCCGAGGAAGTCAAACCTTTGGCAAGGGCTCATGCCCAGGCGTTTGAGATTTACAAGGACTCGGACATCGACTGGACTTACTTGAGCCCGCCGCCGGTGATCCAGCCGGGAGACCGGACCGGCATGTTCCGGATCGGGACAACCCGCGTCATTCTGGACGAGCTGGACAACAGCCGGATTTCGGCGGAGGATTATGCGGTAGCGCTGCTGGATGAAGTGGAGGACGCCCAGTTTATCCGGGAACGGTTTACGGTAGCTTATTAAGAGGCAGGGCTCAGCGAGAGAAGGCTGGCTGAAGCTGAATATATGGAACAAGCCCAACAATCGCAGCTTTAAAATTTAGACGAAGCTTGGGGGAATCGTCATGCGCATAGTGAACAAAGAGCAGATGCGGGCGCTTGACCGGGAAACGATCGAAGGCATTGGCATCCCGGCCTTGGTGCTGATGGAAAATGCCGGCCGGGCCATAGCGGAGGAGGTCATCCGTTTCTGCCGGGAAAGAAACGGGATTCAAGAGGATGGGAACGGGCAGCAATCGGCAGGAGGATTTGGAGGTTTCCGGATCATCGAAAGGGACAAATGGGCCGCTTTGGACATGGGCGCGGGTTCGGCCTTTAACTCCGCTTCTGCGGTTCGCCTTGCCTCGACTGCGGCGGCGGAAAACCGCAAGAAGAAGGGGAGGGACCAAGAAGAGCACTGGCTTATCCTGGTCGGGAAAGGCAATAATGGCGGAGACGGCATCGTGTGCGCCCGGCATTTAATAGCGGCAGGCATCCAAGCGGACCTGCTGTACGCCGACGATCCGGAACACTTTTCGGGCGAGGCGGCGGTGCAGCGGGGTATTGCCGAAAGGCTGAACCTGCCTTTCGAGGTTTACGAGCCGGGGCGGATCGATTTCGGAGCCTATACCGGCCTCGTTGACGCGCTGCTCGGCACCGGGAGCAGCGGGGCGCCGCGCGGCCACTACGCGGCGCTGATCGCGGAAGCGGCCGGAAGCGGCCTGCCCGTCGTCGCGGCGGACATTCCGAGCGGGATCGACAGCGATACCGGCGGGGTGCCCGGCGCGTGCATCCGGGCGGACGTGACGGTCGCGCTGGGGTTTCTGAAAGCCGGATTAACGCAGTATCCGGCTGCGGGATACGCCGGCGAGATTGTGGTCCGGGATATCGGCATCCCGGACGTTTTGGCCGAGCAGGCGGGTTATGACGTTTTCCTGCTGACGGAAAACGTGCTGCGCAGCAGGCTGGGTGCGGACCCGGCGGGCCAAAGGCAAAGGCAGCCGGATGCGCACAAAGGCACCTACGGCCACGTGCTGCTGGCCGGAGGCAGCCTGGCCATGACCGGCGCGTGCCTGCTCGCCGGGCGAGCCGCCCTGCGAGGCGGCTGCGGCCTCGCCACGTGGGCGCTGCCCGGAGGCGCGCTGCCGCATGTGCTCGGGGCCGTGCCCGAGCTGATGCTGGCGCCGGCCGGCGGGGACGGCGACCGGCACTGGAGCGCAGGCGCCGCAGCCGATGTGCTGCGCCTGCTGGATACGCGAGGCGTGCTCGCCGCCGGACCGGGCCTGGGCCGGTTTGACGGCGACACGGACTGGCTTCGCGCCTTATGGGAAGGCGCGGGCAAGCCGCTTGTCCTCGACGCGGACGCGCTCAACATCCTTGCGGCGGCGGACGGCCTGAAGGCCTGGCCGCGCCGGGATGCGCCGACGATCCTGACGCCGCATCCCGGCGAGATGTCCCGTCTCGCCAGCATTCCCACGGCCGAGGTCCAGCGGGACCGCCTCGGCCTGGCCCGCCGCTTCGCGGCCGAGCACGGGGTCACCCTCGTGCTCAAGGGCGCCCGCACCGTCGTCGCGGCGGCGGACGGCCGCGTCTTCGTTAACGCGACCGGCAATCCCGGCCTGGCGACCGGCGGCACGGGCGATGTGCTCACAGGCCTCATCGCCAGCCTGCTCGCCCAGGGCCATGACGCCGCCTCGGCTGCCTGCCTCGGCGTCTACCTGCACGGAGCCGCCGGAGACAAGGCGGCCGCCGCGCGCGGCGGCGCAGCTTCGCTGCTGGCCGGCGACCTCATCGACGCGCTGTAAAGCAGCCGCTTGTCTGCGGCAGGAATAATTTTTGCTTAATCTGTCCATGTTGGAGATACAGCCTGTGCTGCAACTTTCCCATTGACGGAAACGCCGGTTAGCGGTAAATTAGGCTATATTGAGGAAACATCCAACCAGCTTGGACCAAGCCATGAGAGTTAAACCCGGTCGTTCAGAGAATAAGCCGTTTTTATGCTGAGAGGCTTTACGACGCGATTGATTCTCCCTACTTGCGAGCTGCACCGGCTGCTGCGTGCGGTCGGATGCCGGTTCATCCCCGTTACCGGATTTTGAGATTATGCTCTGGTCTGCCGTTGCCATACGGTTTGGCTGGCCGGACATAGGAATTAGGGTGGTACCACGAACGCATTCGTCCCTAGGGAGATGCGTTCTTTTTTATTTTTCCAAGGAGGAATTTTGAAATGAGACAAGACAAATTATTGGTTCCAACATTAAGGGAAGCACCAGGGGATGCCGAAGCAAACAGCCATAAGCTGCTGCTGCGCGGTGGTTACATCCGCCAGCTGGCTGCCGGTGTGTATTCGTATTTGCCGCTTGGCTGGAGAGTGCTCAGAAAGGTGTCCAACATCGTCCGCGAGGAAATGGACCGCACGGGTGCGCAGGAGCTGCTGATGCCTGCGATGCAGCCTGCCGAGCTGTGGGAGGAGTCGGGCCGTTACCAGGTTTACGGACCTGAGCTGATCCGTCTGAAAGACCGCAATGACCGCGAATTCGCCCTCGGTCCCACCCACGAGGAAGTCATCACGACGCTTGTCCGCAATGACGTCAATTCTTACCGCAAGCTGCCTATGAATTTGTACCAGATTCAGACGAAATACCGCGACGAACGCCGCCCTCGTTTCGGGCTGCTGCGCGGCCGCGAGTTTATGATGAAGGATGCTTATTCCTTTGACGTGAACTGGGAAGGGCTGGACAAGGTTTACAAGGATATGTACAACGCTTACAGCCGGATTTTCACCCGTGTGGGCCTGGATTTCCGCGCGGTGGAAGCCAATGCCGGCTCCATCGGCGGCGAAGGCGAAAATCACGAATTTATGGCGCTTGCCGAAATCGGCGAAGATACCATCGTAAGCTGCACGGCCTGCGATTACGCGGCGAATCTGGAGAAAGCCGAAATCGGCTTTACGGAGAAAGCCCGCAACGATGAGGGGGCTCCTGCTTACGAAAAAATCCATACGCCGGGTTCCGCTTCCATTGCCCAGCTGTCCGAGACTTTGGGCGTGCCTGCCGATCAGCTTGTCAAAACGATGATTTACGTAGCGGACGGAAAAATCGTAGCGGTATTAATCCGCGGCGATCATGAAGTGAACGAGCTGAAGCTTCAGGACGTGCTTGGTTTCGAAGACATCCGCCTGGCTGAAAGCGAAGAAGTGGCTGCGGCCGGTTTTGTGGCCGGTTTTGCAAGCCCTGTTGGCCTGGACGTAACGGTGGTTGCCGACCGCGAAGTCATGAATGTGGCCAGCTGGATCGTCGGTGCCAACGAGAAGGACTACCACCTGAAAAAGGTTATCCCTGGCCGTGATCTGCAAATCACGAAGGTGGCCGACGTTCGCAACGCGACCGAAGGCGACGTTTGCCCTCGCTGCGGACAGCTGCTTCAATTCCACCGCGGCATCGAAGTGGGCCACGTCTTCAAGCTGGGTACTAAATACAGTCAGGCTCTGGGCGCAACGTTCCTGGATCAGGAAGGCAAATCGCAGACGATGATTATGGGCTGCTACGGCATCGGCATTTCCCGGATCCTGTCGGCCATCACCGAGCAGCGCTCGGACGGCGGCAGCATGGTTTGGCCGGTCAGCATTGCCCCGTTCCATGTTCACCTGATTCAAATCGCCGCGAAAGACGAAGCGCAGCGGGGGCTCGCCGAGCAGCTATATGAACAGCTTCAGGCAGCGGGCATTGAAGTGCTGTACGACGACCGCGATGAACGCGCAGGCGTGAAGTTTAAAGATGCCGATCTGATGGGGATGCCGATCCGCGTTACCGTCGGCAAGCAGGCGGGCGAAGGCCTGGTCGAGTTTAAGAACCGTGCGGAGGACCGCAGCGAGGTTTATACCGTGGAGCAAGTTCTGGCTGAGGTATTGCGTTTCGTGAAAGCTTAAAGCAGGATACAGGAAAAACAAAAGGTGCGGTCCTGACGGAGTATTCCGCGGGCCGCACCTTTTTGGTTTGCGGGGAAAAGGACGGCCGCTTGTCGAAGCGTGCCGCTGCTTTTCCCTTTTTGTTGCCGATCGGATGTTCCTTAAGTCGTTACCATCTGTCCGCCGTTGACGTGCATCACTTCGCCCGTTACGAAGGAGGAGCACAGCTCGCTGGCCAGGAAGACGTAAGCGGGAGCCAGTTCATACGGCTGGCCGGCCCGTTTCATGGCGGAATCCAGGCCAAAGGTTTTGACGGTATTGGCGTCGTAGCTGGATACGATAAGTGGCGTCCAGATCGGACCCGGGGCTACCGCGTTTACGCGAATCCCCTTATCGACGAGCTGGAGAGCGAGGGAACGCGTAAAGCTGACAACGGCCCCTTTGGTCGAGGAATAGTCGACCAGGACTTTAGCTCCCCTGTAAGCCGTAACGGAAGTGGTATTGATGATGGAGGAACCCGGCTTTAGAGCCGGCAGCGCGGCCTGCACCAGATGGAAGTAGGACAGGATATTGGTCTGGTAAGTCCGGTACAGCTGCTCATCGGTAATATCGGCGATGCTGTCTTGAGGAAATTGAACCCCGTGATTGTTGACGAGGACATCAAGTTTGCCGAAGGTAGCCAGCGTTCTGCGGACGACCTCCTCGCAGTTGGCTTTGACGCGCAAATCGGTTTCAAGCAGCAGGCAGCGGCGTCCGAGCCGCTCAATAGCCTGTTTCGTTACCATGGCATCGGATCTTTCGTACAGGTAAGCGATGGCGACGTCTGCGCCTTCCTTGGCAAAAGCAACGGAGGTGGCGCGTCCGATGCCGCTGTCTCCGCCTGTGACCAACGCGATTTTACCCTCCAGCTTGCCGCTGCCTTTGTAGGCAGGATTATCCCAGATCGGCAAAGGCACCATTTCGCTTTCAATGCCCGGCTGCCGGTCCTGATGCTGGGGAGGAAAGGATATAATCTGCTCTTCGCAGACGGTTTCGGTTCCGTAATAAGGATATTTTGGATTCATGGGAAAAGGGTGGGCTCCTTTCTGGGCGTTTTTACTATGGGATAGGGTATGCAGCCGCCAAGGAAGGGGTGATTAACGGGAAGGCCTTCCGGCTTCGAGGTCTAACGGTTTCCGGCACAGCCCGCGCCGGCCGAAAGGCATTCTCCCTTCGACTTTCCCGGTCTGATCGCTTATGATAAGGAACAGGACTTCTTAAATTTTTCCAGCATAACCAATCCATTTATGTTAGGGAGGCGCAGGGATGATCCAATTTCCAAAACCGGATGTGGAGCAGTTTTTTCAAACCTATGCGATTCGCGATTTCACGGTAACCGCTGACGAGAAAAGGCTGATTTTCAGCAGCAACCTGAACGGGCAGCCCAATTTATGGGGGATGAATCTGCCGGACACGTACCCTTTTCCGCTGACTTACAACAATCAGAATGTCAATACGATCAAAACTGATCCGAAGGGACGGTTTGTGCTGGCCGGCTTTGACCGGGACGGAGACGAAAATTATCACGTATACGCTCTTCCTCCGGAGGGCGGCAGCCCGAAGAAGCTGATCGAAGGCGAACCCGGGGACAAGTTTTATATCGTGCATTTATCCGAAGACGGAGAACGTCTCTATTATGCGACCTCCCGCGAGAATCCGAGCTTCTTGAATTCCAGGCTGCTCAACCTGAAGACCGGGGAAGACAAGCTGCTTTACGCAGGCAAAGAGACCACAACCTCCCTGGAGGCGGTAAGCCCTGAGGAAAACCGGCTTGTACTCGTAAAAGCCTACGCCAACACGCATCAGCTGGCGTTTGTGCTAACAGATGGGGAAGAAATCGATCTGTCGCCGGACCCCGGAGCGGTTCAACTCAGCCATGGCTTTGTGTTTACGGACAACGATACGCTGCTTTACATAACCGATTTTGAAAGCGAATATGCCTATGTGATGCAATACAGCCTGGCGAGCCGGGAATACACGAGCGTATGCCAGATCGGCGGCGAGACGGTAACGGACATCAAATGGCATAAGGATTCGGGCCTGCTTTATATTTGGACGGAAAAAGGCACCGAAAACCGGATGTACGTGAAACCTCTGGAGGGCGGAGAAGCAGTGCCGGTCAGGCTGCCGGTGGATGTCGTAGAAAAAGCCGTCGTTGCCAAATCCGGCACGGTTTATATTTTGGGACGCGGCGCGGTGCAGCCGTTTAACATTTATCGTTATGCGGACGCGGATGGAACATGGACGGCGCTTACGCAAAACCGCGTGACCGGCCTCGCGCAGGAGGATCTGGTATATCCGGACGTGGTCCGCTACCCTTCTTATGACGGGCTAGAAATCGAAGCCCTGCTGTTCAAGGCCAAACCGGAGGTGGCCAACGGATACACCGTTTTCTGGCCTCATGGCGGTCCGCAGGCGGCGGAGGGCAAGTTTTTCCGGGCGATGTTCCAGTTTATCTTGGCTTACGGCTACAACATCTTTGCGCCTAACTTCCGGGGAAGCACCGGCTACGGCTCCGAATTTGTAAAAAGGGTTGAAGGAGACTGGGGCGAAGGGCCGCGGCTGGACTGCGTCGCCGGCATGGAGTGGCTGTTTGACCAGGGCATTTCCAGCCGGGAGAAACTTTTTGTGGTCGGGGGCAGCTACGGCGGCTACATGACGCTGCTGCTGGCGGGCCGCCATCCGGAGTATTTCCGGGCGGCGGTGGATATTTTTGGCCCGAGCAACCTGTTTACGTTCATCGATTCCGTGCCGGAGGACTGGAAGCCGATCATGGAGCGCTGGCTGGGCGATCCGGTGCGCGACAAGGAGCGTTTGACCAAGGATTCTCCGATCACTTATTTGAAGCAGATGGTAAAGCCGATGCTGGTTATTCAGGGCGCCAACGATCCGCGTGTCGTCAAAGCCGAATCCGATCAGATCGTAGCCGCGCTGAAGGAACAGGGGACCGAGGTGGAGTACGTGGTGCTTGAGGACGAAGGACACGGGTTCTCCAAACGGAGCAACGAAATTTTGGTATACCGCCGTATGCTGGAATTTTTAAATAAACATCAGGCTTAGAAACAAAGATGTTTTGTTTTTCTGCGGCTTAAGACCGGAAGGAGAAGGTAAAAATGAGTGCCCACGAAATCGATTACGTAATTCTTGGCGAAGAAATGCAGTGCGTGGAAATCCAGCTTGACCCCGGAGAAAGCGTAGTAGCTGAAGCAGGCAGCTTTATGATGATGGATCCGGATATCCGGATGGAAACCGTATTCGGCGACGGCAGCGGCGGACAGGGCAGCGGCATGTTCGGAAAGCTGATGGGCGCGGGACGGCGGCTGCTGACCGGAGAAAGCCTTTTTATGACCATCTTTACGCATACCGGATATGGCGGGCGCCAGGCGGTGACGTTTGCGGCACCTTATCCCGGCAAAATTATCCCGCTTGATCTGCAAAGCTACGGCGGCAAAATCGTCTGCCAGAAGGACTCCTTCCTGTGCGCAGCCAAAGGCGTTTCGATCGGCATCGAGTTTCAGCGCAAGCTGGGAACCGGCTTTTTTGGCGGCGAGGGGTTTATTATGCAAAAGCTTGAGGGAGACGGCCTGGCGTTTGTCCACTCGGGCGGTTACGTACTGGAGAAAGAGCTTGCTCCGGGCGAGGTGCTGCGCCTCGATACCGGCTGTCTGGTGGCTTTCACGTCTGGCGTCGAATATGACATCGAATTTGTAAAAGGAGTGAAGTCCGCCCTGTTTGGCGGCGAAGGTTTATTTTTCGCCACGCTGCGCGGGCCGGGCAAGGTTTGGGTACAATCGCTGCCGTTTAACCGGATGGCGGACCGGATTATGGCCGCTTCGCGAATCGGCGGAGGCCGGCGTGAGGAAGGCAGCCTGCTCGGCGGGCTTGGCGATTTGTTCGACGGCAAATAAAAGGCGAGGTCCGGAACAAGCATCTTGGTGACCTCGCCAATATCTATAGCAGGTCTCCATGGTGTACAGTTCAGGGAGGCTTGCTTTTCTTTTTAAATAATAACAAAAATTATAAATCGTCATTTGACAGAGGGTATGTTACGATAAAAGGAACAGAGTGATGCAGGAGGTGTTCCTGGAAGTTATGAGCAAAAAATCAGCTGTCCTGACTAAAACGGAAATTTTGGATGCCGCCGAGACGGCATTACGCAGATTTGGACCGGACAAAACCTCGGTCACGGATGTGGCCAAGCTGCTGGGGGTAAGCCATGGTACGTTGTACCGGCATTATGATACCAAAGCCGCTTTGAAGGAGGCGGTCACCGAACGCTGGCTGGAGCAGATGATCAGCAAACCGTTAGAGGAAATCAGCGGGGGGATGGAAGTGGGAGCCGAATCCGAAGCTGAATCTGAGGCCTATATTCCCGACCGGCTTAAAGCCTATATTAAGGGACTGATAAAGCTGAAACGGGATTTTTCCCAACACGATGCCGAAATGTTCAAAATGTACGCAGAGGTAACGGAAGCTTCGGCCGCCCTGGTCTCCGAGCACATTTCCGTGCTTTGCGGACATTTAACGTCCTTAATTAAAACCGGCATGGACAAAGGTCAGATTCGGCCGGGGGACCCGGCTAAAATGGCCCTGGCCTTATTTCAGGCCACTGCCCGTTTCCACCACCCGGCACATGCTTACGAATGGATAGAGGCGGAGATCGACGACCAGTTTGAGCAGGTATGGGGAATGCTTGAAGACGGATTTAAAAAATAATAAAAACAGCGGGCCGAATTAGAGAATCGGTGCCGCTGTTTTTTTTTTGTGAAGCCCTATGAGTTCTATGCAGCCCTTCAAAACCGGATGGTTGGCTCCCAAAGCTCCACCTGGCCGGAAGCCAGACTGGCCGGGATGTTGATTAGCCTTTGATTGGAGCTGCCGCAGTAGCGGAGGGAGGTATCCCGCAGCGCTTCTTCGAAACGGCCGTCCACCAGCACATGGCAGCGGCGGAGCAGGGCGTTTTCGGCAGCCGAAGGGTCCGCCGTCAACTCCTCGTAGGTATAGCCGGAATAGATCCAAATGTTGACCGGCCCAGCCTGCTCGTACAGCCGGTCAAGAAAGCTGCCGACTTCGGCAGCGGAGAAAAAGGGATCGCCCCCGAGCAGGCTGACGCCGCTGAGCAGCGGATTTCCGGCGATGTCGCGGATGATTTCGTCCTGCCTGTCCAGGGTAAACGGCTCCCCGTAATTGAAATTCCACGTAGCCGGACTGAAGCAGCCCTTGCACCGGTGCCGGCAGCCGCTGATAAAAATCGATGCCCGCAGGCCTTCGCCTTCATTAATGGATTCCGGGTAATAGCCGCACAAATTCATGGCGTATGTTTGACCCGGTCCCGCACCTCGGCCTGCTTGGCGCTGTTAAACCGGGTCTGGAAATCCCCGGTTAAATAGCCGGTCACCCGGCGCAGGCGGCGGATGTGCACGTCTTCCTCATGGCTGGCGCAGGACGGGCAAACGGAGCCGATAATGCCTTCATAACCGCAGGCCGAGCAGCGGTCGATCGGGTGATTGATGCTGAAGTAGCTGACCTGCTGGGACAGCGCATACTGCACGATGCCCAGGAAAGCCGCCGGATTGCTGCGGGCGTTGCCGTTCAGCTCGATGTAGGAGATGGCTCCGGCATTGCACAGGTCATGGAAACGCGCTTCAAGCTGGATTTTCCGCGCGGCCTGAATTTCGTAATACACGGGAATATGGAACGAGTTCGTGTAATATTCACGGTCGGTGATGCCCGGCAGCGAACCGTAATAATGACGGTCGCGTTTCGTGAATTTGCCGGACAAACCTTCAGCAGGGGTAGCAAAAAGCGTGATGTTCAAATCAAGCTCATCGCTTTTCCGGTCGCAATAGGCCCGCATATAAGCGATCAACCGTAAGGCCTTCTCAAACACCTGCTCGTCTTCGCCGTGATGTTTGCCGTATAAGGCCTTCATGCATTCGGCGACGCCGATGAATCCAAGCGACAGGCTGCCGTGCTTCAGCAGCTCACCTACCGGTTCATCCGGGGCAAGCTGTTCTCCTCCCTCCCAGACGCCTTCCCGCATCATAAAGTCGGAGGCTTTCGCCTTCTGCCGGCACTGGATATCGAAGCGGTGCAGCAGGCCGTCCAGCGCGATGTCCAGGTAATGCTCGAGGGCGCGGTAGAAGCCGGTCTCGTCTGCTTTTTTCCGTTTGCCGAGCGCCGTTCCGTATTCAATCCCCAGCTTGACCAGGTTCAGGGTGTTAAAGGACAGATTACCTTTGCCGGACAGCTTGTTGCGGCCGAAGCGGTCGCTGAGCACCCGGGTGCGGCAGCCCATCGTCGCAAATTCGGTGTCCGGATCGGATGGATCGTAATATTGAAGGTTCAGCGGAGCATCCAGGTTGGCGAAGTTCGGATACAGCCGTTTGGCCGAGCATTCGGCCGCTTTCAGGAACAGGGCGTAGTTCGGGTCTTTAGGCGACTGGTTGACGCCCTGCTTGCACTTGAAGATCTGAATCGGAAAAATCGGCGTTTCCCCGCTGCCCAGCCCCCGCATGGTGGCGTTCAGCAGAGCGTCGGTCACCATTTGCCCTTCCGCCGACGTACAGGTTCCGTAGTTGATGCTCGTAAACGGAATTTGACCGCCTGCGCGGCTGGACATGGTGTTCAGGTTGTGGATCAGGCTTTCCGCGCCCTGCAGCGTTTCGATTTCGGTTTCTTTCAGGGCATAACGGAAGGATTTCGGGTAACGGAGCTGCAGCGTAAAGCTGGACATGCTGATTTCGTCCGGCTCTGCGCCGTCTTCCTCTTCGAAATAGGACAGTCCTTTACGGAAATATTTGCTGAACGACTTGGCCACGTAAGGCGCAAGGTCGTGGTCGATTTTGCTGGCGGAGACGCCGCCGTATTGGGCATTTTGCTGGGATTGGAAAATAATCGCGACCAGCGCCATCGCCGTCATAATCGAATTCGGCGGTCTGACGCTGCCGTTCCCGGTGTTGAAGCCGCCGCCCAGCAGCTTGTCGAACGGAATGAAAATGCAGTTCGTCGTGCCGATCGCGTATTGGTCCAGATCATGGACATAAACGTAGTTGTCCTCAATCGCCCGGACGACAGGTTTGGGCATGATAAAATGTTTGGCATACCATTTGGCGTATTCACTGCCGAGTTTACTCATTTTCCCCGAAAAACTCTCCCCGTTCAAATTTGCATTCTCCCGGATCAGATCCAGATCCTTGCTGTCGATGATGTCCTCTCCCACCGCGATCATTTCACGCAGCAGATGTTCATTGGCTTCGTAAGTAGGTTGAAGTAGTGCCATATTTGCTTTGAACTCCCTTCCGAAAAATGGTCTTATATGTCGTTTGAAATACAAGTTGGCATATAGGGTTTAAAGGACCGGCTGTGGCCGGTCTATGTAGGATGACGCCGGATTGCGGCACTCTTAAAAAAGGGATGGTTAGGCTAAGGTTTTGTTTCATTCACACTACATATCGTTGATTCCAAATGATCATACAACAACATCTAGTGTTCGGCAATGATAAAAAAGTCACATCAAAGGGGCCGTAAGCCTGGACGTCCTGTCCTGACTGGCCCGCGGGCAGATGTGAATTTTTTTCAAATTTGATTATGGCGATTTTGGTAATTTCGGTGCAGGCTGTTACAATATAGGCGACAAATAACGAACGAAGGAGTGGGCAGGCATGGCAATCGCAGAGGTAACGGTGCTTCCGGTGGGGACAGGTTCGACTAGCTTGAGCGCTTACGTGGCGGACATGCAGCGGGTGCTGGAAAGTCAGGAGGGGATCCGGTTTACGCTCACGTCCATGAGCACGATTATCGAAGGACCGCTGGACCGGGTGTTCGCAGCCATTCAGGCTTTGCATGAATCGCCTTTTGCGCAGGGGGTACAGCGGGTGTCGACCTCGATCAAAATCGACGACCGGCGCGACAAGGAATCCTCCTCCGAGCAGAAGCTGCGTTCTGTCCGGGAAAAGCTTTAAAAGCAGAAATGCGAGCAAGCGAGCAAGGAAGAGAAACGGGGCGCTAGCGGGAGAATAAGCAGGAAAACCGGGGATAAATTAAATTAGATCCTGCAACTTGAGGGCGTCCCGGTTTGTATGTCCGTTGAAAATTGGTTATCGGAACTATATAATAATTAATACGGCTGTTCTAAATTATGCTGGTGTAGCTCAGTTGGTAGAGCAACGCACTCGTAACGCGTAGGTCGGGGGTTCGAGTCCCTTCACCAGCATTCCATAAAAGGCAGTCAGGACGCGGCTTTCCGGGATTTCGGAGGGCCGCGTTTTTAATGTTTAGAGTTTCCTATAACCAGAAGCACAGCAAAAAGGACCGACAATAAAAAAATACCTATCAGGCTGATCATCTGAATCATATTGTCGTAGGGGGATGGAAAGGCTAGGTGCGCGAATATCCATTGCCTTAATACATAAAATAGCAGTTGAAAGATTCCGCAAAACACTAAACCCACCATAATCCAATTTTTAATCGTTTTGATGGTATCACCGTTCCTTTTTAATATTATCAGAACAATAACACGTAGCATGACTTCATACCACGTAATATTGAGGTATATTACGTGGTATGCTAAGATAACAATAGAAACAAGGGGGCTGCGCCACAGCCTCCCCGGTACAACACTTGGATGGAAACCTCCAGGAAATTTGTCTTGAAAATAACCCGTTCCCCTGGCGCTAACCTGGGCGGGTTATTTTCGTCTATTCAGGTACGCGAGCAGCGCAAGGACAAACATTCCGAGCATAATCACTTCCGAGAACGAAAATTGCATAAGCATCACCTCCAATCCGGAGGCGATACTCCCCACCCAAGTTCAGTTGTACAAGCTAAATTATACCATGAGTCTGCGATTTCCGCAGGCTAAGGCCAGGCTTGATCAGCAAGTCCATGAAGATGAAGACTTAAGGTCATTAATTATAAAAAAAGCAAAAAGACGCCTGGAAGCATTTTGAACTGTACCCTTTGTCAAGGACACTTGTAAAAAAAGGGACTTGTGGTTTTAAGCCGCAGATAAAAGATGATTCCTGTACTGTACAGGAGTCATCTTTTTACGTCCCCATTGATATCTGTGG